>JBAXBA010000042.1:0-28825 GCA_037142195.1 Pseudomonadota bacterium
CATTTCGCTCCCGAGGATGCCCAGCAGTTAATAGAACATCACTCGGTGCCACTTTGTGAAACTGATAGACCACCTCGATGTGTGAAAAATCGTCAAGACCCAGAATGCAGTCTGGTGTAAACTGTTTCGAATCCAAACAAATTGTAGATTTAATTTCACCCCAAAAATCGTCTACAGCTTCTTTTCTATCACATTCTATTGTGCCTATGGGCTTTAGAACAATTTCAGGTCCACTCATTTAGATCCTCTCTTTGCTGATTCCCATACACTAGCACAGCCAATAACATTTACCTTGAAAGGGTGCTCGCAAGGCTTGGAAATCTAAGTCCTATAAATCTTACACTTGGTAAGCTATTTATAAATGGAAAATTCGTTAGGAAAGACAAAGAAACAATCTATAATAAAGTGATTATGATCACTCAGCCGAGAAATAAAGCACTAAAGGAAGCTGGTGGTCTCGGCCGGGAAGCAACCGGCGGATTATAACACGCTAAAAAGACAAAGTAAAATGTAAAGTCCTTGCTAGGACTGATATTTCAGTGCTGGTTTTGGGGAATCCTCTGAGGATTTAGAGAAAAGTAGCACTAGATGAATTGGCAATGGAGTGCGGCTGAATGGCACCTCCATTAAATTAATAACTTATCGGAACAATTTCTATTTTCTTTAGCGTTTCCAGGCACATACGCCATGCTTCATATTCGCGACGCTGTTGCAATTTAAGTTAGGGGGTATACCAAGACATAGGCAAAATCGAAGAAGTCAGCAACTTCAAAGACCAGTGGTCGGTAGAAAGCCAACTAGAAAACTAGTCGCGGCTAGGCCTCGCTATGAAGAGTTAGGCATCAAATCACAACTCAAAACAGTCAAGCCCCGTTGCTACTTGTGATGGCGTCGTTAAGGGGTGACTTATGACTTCTAGGTACAACCAGCACTTTTTCGTTATGGTATGTAAAACTCCGATTCAATTAGTTTTTTGAATGCGATTGCTTAAATGCTTCCATAAGGAATAAGCACTAGAACTTGGGTTCAATAGAACTTCAACCATTGTCAATCGATAAAGACTCATAAAGTTTCCGATGGTATCTTTTTGCACTCAGATTTTTAAATTTCTTTCGTCAAGAATCAGAGATCTCCGCGCTCACTCACTTAGGACTCATACTAGCGAGACACCACATTGTCTTAGGGTTGCAAGTGTGCTATCTTTTGCTGAAGGTGCTGGAGGGCTGATATGACCAAGCCGGTTGTTAAAAAATGGGTATTATCTCCTCACGCAGCTAAACGGATGACTGAACGAGGGGTCTTGGTTGATGATATTCAACTTTTAATCGAGTCGCCAGATTTTTTAGTAGCGCAGGGCCCTAAGTGGATTTTTGCAAAGGCATTTAGTGCGCGTCAAGACAATTTAGTCGCCGCTATTTTATTAGAAAGGAAGGAAAAAGACTTATGGATCGTGATCACGGTCATGGTAAACTTTCTACAAAAATAAAAATGAAGTCTCAAAAAAGAAAAGCTAACGCCAAGGACTTGGAACTTCCATTTGTTTCGATCGATAATGATGCAGACTTTGCAGCCATAAAGCTTGCTCCTGGCATAGAGGCTAAGTCTTACTTAAAGGATGGGGTCTTATTTTCTGAAGATGCCAAAGGTCGCATCATCGAACTCCAAATTTTAAACTTAAGTCTCACGGCCCAGCCAAAGCCTAAAAAACAGCGCAAAGTAGGCTGATTGTGCATGACAAGAAATGGACACGTTAAAAAATCGAATAGGCCTATACAGGCTTAAAAATTCCAGTTTAGGTAAGGCAAACGGCAGACTGATGTTCGCGTCTATTGCCGTTGACTTAAGAGCTTTCATTCTATCGAAGCTCAAAAAAAGCAATCTACTATCCCAACTATGAGCGGCTTCAAAAATGCGGAAAAATCTTGAAGTTTAGCTGGGTAACTGACATTAAGCTCACCAAAGTACAGGTTCGTTGCTAAACCCGGACCTAGTAGATGGGCATTTAAAAAATCTATACCTGTGGATTGAGAAAAATCTTGACCTAGCAAAGGAAGGAAACTGCTAATGTTGATTAGTTTGAGCACTGGCATGTAGAAATTCATCATCAATCAGCTCAGACGAACTTCGCCATTGATAAACTCTATAGCTTTTAGGTATAATTGCAGCCAGTGCTGCTGAGGAAGAATCACCGCAAACGCTGTTCGCTTACGAACAAATATGCAATAAAATCAATGACTTGGTGGTCTCGGCCGGACTTGAACCGGCACAGCCGTGAAGCCGGAGGATTTTAAGTCCTCTGTGTCTACCTATTTCACCACGAGACCATGCACTCAAAAAAGAGTTGGGAGACGATAGCTTTTAGCTTCTTGGAATGCAAGGATAAGATGACAAAAGTTTATTATGATCAAGATTGTGTGCTGTGTAAGGAACTGGCAGGCCTGTGTCAGTCCCTAGTTGGCGGGAGAATTGCCTTCGTGGCTTGGCAAGATTACTTTGAAGGAATGCCGAGTGATATCGCTGTAGAAGTAGAAGGAGAACTTAGACAGGGAGCTGAGGCTTGGGAGTGGATGGTTCAAAACTTCCCCATGCTCAAAGGACTCGATTGGTTTGCAAGACGCCTCGGGCTTTCTAAAGGAAGCACCGCCCAATTCGTCAGAGGAAGCGCCCATCTTCTAAAACGGCTTTGCAGAAGATGTCGTCGCTAATACACTCCCAGAAGTCCTCGCGACACCAAGACAAAACCTCCTGGTACTAAGTACCAAGAGGCCCAACAAAAGGAGGATTTACAGATATGATCGCCAATAAGGAAATCAAAGCATTGCTGCTATAAACAACAGCAATTCCGTAAAAGTAGTCCAAAAGAATAAAATTCTTTGGAACTAAGGTGGTTTAGCATGCCGGCAGGTAAAATCAACTAGTTTTTGATCGGAAAGGAAATTTTCTGCCTAAACCTAGAGCAAGCAAGGGGAGTAGCAAAAGAACCCATAGCCCTGAAGGTTGCAAGGGACCTGAAATCCGCCCACATGCCAATGTTTTTGGGGAGTTAGTGATATACGCCGGATCTGGATACAAATAAATAACACCCGCCTTATCGTCACTACCAAGAAGTGGCGAAACCTGAGAGCGACTATAGCTCATAATAGCGCCGTAATTGGAGTGGGCGTGACCCAGCCCCACACAGTGCCCCACCTCGTGGGTCAGGGTGTAGTCTAGCGACACCGCTGTAACAGAGTTAGTGCCTACTTCAATATCACAATCAAAAATCAAACCGTTTTCATACTGGGGCCGCGCTGAAGCTGCCGTAGAAAGGGACTCCTGTTTGCCTACTACAATAGCGTTAATTCGATCGCTGTCATTGATACTCGCGTTGGCATCTGTCGCCCCCAGCTCAAGTTTCAAATAAGAACCTCTCACAGCACTCCAGCGACCTAAAGCCTTGGAAATCAGATAGCTCATAACCTCTTCATCAGTGGAGTTTGTGAGGACTCCCCCATCTATCTGATCTTTGTTCTTAACAAAGGGCGCGCTTCCATTCCAAACAAACGAAATAGTGGGAGCTGCTGGCGTGGCAGGCAAGGTAGCCTGTTCAGGTCCACTCAGTAATACAAATCCAAAGGCCTCAGTTCCTAAAAACCATAGGGCTAGAAAAGATTTCATAAAGCCTCCTACCAAAACGTTGATGCTCCAATTCTTAGTGCAAAGGGACTTAAAAGAGTCCCACGACTGGGAGCAATTGCCTGCCTATATTCCATATTAAAACAAACCTTGGCACAAAATAGATTGGCACCTACACTAGACATAATCCCTACACCCACTCCATTGAGATCGATCACCAACCCCCCGCCGACGGAAACATAAACAGGATCCTTCTCGGAAGATCGAATCCCATAGAAAATACCTGGAATGACACCCACCACAAATTCCGAATTTTGGGACGTGGTATATATAAATTGATACTCCGCGAAATTGAGCGGCGGAATCGACAAAGGATTCGAACCACCCTGCCCTCCCGAAAGGGGGCCTACGTTTAGGGTCATCCCATTCGAGTAAGAGGGCCTCGAGCTTGAAAGCAAAAATAGGGTTATCAAAAAATAGAAAAGAGTCGAGATCCTCACAACATCGCTCCTAATCCAATAGAAACTATTTGTTTTCGTCCGGCCGCCAAAAAGAGTCCCCCGCCTATCCCGGCTGGAAAAATACCAGACTCCCAGCTGGCATCAATAACCACTTTAGAAAGACTATAGCTGTAACGAACCCCCAAAAAACCACCGCCATTATAAAACGTGTCTTCATGGTTTTCATCTTGAGCATCTTTAAAAATGAGCCTTGTGGTCTCAGAAAGGACCGAGATTCCACCGCCGAACGTCAGACTTTTAAAGGAAAATGGGGACCAGTATTTGCCTAATGTTAGAAGCATGCTTCGCTGCTGAACGGGCCCGTAATCTCTCCCCCATCCCCAGACACTCCCGCCAAATCCGTTGAAGTATGATTTAAGACCGATGCCTGGCTTTACAATGTCGTCCGATTCATCAACAGCTGCGATGGAGGGCACAATCTGAATGTCAGCTAGTGCCCCGGGAGCAGGTATGACAATATAAGCAACTGTTAAACAGGCCACTAAACGCCAAAAACTTTTCATTTTGAAGTTCCCTGAATCTTGTTACAGTGTAGCATATCATAAAAAGGGGAGAATTTTTCATTGCGGTCCATTTTATTGTTCCTTTACTTAATAAATCCCTTCTTTTTTTCTAAGAAAGCCGCTGCAGCTCAAACCGCACCTGAGGGAGCTCTTATGGCGGAGCTTGATGAGACCTATGATGAGGAATTAGCTGCTGACGACGATGATGCGAAACGTTTTCTTGCTGATAATTCCGAGGAGCTGAGCTCTCAATTCACTCGTGGAATCATTCTTTCTTTAGGCGCCAGCCACCCCTGGCAGTGGCTCAACCTTGCATTTAATCAAGGAGAGAACCAGTTTACAGTTGGGTTTGGTAAGGATTCTTCAGAACGAATTTTTGAAAACTCAGCCACCACCGTCAACCTCACTCATTTAGCTGTAAGTGCTGAAAGGCGATGGTTTCCCGTAAGAGAGTTCCCCCTAGCTTTAACCTATGGACTCAGCTATGGCGACTGGCAAGGCACTTCGAAATTCAATCGAGAGGAAAACAAGGCCTACCATGCCTCTGGACTCATTGGACTGGTATCCCTAGGACTTCACGTGCAACGACCCGACTGCTGGTATTGGGGATTGTCAATCCTCGGCACCTCGCGTTCCATTATCCTCTCAGAGAGCGGCAATACCCAAGGCGGCAAAGTCAAAAGAATCCTTGAAGACCAAAAGAATTGGGGCATTCTCAACTTTTCTGTCGGGCGTTTTTTTGAGTAGTGAGACTTTAGAGCCTGCTTAAGACTGCCCCGCGATCTGGGGCATTGAGATTCTCGCCATGCCGGAAACAAGCCTTATTTTTAGCCAGCAAGCCGTCGAGACTCAAGCATCTGAAGAGTCCCCCTCGATTTTTCTCATGAGTAATGATTGCCAATGTGATAGACTCCTGCCCCTAATCGAAACCCTAAGGGAGGCCTATGTCGAGCGCTAATACCCATGGCGATGCCAATAAAATAATTTATTCCATGTCAAAAGTGGGAAAAAATCACGGCACCAAAAAAACAATTAAAGACATCTCTTTATCTTATTTCTACGGCGCTAAGATTGGCGTTCTCGGTCTTAACGGTTCCGGAAAATCCACGCTATTGAAAATTATGGCTGGAGTAGATAAAGAATTTATTGGTGAAGCTCACCTTTCCGAAGGTTTTTCGGTAGGCTTTTTGCCTCAAGAGCCAACACTTGATGAAACCAAATCGGTAAAAGAGATTGTCGAGGAAGCCGTCCAAGAGACCGTCAACCTTCTGAAGAGGTTTGAGGAGATCAATTTAGCATTTGGCGAAGCAGACCCCGACCAAATGGAAAAGCTTATTGAAGAGCAAGCCACTGTCCAAGACAGGCTTGATCGTCTCGACGCGTGGAATCTTGATGATAAACTCAATTTTGCCCTAGAAGCTTTAAGGTGCCCACCAAGTAACGCCCATATTAAAGACCTCTCCGGTGGCGAAAAGCGACGCGTGGCCCTTTGCCGTCTATTACTTCAAGAGCCTGACGTCCTGCTTCTTGACGAACCTACTAACCACTTGGATGCAGAGTCTGTTTATTGGCTAGAGCGCCATCTCCAGCAATATAAAGGCACCGTTATTGCGGTAACTCACGATCGCTACTTTTTAGATAACGTAGCTGGCTGGATTCTCGAATTAGATAGAGGTGAAGGCATTCCTTTCAGGGGCAATTACTCTGCTTGGCTGGAACAAAAAGCAAAACGTTATGAAGTTGAGGCCAAATCTGAGGACCATCGAAATAAAGCTTTGCAAAAAGAACTGGAGTGGATCCGGACCAATCCCAAAGGTCGCCACGCCAAGTCGAAAGCAAGAATCGCAGCCTATGAAAACCTTCTCAATGAGAACAATCAAGAAGCCCTTCAAAAAGATCTTAAAATCATTGTTCCGCCAGGTCCAAGACTTGGGGACGTGGTTATAGAAGCGCACGGAGTAAAAAAAGCTTACGGAGACAAACTTCTATTTGACAATTTGGAATTTAAGCTACCACCAGGTGGCATTGTTGGAATTATTGGGCCTAACGGTGCTGGAAAGACCACTTTGTTTCGACTGATCACAGGAACCGAAAAGCCTGACTCTGGGGAATTTAAAGTTGGCAGCACCGTAAAGCTTGGTTACATGGAGCAGTCGAGGCTTTCCCTAGATCCCGCTAAAACCATCTATCAGACGATCTCTGGCGGCTATGAGACCATCAATCTTGGCAAAAAAGAAGTCAATGCCAGATCCTACTGTGCTCAGTTTAACTTCACTGGCCAAGACCAATCAAAAAAAGTTGGCGATCTCTCCGGTGGTGAGAGAAATCGCATTCAAATGGCTCTCTTATTTAAAGAAGAAGCAAATGTAATCCTTCTCGACGAACCTACTAACGATCTAGACGTAAACACTCTCAGATCCCTCGAAGAGGCTCTAGAGGCATTTGCTGGGTGTGCCGTTGTCATTAGTCACGACAGATGGTTTCTAGACCGGATAGCCACCCATATCTTGGCATTTGAGGGCGACTCTCGAGTGGTTTGGTTTGAAGGAAATTTTTCTGATTATGAAGAAGATAAGCTGAGAAGACTAGGACGAGACTCTCTCAATCCGAAAAGAATTCATTACAAAGGCCTTACTAGATAAAAGTCCTTTGTAAAAAAAAAAGTTTGCTAAAAAAGCATTTAAGAAGCCTCTGAATCCATTTAGATTCAGAGGCTTCTCTTTTTCCTAAGTGGAGTAGCCTAACTTCGCGTTTTACGGACAAGTGGCGCCTCTATATTATTTCGGGGAGCATTCCTCAGGAGATGCTAGCGAACTCGGCCTCCCCCCGTTGGCACACAGCGACGCCACTGCAAGCCATAGGTCTGCGTAAGTTCGCCATCAATTGAGTCGGCAGCAATAAAACCGCCACTCCCTGGCAGAGCTTTTACCACGAGCCCCGTGCGAATAGAGAGTCGATGATTCTTTTTCTCACATGGGGACCATGGGTTACGATTGCTTAACGTTAAATCCGTCGAAAGAATAAAATTGTCATTAAAAGGACCTGCTATGCGCAGAGCATCGATATCAGCGAGGACACCATCAAAGGCAAATGCGGCTCTTTGTCGAACCACAGCACCCGGCTCAACCATGGCAAAACCCCTAACATCAAAACGCGCGATGGAAAAACTCCAACCTGGTTCTGATGTAACCTGCAACACCGTATTGCAAACTTTCTTCACATTCTCTGGACCCGCCGAAGCCCGCACTTCTGCCATATAGTTTGAAAAGCTCATCGTAAATGCTTTTCTATCAGGGGCTACATTGATAGCGACAGAGTTGGGATCGCAGCCGTCGCCTCTTACGAGAAACCCTCCGATAGCAAACTCTTGGGCTAATGCAATTTTGGGTTCAAGAAACAGAAGTAGCAGTAATAAAAAGTTCATAATGTGACCCTCCTCAAGAGAAAGATGCACATAGTATGCCACCTCTAGAGAGACTCAGTTCCCAAGAAAAACGCGCCCATTTGGCACTTTTGGGTATAGGAAAGAACTTTTTACGACAAAATGATACCACACCGAGGCAAAAGACTTGGAAAGTAAATTGAGGTTAGAATGGCCTTAACTCACTTGAGTTCTTGGCTCAGATGATCACGGTCAGCAATCATGGCTGACGTATAAAGATCTTTAAACTTCTGGATAAACTCCACGCGATTATAATTGTAAGCTAATGTGTGGATACCGTTTTCAAAAAAGACAATCCTCTTATCCAAGCTCTTCGGCAATCGATCGAAATAGGCTAATGCATCTTGCTTAGAAATATAAGGATCACCTGCCACGTTGACAATTAAGGTAGGCGTTGCAAATTCGGGGAGAACCTCATTGGCATCGCATACATTTAAATCAAAACCATCTTTCCAAGATCGCATTTTCAGAGCTAGAAACGTTATAGGGCGAGCTAAGCTAGGAACCGTTGTTATTACATTGCCGATGGGTGCCTCTAAAAGAATGGCTTTTACACCCAAAGCTCGCATTTCTTTTTCTGCACGTGCCACAGCCATGGTCCCCATAGAGACTGCCGTGACAAAGATCGGAGCTCTGGGATACATCTCTCGAAGGCGTTTGACAACGGCGACCACATCATGGGATTCTCGGCACCCCCAGAAGGCGCCATGACCATCATTTGTGGATTCGCCATGGTTTGAAAGATCCATCCCCACGAGTCTTAAATTTAAGGCATTAGCAGATTCAATATATCTTGCTGCAGAGAGCCAATCCCCCGTAATCCCATGTACATGAAGCCAAATGGGAGTCTCATCAGAAAGGGTCGCAATTTTTTGATCATTAAAGAGTTTAAAATGAATCTGAAACCCATTGGCGGACGGGACAAAAAAGTCCTGGCTTGGATAGTTTAATGCAATTTGGCAGCTAGGATTTATAGGGTCACCCTCCCCATATTGAAACTCAAATTGAGTATGCCAATTGCGACAAATAGGCTTATGAACCGATTGATGAACCATACCGTCATCGCCAGGAATATGACGGTAGCGAAGCACCTGTTCCATAAAATAGACCGAGCCTAGGACAAACATGAGAATGGGGATGAGGATAAAATATAACTTGGATTTTACTTTCAACCGACAATCTCCTTAATAGCATGAAGTTGCACCTCAACATCTCTGATTTGACCGAGCCAATAATCATGTGTTCCAAAGTGAGGAAACGACCTAGGAAAAGCTGGGTCTGACCAACGTTTGGCGATCCAAGCGCTGTAGTACACATATCTGAGAAACCTTAAAACTTCAACAAGCTTTAACTGATCCCGATCTATCCGCGCCATATCTTCATAGCCTTGAAGAAGCCATTTCATTTGCTGAATTCCATACTCATCTGTACCCGAAACTAAAAGCCACAGGTCCTGAATTTTAGGTGCGACAACCATATCATCAAAATCCACAAAAAACAGCCCTCCCGTACCTGACAGAACATTGCCGAGATGGCAATCACCATGGATAGCTTGAAGTTCGATACCAGCAAACAAATCTTTAGAAAGATCGGTAGCCTTTGCGGCAAGATCTAGGTAGCGGTTCTCTAACTCTAGAGGAATCACCGATTGATTATAGAGCCAATCGATATTGTCTGAGCCATAGGTCTCGGGAGTAAGCTCTGGTCGACGCTGAGGCGAAAGAGATTTTCCGACAACATGCATTCTTGCGATGAGGCGGCCCATCTTACGGTAGTCTTCCTGGCTCAACTCATCGGGGCTTCTACCTCCGATTCGGGGAAAGACAACCGCCAAAATTCCAGATTCAGGATCCCTCGCAATAGTCTTTCCACTTTCAAATAGAAGGGGCGCTGCCACGGGAACTTCATTTGCCACCAAGGCCTGAAGAAATGCATGTTCTTCCTCTACACTTTCTAGGCTCCACCTGCCAGGCCTTAGAAATTTGATCACTCTAAATTGGTCATACTTGGTGGTGGGATTTTCACATTCAATTTCCACTTCAAAAACGCGATTTTCCATGCTGTTTAGTTGCAATACGCGCCCCGTAGCCTTAACGCCTGTGCGTTCCACCATAGCTAATACCCTATCGGGGGTAATTTCCAGAAAGGAATGTGTAGATAAACTAGACTGAGTCATAAAGTGCTCCCAGATTCAGTGTAAATCGAAACGTCTCGAGATGAAATTGAAGATTTCTTAAGGCTACGCTTATTTAAAGATTTTCTTGCTGATGAAAGGAAGACTTTTCGAGCAAACCACCGAACCTTGTCCCAGATTAGGACGCGTTTTTGATGGTCCAACAACGGCGGTGGTTTTCTACCTTAGAGTAGTCCACCAATGATTTAGAATGGCGGTAAGAAGAACATATACAGGCTCTGCCAAGGCTTTTGGCACGATATAGGTTTTGGTCTGCTTCCTTAATGAGTTCGATGGCTTCTTTAACTTCTAGCTTGGAAGGTCCAAAAGTAGAAACTCCAATCGAGGCCGTGACCGAAGCTTCAAAATGATCCATGGTAAATAGTTTCTGTGAAATAGCTTTTTCAAGCTTCTGGGCCACCCGCCAAGCACCTTCGTCGCTCGTATGCGGAAGAAGGATGATGTATTCGTCACCCCCAAACCGCGCGCCGAAATCTTGGCTACGTAGAACCTCAATGACGATTTTTCCAATTTCTGCTAAAACATGGCTACCCATGAGGTGATTCGAATGGTCATTTACATTTTTAAAGAAGTCCAAATCGAACATGATTAAACTTAGTTGCAAATCATGGCGTTTGCTCCTTGAAAATTCTTGGGCAAGACGACTCTTAAAGCTTCTCATGTTCAGCAAACCTGTCAAATCGTCCACTTCGGAGAGAACCCGTAACTTTTGATTCATCTCAAGTAATTCACGATTCGAACGCAATATGGTTTGATGCATATATTTGATTCTGAGCGCACAGCGAACTCGCGACGGAAGTTCTAAATGGGCGTGTTTTTTCGAACAAAAATCATCTCCGCCCGCGTCTAAACAGAGACTTACATCTTGGGGAGAATCGTCCCCAGATAGAAAGATAATGGCAACGTAGCTATCATCTTTTGCTTGATGACGAATGCGTCGGCACACCTCATGGCCGCTCATTTGAGGCATATTCACATCTAGAAGAATCAGGTCGGGATGGAGGGATTCAAGGCAATTCAATCCTTCGGGACCTGAGTAGGCATGAAAATAGCTCAGCTTTGCGCCGGGCGCTGGAGGATTCTCGTCCAATATCATTTTGAAGATTTCATGCAGATCTGGCGAATCATCAATAATTAATATTTTTAAACCGTTTGACTCCATAGCCTCACTTCCCAAATACTCCTCTAGATGGACCGGCAACCTAGATTTCCTATCGGTGGCCCAGTTTTCAATCTTAAGAGCAAATTGAAGATGCGCCGTTTTACCCTATACTTCCAGGATCCAGGCCTAGACTCCCCCCATGACTCCATAAATCCCATTATTATCAGCTAGTTGATCGATAGCTTAATCCTATCGTTATGTTGCTATAATCAATTTTACTTTATACCGCCAGAGGGCGATAATCCCTACATAGGCTGGAGGACTGGTCCTCCCAGAAAACAAACAATTAGGAGAATGCAATGTCAAGTATCATCAATTCCAAGATTCCAGAATTCAAAGTTCAAGCGTATCACAATGAGCAGTTCAAGACCGTTACCAACAAAGACCTAGCAGGAAAATGGTCCATTCTTTTTTTCTACCCAGCTGATTTTACTTTTGTTTGTCCCACGGAACTTGGTGACATGGCAGATAAATATGAAGAATTTAAGAAACTGGGCGTGGAAATCTATTCCATTTCAACGGACACCCATTTTGTTCACAAAGCTTGGCACGACACTTCAGAAACCATAAAGAAAATCAAGTACCCTATGCTTGCCGATCCCACAGGCACTCTTACGAGAGCATTCGGAGTCCATATTGAAGAGGAAGGACTCGCTTATCGAGGAACCTTTCTTGTAAACCCTGAAGGTCAAATTAAGCTTGCAGAAATCAATGATAACGGCATAGGCAGAAATGCTGAGGAAACCTTAAGAAAGACGACAGCTGCTATTTTTGTCGCAAACCACCCCAATGATGTTTGTCCTGCTAAATGGCAACCAGGAAAAGAAACCCTTAAGCCTGGCCTGAATCTTGTGGGAAAAATCTAAATGAGATCCGTAGATTTTCAAGGCTCGTTTCAGCAAGCATTTTAATATCAATGACGTGGCGCTATAAAAACAGGGGGATACTATGTTAGATTCATCGACAGCTCTGCAACTCAAAGAAGTTTTGACTGGACTTAAAGCCCAAATAATACTCAAGGTAAAAGAGTCTGAACATCCTTTGCAGGCTGAACTTTTAGAGCTACTGTCAGACGTCGCTAATGCGTCGCCTCAAATCACGGTAGAACGTGAATCTAGCATATCCCCTGTGCCTACGTTCCAAATCCTAAAGAATCAAGACCGAACAGGGATTGAGTTCCGAGGGATTCCCAACGGACACGAGTTTACTTCTTTAATTCTTGCTATCTTAAATACCGATGGCACAGGCAAACTCCCCGACGAAATCCTTCAAAAACGCATCAAAAATATCAAAGGGCCAGTGAAGATATCGACCTATATTTCTCTCACATGCGAAGTCTGTCCTGAAATCGTTCAATCTATGAATCAAATTGCCTTGTTTGGCGAAGGTATTCTCCATGAAATGGTAGACGGTGGATTGGTCGAAGAGGAAGTAAAACGCTTGGGTGTCGCCGGGGTACCCGCAGTCTTTATAGAAGGAAAACTCTTTCATTCGGGTCGAGCCAGCTTTCTAGAATTAGTAGAAAAGCTCGAACTGCACTTGGGAAAAAAAGAGCAAGCTCAAACGGCGGACTATGGTCAATTTGATGTAGCTGTAGTCGGAGCAGGTCCTGCAGGAGTAAGCGCTGCCATATATTCCGCGAGAAAAGGACTTAAAACCGTCCTGATCGCAGAAAAGATTGGCGGACAAGTAGCAGACACTAAAGGAATCGAAAACCTTATTTCAGTCTCTTACACCGAAGGAGCTGAACTTACCGCAAAACTTTCTGATCACATGAAGAACTACCCGATTCAAATACTTGAAAATCGTCGCGTCAAATCCATATCTGAGGCAGATCATTCCATCACTTTGACATCTTCAGAAGTTCTTAAAGCGTCGTCTATCATTATTGCAACAGGTGCTCAGTGGAGACAGCTAGGGGTGCCTGGAGAAAAGGAATATATCGGCCGCGGTGTCGCGTATTGCCCCCACTGTGATGGTCCTTACTTTAAAGACAAAAAAGTGGCTGTAGTTGGCGGGGGGAATTCAGGAGTTGAAGCAGCGATAGACTTGAGCGGTATTTGTCGAGAGGTGGTTCTATTCGAGTATATGGAATCTCTCAAGGCCGACAAAGTTTTAGTCGATAAACTAAAGTCGATTCCCAATGTCGTCATTCGAACCCAGGTGAAAGTCGACTCGGTGGAAGGTAACGGACAAAATGTAACCGCATTGATATATGAAGAACGCGTCTCTGGTTTAAAGGAAAAGGAAGTTCTAGATGGAATATTTGTGCAAATAGGACTTTCCCCCAACAGCTCCTTTGTCAAGGACTTGGTGGAAGTTAACCCTTTTGGCGAGATCGTGGTCGACTCAAAAGGCCGCACAAACAAAAAAGGAATTTATGCCGCAGGCGATGTTTCTACGACACCTTTCAAGCAAATCGTCATTGCGATGGGTGATGGCGCTAAGGTCGCCCTCACCGCTTTTGAAGACAGAATGAGAGCGTAGCGCGGCCTAGGGTTAAAGGTTCCCACTATCGGAGTTCGCGACGCAATATTTTTCCTACGTTCGTCTTAGGAAGATCGTGACGGAATTCGACGATTTTAGGAACCTTATAGCCTGTCAAATTCTCTCGGCAATGAGCGATGACCTCTTCTTCCGTCAAATTTTCTTGTTTTTTGACAACAAAGACTTTTACAACTTCGCCAGATTTTTCATTGGGAACACCTACAGCTGCTACTTCCAAGACTTTTGGGTGCAGAGCCACGACATCTTCAATTTCATTGGGATAGACATTAAAACCTGAAACCAAAATCATGTCTTTCTTTCGATCCACGATTCTTAAAAGGCCCTCTTCATCACAACTGGCGATGTCTCCCGTCTTTAACCAACCATCTGCTGTCATAACTTTAGCTGTCTCATCTGGGCGATTCCAATAGCCAGCCATAACTTGCGGACCTCGAATACACAACTCACCCGCTTGTCCCATGGGTACATCTTTTTCTTGATCGTCAAGAATACGAACATCGGTAGAGCTGATAGGGAGACCGATGGCTCCTGTAAATGACGAGGAGTTCATAGGATTGATGGCTGCAGCGGGCGAAGTTTCTGTAAGTCCATAAGCTTGAATCAAAACCACCCCAGTAGTTTTGTGCCATTTATCAGCCACAGCTTTTTGGACTGCCATACCGCCACCAAGGGCAAGTTTAAAATTAGAAAAATCTAACGTAGCAAATTCACTGTTATTCAATAGCGCATTGAACAAGGTATTAATCCCCGTAAACGCTGAGAAACGGTGCTTGCGAAGTTCTTTAATAAATCCGGGAACATCTCTAGGATTTGTGATTAAAATGTTTTTTCCGCCAATAGCCATAAAAAGGAGACAATTGGCCGTCAAGGAAAATATATGGTAAAGCGGAAGAGCGGTAATCACAATTTCTCGTCCATCCCCCATTAGCGGATGAACCCAAGCACCAGCTTGCAATACATTGGCTACAATGTTGCCGTGGGTCAACATAGCGCCTTTGGAAACACCTGTGGTTCCTCCGGTATACTGTAGGAAAGCGATATCATCATGATTCAATTTAGCCGGAACAAACTCTTTCCTTGCCCCCAGAGACATGGCATCTCTCAGCCTAATACTTTGATCAAGCTCAAATGGTGGTACCATTTTCTTTACATTTCTAATGACAAAGTCGAGTATGTTTCGCTTAATTAGAGAGTGCATCTCACCAATGGAAGTCAGAACTACTTGCTTTACTTTTGTTTTCTTAATGACAGCCTGAAGTGTGTGAGCGAAGTTTTCTACGATCACGATAGTTTCGGCTCCAGAATCCACGAGCTGATGCTCAAGTTCTCTGGGGGTATAAAGTGGATTCACATTAACCACAATCATTCCGGCTTTTAATGCACCAAACAATACAATGGGATATTGCAAAAGATTCGGCATCATAATGGCAACCCTGCTGCCTTTTGCTAGCTTAAGATCATTAATCAAATACGAACCAAACTGCGTGGCGTAAGAATGCAGGTCCTCATAAGAGATACTCGTGCCCATACAATAAAATGACGGAGCAGACTGATAGCGCCTACAGGCCACATCAAAAATCTCTGCAACGGATGCATAGGTAGAAAGATTGATTTCATGTGGTACGCCAGGTTGATAATGTTTAAGCCAAGGCTTGGTTGTCATATAAGAAGTCCGCCATCTTTATAAAAGTTAATATCCCTTATCATAACATATAATTGCCCGATTAAGATGGCTAAAGCCCAAGCGAAGTGAATTTCATTGCTTGGGCTTCTTAGGATGCGCGCAGCGCGAAAGCACACAGGCAGCGCAATTTTTAAGCACCCCCCCCCTAACAGCACTTTCCTTGCTTTCAGGGAACAAAAAGTCATCACAAACAGACTCCCTCACGAAATGGATTCAAAACGCCCCGTTTGTCTATTTTTCCGAACACGGTTCCATGGAAAGCATCTGCCATTCATGGTGATATAAACACCGGTGGGCAGAGATTGAACAAAACCAATGGAGGCCCCTAAATTAAAAGGTCCATCTGAGTTGGCAAATCTATAGGGAATCATTGCCCCGGTCAAAACAATGGTCTTATTCAATTGAGCCGCGCCCAAAGTCTTGGCTGTGTCTTCCATGGTATCGGTACCATGAGTAATGATGACTTTAGACTCCGCGCAGTCGACGCAAGCCTTCAGTATGGTACTACGATGATCATCAGTCATATGGAGGCTATCGAGCATCATAAGTTTTTCAACCCTTACCGGCAAATCACTACGCCCAATTGCAAGCATTTCAGGAATATGCGTGTCTCTAAAAAAGAGTTCACCGGCCAATTCATTATACTCTTTATCAAAAGTCCCCCCGGTCACTATAATTCGAATCACGAGTATTGCCTCACTCACTAAAGGTATAGTTATTTGTCTAGCAAATTCATTTTGGAGCTCAAGAGTATCCGCAGACCACTTCTCAACATAACAAGACGTCTCGGCTTTGACAATTGAAGAAGTCATGGGTCCCATGTCGCAATAGGAACAGAACCACCTTTTTGGATCGCGAGAAGTTCTTAAAAGACTTGCCACACTCAGGGACTACCGGGAGCAGTTTCCCCACGCCATTTAGCTCGCATAATAGCCCCATCATAAAAGCACCCGAAGCAGTTGTCCGCTCACATGGCGGGTACTTTTTAAGGCAGCTCCCGATTCTAAACGATTCGATGCTCGAAATTAGGAGAACTCAAGCCAAATCCATTTCATCTCTTCAAAATGATAGTTCCCAGACACTCTTAGGTTTGGCTACCAATCTAGATAAATGTAGGCGAAAATAGTCGAAAAAATTGCTGCGAAATTAAGAGGCGTTTTGCTTTACCATCTCATCACGGTTAATACTGTCGCGATGCTTAAAGGCAACTTTGGAAATTTTATCGGAAATTGCGGATATGTCAGAATGAGCCTCTAAAATCCCATAAGAACTTAGTTCACCGGCCTGAACTTTAAGGTTTGAGGTATATTGATGCATCCGATTTTCGATTTCAGATTGGGAAAGATTCACTACCTTAGAAACTTCGTTTAGCTTTAGGGGAATACTTTGTTCTTGGGCCGCCAGAGCCCTAGCTTTGAGTGACTTTACACGGGGTTGTAAATTCGCATCGGCGCCCTTCTCTGCTTCCGTTAAGGCAGCTATGCATCCGCTTAGGTCTGATGCTCGTGCAAGTGCCAACGCTTTGTTATAAAAAACAATCGCGTGTAGATCGAGTCTTTCTGGTGAAATCGCCGCACTAGTCTGAGCATAAATGGCTATGCTTTCTTCATGTTTCCCGCTGACTGATAAGGAAACAGCCCTGCTATTCATGAAAGAAATAATATTTCTGGGTGCATGGAACCCTGACATCAGCTCTTTGGCTTTCTCGGGCTTGCCTGACAACATTTCTTGCTTAAGCCGGGCCGACTTTACCTCATCGCTATTTGGATCAATCGCGGCAGCACTTTCTATCGCTCCGGAGGCTTTTTTCATCTCCCCTGTTTCCAAATGCCCCTCTGCTAACATACAAAGCCGCTGAATGTTACCAGGAGCCATCGTATTTGCGACATCCAAGCAACGAATTGCTGCATCGAACTCGCGAAGCTTCATAAGTGCCTTGGCAAGTAGAGATAAAATAAAAATAGTCGCTTCACCTTCCGACAAAGCCTGTAAACAAAACTGTTTACACTGCTCAAAATTCTTCTCCGCATAGGAAAGTTGGGCTGAAAGTTCAAGAATGCTGCCTTGATCAATCGCCCCTAAGCCTCGCAAGTGAGACAATTCTTTTGCCGCATCTGGAATTCGGCCGATATCAATTAAATTACGCAGATTTTTAACTAAAAGCTTAGGATCTTTGGTTATTTTAGCTTCTTGAAGCGACCAAGAAACTTTGGCAACCCAAGCTTCTTTCGTCAAAGGCTTTTTTAGAATCCCATAGACAAATAGCTCATCCAATACAACGAGATCTTCTTCATTGAGATCCGTACTCATGACCAGGATCGGAGATATGCTCGATTGCCCTTTAGTTAGCCTTTGAAGGAAGGCGCCTCCAGACATTTCTGAAAGATTCCATTCGGTCAAAATAATATCAAAGATCTGGCTTGAAAAACACTCGAGAGCTTCAGACGCTGAAGTAAAGGCATGAATATTTGAAGCTCCAAGTTCCTCGAAACCTTTTTGCAACATATCTACCACGGCCGAGTCAGGATCTAAAATACCCACTCGATGAATCCCCAACACATTAACCTGTTCTAGCGAGGCAAGGGAATCTGTCCCGCCCCATTCTTCTTGAAGAGAGGGCTCAAGGAGAATTGCTTTCTTTGCAAAAACTGCTGCTTCAGTGTCTCCTTCCTTCCCACGTAGCAAAAGGGCTAGATCCATCAAAATTCTAGCGTCGGCCTGGCGAAATTCCAAGATTTTGCGATAATACTGCACCAACCGATCGGGGAATTCCTTGAGTTTGTGGACAATACAATGGCTGGAGATGGAGAGTTCGTTATACTTTAGCTTTTCCCAACGTTCAAACATGGCCTTTAGAGCTTTCTCCATTTCTTCTTTGGTGGAGCCCCAAGCAGTGATCGAGTCTAGAAGCCCCCTCTCAAACGCTGGCAATACAAAGTCACCTTCGTTGGCATCCAAAAAAAGGACCATATAAGTGTTTCTGAGCTGATAGTTATCAAGAATCACGTCTAGAATTTGAAGGCCATTAATATCTTCGGAAATCGACAATGTCCCTAATATAAGATCCACTTTCTCTACTTCTAAATGGCTCAGACAAGTCGCATAATCTGCAAACAAGTGACATTTTTCAAACCCCAAGGACTTAAGGGACGATTTTATTAGCTGCCTAATGATCTGGGTGGGATGGACAACCACTATGGAGGCTGTCTTGTTTATAATGGATTTCATATAGCATCCTTCCAAGATGTATACTTTTGAATTTGAGACAAAAGATCGTCATATTTGAATGGCTTAACTATATAATATACCGCACCAAGTTCGCGGGCTTTTGCTACGAGATCAGGGCTCGCAAATGCCGTGCAAAGAAACTTTGGCACTCCGACCATAAGCTTCATCTCGTTGAGTTTTTTTAGAATCTGTAGGCCGTTAAATTCAGGAAGATTTAAATCCAAAATCATGAGCGAAATTTCATTACAACTTTTGATTTTCACCAATGCTTCGTTAAAATTATGCGCAATCAAAATTTTATAATTATGACTCTCAAGAAATTCGGAGTATATTTCTGTCAGCTCTACTTCATCGTCAACGATGAGCACGGTTGGGGAATGCTGAGACTTTGGAGGGGGAATATTTTGGCTTAGTTTTTTGGCCAGCCAATTTCCTTCGGCTGTCGCCGCTTGTAAAAGCGCCGCAGCATCGGGTCGATCAGTTATATGAGCAGCTAGGGCTAACCCTAACTTTTTAGAACTCGTATTTGAGAAGTCTGTCACTCTGTCACCTTCAACAGTATGTTAATAGACTGCAAATACTCGGGGGAGCGCAGTTCATTAGATTCCTCCATTATATTTTAGAATACATTTAAGATAAAGTTTTTGCTCCCTAGATTCTTCCAGGTCGCCTTTTTTAGAAGAAACGACAGGGGGGGGCTTGTCGTGTCTTTTTGTATTTTGATAAGCTAAGTCGCTATTTTCCAAAATAATAGCAGTTTGCGCTGTACGCGCCCCGTACCGCCTCCTTCCTCTCGTATGAGACCCTCGTGTTAACTTGGCACATTTGCCAAATAGAATCCTGCCCTGAACTCATGAAAAGCCGTCTTTTTGCCGAAGAACCCACCACAAAAGGATGGCAACGGTGTATTTAATCTTGACCTTTATTTTTAGCTTTTTTATAGCCCATGCAGCTAGGGGGCAGTTTTTATCCAATGAGCCCCTCTATCAAGATCCCTTTGATAATGCCGCTGGTGGTGCCTCAATTACTATGGCTTCAAGGGAAGGACTGATGTTTTCAAATCCCGCATTGATTCCCTTCGGTGGAAAAATAATAAGATGGGTTGGGACCAAGTTTAATTTGATGGGCCCAAGAAATTCCCTGCTTTACGCCTATAAAGCTAAAAGTGAAGGCTGCGCTGCCACGACCGGCGCGATGAATGGACTTTTAGGGGGAAAGTCAGCATGTGAAGAATCCACTCAAGATTTAAACGCGTTAATGGGAAAGAACACCGGATTTGGTGTTTCTACAACTCTTTCGGGTATATTGAACAACTTTGCTGGCTCTCTTGTTTTGGGGCAGGGCGTTGACATCAAAGTCAGAAGAGCTGGCGACCCTGAAACTGGGATGGGCCTACCTCAACTCGTGTTAAGGGCTGAGTCCGCCAATGCACTAGCCCTGTCTACAGCGACAAGAATTCCCTATTCACCTCTTTCTTTTGGGCTCACCGCTAAATACATGGCCCTTCTTGACACGAAAATCGCCCTGGGGGCTGAGCTTGCCACCGATAAATCAGCACTCAAATCCCAAACAGATCAAATTAGATCAGGAATCGCCAAGGGAACTGGGGTTGATGCGGGAAGTCTTTGGTTTACCCAGGGGAAATGGATGGACTTTCGCCTCGGGATCACCGTTCAAGATATTGGTAATGCCGTACTTAAGCCGATGGGAACTCCTTGTGACCCCTTAGACCCCGACTGCCACTCCAAACAGCCAATTCGCTATCAAACTATCAACTCTGGCGTTGGGTTAACCTTCCACAATAGTACAGACATGATCCATTTTGCATTAGATTACCGAGATATTAACAATGCCTACAATGAACCTATGTTTAAACGAATCTATGCTGGAACCAAGATCACACTCAGAAATTCCTTGGGTTTAGCCTTTGGTATGCACCATGGATACCCAAGCTATGGATTAGAACTTGATGCTTTTATTTTTAAGATTTCTCTTTCCACCTGGCAAAAAGTCTATGGAGTCGATCCTAAAGGCGATATTAGAAAGTACTTTATGTTTTCTATCTCTTCCGGCTTTAGTTTGTAGGACAATAATGAAAAACATTTCATACATTTTATTATTTTTAGCAGGATGTGGGCTCGACAACTGCCTCTACACAACCGAATGCCGTTCTGTAAAGCCTGCCCTAGAAACCTGTCCTACTCTTAAGGCAAAGCAAGTGAAACGGTTCACCGAAGAGGCCGTCAACGCCCTCGACAAAGAAGACTACTCAACTGCGATCGAGCTTTTAGACTGCTTGATCATCCAAGATGGAACTAACTTTCGAAACTTTGCCCGACGAGGTTTCGCCTATGCAGGAAGAACCGCTCGCTATGCGCCCATTACTCTGCTCGCAAATGTCAGCAAACCTACGTTCCTTGATAGCTTAAAAACGGAATTGACATCCTTAGCTCCGAGTTCCCTAGAGGAAAGTAGCACCTTGTTCCAAGTCGGCCAAGATTTGGGACAGGCCTCATCGGATTTGATCACCGCTCTTTCTCTTATGCCAGATCCCGGTTCCTACAAATCTATTCGCTGGCTAGCTCTTCTCTATTCTGGCATTGGGTCTGCCTACACCCTAAATAGTCACCGTCTTTTTGCATCGTCTCATGTTTTAGACCCGGACCTGATCCTCTTGATTGAATCTGGGAGAGGGCAGACGGTGTCTGACACTCTTGCTGCTTCTCAGGCCTTAGCGACCACTTACGCAACTGACCCTGATTCCGTAACAGCAGGTCTCTCGGTGGCCGTAGGCGCCATCCTTTTAGGCATCAACTATCCCACCTATCTCGTTTCTGTGGGTGTAAGTGGCGTCAATCAAGGTCTCGTAGACTTCTTACAGCTCTAGAGGCTGATCTAATTCCGGATGAGATGCTTGGTCGATGCCATCAGGGAAGTATCTGTCAACAAATCCACATCGCCCCTTAGGAAGCCATAAAGGTGGAGAATAATAGGACTTAGCAATAACCCTTAAAACTTCATCTCGATATTGTTCAAAATGAAAGCCTTTGCCTAAAACGAGAGTCAACTGAGTGCCTTGATAAGACTTATTGACCACCTCAAAAGAATCAAAAAAAGCACCGTAGCGATCAGCCACTCCGGAATCGATGTAAAGAGCTAAATCTTTACCCGCCAAAGGAGCGATATCGTCCCTGGTATCGCATTGCCGTCCATAAACCCCCGTTGCAAAAAGAGTCGTCAATTTCTTACGGCAAACATGCTCAAATATCGCTGAGGGTGGATATCCGGTCACTACCAGTTCAAAGCCCTCTGGTATCATGCTATCCAAAGCCTGACACAGTTCTCGTGGGTGAACACTATAAAGATAGGCATTTCTTTGCAACTGGGTAGTCGCTAAATTATAGCGCTCTATAAGTTCATCGGAGTATCTTGTTACAAAAAAGACTACGCCTCCCAAAATAAGCCCATAGATCATGCTGAGGTTTGCGAGCCTTTTCAAGTGGCTATAAGGCAGGTAGCTTATGGCAACATAGGCAGGAATGACAAAAACCAGAAGCCAATGTATGCCTACCACTCGCTTCAAACTCATAACCGCAAATAAGCCCAAGGGAGCAAGTACCAACCAAAGCCAGCTCATACTCATCTTCGCGCGAAGGTTCCACACCCTAAATATTGCTAAAACAATCCATGGTGATAGAAGAAACAAAAGGGATACTATATAAAGATCAGGCCTTCCCTCGCCTTGGGTAACCTGTCTGTTTAACAAATTGAACATTATATTGTTCCAACAGTTTTGGTGATTCCAAAGAAGGTTCCAAACTACTGAGGGCAATACTCCCGCGGCCAAAAGCATCAAGAAACCAGGTAGCCGCCTACGGTGGGTCATATAAAGGCTAACGACATACCCTAACCCAATGACGACAGCTAAATACTTCGACAAAAAGCCAAGACCTAAAAAAAATCCGCAGATCACTGCCCACAAAGGTCTCTCATCTTTTTTCCAGCGATCGAAAAAATAATAGGAAATGGCGCCAAAAAAAACCAGGCATGTATCATTCAACATGGGGACTAGAAAAAGAGAGCTAGGAGATACCCACCAAATAAAAGCTGCGATTTTTCCTCGACCTGAATCCGATGCCGCTTTATAAATAAAAACAGCAACTGCCATAGTGGTCAACAAAGAAAACAAGCGATAAAACCGGAAATCGTCGATCCCATGCGACATCAAGTGATTCAACCAGCCCACCATGGGAGTATGATCGTAATACCCCGCAGATAAATCATGTCCCCACTGCACAAAATAGGCTTCATCACCCGTAAAGGGAAACCCAAAAAGCAATAAAATCTTTAAAATAAAGACTAAAATGGCACCAAAAAGTAAAATCTTTTCCGATTGCCTAAATTCATTCCATTTGGAGGTAATAGATTTATCCCCTTCGCAAAGCCTACCCTATTCTAACTGCTCTAAAAAACTTTGGTAGTTAAAATAATGACTAAACCTCGAAATTTGCTGATCTTGAATTTCAAAAAAAGCACCATGAAACCCTTCATACCTTTGCCCACAAGATTTTGGGAGTAAACCATGGGTTTTAAGATACTCGCCATGGACATAAAATTCCACACTTCCTCGACTACCGTCTTCAGAAGCAAGAACAAACAATTGGGAAAAAGCCTCTTTATAGTAGCGTGCTGTCTCCACAAGATATTTCAGAAAGGGCTCCCGACCTATGACTCTTGGGCCTTGATTGATGTCGTGAAGAATTTGATCTGAAACCAGAAGGCTTGCCTCCGTCCACTGTTCCGCATTGAGGAGCGCAAAGAACTTACGAATAAGGTCTCCGCTTGAGCATTGTAATTGGGAAAGGCTTTGCATAAAAATTCTTTTCTTTCTTTGTGACTTCAAGTAATACTTCTATATCTTAACTGAGTCTAGTGAGCTTTATTGCTGTGCAAAATTTAGACTTCCCCTGTATAAGGAAGCCCTTGCTTGACCTCTGAACTCGTACCCACTTTGCAAGCTGCTCTGGCACCTGTTACTGTCATATCGGGCGCTGCCCTACTTTTGTCGGCAATGACGCAAAGGTATGGAAGAACGTCAGATCGATTTCGCAGCTGCCTTCGGGAATACGATCACAGCCATGGAGATGTTAAAGAGAATTTAACGGAAGAAGTGAAGCTTCTCTATCTTAGACTTCACATGATCCGGGTTCAGATTGCCTGTGTAACTTCCTCTCTAGTTCTGATAGCACTCACTATATTCTTTCTTTTTTATGAGCTTTCCACAGACCGACAATGGTTCGAATTTGCTGCCAAAGCGTCTTTTATTTTAAGCTTAGTGCTTTTAACCATCGCTATGATCTTCTTTTTGAGCGACATCCTAAACTCCATGCAAGCACTGAGAGTCAATCTGTCTCAAAGACCAGAGTTAGAGAAGAAAATTCGGCATTTGCGGCCTAATCCCTAGTAAATTCTTTGTATAAACTTTGAAGGATTGTTCCAAGCTGTGTGAATAACGCCGGTGTACCATTGGCACATTCTCGGAAGCTCTATCCATACGGCTCGAATAGTCGAATAGTCGAATAGTCGAATAGTCGAATAAATAGAGTACTATTGCCAATTGTAGAAGCCCTACAAAAGCTTGGAAGTACATAATTTTAGAAATAGATTCCATGCTTAAAGAGCTTCCGCTTATACAGATCCGCAGGCCTCCCGTAGGAAGAAAATTTAACACAATCGCGCTAGAATAAACTATTGCTCTCACTCAACGGTCTTGTAAAAAAGCAGCATTAGACATCAAACGAAGATGAGAACAATTTGCATAAATTCGATCCGGAAACATCTAAAGACCATTATAGATTTTAAAGAATTGTTCAAAGTCGGCTATCTATAGACCGGGACACCAACCTCCCCACCTCAAAAAACCTCCCTTTTGAATGATCCCAACGGCACTCGTCAGAGAAATCTCTATAACGAAGAAGCTTATATTCCTCATGGTAAGATCCTAATCTTTTGACACGACGCACCATGGAGTTCCTACTACTTAAAACACCAAAAATGATTAAATAATGGTCAACCATTTTTACTTAGGATCAGCGGAAATTCATTCAAGATAATGCACACCTTTTAGATTAGGTACGCAAGGTGAGAGCTGAGCCAACAGCAACCGCAGTGACCTCAATCGTCGCTCACCAAGGAAAACCTAATTCGATTCAGTAATATGATCTAAGAGGTGAAAGAAAGGAACAGTAATGCTACACTACTAAAAATATCGAGGCCTAAAATGGTTAAAATTCTTGGACTTTTTCTCGCAGTGATCAGTTCGTTAGCATGGGGTGAAAAAATCACATTTAAACGCGGCGGCAAAGAAGTCAAATCACTTGACACCACCGAGCTGGCCCAGCATGCCGTTCCGACCAAGGTATTTGAACACCTTTCGGAAACGGAAGTCACATACCAAGCTGTTCCCTTTCGAGAACTCCTTGAGTCTGTTTACGGAGCCCATTGGGGCGAAGCAGGAGAGGAGCTTCTATTTACCTGTGTCGATGGGTATCAACCCTCCCTACCACTGAGTATTTTTAAATCTAATAAGAGTTTTCTTGCTTTGTCAAAACCGGGCGAAGATTTTAAAGCTACTACAACAAAAGACAAAAAGAGCATCAGTCTCGGTCCTACCTACTTGATTTGGGAAAACCTTAAAAATTTAGAAATCCGTGAAAAAGCCGGCAGCATTTGGCCCTATCAGGTAATTGCTGTGGACCTCATTAAGTTTAAAGATCATTTTGGAAAAATGGCTCCCCATGAAAAGGCTTCACCTTTAGCAAGCGAAGGGTTTCTAATCTTTCGCGAAAAATGCATGTCTTGCCACAAAATGAATGGAGAGGGCGCTCCCACGGGAATTGATTTAAACCGTCCCGTTCCCAAGATCCAGATGTATAGCCCAAAATCGTTTGAAAAATGGATCATGGAACCAAAGACACTAAGGCCTGAAACCTCGATGCCTGGCCTCATGGCCACTGACCCTAAAGCAGCAAAGCATATCAAGCCTCTTCTCAAATATTTAGAATCCATGGCGGAAACCACAAAGTAGAAGCTTTTATTAACTTTTGATTTATAGAATTCCGCTGTAGCGGCTATACGCTACAGCGCTAGACACACGAAAACTTCTCTATTTATGCTTCAGCGAGTCTTGATTGCAAGATTCCAAATGCTTTGGCTCTAAACCAACCACCTGCGGTGCTTTCGATGCCGTTACTCAGCACCTACCGAAACCTGTTTGCATAAGTTTGATGCCTCATTCCTGGCTAATCGAGGATGGTACACTATCTGGTTTTTCAATGCCTTCAAACCAGAGCCTTCCTTGCATGCGTATCATTCCCATCGTATGGACTCAAGGGATGTGCCTACCGTGGTAGAGTATGTTTGGTGTCATATGATACGTAAAATATTGACTCGCACGTACGGTATCGTTTGACCAGCCAAGTGAATTGCAGCTTCTACTTGACGTTTGGCACAACAGGAAGGACATAGGCCTCTTTTCTTGAAGCTAAAGCCAAATAACTGCTCCTTTTGAAAGCGTTTGCAGACAAGTTTCAAATACCCATAGGCTGGAATCCCGCACTATGCGCTCTTGTTCTCACTCAAGCTGAGCTCAATCTTTTCTTCGAAGGCCCCAACATAAACAAACTGTTTATTGAGAGTTCTTTTGATTTAACAAAAATATTAAATGAAAGGACTTAAAAACCAAGCCGTTAAGACCGCGGAAAGCGAGGTGATTTCAAAATGTCAGGATTGACGCGGCCTAGGGCAACCCAACTACCCTTGAAGAATTTTAAACATTTCATTTAAGCTATTTAGGGAGCAGACGATAAAGATGAGAATAGTGGTTGCATTGTCTATATCTTATACCTGCTGGGCCATGCTCCTAGTGAGCCAAAACGAGGAATTTATGAAATTCAGAATAGATAAGACCCTAAAGAGCGAACAACGATCACTGGACAATTACCTAAAGAAAAAAAAGCTCAAGACTAACGGCGGTTTTAGTTTAGTTGAAGCTCTTGTTGCTATGTTTATTTTAGGTGTAATCGGCGTAGGGATTTCACAAATGTCAGAACTTGGTTTTAAGTCTGCGGCCTCGGCTGGAATACGACAAGACTTACAAACGTTAAAAATGACCATCCGAGACCAGTTGAGTTGTGAAAAAACTCTAAATCTTCCTGATGGATACGATACATCCGTTCCGGTCCCATGCACTGGAAGCAAGCTAACCTTAAAAAAGCCTGATGGAAACGCTTTTGGAAATCCTTTAGGCTCACTAACGTGGAGTGCTTCTTGTGTAGCCAATAAAATCAAAGTTATGGTTTCGTCTAAAAGAAGTGACCCCTTAACAGGACAACCCTTCGTAACTAGAGATTTATTTAATGGAATTGCTGAAGGTTTGTGTTCCTCTTATTTTACTGGATTTGCCTGCAAAGCTGGCGACACTGTAATTGGCATTGCGGGATCAACACCAGTCTGTGGAAAGGCGGGAGCTAACGCGCTCGGCTTCGAAAAGGTCGAAGGAACGGCTAATGAAACTAATATTGTTTGTGGTTGGCCAAGTAAGCCACCTATGAAACATGTAGCTGGAACAGTTTGTTGCCCAAGCGGAAAAATAGTATTCAGCGGCGGGGGACAGTGCAACATTGGAGCTGGTGGATTCACAGAAAATAGTTTGCAAAATGGGCCTAACTGTTGGCATGTCGATTGCTGTAAGTATCCTCCCTATGAATCCACGGCGATTTATGTCGGTTGTATCAATCCTTAATTTATTTGACAAAAATTCATACATCGCCTCCGCACGGTAAGGGCTGCAAAAATCCCAACTACATTTTTGCAAGCTGAGAGAGACTTCCAGTGGGATAGTGCGTATCGTCGTATCGTACGTATCGAATTCACTCATGCCTTATCGTATTGACTCATGGGAAAATGACACCTTTAATTTTTTTGCGATTATGTCCCGTTAATTGACAAGGGAAAATGACAAGGGAAAATGACAAGGGAAAATGACACCCTGCGGGATCCAGCCAATCTAAGCATTCAAAAAAACAAACAAATTCTGGATATTTCAAGATCCGGGCATAGGCGACCGAAAAGGAATCTATAGAGGTGATTTATGGCTATAATGCAAAAAATGTTAAGTATCGTAACCGTGTTAGCATTGGCTTCCTGTAGCGAGAGCAATGATACTTCTAAAACGGCTTCAAGCCCTACTCCACCCGCGCAACCCAAGGACCAAGATCAAGTTGCTGCGCCTTCTGAGATAGCCGGTGCGTTTGCTGACCTAGAGTGTGGAGCAGATGCGCCAGGAATTGTTTGCAAAATGAGGTCCAAAGACTCAAATGCTGAAGTCTACTTAGACCTATTAGCGATTAAACCCGAATTTGAGTTAATTCTATCGCAGTCGATTCTACCAAGCAGAGAAGATGTCAATAAGACCTCTGGATTGCGCAAAATAGCACTCACCACGTCACAGGTTGCATCTAAGTGGGGACTCGTAATTGACGCGGCCCCTGCTTCCGTAAATGAATTGACTGTTTTTCTTAAATCGAGTTTCTTAAACCCGGATACAACACTAGGTATCCTCTTCAAGAACCCCAAGAGCTCAGAGCCAAAACTCATAGCACGCATAGATCGATGCACTCTTGTTAGTTTTTTAATGGAGTGGGGCTACAATCCTGCATCTAAAAATACTCCTGGCACTTTGCCAACAAGCGTACAATCTATGTTGCAGACACAAGATATAACTAACCTGACAGCAGCAGCACTCAAAAGTCAAAGCCTCAGCTGTTT
This sequence comes from Pseudomonadota bacterium, assembly GCA_037142195.1. Taxonomy (GTDB): domain Bacteria; phylum Bdellovibrionota_B; class Oligoflexia; order Oligoflexales; family CAIMVM01; genus CAIMVM01. The sequence goes on from JBAXBA010000042.1 coordinate 28,686, forward strand.
TTCTGCAGGGAAAAAATCCGAATTGGAACTAAAGCGGCAGTTTAGCGCAGAAATGCTCGCCGCTGCAAATGAATGGTTTCTAAGATCAAACAATAGCTTCAAAAAACCATAGAAAAATTCGTGAGTTAACTAAAGCTTTT
>JBAXBA010000043.1:0-28626 GCA_037142195.1 Pseudomonadota bacterium
ACCCCTGACCTTCGCGATGGCAACGCGACGCTCTAGCCAACTGAGCTACACCCGCTAAATACAGTAAACCGTTCTAAAGTTACCAAACTTCCTTTTTCAGGGGAGATTTGGAGCGGGTAAGGGGATTTGAACCCCTGACCTTCGCGATGGCAACGCGACGCTCTAGCCAACTGAGCTACACCCGCATTAGAACAATTTGCGGTGGCTTTTATCTCCTCTAACTCTTCGTTTGTCAACATCAATTCGACTGGGTAAGAAATGTAGGGGCCAAGGCAGGCTTATTCTTGCTAGGCTTGTTTAAATATTGGGTTAAAGGGAGCTAAGGAAATGGAAGGAAATCCAGGACCAATAAAACGGGTTTTAAACTCGATTTCAAAGTTGGCAGGACCCAGACGAGCGACTGAAGATGCGCCCGCAAAGGTGCGACAATATCCCGACAATTGGGGGTTTTGGGATGAGGTCTTACTCCATCCCACACAAAATGAAGCTAAGGTCGATATGGCATTTGAAGCCTTGAGAGAGTCTTTGTTTTCCAGCCTTGACCAACAGAGAACCCGCAATGAAGGCCCGTCCCCATCCTCATCAGGGTTCGTTTGTCGAGAGTTTGGACGAATCAACGGGGGGAGAAGGTATTTCTACATAAAGGGCTTCAATCAGACGGGATGGCTGTTTGAGCGCATAGGACTGGGTTGGACATTAAGTCCTGCAGAAAAAATTGCAGATAGAAGTCTCTTTATTCGCCATGGGGATTCTTTTGATGTGGTGTCTGTTCTTGAGGCATCAGGTGGCTCAGAACGCTTTCGTCTGCGCTCTGAACGTTGGAATATCGATCATTTGAGCCTAGAGGGCTACTCTATGAAGTGTGCAAAAGCGTTGGGGCTGAATGGTTAGCGCTACTGCAGGGTGCAGAGATGGAAAGATATGGCAAGGGGAAACAAACATTTGTTTCTTTCCGATAGTTTTAGATTAAACTAGAGCATATTTGATTGGTACTACTTGGGAGGATATTCTGTGCAATTCAATATCGTAGAAAAGCTTTTAGGCATGACTCTCTTTGGATCGGAATGGGTACTTTGGCTTCTTTTAGCCTCAAGCGTGCTCTCTGTCGCTGTCATTTTTGAGCGATTCTTCTATTTAAAAAAATTGTCTATCGATGTAGGTGGATTTACGCGAGAGCTTTCTGACTGTCTCAATGCTCGAGATGTCGAGGGTGCCGTTCGCCTCTGTGCAAAGAGCCCTTCCCTTGAAAGTCAGGTTGCCTTAGTAGGCCTCAAAAATAGAACTCGCGGACCAGAAGCAATGGAAGGATCTATGGATGGATTCCTCATTGGAGAGCGTCAAAAGCTGGATAAAAATTTAGTGATTCTTGGTACCCTTGGAAACAACGCCCCTTTTATAGGTCTCTTTGGAACGGTTCTCGGAATTATTAAAGCTTTTAGTGATTTGTCTTTAAATTCTGCGGGAGGTCCCTCAGTTGTGATGGCGGGAATTTCCGAAGCTCTAGTTGCCACAGCGGTTGGTCTATTGGTAGCTATACCGGCGGTAATTTTCTATAATTTTTTCAATCGCATCGTTAAAAAGCATGTCAGTAGTTCAGCGGCAATAAGTAAGTTGGTTATGACGTATAAAAGTCAATTGGGAGAATAGAGATGGCCGGCGGAATTGGGGAAGGCGATGATGATGAAATTACGGGTATAAACGTTACCCCTTTAGTCGACGTGATGCTTGTTCTTCTCATTATCTTCATGGTCACAGCTAATTATATCCATCAGAGATCCATTGAGGTAAAGCTGCCTAAAGCAGAAACAGGAGCTGCTAATTCTGAGACCAAGAATATCTCGTTTACGTTAGATCAGAGTGGGGCCCTTTATATTGATGGCACAGCGACCAGTTGGGGCGATGCCACTGAAAAAATAAAGGCTGCACTGGCCAAAAATGGTCCGGGCTTGCAGGCTATTATTACGGCAGATACCCGCACTTCCCATGGAGATGTTGTGAAACTCATTGATACTGTTAGAAAAAACGGTATAAATGACTTTGCGTTAAATGTCGAGACGTCAACACCAGCACAAACAACGCCTTGAGAAGGGGTAATTGGTGTCAAAGAATTCTAAATTATCTCCTTTGACTCGAGATGCGGTAAGACAGTTCCTTTCGCAAAATACATTTCGACTCACACCTAAGTCTGAATCCGCGTCCTCTCTATCGAATGCTGGCCTTGTCGGCATCGAGATTGAGATGCTCCCTTTGCGGGGTAAAGATTATTCAGGCATTCCGCAGCTTCAAGGGCAAAAAGAATCCATTTTGAGTTGGATTCTTCCTCTAGCAGATGAGCTAAATTGGAAACAAAAAACAGAGCCTAAAGAAAATAGTCCTGGCCAGTTTGTGGTGACATTGTTGGAGTTGCCGGAGGGAGACAATGTTTCCTTTGAGCCAGGTGGCCAAGTTGAGATTTCTTCGAAACCATATGCCAGCCAAGTGGAAATGGTAAGTCGTGTTAAACAACTTCGAACCCAGATAGCCACCACTTTAGGGTTTCATGGCGTTAATCTTGTAGGGATAGGCTACAATCCCATGGCAACTACGGATCAAGTGGGCCTGCAAATGGCCAAAAAACGCTACCGGGCAATGGACGCTTATTTTGAAACTATAGGTCCGTTTGGCCGGCAAATGATGCGCCAGACTTGTACGGTCCAAGTCTGTCTAGACTTTGGTAGTCACGAAGAAACCATGGCAAAGCGCTTTTGGCTTGGCCAAATGTTAGCTCCCATGGCAGCAGCTATATTTGCAAATTCTCCGATAGTAAATCGAAAGTCAGCAGGCATTGTGGGTCATCGCTCGAAGATTTGGCGGAATATTGACCCCTGTCGCACGGGGCTTCTTTTTCCAAAGACAAAGCTGACGGATTCGCTCACCGCTCAAGCATGTGTGGAAACCTATGAACGTTTCCTTTTGGACAGCAAAGTAATATTTATTCAGGCACTTGATTATGAAGTTCCCAAGAATCTTACCTTTGGCACATGGCTGACTGAGGGCTACAAGGGAATTTTTCCCAAGGAATCCGATCTGGAGCTAGCTTTATCGCTGCTTTTTTCGGAAGTGAGACCTAGGGGTTTTTTTGAATTTCGCTCCGTGGATAATCAGCACCCTCTCTGGCAGTTTGTTCCCACTGTGTTTTGGTCGACACTTATGTATAGCGAGGGAGCATTGAATCAAGCTTTTGAGCTCTTGATGCCATTGCAACCTCGTCTTCCCGAATTGTTAAAACGCTCTGAACAGGGCTTGAAAGATTCGGAATTGAGTTCGTTGTCTCAGCAACTGATGGCAATCGTAGAGCAACATCTCGAGACTTTGCCTTCTGCCTTTAGAGACAAAACTATAGAGCACGATTTCCGTAGATTCTATGATAGATATACCCTCAAGGGGAGAACGCCAGGGGATGAGTTAATTGAGCTGTTAGAGCAATCTCATGGTGATTTAGGAAGTGGTTTTTGGTCTCGATTAAATGAAAAATTAGCACAGGGCATGTAGCTCTGGCATAAGCCTATGACTTTGATAAGGTGATTTTATATGTCAGATTCAGATAAAGTAAACAAAAGTGAATTCGATGTCGTGGATCCACAAAACTATGCCATGGAAAAGAGTCCAGAAGATCTTGAAGTCTATATACAAGATGTTGCTGACACGGTTCGAATTGGATTGGATCAGTCTATCGCTATATTGACTCCATGGTTTTTTAAGAATATGCCTCAGGCGTACTATCAAACGACGCCTCGCGCTGAAAAGGTCAGGCATTTATCCGCAGTAATCACCGGTCATGTGTTTGAAACGAAACAAACCGTGGAGCTGTGGGATAGAGATCGTCTTAAAGTTACTTATATTGGTCCAGGAAGTGACAAGAAAATATTGACTGATATGATTGAAAAATTGGCGACGGTACCCGTCAAAATGGGTGCTCTCTATTTTTCCCACGACAAGCTGTTGTTTCTTTCTACCTTTCATTGCAAAGGCTACAAGCCGGTCGACTTATCGAACCGTTTTAACAAAGGAAAGTTAGATAAGGCGAGAACGCTTATGCGAGGGGAGTTTCCAGGTCAAGAAGAAGCTATTGATCATTATCTCAATTATGTCGACAACGATCTGGTAGTTTACGGGACCGTGGAACGACTTTTTGTTATTTTTAAGATGGTTCGTTATATGGTCTCCCACGAAGGAGCTTATACCCAGTTGGAGCCCTTTGAGAATTCAACCAAAGGCAAACTGTCAATTGGTATCAAGGGAGTTGAGATTCCTGAGGTTGCCGAACAGGTGTTCCACCTAGTCAATCGATATGGATTTAAAATCCACCGTGCATTCTTAGCTAGGTTTGATGAAGGGTATTCCGATCCGATCGTAGTTATGGTTTTCGAAATCGAGGGAAATAAGGGAGAAAAAGTTGACAAGCTTAATCTTTCCATGGTTAGGCTAACGAAAGCACTTAGGACATTAGGTTGGGTCGACTCAGATGAATACTCTCAACTCGCACTTGCTCCTTTAAATCTCTCCATTAATGCAGCAAATTTTGTTCGGAGCATTGCGGCGTGGGTTCATATTCAGTTGGGCAAAGAAAATCCTTACTATTTTTCTGAGTACAAAGTTCATCAGACATTTTCTACTTATCGCGACATGGTTCCCGTTTTAGTTGAATTGTTTCGCATGCGATTTGACCCCATGCAAGAAGAGCAACGAAAGAACGGAAGTTACAATATTGAGAGAGCGATGCTGGCGTCTAAGATCGACGACATTACAGACGCAGTAGAACGAAACATTATGAACTCTGCCTTAGTGTTTATCGACAATATTTTGAAATCAAATTATTTCTTACAAACCAAAACCGGTTTGGCGTTTAAATTGAATCCAAGTATTTTAAACCCAAGGTATTATGCAAATCGTCCTTTCGGTATATTTTTTATAGTGGGACGAGACTATAGAATGTTCCATGTGCGGTGGAAAGATATCGCAAGAGGTGGTCTAAGGGTAGTTATGCCACGCAGCAAAGCTGACTATGGCTATGCCCTTGCTGGTTCCTTTGATGAAGTCTACGGCCTATCGTTCGCGCAGCAGCTTAAGAATAAAGATATACCTGAAGGGGGCTCTAAGGCTGTTTTAATCCTCAAGCCCACAGGGAATAGGGATAGGGCAGTAAAAGGCGCTATCAATGCTGTACTCGACTTGTTAGTCGAAGGGGATGAAGCAGGAGAGGGTCAATCTCAAGCCCCAATTACCTACTACGACAAAGAAGAAATCATCTATTTAGGGCCCGATGAAAATGTTACCAATGAGCTCATTTCTTGGATTCCAGATCAAGCTGAGCGCCGAGGCTACAAGTATGCTCGAGCCTTTATGTCGTCTAAACCTGGAGATGGCATCAATCATAAAGAGTATGGAGTAACGTCAGAAGGTCTTAATGTTTTTGTGGAATATACCCTGAACTTTTTAGGAATCGACCCACGTTCGCAGAAATTTACCATCAAAATGACGGGCGGTCCCGACGGCGATGTTGCAGGCAACGAGCTTAAAATTCTACATAGAGAATATGGTGAAAACTGCCGAATTGTCGGCATTGCTGACGGTTTTGGGGCTGCGGCAGACCCTAATGGGCTTGATTGGACGGAGTTGCTTAGACTTGTTAAAGAAGAGAAATCTATTTCTCAATTTAATCCTTCCAAACTTTCTACTCATCCGGAATCATTTATTCTACTTGCAGACAGCCTTGAAAATATTAAAAGGCGCAATGAGCTTCATTTTAAAATTAAGTCAGACATATTTATACCTGCAGGGGGGCGCCCTTATACCGTAAATGAAAATAACTCTAAGCTTTTCCAACTTGAAGACGGCACTCTCTCTTGCCGCGCTATAGTGGAAGGGGCAAATATTTTCTTTACTACGGAAGCTCGCAATAAGCTGCAAGAGATGGGTATGATTATCATTAAAGATTCATCAGCAAATAAAACTGGTGTCATTTGCTCGTCTTTTGAAATTATAGCGTCATTGATTTTGAGTTCTGAAGAGTTTCTTGAAATTAAACCACTTTATGTTGCCCAAGTATTGAAAGTTCTCAGACAAAAAGCGGCCGATGAGGCTAGCCTTCTTTTCTCTGAATATATGAAGAACGGAGAGAAAGTCTCCTTGGTGGATTTGTCGATGCGTATTTCACGAGAAATCAATACCGTTACAGATTTAATCTTGGATGAGTTTACGAAACATCCCGCTCAAATCATCGGCGAGCAAGTGTTCGTGGATCTATTGTATAAGCACGTACCACCAGTCATTCTAGAAAAATATCGAGATCGCGTAACAAACGACCTTCCAGAGGCGCACCGTATCGCGATACTTTCTGCCTATATTGCTAGTCTTATAGTTTATACAGAAGGGCTTGATTGGCTTGACAGTATACCAGAAGAAGACAGGTACCTAGCGTGTGTCACCTACATCCGCAAGCAACAAGAGACGCAGGGCCTCATAGATGCCATATTGCACTCTAATGTCGCAGCTAAGGAGCAAGTAGCTGGAATTTTGAAGAGCGCAGCAGCTAGGGAACTTACAAAAATTGCACTCACAAAGTCCCATGCTGTGAAGTGAGTTTATAGATATAGTAACGGAGGTTTGTCTTTGATTTGTAACAACAGAGTAAAGACAAACCTTTTATTCAGGAACTTCGCTAATATTGACGTACTTTTGGCATGCTTCCGGCATCTCTTGATTTTTAAAAATCACTTTAAACTGTTGCTTGCCTGCGGAGTTTAAGGCGCAGCCTTCATGGAACCGTCGACAAGGCGTCGCATAGTCAATTTTAAACGGATAGCCCTTTGGGTCCTTGCCGGAGATTTTGACGATCTCAAATACGGGGGGTAAGTTGGCTTGCAGATTCTTGAGGGCAAGGCTTTTAGCCTCTAACTCACTAGAGATCTTGCTTATCGATTTTTGGTTTTCGTCAATAATATAGGCAAAAGCAGCTAGTTTGGATTCGAGTACCTCTACTTGGTCTCTAAGGGGTATATCAGTCGGTTTGCTTTTTAGGGATTCTTTCGTTTTGGTAAGAATTCCTTCGTGGGCCTTCTTTTCCTTTTCCAAGGTCTGGTTTCTTTTTTTAAGCATCTGAAGTCTTGGCCCAGAGCTCGCCACTTCATCATATAAAGTGAGATAGATGCCGGCTACCCTTTCTCTGCAGAGCTCCCTTAGGTTGTAAGGCGCTCCCAATGTGGTTCCTGATAGGAGAATCAGTAGAAAGGCGTACTGCATAATCACTTTCCCATGGCGGAGTCTTGTTATTTTTATGGAAACAGCCTAAATTTATTGTATGCGTAGATTTTTTAAAGAGTAAGGCAGGAATCATGCAAAAGCAAAACTTTTTTACTGGCAATGAAGATATTCTCTTTCACCTTAAGCATAGGGTCGATTGGGACTTGTTATACAATACCTTAGATCCTAAGTATCGAGAGGCTGTCGGCGCTGTATCTGCAGAAGAATACAGAAATTCCTGGTTTGAAGTTATGTCGACTTTAGGCGAGATTTGCGGGACTACAATTGCCGACAATGCGAAGGTTGTGGAAGAACAAGACATCACACTTCAAAATGGCGTAGTCAAACTGCCGGCTGCCATAGTTGAAAACATGGAGACCCTTAAAGCGGTGGGTTTCTCGGCTATTTCCATCAATCCTTCATTTGGCGGCCTAGGAGCTCCCTTCGTATTTGAATCCATTGGAATGGAGATGATCAATAGAGCATGTCCTTCTACAGCCTTAAATGCCTGCTGGTTTGGTTCGATTGCTCACATTATTGAGCGATTTGGCACCCATGATATGGCCGAAAACTATGTTACAAAAATCGCTTCAGATGCATGGTCGGGCAGTATGGCCTTGACGGAGCCAGATGCTGGGTCAGATCTTGGCGCCATGAAAACCTATGCTGAAAAGCAACCGGATGGCTCGTGGAAGATTTATGGTACTAAACGATTTATTTCTAACGGTACAGGCGAAGTCAGTCTCGTACTAGCTCGCAAATCAAAAGAAGATAAGGGCCTAGATTCCATTTGCATATTTCTAGCTCCAAGAACATTAGAAGGAAAAGATAACTTTGTAATATCAAAGATCGAAGAAAAAGTAGGATTACATGGTTCAGCTACCTGCGAGCTTAATTTTGATGGTTCGAAGGGCTGGTTAATTGGGGAGGAAGGCCAAGGCTTTCCTATTATGTTATTTTTAATGAACGATGCGCGTATCGCAGTGGGCTTCCAGGGCATTGGTTTAATGCAGGCCACTTTTGAAATGGCATCTAAGTACGCCTCAGAACGCAAGACATGGGGTAAGCCCATTGCTCAACATGAGTTGATTGCTGAGAAGTTGTTCGATATGGAATGTGAGTTACGTGGGGCACGTTCCATGGGAGTGCAGGCGGCATTTAATCAGGCCATGATGTATGCATGTGAAGGAGCTTTGAAGCGTTCTGGTATTTCAGATGAAGAAAAAGCAGATTTAGAGAAAAGACTTGCTAAGCACAAGCAGCGCGTGCGCAGATGGACCCCTCTTATTAAGTACTACACCGGTGAAAAGTCTTTTGAACACGCAAGAAACTGTGTTCAGATTCTTGGCGGATATGGATTCACTAAAGAGTATCGCGCAGAATGGTGGGTGCGAGAGTCACTGATCTATTCTCTATACGAAGGAACGAGTCAAATCCAGGCTCTAATGTGCGTGAAAGATACCTTTAAGGTGGCAGTTCGTCGTCCTACGGAGCTTATAGAGCATGCATTAGGGGCAAAACTTAGGTCGTTTACGGGAGATTCTCTTAAAAAAGAGCTCTATTCCTTAAAGTCGATTGTAAGTTCCTCAGTGCTGGGGCTATTACTCAAGATTACCACTTCAAATGTCATTCCTTCAGACGCCTCGATAAAAGATATCGTGAAAGGATTGGCATCGGCAGGTAAGTCATTAACAAAAATTGAAGACATGCATTTGGCGATGCTTCACGCGGAACGTATTTGCGAGCTTAAGTGTCTAGAAGCAATAGCTGAAGCTCTTATTTGGGATGCTGAGGTCGATTCCACACGCAGAAAGTATGCGGAAAGATTTCTTTATCGCGCACTTCCAAAGGCAGCGATGCTAAAACAAGAAATCATGACTCACTGTCAAGTGATGGAAGATAGATTGGCCGGTAAGCTCTAAACGTAGGCCCTAATGTATGCTAACTCCGTAAAATGCGGAGCATACATGGGGCATGTCTTCCTATAAATGGTCGGCAGTTGCCTTTTTTTAGATGCTGTATTCTGCTTTTACAAGAAATCCCTAAAATTAAAATTTTCAATAGGAAGTCTTCTAGGAATTTTCTAGTCTCTGGATTCCTAATTTTTTCGTATATCATATGCTGATCTCTTTTCGCGAAGGGGTGTTTTGGGATTGTTGCCGTTGACTGCAATGACATGATGTCGAAGGCTAAAGTTGCTTTTTTAAGGGTCCATCCGGCAGGCAGTTTTTTAAGTGAGCGTTGCTTTCCATTTATAATTCGGTTTTAAAATAGGATTTTCAGAAGGTTTACGATATGTCAGAGTCAGAGCAGGAAGTCGCAGTCGACAATATAGGGCAAATTCTTTTGGGAAGTGTGAATCCTGAATTGATTTCTAATGAGGTCAAAGTTTTGCCGCAAACAGAAAAAGGCATGCAAAAATATTTGGCGATAACCTTCGTTCTTTTGTTTGTTACGGCTTTTGCGTATTGTTTCTTCGATTTTTCCAAGATTCCTATAGGTGCTTCAATCCCTTTAAATAGATCTAGCGAAATTTCTCTCAAGGTTCCGGATTCCGTGAGATTTATCGAACCTACTTCTGGGAAGGTAATACAGGATTGGGGGACTTACAGCGCTAGGTTCCAAGTCGAGTACACAAGTAGTTTTCGCTCTGTGGGATGGGTCGGCTTTGTCTCTGATCAAGGCCAAACTATGCTGGATTTGGTGACCATTGGATCATCCATGGCAACTTTTGATAAAGGTCTTGCCAAAACTTTCCCAGTTCTGATGACAAAGCCGAATTTGAAAGACGGATATCATATGGTGATCGTTCTTTGCACTGAGGCTTTAAGCCTTGACAGTCGTCCTAAGTTTCATGAAGTAGAGGCATTTATGAGGATCAGCTCCATGGGCGGAAGGCTTCCACGGTCCGACTGTTCGGCTATCAATTTTAGAATTTAATTATTAAAGAGAAACTCCTCTTCTGCTGAAGTGAAGAAAGTTTTCCTTAAGGTAAGTCGACCTATGCGCAAAAAAACGAGTGCCCGAGTTGAGCGGATTCTTTCACTCCTTGATCCTAAATTAAGGACCTTCGATCTATGTTCTGATCTAGGCCTAATAGGAAGGGAAGCATTAATGCAAGACAAAGTACAGCACGTGACTTTTGTAGAGATCAAACCTCATTTAATTGAAGACACCAAAGAAAGGATTGCAAATCTTAGTGTGATGGAACGTGCAAGCTTTATTCAGGCCGATGTGCTGCAATATTCCTTTCCTGAAGAAGCTTCAAATTTTATCATAGCAGGAGTCGGGACGAATCTGATCATATCTTTTTTGAGCAATTTTAGGCGAAAAAGCGGAGATGTGATTGTTTGTCATACCCATCAAAATATCGCACGCTTTGAACGTAAGCTTTTAGAATTGTCATGGATTCCAACCGGAACTTTCGATGTGAAAGTCGGCAATCGTGACGAAAGAATTTGGGTCTTTAGGCCTTAAGCCTATAACTTTAGACCTGTTCCGACTCAGTTTCCGATTTAAAGTGCTGTGTGAGGAATGGTACATGCCTCCAAATACTGGCGTCCATTATGACTATCAACACCTAAAAAGTCTTTAGAAATGCAGACTCCAAGCAATAAAGATCCCTTGACCAAATCTTAGTAGGGCTGCTGCCATGAGGCAAAAATCCGAGAGGGTTCCTATTTGGAATGGGTCCGTAATGCTTTGTAGGAATTTTTCTTTGGGGTCTTGTCGTCATTGGGCTCGCCGAGCTAGTTTTCTACCCATTAGGCAATTCTTCTAATGCCGTGTTAAGGATTGCTTCCTATTGTTTCGACAATTAATTTATCACTTCTTAGTAAGGTCCCTTGGGACCTAGTTTAGGTCTAATTTTCTTTGAAAATTTGCGAGTATTTTCTTGCTAATGGAGTTCCATGGAAGGCCTGTAAAGTCGAAGGTGCGATGACGATCGCTGACTTTCCGGTCCGCTTCGTCACAACCACCAAAGTACAAACACCCATGACAAGTCGTTTCTTGCGCTGAGAGGTCGAAAATTTCTATTAACGTTTAGCCACGATTAACAGCTGTTGACTAGGAATCGAGACCTGAGCAACCAAATCATAAGGACCTAAAGCCCCTAAAATCATAATTGACAGCCATATTGCATCTAAAAATTCAGTTCCGATTTCAATCCTAAGTGTGTTTCATAAGTGTGATTCTAACGAGAATTAATTTTTTTGGCAGATTGTCAGGAATGATTTATCAGTAGAATATAAAGCATTTTTTGCAACAGAACCTAAAAGTCAAAATGGGATTGCTTTCTTTAAGAATGGCGCTCTGACGTATGGATGTTTATTTGAGATTAGACAGAACCATGTATCGGGTTAAATAAATGGTCCGCTCGAAAAGACATCAAAAAATTGGGTTAAAATTCGGAAGGCCGGAATGCTGATGTGGGAACGATCTCCTCAGCAGATCCAGGCGGAGTCCAAAAGAGCTGAAGCGCAATTTGATTTGCCGGTCCTTGAAAATAAACAACTTTAAGCTCATGGATTCCCTGTGTGAGTTGGACAGTACCGTCCTTGCTTGAAGGAGAATGTTGCCCGTCATGATCAATGACAACCTGATTGTCGATAGTCAGAATGGACCCATCGTCTGAAAGAACTCGGAACTTATAGCTACCGCTAGTTGGGATCATCAATTTTGCTCGAGCATCAATTCCGAACCATTCAAATAAATTTGGAATCCCAGGAAAACCATCGGTGAAAATGCGCTCCGGGACATCGAATGCTGTCATACAAATTTTTGTTCTGTACATGGTTTGGTCCCAGGCTTTTTCTGCGATGCTGGCTGCGCCCTTGCGCAGCTCATAGACTTTAGCGACTATGGGTTGCGTTGCAGAAGCCATTCCATTTGCCGCGCAGGGCTGGAACGGTTCTTTGGAAATGGATTTTGTGGCAGGATTTGGTTCGCTAGCTGTGCCCGCTACTGACGTTGCTGAAGAACTAGAGGCAGGAGCATTGCCGCCGATTGAGTTCTCTGCAGTGGAGTCACCATTTTGAGAAGTGGTTTGACCTGTAGTTGGTGTCGTGGTTGTTTTTTTTGGTACTGCATTTTGATGGAAGGAAGAAGAGTTGGAACAACCTTGAAAAGTAAAGAAAGTAAAGAAGAGCACTGAACCGATAGTTGTGGACCAAATCTTGCTCAGGTTATTTTTCTTTGCCAAGGTGAAGGCATCTTGGCGTAATTGCATAAGAGTTTTTTGAGCTTTCATTAAAATACTCCTTTTAACTACGATCATCTAACCTTCTTTTCGGTAGGTCCTTTCAGAATCTTTAAGTTTTTCGAAGATTAGGGCTAATTCGGTTTAATAACAGATTGTTACCACACGCCGATTCGAGATTTTGTTTCAAAAGCGCACGAAATTTAGCACGAAATTTACAAAGCGCACGAAATTTACATAGCGCACGAAATTTCACATGCCTCTTAGAGCGACTTTTACACATCCATGGCATTAAGGATTCTTTTCACCTGGCTCCTTTGAGGACCTAGAGTAAAGGATGTGTATCAAAGATGGCTGATAATGTTGTTACCGGTGGAGCTCTATTAGAAACTTAACTTTCGATGGCTTTGACCAAAGAGCCATTTCATGCCTGCAAAAATGCAATTACAACTTTTCTGACTTTTGATCGGTGAAAATATATCTAAGCATTAGAAGATGAGCAATTCAGGAAAAAAGCTTGCTTTTCTGACCAGGCGAACTATCAGGGGCGCTCTTTTACTTCGGAGAAGAAATCTCTTATAATATTCGGAAAAGCAAATAAAGGCACCAAACCATGAATCAGATATCTATTCTCTCGTTTTCTTTGTTGCTAGGCTCCGTGTCGTGCGCCCCCGGTCGGTATAAAAGCGACTCCGAAGGGAAAGATTTAACCAATATTGCCTCCCTGCAAGCCGATGGCACCGGTACATTTGTGGTCACTTGCAAGGATGGTCATATTGAGCGCAGTGTAACGAGCGAGGCGATAAAAGAGGAAAATGTTTGTATTTCTATTGCAAAACCGACGCCAGGGCCAACGCCAACGGGGCCCTTAACCCAAGTAAACCCCATGGCATTCAATGCTTTCAATATCTGGCGCGAGGGACAGGGAGCGGAGATTTTGGATTATCCTGAGCTCTACGGATCTCTTGAGGGAACAATAGCTCCCGACGGAGTGTTTTATGTAGCCCCAAGTGAATTCGTGAAGAAAGTTGGCAATCTTGAGACCTTTATCGGAGTTCCTACAGAGGGAGCTAAAGTTGAAGGCGATGTGCTTGAATACCCTGTTCGTGGCAGCAAACAACTCTGGTTAAAATTTACAAGCTACAACATAAAAGTCATTGATCAATTGTACGCAGTCGAAACCTGCAAAGAGAGGGGCCTTCGTTTGCCAACCATTCGCGAGACCTTCGATTTTTGTGCAGCAGGAGTCACGAAGCCAAATTATGGACCGAATTTCCAACCCAAATATCCCATAGACGGGCGATGCGCAAAGACTTCCCCACGTTCTGCTTCGGTATTCTCTGACAACCGAAGCGGTGCATGGATTTTTAGTGGCATAGATGGAAATGTCTTTTTCTACCCCCGTAAACTCAAAGGCGGTTTATTATGGTGCGTAGGCGCGCCACTTCCAAATTAAAATTAGTAGCGTTATTTTCTTGGGGTAAACTTCATTCGGCTTCAAGTGTGGCTTTACCATGGAGCGCACTCTTGCAGCCGCTTCCTCAGATTTAAAATGAAGCGGATCAAAATAGGGAGCTTGTGCAACTTTTTGAAGAACGGAACATGCGATATGTTTATTGTAAAAAGTCTGAACTGGGCGCACGTAAGTAAAGGGGAGGTGGCATAGCTTGCCATATCCTCCTGAGTTTCTAGATTCACATTCACCCACGCATGCATTTTCAGAATCAAATTCTAAATGAGATTGTCTCATGAATTCATGTTTGGTTTGCGAAAATTAAGGTAGATTAAAAAATCAACAGCAAAAGTTAAAAATCAACATTTAAGGTTTTAGGTAACGACTTAATCTTTAATTCTTTTTCAATCTCTTTACTAAAATAACATGTAGCGCTAGGTTTAAAGAAATTCAGGACTCGCTCAGAATCAGATCTTTCATCGAAAATCGAAATAAAAATAACATTTCCTTTGAAATCTTGTTTCAAATGGTCCTTGCAGCTAGAGCACCACGATGCAAAGAAAATGACTTCTGTAGGACCTTTCCCTTTTTGCCACTCTTTGACATTGGACCAGCTTGCTTCCTTGCATTCATTGGAAAAAGCATTAGAACTTACAATCAACCCGATTAATATTTTAGATATAAGTTTCACGTACATTCCTAAAATGAGTGGATATAGGCTAAGGTGAGATTCCTAGAAGAATAAGTGTTGTAATTTCTTCCTATGGTCCCGATCTCAGAATAGCTAAGTCTGGCTAGGTCCATTTCCGTTACCATGGATTCTACAGTTAAAAAAAATGAACTTGTTAAGCCATTGGGCTGATCTGTGCCATCTTCTACTTTGACCTTTCCTCTATTTTCAGTTGTTGTGCCAATGACCCATTTGACAAAAAAAGGCTGCAAATAGGAAAGTGATGCTGTGGTTCTCAAAATTAAGTTTGGACTGTATCTTAGTCCGTTTATACTTCTTGCCAGCGGTTGAACTAAAGAGAGTGCCATTCCAGGTTTTACCGTCCACTGACCCCACCAAACATCTATTCCCGTCTTTATTTCAGAAAAACCGTTACCAAAAACATCGAGCAAATAGGGGTCTTTCGATGATTTGGTGCTTTGGGATGTAGAATGTTTGTACCCAAAAAGGGCCTGTATTTGCGGACTCCATTCATTTTCGATCGATAGCATGGCAAGTGAGTATCGGCCGGCGAAGGAGGTGTCTCCAAATCCCTGTTTATGAAGATTTCCACGACGGTTTTCAATATAGGATTTGGTTATGGTCGCAAAAGACCTACGTGAAATAGCGGCTCCCAAAGAGGCAGTTGTAGTCCATTTGCATTGTGTTCCCCCCGAAGATCTGTAGTCACCGTGGGAGTCTATATTAGAATATCCCTGGCCATTAGATTCTTGTAACAGCATCTTAAAGGAATCGTTTGGGTAGAGCACAAGTGGGTCGTCTCCGGATGAGCCACAAGATGCGCATGCGAAAGCTTGGTGAGCGCTCGCCATAAAAAGTAAAAAAAGCAATCTTAGAATCACTAGGGCACCTCTACTTTAATGGTGACTTGATCGCTAACCCCGTTAAGTTTTGCGGATATAGAAATTTCCCAAGGGCCTCCCATATTGAACCAAATCCCCTTCACTTTAACCCGATCTTTGATCTGAGTCGAAGGCTCGAAGGCTAGGTTTGAGGTGTCCGTTCCATGTCCCATAGAAGGCATGGTCGGCTTAAACGATTCCAAAGAAACCGAGTCTAAAATCGCACCATTATTAGGTTCCATGATGAAATCAGCGGTAAGAGACTCCACGGATTTTATCTTCCCATCAAATACAAGTTTTGCTTTGTAGGTTTGATTTTGAGAGGTGTAGAATATTGCTTCTACGGCACTATCGGGAGATGTTTTATTGTCTCCGCAACTGGCTAAGGTTAACCAGAAAATAACTCCTAAAATAGACTTCATGGATATCCTCGCAGTTTAAAAGTGTCCATAAGCATTAGGTCGATCCCTGTGGGGAGTTCATCGATTCATCATACCACGAAATCCCATAAGTTCTGTTCCAATGAGCTCCTAACCCAGCGGTGAATATTCTTTTCAGCTAATATCCTCTCATCGGGTGTCAGTTTAACGCTGAAGTTATCGACAGCTTGAGCAAGGGAATTTCCATTCAATTGGGAAAGGAAATCACCACGCAAAGCGTCAATCAATATCCAGTCTACGGCGGGACCTTGAGATTTCATAAGGATGTAGCTAGTAGGTGATCTTTTTGCTGGTACTTTTTTAGAGATTTTAAGATCTTCATGGGGTGATCGCCCATGATCTAAAATGGACTTAATCTCAATTCTAAGATTCCAAAGTCCAAAGGAGTCCTGGAGGATTCGAAATTTGTCTTTGAGTTTGAAAACAGTATGTTCAGAAGGTACTATTGTCAGTCTTTCAGATTCTATTGATTGAATTCTAAAGAGGTCATGCCAAGCTAGATCTAGGTTTAAAGACTGCTCGAGCAACAAGTGTCTTTCGGACTTAAAGTTAAGATCGATGTGTTCTTTTAATCCAGTAAAAAAGCTTTCCGGGATATGACCAAGGTCTCTAAAGCTTGAGGTTTCATTAGAAAAATGTTTTACTGCAAACTTATTGAATTCCCAAAGTCCAAGCAGGTTTGCGAATAAAGGTAGAGACGATTGTAAATTGCTTAAGTGTTTGTACCAAAAATTGCGGCTATAGGTTTCGATGCCTAAAAGAGAATAATGATTTTTTTTTGACTCTTGGTTCAAGATCCTTTGAAACTCGGTGACGTCAGTCACAAGGGATTTGTTTTTCTCTATAAGGGGTGTAAAAATCAAACGAGACAATAGACTTTGAAAAGATTCTAAATCAAAAAAGACACTAGGCGTCATTTGGATACCTCTATATTATTTCTGAGGCTCTTTGCTTTCTCTGCCTCCATGTAAACAGTTTCCAAATCTGGGATGTTTTCATCCCATTCAATTAGAGTAGGGAATGGGCCACCCTTTTGTAGGGCGTAGCCATATAAATTCCAAACACTATCGGATACAGATCTGTCGTGGGTGTCGACGATCAAATTAGGGTTGGAAGGGTCGTGCCCAGCCAAGTGAACTTGAGAAACTCTAGTAAAGTCGATCCTGTCGATATATTCTCGGGGATTAAAGTCATGGTTGACGGATGAAACGTAAATATTATTTAAATCTAGGAGATACATGCAGTCTGACTTCTCAATAATCGTGGAATAGAATTCCCACTCAGGCATATCCGATTCCCTAAAGGTTAGGTAGCTTGAAAGGTTTTCAATAGCAAAGGGTCTTCCTACATAGTCTTGAACAAATTTGGCTCTATCGACAGTTCTTTGAATCAAGTCCTTTCGAAATGGGGTAGGTAATAAGTCGTGATGAAATCTATTTTCCCGCTGACTCCAGCAAAGGTGATCTGAAAAAAAAGGGGTGTCAAGGTAGTCTGAAAGTAGTTTAAGTCTTTTTAAATAGTTCAAATCAAGATCTTCAGAACCAAGAAGATTCAAAGAAACCCCATGGAGTACTATGGGGTACTCCATGCGTAGCTTGCTGAGATAGTGGTTTTGGATGGGCTGATCGAACATAAAGTTTTCAGAAATGATTTCTAAGTAATCAAATTGATGGTTTTGTAGAAGATTCTCGTAAAACTTTGGCCTTAGTCCTACTCCCATGGAGCCCTGTGGAAGTCTCTTTTGACGCGCCATGCTCAACCTTCTTAACTTTCAAATCCAAAAACTCAATCTACTTAGGATCTATTTCCAAAATATCATTCCTGTCCGAGAACTTGGTACTCTTCGGCAACAAAATCAAGAGTCCCAGCGAACGCAGCCACTTTTTTTACTTCGGATACACTTAATTTTTGGTAATATGCTGGCATGTTCGCGAAGTGCTGACCATTGGTATTAAGTCCCTTGGTTCCAAAGGCAATGAGATTAATTCGGGCGGTTTCGGTTCGATTCTTTGCCAGATTTTGGAGATTTTCTTTTTCCTCGCTAGTTGCGCCGGACTTGACGAAAACTTTAAAGGAAGTGCCTGTCAGCATTGCTCCAGTATGACATTCCGCACAAGATGCTTTGTAGATCTCTTCGCCCGTTTTTGCGGCACTTTCAGCTGATTCTTCTGCTAAATCGATGCAGGTTAGGCCTCCACAATTATTTTTAGCAGCGCATGTGTGTTCAAAACGTTTTTTGCTAAACTTATTGTAAGACAATCCTGCACACGTATTGGTATTGCCGCAAACCATATGGGTTTCCACCAGACCGCCTCGCGCGTCGCACAAACTAGTGAACTCAGCCAAACTAAGTTCCTGCTTCACAGGAGCATTTGGGTCTGCTGGTGGGGTTGCGCTTTGATACTTGTCGCTTGAGCCGCAAGCAGAGGCGAAAGACAATACTCCCCCCATTGCTGCGGCTAAAAGAATAGACTTCCCACAAAGATCATCTTGTTCTTCTGATTTCATTCTCAATCTCCTATTTATCGAATTGAAAATCACACCTTGGCATTATACAGCTGCCTTTTTGTTTTAGCAAAACTAGGAGACTTTTTATTTTCTAGTTTTTAATTCCCAAATGATGTTCTTATGTTATCTTCAGCTTTTTTCAAAACGTCTCCCGCTTTTTCTGGAAACTTTGAACCGGCTCTGGCTCTATCAGGCCTTCCTCCGCCTTTTCCTTTTGCCGTTTCAGCTAATTCTTTAATCCATTCTCCCGCTTTTAATCGGCCATGCAAGGCAGGTCCTACAGTGACCAGGATCGATAAATCATCAGCATCAACATGGGTTAGAACTGAAATGCCATCTGTGAGTTTTGCAGCCATGGAATCTAAAAGGGAGGGCAAGGAGTCTTTGCCGACATCTGTGGAAGTTATGACGGTTCTAATTCCACCGATGGTTTTCGCATTAAGAATTAGAGTATCCGCTAAATTGTTGGTCACGATCTGCTCGGATTGTTGCAGACGCTTTTCTAGTTGTTTCATTCGGTCTTGCATCTCTTCAAGGCGGGAGGCGAGTTTGTCAGGAGTTGTCTTGAGCAATTGAGCCATTTCTGCAACAGCTTGAGATTGAACCGTCGTATATTCGAGGGCTCCCATGCCAGTTACGGCTTCTATGCGCCGGATACCAGCAGCCACAGAACTTTCAGAAATCACTTTAAACAGACCTATTTGTCCTGTTGCTTCGACATGGATCCCCCCGCAAAGTTCCTTAGAGGTTGGACCTAAATCGAGCACTCGTACATGATCTCCGTATTTTTCGCCAAAGAGTGCGACAGCCCCGGTGTGCTTAGCCGTTTCATAGTCCATAACCTTAGTTTCGCTTCGATGATTGAGCTGAATTTCTTGATTAACAAGCATTTCAATTTCTCTCAACTCTGAGTCTAAAATAGCTTTATGATGAGTAAAATCGAACCTCAATCGATCGGGACCGACAAGAGAGCCTTGCTGAGAAATTTGGGGGCCTAAAACTGATTTTAGTGCAGCATGAAGAAGATGGGTTGCAGAATGGTTTCTTTTGATGCGCTCGCGAAGCTTGATGTCTACTTGAGCCTTTAAAGCCTTAAGATTTTGAGGAATAAGCAAACCGCTGATCAGTTCTGCGCGGTGAATCGTTGTTTCTAAGACTTTAATCGTATCGACAATTTTGAGCTCAATATCTTTTCCGGTTAAGAGTCCCTGATCTCCTACTTGGCCACCGGATTCTGCATAGAATGGGGATCTATCAAGAACGAGATAAATTTGGTCCGCACGTTCCATAAACCGCGTGACGTTAACAGTTGCTTCCGTATCAGAATACCCTGTAAATACTGTATCCTTACTGGCATCAATAATGGTCCAATAGTCATCAGAATTAAAGGAGTTATCAAATTTAGCAGCACTTCGAGCGCGCTCTTTTTGAGCGGTCATACAGGCGTCATAGCCCGCTAGGTCCAATTGTAGAGAGTGCTCTTCCGCAATCATCGCCGTGAGGTCTACAGGAAAGCCATAGGTGTCATAGAGTGCAAAAATTTCTTCACCAGGTATAGTCGACTTTTGCTTCTTTTTAAGATCTGCTGCTAGCTTCGTAATGCGTTCGAGGCCATGGCCTAAGGTCTTCATAAAGCGCGACTCTTCAGCCAAAATAACTTGGGTGATGTAGGACTCTCGCTCTCTAAGCTCTGGAAATGCCTCTCCCATTATGCCAACTAAGGTGGGAACAAGTTTATGAATCACGGGATCTTTAAAACCGGCTTCATGGGCAAAGCGCGCTGCACGACGTAGGATTCTTCGAATTACATATCCGCGACCGTCATTGCCAGGAGTGACGCCATCAGCAATCGCAAAGCTTATAGCTCTTAGGTGATCTGCAATTACCCGATAAGGAGTTCCTTCGTCATTGTCTTTATAAGTCTTACCAGACATGTCAGCCAGTTTGTTGAGGATGGGCAGAAACAGATCGGTTTCATAGTTTGAGCCTGTTCCTTGGATCACGGAACAAACCCGTTCAAAACCTCCCCCTGTATCTACATGGCGTTGGGCCAACTCCTTTAAACTTCCATCAGGCAGTCTTTCATTTTGCATAAAAACGAGATTGATAAGCTCTATATAACGGTGGTTTTGTCCGTTAACGCCCAAAATGGGATCCGCAAAGGTTTCAGCTTGAGTGCTGAGATCACCGATGTCAAAATGAATTTCCGTACAGGGTCCACAGGGGCCAACGGGACCCATTTCCCAAAAATTGGGTTTGTCAAATTTCATAATCCGATTATGTTCAATATCTGTCTCAGACTTCCAAAGTTCCATGGCTTCGTCATCAGAAAAGTGAACGCTTGCAAAGAGTCTATTTTTAGGTAGCTTCCAAACTTCCGTAAAAAGCTCCCACATCCAAGCGATAGCTTCTTTCTTATAATAATCGCCAAATGACCAATGTCCGAGCATTTCAAAGAAAGTATGGTGGTAGTTATCGCGACCGACTTCATCAAGGTCATTGTGTTTTCCGCTTACGCGAAGGCACTTTTGCGAATTGTAAACCCGTTTTAAACCCTCTCGCGTATCTCCTAGAAGGACGTTTTTAAACTGATTCATACCGCTGTTGGTAAAAAGAATCGTGGGGTCATCCTTTGGGAAGATGGGACTAGAACGAACAAAGCGATGGTTCTTTGATTCGTAAAAAGAAAAAAAGGATTTTCGGATATCATGGGAAGACATAAAGGGAATATTGAATTTATTGGTCATGGATGATGATTCCTAGTAGCCAGTTAATAGACAGGTAAATGGCCGTAACTTTACCAGAACTGCGGGAAGTTCCAAGTGGTAACGGGAGGAAATCTTTCCATCGCCAAAGGCAGTTGGGAGGAATTCTGCGGTCTCTGTATAGGGGCAATGGGCTAGCCGTCAAAATAGTAGATAAAATTAGATACTTATGTTAATTGGGCTGTCTTTCGATCAACCGCTTTGCCGTTTTAGCCGATACAAATTCAAACCCAGGGAAGTAAGTCCTTTTCAATTTCGTTCTGGTCGTTCTTCTAAAGGTAAAGGGGCCGTCCTTAAATGAAGCAAATGGTTTATGTGGCCTCTGCGCTGATTTCTTTTCAGGCATCGGCGGGAGGATTTGAGAGGTCTGATCTTACTGCTAAGATAGGCATTGTAAATGGTGTGTCTGGCCTCCAGCTTAACGCAAAGAATAGCAATAGCACCGAAAGTGACCCAGAAGTTAAAACGGTAGCCCTAAATCCAAACTCCGTGGGATCCATAGGATACACGTTTTCCTACAAATACTTTGGTATTGGCTATGAGACTAAGGGTGGCACAGATAAGAGCTCCATCGAAAAAAAAGGCTATTCTGATAATGTCAGATATAGTTTTTTCTATGCCAGTCACAATTGGGCTGGCCAGGTCTATTACTTAAAATCACAAGGATTTTACACCCAAACCCCGAAGGTGATTCAACCAGACTGGACCTCGGATCGCCCCTTTCCCCAGTTTCCTAAAATGAAGGTTGAGAATTTTGGCACGAGTTGGCTGTATGCCCATGACGCGAAAGACTTCTCGGCTGAAGCGTTAGTGAGTCAGTCGGAAAGGTTTAAAGGTGGATTTTCCGACTCACTACTCTATGGGCTCAATCTCGGAAAGACTATCTTTCACGACGTGCCTAAGCTAACCGTTTACTTTAACGACAATACCCAATCTTCCATTGATCTGAGTCAAGTAGAAACCTTGTCTGTGAGTCCGCAGATGGGCTACGGTTTCTTTTTAGGGCTTTATGATTTCTATGCCAGTATGAGCGTCCTACTTGGTCCGTCTTTAGAAGCTAGTCGACTGGGATTGGAACACAACTATTCCATGACCCGGGGAACCAGTGTAAAAATGATTGGCAGTGCTGGCTATCACTCAAAATCGCTTTTCCTAACGATCTCTGTGTTTATTGATACCTTGACCAAATCAGCCGGAGACTTAGAAATTGCACCGAACCGAGTGTTTACCGAACTCGCTCTAGGGACCCACTTTTAAGGTCAGATCGAAACGGGATGGGCTTCGTCTCCTTCAAAAGGATTCTTGCGAGGGAACGCCATCAAACTTTGGATGAGCGGGACGTCTGCTGGCGCCCATGCAAGAGATCCTAATCTCCAAACCTCCATCCAAGCCCATTGATCATGGTCGACAAGGCGCAAATCAAAAGACAGCTCTCGCGTAGGAGAAGATTCACTCCCTGGCATTTTTGTATTTGAGTTGGTAAGTGCTTGAGCATGGTAAGCGATAAGATGGATGGTCTTTGCCGAATCTTTAAATTCGCTTGAGCCAAACTTGCGGCCCACCTCTACACAAAGATTTAACTCTTCAAGCAGTTCGCGCTTTAAGCAGCCTTTATGGGTCTCACCCACTTCTAATTTTCCCCCAGGAAGCTCCCAAAGCCCAGAGTTCGTGCTACCCTGCTTCTTTCGAGCGCAAAATATGCGATGACCGTTCCAAATGACTCCGCAAATAACATCAATGACCAAGAAACATCCTTCCTCAAGCTTTAAAGCTTTCTCAGAATTAGCACTTTCAGGAAACCGTTTAGGAGCTCTTCCGCGCGTCCTGCTTATAAAACCAGCAGGTGATAGAACAGAAAAGGGAAGCCTAAACTTTCCTAAGATTTCTTTAGTGAATACATCTACCCAATGCTAAACTAACCGCCTAGCTATTTCGATAGGGGTACATGGTATATGAGGAAGTGGTTTTTCGCAGCTTGTTTTGTTTATTTGGGTTCCATCACTACTAAATCATCGGCTGCAGAAATGTCACTCGATCAGTATTTAGAGCAGGTGCAAAACTCTCACGAAGGCATGAAGGCCAATCAAACTTTAATGTCAGCTCAAGCAGATAAAAGTAAGGAGGCTGAGTTAGTCACAAGTTCTAATTTTTTTCTGAATGCACAAAATTTTTATGACGAAAAATATAACTCTCAGCCTGGCAGAGGCTCAAAAGTCGAGTCCAATGGACTCACATTTGGTGTGTCCAAGAACACTGATTTCGGACTTTCTGGAAAAATCAGCTACAGCCTTACTAAAACAAATCTTCCTGATGCCAAAAAGACCATAATTCCAGAACCTAAATATTATGACACCGCAACGACTATTGAATTGAATCAGTCTCTGCTCAAAAATGGAGATGGCTCAGATATTAAAAATACGAAGTCGTTACAAGTTGCCCAGACAGAAATGAATTATCAGATCGAAAAGATGAAGTACCGAGTCAGTCTTGCCGAGGCTGAGGCGGCTTACTGGAGGCTTGTTTTGGCTCGAGAAACCATAAAGTTTCAAAAAGAGAATTTAAAAAGAGCAGAGGCCCTGGTTTCTTGGCTTCAAAACAAGGTTTCCGCGAAGCTAGCCGACTCGTCAGAACTCGTTCAAACTCAGGCCATATTGGAGCTGAGAAAGCTTGAACTTCAAGGTGGCATCGATGAAGAAAAAGCCGCTATGAGAGCCTTCAATACAGCCAGAAATTTGGACAGTGCGGAGGTTTCTGAGTCCCTCACTCGAATGACTCCAGAATTGGTAGACGGTCTTAAAATTCCTAACGCAGGGGTAAGACCTGATGTTTCCGCAGCGGAGCAAGCAGCAAAACTAGCAAAGGCATCGGCAGAACTAGGGCGTGATAAATACAAGTCATCCTTTGATGTTTTTGCAAGCTATGCATTCAATGGCCATGATGACCAAGCAGGTAAAGCCATTGGCCAAGGATTTACTCCAGAGAATCCCACGCGAGTTGTTGGCGTCAAGCTGACGGTACCTCTAGATGACACCAATGTGAGGACTGCACGAGAAGGATATGGAAAAGAAGCCGTTGCTGCGGAATATAATGCGAGTCGCAAGAGTTTTGAAGCGAGTCGTGAATGGGATGAACTTGTACGTAGGGTGGGTGAAGTTAAAAACCGCCTCAAATTAGTCGACAAAATGGAAGAGCTTCAACGAAAGAAACTCGAAATGGAGCGAAAGAAACAAAAACTGGGAAGGTCTGTTTTGTTTCAGGTTATTCAATATGAAACGGACCTTATCTCCGCACAGCTAAATATTATTCGGACAAAAGGTGAATTGTTGAGCTTAGTCGCTAGAATGAAAATTTTTGGAGCTGAAAAATGAGTATTGCATCACTATCCATTAAACGACCCGTATTTTTGACGTGCATTGTACTGCTTTCTGTGGTGATTGGTGTCCTTTCTTTTTTCAAACTTCCCGTGGATATTTTTCCAGATGTAAACTTCCCGGTGGTCTCAGTCATAACGACCTACCCAGGCGCTGGCCCGAGCGAAATAGAAACTCAAATTTCTAAGGTTTTGGAAGAAGAATTTAACAGCATTTCTGGCGTTAAGTCTGTGCGTTCGGCAAGCTCTGAGGGTCTTTCAAGGGTCATCATTGACTTTACACTTGAGACGGATGTGAAATACGCAGAGCAACAAGTCAGAGACCGCCTTGGTGCCGCGAAGCGTAAACTTCCTGAGGGAGTGAACGAACCGATCGTGCGCCGTTTTTCACCCGCAGATCAGCCTATCATGCAGCTTACGTTGTCGGCAGATCTTCCCGCAGGTGAGCTTTTCGATGTTGCCAATGAAGAAATTCGCCCCAGTTTAGAGCAGACCCCGCAGGTGGGATTGGTTGAAATCGTGGGTGGTCAGAAACGCGAGATTAAAGTAGAGCTAGACCGAGCTAAGATGCGCGAGTTTGAGGTTTCCGCAAGCCAGATTAGCCAAAAGCTAGGGGCTAGTGGAGCTAACGTTCCTATCGGCAAAGTGACCAAGCCTGATTCGGAAGTCTCCTTGAGGGCTATTGGTGAATTTAAGTCTTTAGAAGAAATTAAAAATACGGTTGTCAATTTTATTGGTAATGAGAGACCGGTGGCCATTAGGGATGTGGCCAAGGTAGTGGATACTCTTCAAGATGAAACTGCCAAGACCTATCATAATGGCAAAAAAACCCTGATACTTTATATTTTTAGACAGAGTGGTTCCAACACGATACAAGTGGCTAAAGCCATTACCGCAAAGATTACCGCTTTGAACGATCGTTTAAGCAAGCAGCCTGGAGCGCCGCAAATCACCCTGGTGCGTGATGCTTCTCAGCAGATTAGGCTTAACGTTGTGGATGTGCAAGAATCTATCCTTATCGGAATTGTCCTTACGATTGTTGTCGTATTTCTTTTTCTCGGAAGCGGACGCTCCACTTTAATTACGGGGCTTGCTCTGCCCAATTCCCTCATTGGCGCCTTTATTCTCATGTCCGTTGCCGGATTTTCGATTAACGTAATGAGTCTTTTGGCATTGTCCTTGGCGGTAGGTCTTTTAGTCGACGATGCGATCGTTGTGCGAGAAAATATATTTAGGCATCGAGCCATGGGTAAAACTGCGGTTCAAGCAGCTATTGATGGCACTAAAGAAGTAACTTTAGCAGTTGTGGCCACAACTTTAACAGTAATCGCTGTTTTCGGACCTGTCGGGTTTTTAGGCGGAGTGGTAGGACAGTTCTTTAAACAATTTGGATTAACCATTTGTTTTGCCATGCTGATTTCCCTATTCGATGCCTTAACTATGGCTCCCATGATGTCTGCTTATTTCGGTGGATCTCACCAAACCTATACCAAAGGAATTATGGGGGCAACCGTCGGTCGCCTTCTGAGAGCCTTCGATGCTTTTCAATCGCATCTTGAAAACGTCTATGAAAGGATTTTGAGATTTTCCATGCGAGCTCCCATTGTCATTCTTATCGGAGCTCTCGTTATATTTTTTGCGAGCTTTGTCGCACTGAAACATGTTCCGAAGACGTTTCTCCCGCCCCAAGATATTGGCGAGTTTCAGGTGACCTTGGAACTTCCTGCGGGTGTTTCTTTAGAGAAAATGAACTCCGTTGCCACTGAAGTGGACCAATTGATAAGGAGTAATAAGGAAGTATTGAATACCCTTCTTACAGTAGGATCTCGGGAAGGCGCTTCCAATTCTGCGACTTTTTACATAAATCTAGTGCCAAGAAAACAAAGAACATTTAATACCTCGCAATTTAAAGACCATATTAGAGAGCAACTGAAGCCGTATGCGTATGCTTCTCCAACTGTGGGCGACTTTGATGCGTTAGGGGGTGGTCAGCGTCCCTTTGCTGTTTATATTATTGGCCCTGATCTCAAGCGGCTCGACGAATTGTCCAGCAAAGTCTTTCAGGCCTTAAAAACGCACCCTGCTTTGACGGACCCAACCTACGGAAACAAGCCAGGTAAGCCTGAAGTTCAGATTCAACTCGATAAGGCAAAAGCCGAGAAATACGGCGTTTCTACTACGATTGCGGGGGCAGAGTTAAGGACCCAAGTAGATGGAGCTACTCCTGTGGTTTTCCGTGAAAATGGCCGTGAATATGATATTCGGGTTAGGATGCAAGAAGACCAACGCGATCTTAAAAAATCATTTAATGACATTCTGATTCCGAACATCAATGGACGACTGGTTCAGCTTAGGGATGTTGCGGTAGCCAAGGAAGATACGGCGCCGCTTTCCATCAATCGCTCCGATAGAGCCCGTTATATTTCCATTACTTCGGATATTGCTGCAGGTGGTCCAGGAATGGGAGCTGCGGTTACCGATGTGAAGCGTATGTTGTCGGAAGGGGAAACTCAACTTCCCCCGGGCTACCGTTATCAGTTTGTTGGCCAAGCCGAGAGCTTTCAAGAGTTGATTGTCAATATGGTCACGGCGCTCGTTCTTTCAATCGTTTTCATTTATTTAGTTTTAGCGAGCCTTTATGAGTCTTTTGTGGTTCCTTTGACGATCATGGTCGTTTTACCATTAGCTGTGTGCGGCGCCTTCTACTCATTGGCCTTAACAGGGAAGTCTCTCGACATCAACTCGATGATCGGTTGCATTCTCTTGATCGGTATTGCTACTAAGAACTCTATTTTATTGGTCGATTATGCCAATCAAAAAGTTCGAGAAGAAGGTTTAAGTTTATCAGAAGCCATGATTCAGGCAGGCAGGACGAGGCTTCGCCCCATTCTCATGACTACAGTAGCATTGATTGCCGGAATGCTTCCGATTGCCATTGGACTTAATGAAGTTTCTAAACAAAGAACGCCCATGGGGGTAGCCATTATCGGCGGACTCATCACATCGACGCTTCTATCACTTCTTGTAGTCCCAGCTGTCTATGCTTACATGGAACGCTTTAGAATGTGGTCTTCAAAAGTTCTAGGCAGGATTTTTTTAGCGGATTGATAATTACTTACTTCTATTCAACTTTACGGCCTCTCAAAAGAAAGTTTTGAGAGGCCTTTTTGATGAGTATAAGTGAGCTTTTAGCTGCGCCCAGTGGGCTTTTGGGGGACTCTAAGGCGGCATTAGAAAACACTCTTTGTCGGGAACCCAGAGAACTCTTACCGTGGCTCACACGTAATCAACGAGCAGGGGGAGTTTTGGGAAGAGGAATCGCTGTTAAGCCCGGTGAATTACGATAGACAGGCTCAAAGCCCGATGAGCTAGGAGCCTTAAAACAAGATCAAAGGAAATCAATTCTTTTTAGCTGCTTTGGCTGGAATATAGTCGTTTTTTCCAGTTTGGTGTGTATAGAGGATGCAATCCGCTCCTACTTTACACTTGTCATTGTGGAAATGCATTCCTGGCTGATGGACATAGGACCCTGCGGTGAATTCCTTGGGGGTGGTAGAACCTTCTTCCCAATGAATCCAAGTTCCGCTGATCACAACGCTGTCATAGTCGTTGGTGTGAGCATGCATGCCGGCTTCGAATCCTGCGGGTAATTTAAGGAAGCGTCCATGGGCACCCTCTTGAGGATTACCCCAAGCTACTGCCATTTTTAACGGGGTTCCTGGAACCTCAAACCACTTGAGCTGGTCGGCGCTAATCTCAACGTATTCGCTATTTTTGGCTTTTGCGAACGCAGCAGAACTTAGAGACATGGCACATGCATAAACGAGAAGTAGCTTTCGATTTTTTGAGAACATGGGACCTCCAAAGTTGATTCTTTATTTGAAATTTTAGAACTATAAATTTACTAAAGATCTTAGTTATTATCAAGTAATGAGGGGCCACATCCAGGGTAAAAGCATCTAAATATTATTGATTACAGACTGATAGGTCTGAATTAAAATTTTCTCCAAGTATATAATTTAACTTGGAGTTGATAG
>JBAXBA010000044.1:0-28196 GCA_037142195.1 Pseudomonadota bacterium
TGCGGACCTTCTCGGTGCTCTCGCGCTTTAAAGGCGCTGCCTCACCAATACTTCCTTCCTAGAAGAGCGTCGCAGGCTTCCCAAGTTCAGTCGCACGTCTTTGCAAACTCGCCAATATCTTTGACCCCGGTGCGCGCTTACAGATGGATTCGTCAGTTTGACCACCTGTCTGCTTTTGCCTGCTGGAAATCCCCAACTCCATCGGCACGCACAAAATGCTTTTTCGGGGCTACAATATTTACCCTTTCGGATTTCGGCTGAAGCGGACGCCCGCTTCAGTGCTCTAGGCACCCGGATGCTTCTCTGTCTACGCTTCAATTCACTTGTCGCCTCCTGAACTGCAAGACTCGATATACGGTGGACCTGACTAATCCTTCCGCAGCGGGACTTTCACCCGCAAGACATGCGCCACTTATCTTGGCGCACTGGGGATGGCATTTACAGTTCAGTCCAAAAAAAGGTTTCTTGTCCTTTTTTATTCTTCTTTACCAACTTCGTCGAGATTGAAGCGTCAGCGAGTAAAATCAAGCTATCGTCACTCTCTAACTGACAGGCAAAGCCTCGAAAAAAAGTCGTCCATAGAACACGGTCTGGCAAAGCTTAAATTTAATAATACTTATAAATCAATTATTGCTCCCAAAGCCAAAAAGCCTCAAAAGCCTCAAAAGCCGCAAAAGCCGCAAAAGCCAGAACCAAATCAAGGCGCAAGCCTCGATATTTAAAGCCCTTATTTTATTTTTTTTGAACTCAATAAAAACTGTGCCCTACCGATAAGAATGCGGGATCAAGCTGCCCCAGAACCTTCGAGGTGGATTTTGAAAATATTCTTTAAAGCCACATTTATAAGAGAAAGACCGGTTTTTAGCACCGAGCTGGAATCACCAGATTACTTTCAACTTGAAAAAATCAATTACGATCCCGTCCCGGCGCTATCCTGGAATCTTCTTAAAGACATTCTAGACAAGTTTCCTTTTATCCCAAGTCTTCCCGAACATCACAAGGCATTGGATTATAACTTTCTACAACTGAAACTTTTATCTGGCAAAAACTTTTTGTCCAGAATGAAACGGATAGAAGAAGACTTTTTTAGAATTAAACGTCAAAATGCCAGGGAAAATGCATCAGCTTTCATGGTACTTCAAAAAGAGTTTCTAAGGGAAATAAAAATCGAAATAGATACCCTCAGAATTATTGAGGAGGAGTGCCTAAAAAGCAATTTCCATTTCAAGCAAGCATTTTCCGAGAGAAGAGGCGTCACAAAGAAGCACCTGGAAAATCACCTAAAGGCTCTTGATCAATCTGCAAATTGGTTTGATAAAAAATTAGACGAACTTGAAAACGAACATAGCGCAGAGCTAGCTAGAGAACTTAAAAATCAAATCCTTCCCAGCTCAAGGGAATCCATTCTACCTTCATCAAAAACGAGTTTAGTTGCTGTTCTCGAGGCTTTTCCTTCAGCTGACGCTACTAAGCTGGGGATTGCTCTGCGAAAAATATATAGGTATATGGTTCAAGACTTCGATCACTTTCAACCGACCCAAAAGTGTTTGCTTAAAAAGAGCGAGTTGCACTTTGAAAGACCTGTATTTCAAAAGTCTCTCTTTCAAAGCGAGATCTTTGATCAAAGTCTCTGGAAACAATTAAGTCATTTTTCTGAAGCATTACAGAAAACATCTTCTGTTCCTTTTCCCAATCCTGGCGCATTAGCATTTCGCTCAGCCAATATTAAGAATCACAGTACTTCTTCTTTTTTGGAGTCACTTGAAAAATCGACACGATTCGACTTCCAAACGGCACCTCCAAATCTTCTAAAGGACGCCAAATTTATTGCGGGAATTCGCGCCTTTTCCGTCGCGAAGAACCAAGAAATGGCTTTAAATGGGAATCAAATCCCTGTTCATCACGGGAACAATTCTGAAATATCATCCTCAATTTTCGGGTCCATTTCTAAGATTAAATTCGACGTTCCAAAGGAAGCGGCTTCCCTATCAGCCCCGCAGCAAAGAAGGAACCCATTTCAAAAGTGGAGTGATGCTTCCTATCCTAAGAATGAGGAGTGTGAGGACTTGATCGCAAGACTTGAAGACCAAAAAAGAGAATTTGCAGACCACTTCAAAATACAGGAATTCTATCCGCCAGCTTTCGCGGCTTATAGGCCTAAAGCAGCTGGCAAGTCAGCAGCAAAAGAAAATACCCCAGCTCGAGCCTCAAATTCTGGGTTAGAAAGCACTCACAAGGAAAGTGCAGAAGAAGCCGCTTCTGAATCCCTGAGTCTCTCAAATCCTATACCTAAAGAGCAAATAAACGTTGATTTTGCTAAAGATACCACAAAATCTCTTTCTCTCTATAGCCGCTCACTCATCAATCAGCCGGAAGATCATTTCTACCCCGTTATGGAAGTAAAGTGGGCCCGCTTCACAGTTAAACAGGCACAATGGGTACCAGAGGAAGCAAGTGCAGTGCCTTTAGACAACTACAAAGAAAATCAAAACATAAGTCAGAAGCGAGTGAATTGGGGTGAAAGAATTGAGAGCAACGTTACAGAAAATTCAAATGATGGAAAAGAGTCGACACGAAAAATTACGTTCCGAAAAAAGCTCGGAGCGTGATACCGTTTAGAGATTCATTTGTGCCATCAGCTGGCGAGTGGAGGCTTCGTCATAAAGACTAGGTTTTAGAATGGAAATGGTAGCAAACCCCTGTTTGATTTCTTGAAGATCTGTACCTGGCTCTGGCGCAAAGGGGCCATTTCCTCCCCCAAGCCAGAAATAGGCTCTCCCTCTGGGATCTATGGATTCAATAATGGGTTCATCGACCTGTCTTTGTCCTACACTGGTAATTTTAATGCCTTTAATCGGGCCTGAATCTGGAACATTCAAATTGATGGTGAGGCCTTGGAAATTTTGAAATTTCGGGTCCATGATCGTAGTTTTTGCGAGATCGGCAGCATGGGAATAGTCGGAGCTTTTAGAATGGTTGTTAAGAGAAACCGCTAAAGTTTTGGTTTGGTATAAGGCAGCCTCAAGGGCAGCGGCACAGGTTCCTGAATAAAGGGTGTCATTACCGAGGTTGGCGCCACGATTGATTCCAGAGACAACCCAATCTGGCTTCCGGGGAAGAATTTTGTGAAATGCGACTTTGACACAGTCAGCAGGTGTACCTTCAACGGCGAATTCTTGGTCCCCTAATTTTTCGACAAACAATGGGTAGTGGATGGTGATAGCATGACTGTTCGCCGATCGTTCCATGTGAGGCGCGACTACCCATAGGTCAGCGATACTTGCCAAGGCTGCCCAAAGTGCCTTAAGCCCAGGAGCATGAATGCCGTCATCGTTAACTAAAAGTATCAAAGGTTTTGATGTCATAGGCTTCAAATAGGATTGAATACGAATGGATAATCCACATTTACAGCCTGGCCTCCACGAGGTCTTGGGAAGTTCCAAGTCCTGATCTTGCCAACGATACATCCTTGCATTTGAGCATCGGAAATACTGGAATTAGTAACTGAGGCTGAATTCACTCTTCCAGATTCACCCACTACAAATTTCACCTGTACTTTACCAGCAGAAGAAGGTGATCTTTGAAGAAGTTGCTCATAGCAATGTCTGATCTCATTAAGATGGGAGCGAATTACCGCAGAGACTTCTTGTTGAGTAAGACCACCGTCCACACCAGGTGCACCACCTTCGCTCACATTCACGTTGATCTTGCCGCGTCCTGCTCCCGATCCAAAAGCTCCGCCTCCCGAACCACCGGTACCACCTTGGCCTGAAAGAAGACCTCCGGTTCCACTCCCGAAATTATTGGCTGCACCATCGGTGCCGCCTAAACCAAGAGATCTGCCGGTACCTACGCCGCCACCCATTCCTAGGGTTTTCGCACCAGATCCCATGCCTCCTCCGGCTCCGCCGGCAGAGTTTTGGAAATTCGTCATAATAGCGCCCGGAGACGTCTTGTTAAGTACTTTTCCTGCTCCCAGTCCCAGACTTGAAAGATTTACACCTGAAGTCTTCTTGTTATTTACGTCCTCAACACCTTTCGCACTCGCAGCATCCGTTCCTTTGCGCGCAGCACCAGCAGTTGGATTTCCGCCACCCTTAGGGCCTCCAGATGCACCCACTGCTTTGTTGGGCTGAACTTGCCCCGCAGCCTTGTTATTTGCAGGCTGATTCGTTTTAGCTAAACCTGAATCTGCTTTTTCAGCAGGTGGATTTACCTTATTCACCGGAGACGGTGGCTTCACAATTTCGGCTGCAATGTTTTTCTTCGGCTCTTCTACAGGTTTTTCTACCGGTTTCATTTGTTTAGGCTTCTCTTCCACAACCTTTGGTTCTGCCGGCTTGGGTGGCTTCGGCAAAGGTTTCGGTGGCTGCTGAACCTCAGGAGGCTTCTCTTTTTCAACAATTTCTATCTTCGGTTTCGGTGGTGGGATGACCTTTTCAATGGGCTTTGGCTTTTCAGGAAGATTCACCACTGCCCAAGGATCGTCTTTCTCATCATGAGGGTTCGAGGGTTTTCCTAGCAAGAGCACGGGAACTAGAGCAAGCATCAGCAATGCCGCTGTTGTCATTAAAAAGAAAACCAGTGGATCCACCGCGCGCCGCTTAATCAATTCTAGTGCTGGCGGACGCACAAACAAAATAAAATAGCTTACGGGACCATACTTTACCTGAGCGATATCTCTTTGCCCAAGGGTGTACTTTCCTTCTTCCACCTTGTCTACTTTACCTGCTCGACGAAGTCGTGCCTTCATCCCTGACTTTAAGTAGACCCGGTAGCCATCTTTAGCGACTTTTGCCAACGCATAGGACGACAAATCTTCTGGGCCAGCAGCAATAAAATGATCTTTAGGCGGCGTACCAATTGTAGCTACTTGAGAGGTCGAGTTCAAATCGTAATGCTCAACTTCCAAAACCGTATCACCCCAATAAGCCACTACTTCTAATACATCTCCGCCAGCTTTGGCATCTCGATTGACAAAAAGACGTTGAGCTTTTTCCGCCTCTGTTTCCTCTTTTGGAACATCTCTATTCCGGTCGCCCGCCAGATAATCAGGTCCTTTTTCATCTTTTTTTACTGCAATTTCTGTCTTTGAGCCAAATTTTGTGGGCGAGGTATCAATATCCGCAATTTCTCTCGACGTCGGCACTTGGGAAGGACTTTTGTTTGCTTGGGCAGAGACTGATGGTGGTGGGGGAGGAGTCACTACGGTGGGCCTAAATTTCTCAAACACCAATTGATGAGTGCCTATTTTAATCGAGTCACCATCATTTAAGTTTGTATCTACATCAATCTTTTTTTGGTTCACAAAAATGCCGGATTCGGAACCTAAATCTGAAATGCGCCAACCGCCCGCCTCTGTTTGCTCAATAATCCCGTGAACAGCTTCAGAATTTGGCAATACGATTTTATTAGAGGCGAGTCTACCTATAGTTAATGTCGGTTCATCCAGAGCCCTCAATTGAGGGAGTTTGCCTTCTAAACTATATTTGAGAACAAAATCCATATTTAATCCTGCAAAATGGCTCAAGTTAATTATACATCGGCCGCGTGAAATTGTGAGCTATTAGCCGCCGAGTTTTTCAAGAATTTTGTAGGCATCGTCGTCCCAACGCGCAGGACCACCTTCAAGCTTCACCGCTTTGGTCACCAGATCTTTGGCTTTAACTTTATCTCCCTTGTTTTGAAGGAAAAACAAACCACAATTGAATAGTATCGTCTTGTTGTTGCTATGCTTCGCCAGAAGACGAGAACAAATCCCCTCTGCTCGGGCGTCATCCCCAAGATTTCGCACTGCAACCAAAACTCCGCTTTGGGCATACCAATCATCTCCCAGCGGCTCCAAATTCGTCCGTGCTCCCTCAAAATCACCATATTTCAAAGAAATAAAGCCAAGGTTGAAGAGTGCAGCCGGGTAGTTTGAACTTGCTTTTAAAGATTCTTTAAAGAGTGCTGCAGCGTCTGGAATGTCGCCGGCGGTAAGTGCCATGACTCCTTGCGCATTAAATACTCCTGCCCGAATCTTCGGGTTCTTTGAGCTTGAAAGCTGATTCAGATAGAGTCTTGCAAAACCAGCATTCTTAGCCTGTACAGCAGCCAATGCGAGCTCTAACTTAAAGGTTTCTGAAAGGTCATTTTCAACGCCTTTTTTAAGTTCTTCAGCAACCATAGCCTTAGCTTTGCTAATCACCTGCTCGAGGCCGCCGCTTGTTAATCTTTGTGCATAGAAAGACGTCTGAAGCTCCGTTAGACTCTTGGCTTCAGCCCCGGCTAATGCAGCAGCTGCTTCTCTATTCACCCTTCGACTTGTAAAGCCTGAATTACTTAAGCTCGTTACCATAGTCGAACCATACTTTTTGGACCCGCTTGAACTGAGAATTTCCCCCTCGCTCGATGCCGAAGCTGCATTCTCTGCAGCCTCTTTTTTTGCTGCCGGGTCCACAGATTCCATTTTGGGTTTGCTACCGGTCGCACAAGACAGTTCGTAGAAAATAATTATGATGAGAGTCAGTAGTTTCATAGGTTATCCTATTGCAGCTTATTGGCTATAATCATGGGCACCTCGCCCCCTAGAAAATCAGGTAAAACCACCCAGTCTTGAAATGCTAGATTGCCAGCTTTGGAACGTTGCAGGGACGCCGCAAGAAGCGCCGTATAATCACTGTAAACCCCAAACTTCTTAGCGGTTGACTGAGCGTTAGAGTAGAACTCAAGAGCCTTTTTAAGTGCGTTTTCAGATAAGGGAGCTAACTGTTTTTTTACGTCCTCCAAAGAGGCTCCATTGATCGCCGGAGGATTTGCAAGTTGCTTTCCAAGCTGCTCATAAGCGTACCCAATTTGGTGAAGGGCAGCCACCCCCCAATAAGAATCTCGCACTTTACTGACTTCGAGGTAGGCATTTTCCAATTGCGCCAAGGCATTTGACTTAACTTCAATGGATTTTTGCATCACCGGGACAGTGCCGCCTTTTAAAGTCAACCCTAGGTATCTTGTAATTCCAAGATTGGCGTTGTTGAATACAATTTCTCCTACATAACGTAGATTAGATCCTTCTGCCTTACCGCCAGCCGCCTTAAAGTCAGAAAGCACCATTTGGCCATACTTTAAAGCTTCAGGGCTTTTTTTGCCCAGAGCTGAATAAATACGATAATGCGCCGTGATATTTTGGGCAGAGCTCAGTTTATACTTGGGCAGGTAGTTTTGTACGTAAATTTTCACCATTTCATCATATTTTTTTGCGAAATAAAGCGACTCTAGAAGCTCTTCGACCGAGGCTAAAGATGCTTCCTTTGAGTACCGAGCCACGTCCAAACAAGAGTTCAATGCAGACTCAGGCGCCAATGCAATGCGGAGAATACAATTTCTTTGAACAGCACCGCCAGCCTCTTTACTTTTGGGGAACTGATTAGCAAACGCAGCATAATATTTAATAGCTGAAGCGTGCTCCATCCGTTTGTCGTAGATTTTGGCTAACTGCAAGTAAACTTCTTCATTTTGCTCAAATTTTGGATATTTTTCCAAGATGGCTGTATAGGCGATAATAGCTTTGTCAACCTCACCCGCTTTAAGAAAATCTACCGAAGCGTTATAGAGATACTTAGGCGCATCTTTACGAGATTTGTATTTTTCAGCTTGCTTCATCCATCCTTCGCCCCGCTTCAGCGCGTCTTTCTCGGAAGCAACCGATTCTACTTCTGCGCCCTGAAGAAGCTCACCAAGTTTCACCCCTAAATCACCCTTTTGATAGTTCGGATTTGCGGAAAGCTTTTTAGCTGCCAGCACCAATCCTTTCTTATCATCTTTATAGAGAGGAATGATATTTTCGACAGCCACTTTCCCTTCGGGATCAGCGGAATATTTATTTGCGACTAGCCAAAGATATGGAAGGGCCTTCTTCTTATTATTGGTTCTATAGTAGATCTCGGCAGTATACACTTCACAATTCTTTACAATTTTTTTGTCGTCAGGATACATCTTCATATAGGTGCCACATGCTTTTAGAAAATTCTGAGCACGCATCGAGATAGGCTTTGTAGGCTTTCCGGGAGCAGGAACTTCCTTTAGAAGAAGCTTCAATTCAGGATCAAAGTCCTTGCTAAAGGCATCCAGCATGTATTCTGCTGATTTTTTATGAACATTTTCCGCAGGAGCGCCTTTTTCATTGTAGATAACGGCTTTATCTGCCCCGAGCATAGCGAGTTCTAGATATATTTTGCCGGCATCACGATATTTTTTTTCAAAGAACAAAATATCTGCCAAATTGTATTTGACCTCTACAACCTCTTTAGACTTGGGAAAAGCCTTCAAAAAAAGTTCATATCCATATCGGGCTTGGGCAAATTGACTTGCATTGTCTGATGCCTGGGCTTTTTTGTGGGACAACTTCGCATAATATAGCATTTGGTCGCGAATCGTCAGCTGAACTTCTAACACCTTTTTTCTGTCGTTTTTCGCTGCCCATGGGCTTGATTCTGAAAACATTTGTGGAAAACGCTCCAGCTCCGTCCATACTGCCTTCATTTGACCAAGCTCATAAGATAGAGAAATAATTTCCACTTGAGCATCTGGGCTTTCGGAACTATAGGGCGCCACTTTTTGCAATCGGCGATAGGCATCAATCGACTTAGCATACTTACCTTGGTCAGAATAGGTATTAGCCAGCAACTTCAAAAATTGACCCACAAATTCCTGGCCCCCATTTGCATTAAAATAGGAGATTGCCTGTTCAACGTCGCCAAGTTCTGCAAAGGCATAAACCATATCTCGTAAGGTTTCTTCCTTGAGTGCTAAATTTGATTTTGATGGATTGACTCGGGTATAAGTAACAGTTTTCTTCCATGAATCAAGGGCCTGACGATATTGCCCCAAGTTATAATAGGACCAACCTGACTTAAATAGTGCGAATGAGTACCGGCTCGACTTCCGAAACTTTAAGGCCGAACCGTAGTTGTTTAGCGCATTTCTAAAATCGAGTTTATCAAAATAGTAATCACCTAACGAGCAATAGGCGTCTCCTGAAACAGGTGAGTTAGGATATTTCTGAATAAGCTGAGAAAAGGCTTTTGCCGATTCTTGCTCACGATTCAAAAACTGGAGCGCAAGTGCATAGTTGAATGCAACTATATCCGCTGATTTCCCTTTGGGGTACTCTTGTAAAATTCGCTCGGCAATGCCAGCAACTTTGTTCCAATGAGCTATCGACTGGCTAGAATCGAGTTTAGGTGCTGTCCCACGACTCCCACCTTTTTCCCAAGCTTCAAACTCCTGATCATAGCGACGACTTTCTTGACTAGATAGGTATGCCGCTTGCTCTAAGCTTAGATTCAATACCTTTTCTAGAACATCAGCTCTTTGAGCTGACTTCTTGGGCAGACGTTCACCAGTTGTCTCCAAGATGGAGATTGTTTTATTTATATTAACAATTAGCTTTTCTTCAATCTTCGAAGCATAGAGTTCGGATTGATCAAACGTGGGCTCCTTCTTTTTAGAATTGGCGCCCTTTGCGTTCTGCACGCGCTTTCTTTCAACGACACTGACCGATCTTTCCTTATGGTCTGTTTCTGCAGCTTTCGCGTAATTCGACAGCCCGAGACAGAAAACTAAGCAGAAAGCCAAAGATGGAAATAGGAAGGTCATTTTTTTACTCCAATTTAGCGATTTACTTTGACTTAGCTGAACCGGAAACGCCGCATTTAGAGTCTAAATTATACACATATCCTCCAAGCTCATCTTCCCAGTACTCTCCCTCAAACGGCCAATACTCCAAATCTTGACCGACCTCTAACTCTTGAAGTCCGCCAATAAAGTTCACGGTCTTATCATTGGACTGAGTGACATTAAGCTCAGCTCTTAATTTATCAATCTTGCCGAGTTGCATATCCAAATTGATAAATCTGGTTTGATTAGAGAGATCTTGAAGATAATTGTAGCTATTCCGTGCATTATTTAACATTCGTTTTCCGGAATCATTGGCAGCTGCGAATTTCTTTTTCATTAGAAAGTCGTTAAGCTCATCGATCAAACCGGTAGATTTCCAAGAACCGGGCGCACGGGACAGCTTGGAAGTCTCTTTATCGGCAGAGGCAATCGTCTGGGAAGCATCTCGATAGGTATCCGTCCGTGAAAGGCTGTCAAGAATAGGTGCAATATCACCTCCGTCTTTGCCGCCTACCCGGAAACTTTTTACTAAACTATAGAATTTTGCTGGCTCTTGTTGATTTTCATTTATCGATTGGGATAGAGATCGAAATATACCTTTGTATCGCTCTCTAAATTCCGAAAGTGATTTTTTAACTTGGGTAAACCGACAAAGTCTTAAAAAAGTGATGGACTGCAGAATATAGGTTTCCGGAAAGAACCTATTTTCAAAAAACGGAGAATGAAGAGTATGAATATTTCCAAGCGTATTATTGAATTTCTGAATCAGAAAAAATGCCCAAGACGACTCGAACATCGCTTGTAGCCAGTTGTCACTTCGCCTGGGGATCTCGGCATAGTACCGCATGGATTTTCTGAAATCCTTTTTTTCATAGTAAACTCGAGCCAAATTCAAATTTGCCTGTTCCTTCAAAAAACTAGAATCGGCACCTTTTGCTTCCGAAATTGCTCTTTCAAAAGCGCTCACTGCGCGAGCTGAGTCTCCATTGAGATTGGCAATTACCCCTAAGTGAAATTGTGCCTTGGGATAATCGACGCTGCCTGCTGTGACGCGGGACAAGAATTCTTGGGCTTTGTCATACTGCTTGCGATCAAAAGCCTCTATCCCTTTATAGTAAAAATAGAATCCTCGAGCTTTGCCTGGGACTTGAGACGGATCCACTTCTTTTTGAAAAAGTTGAACTATGTGACTTCTGCCGAGGGAAACGCGATCGTTAATACGACCTATGGCATCTAAAGATTCTGCAAAGAACGGGTTGGCTGGTCCTGGGCCGCGTCTAGCGATTAAACTAAAATATTTGGAAGCTGAGTATTCAAGTCCAGAGGCCTCTAAGGTTCTAGCGAGTCCTAGCTCAGCCCTAGAACGTTCCATTTGAGTCTTGGCCAAACTGTAAGCCTGATAGAAAAGTGGCGCCGCATTCATATAGTCTTTTTTAACCATGAGCGCTTCTGCCTGGCGCAAGTCCGCAAAAGCTATGCTTGAGCTGGCCAACAACACAACGGCTAGGATTTGATTTAGTTTACCCAACACTTTCGACTCCTAGCATTAAAAAAACTTAGAAGCGCCCAATTGAATTACAATATTTTGATTGGTGTCCGTTCCCTGAGGAGCATTAGCCCTATCACATGCCCCATCTGCCTTGGAATAGCTGAAATAGTGGTTTCTCACACTCCATTTTAGGGATGTAGATTGATTGATAAAGTACCGCTGACCGATCCCCCCAATCGCGGTCAAATAGGCTTTTGATTGAGGACTTGGCGCTACATATGATGGATTATTGGGATTTGCTGTAGTGTCGCAGTTGTCATACTTATACTCCACGCCGCTCATGCCAGCGCCTCCAATAAGGAAGGTATCGAAGTAAATAAGCCGCCCACTCGCCAATTGGTATTTGCCGTAGATAGGCGACCAAAGCAAAGCTCCATCCATCATGTATTTAGTTCGCAAAATTTCCGTTTTGATGGAAAAATTCGCATCCAAATCACGTTTGTCTGCTTTGTCAATGGAAAATCCATAAGAGGCTGCGCCCTCAAATGCCAAAGCCTCATTGAAATGATAGGTCGCATTTCCAGTTAGGAGATAGGAGTAGATGAAGGTCTGGTTAGAAACAATGCTGAAGTCAGCCCCGAGTTCAAACCGGTTTCGTTTTGAAAAATATTTCGGCCGAATCACTCGAATTTCAACATCTTTAAATCTGTCCTCTTGAGACTCTGCACCCGCATAGGTTGAAAAGCACTGACTACCAACTAGGGCAGCGACCATAAGTTTTGCAAAAGGTCCCGACAGTCTCATGAGATTTCCTTGATCAGCCATCATTAGCCTTATTGACCAGCAGTTTAAACGCAACAAATTCGGCTTGCTGGGCGGTTA
The DNA here is from genome assembly GCA_037142195.1 of Pseudomonadota bacterium. GTDB lineage: Bacteria > Bdellovibrionota_B > Oligoflexia > Oligoflexales > CAIMVM01 > CAIMVM01. The sequence continues at coordinate 12,029 of JBAXBA010000044.1, forward strand.
ACATGACTCGTTTAAGCAACTTAAAACTCAGGGTTTGATCCATTTCCACGGTTAAGGCATCTTTCTGCGGTCCGTCTAGATTCACTGGTAAGTCTTTGCGAACCCGATTTGCTTCTGCTAGCTTTTCAAGCTCCTTAAATAGCGGAGCAATGGCGCCTTGAGTTCGGTTGGATTCTATTACGTCCCCATTTTCCAATCCAGTAACAACTAAGTCGCCCACTCTTATGTCTTTTTTAGTAATGGTAATCATGGGATTTTCATCGAGAGAACGAATGGAAATGGACTCAGGAAGTTCTAGCCCCGCGGTAACATCGTGGCTTACTGGATCAGTAGAAAAACTCATAAGTAGAAACAAAATGAGAATACTGAAAACATCAAGCATCGGCATGATATTTAACGATAGTGTCTCGCCTGACTCGGAGCCTACACTCGCCATCTTTTTCTCCCTAAAGCATTACGCTTCCCATTATAACTTTTGGAAACAAGGATGGCTGTGACTCGCCATTCTTCATTGCTGACGGATCTTTAGGAGGCGGCAGAGTTTCTCCAGGTGCAAGAAATTTTATTGCATCTAAAACTTCGGCCAGCTCTTTATACGTTATTTCGTCATCGGTAAACATCGTCAACTTATCTAAGTCGGGATGCGCGGTTCGAATGCTTATAAGCTCTTTATGAGCCTCTGCTATTCCCGCTTTGGTTCTCGGGAACTGTTTTTTCTTTTCGTCAATGGGAGCCACAGTCCAAGAGGATGAAATTTCAATAAACTCTTTAGACAAATCTGCTTTCACTTCCAGGATACGTTCTGGCTTTTGAAAGTCCGGTGGCTTCGCATTGGACAAAAAGGGAATCTGCACCTCCAGAACGCCAATCTGAATAAAGACGGCTGAAAATAGTAAGAAAGTCGTGAGTAGCGAGAATACGTCGATAAAAGGCATCACGTTTAATTCAACGGCTCCGGCCTCGATAGACGATCCTTTTCGTTTTCTTTTCATCGTTTCAGTCCGCCCTTAAGATTAATCTGCTGAAGAACTTTCAATTTTATTTTTACGAGTATAGAGCAGTTCTTTAAGCTTTGCTGAGTGCTGATTGATGTCATCGAGTAGGCCTTTTTGTTTCGCGGCCAATACACCATAAGCAAAGAGACAAAGAAGCGCCGTACCAAGACCGAACGAAGTAGCCGTTAGGGCTTCAGAAATACCTTCAGCTAGCAATGTCTGCTTCTCTGAGCCCGTGGCTTTTGCGGCCGCAGCAAAAGAGTGCATCAATCCGAAAATGGTACCTAATAGTCCTAGAAGGGTCGCTACGTTGGCGGTGGTGGAAAGAAATCCCACTCCTCTCGTCACCTTAGGAGTCACAGCCAAAATCGCATGCTCTACAGCTAACTCTACTTCTTCTGGGCTATGATTTGCCTTCTTTAGGCCTTGAGCTAAAACAAAGGGTAATAGTTTTGGATCTACTTTTTTACAAAGCCGGATGGCATTCTCAATAGAGTTATTCATTACCATTTTTTGGACCTGGATGACGAATCCTGCACTATTAGGCAGGTCATAGGTTACCCAAAAGCGAAAGGATCGTTCGATAATAATAATCATCGACGCCAGAAAAGTTAAAGTGATGCCTAACATAACCGGCACCCCACCACGATTAAATACATCAATAATAGTCTGTAACATTGCTTACTCCCTAGGTTGATCCCTCTAAATCAAGCAACTGATCCAAAGGAGATTTTAAAAACAAAATTGATCTACCTACATTTTACGAACGGCAGGGCATGTAAGTCAATTGAGGGGATGAAAAAACTCGCTAGGTCCTTTTTGCCGACCATTGCAGTGAGCATGGAGTGGGCTATAATAAAGAATCAACTTTTTATGTGGTTTGCCGGTGATTACTATATTAGCAGTTCAGGTTGGTGAGGCGTCTCCCCTTCTAGATCAAAATAGATTGATGGTCGGTTGCTTTGGAAGCGAGCTTATCTTTGTAACATCAAAGGAAGAAGCCCTGCACATTCTTAACACGCGATCGATTGACGTATTGCTCGTGAACAGTCCCGTCTACAGTCTTTTTAAACTGGCTAAAAATAAATCAAAAAGTTTGAAAACGATTCTCTACAGCAATGTGACCATGGAAGAATATGCCGCTGAACTAGAGGGAGAACAATCAGAGCTCCTAGATCACTTTGTATTTTCCCGCAACGAAAATAGGTTTTCCCAGTTAGAATTGCTGACGACACTACAAAAACTGATCCGTTCTGATATTTTCGGGCTTGAAAAGTACTTGGAAGCTGGTTACGCCATGGAATCTTTTCCTATTATAGGCACTGCTAGCCGCGATATCCTAGCCTTAGAAGTGGAAAACTTTTGTCGCAAAGCTTATTTGAGCGCCAATGCAACCCGTCGCGCCAAGGCGATTGTTGAAGAGTTGCTGATGAACGCCATTTACGATGCTCCCGTGGCAGCTGGACTCTCCGGATATGAAGACAAACGCAGTGACAGCTTTACTTTGGAAGTCAATGAACAGAGCGTTTTGAAGTTAGGGTGCGATAGCGAAGTTCTTCTGATTAGTGTACGTGATCCATTTGGTGCCTTTAAGCGAGAGAAATTCTATGAATACGCCTCAAAAATACTCCTGCGAAATGACAATGAGCGTCTAATAGACACAAAAAGTGGCGGGGCTGGACTTGGTATTTTTAAAATGCTTTACGATTCTCAAGGTCTTATTGTCAATATTTGGCCTGGTACGGCCACTGAAGTCCTCGCAATAATAGAACTTAATTCCAAAAGTCAGTCGTTTTCAAAAGCTGGCCGCTCCCTGCACTATTTTATGCAGACAACTCCGCCCCTTGAAGTGGCGATCAAATAATCACCTTTCGACCCATGACATAGCCCCAGAATTAGTCTAGATTGATGGGTCTATTGCCATTAATGATACATTATTGAGGAGACAGCATAGTGGGAAAGATTAAAGTAGCAAACCCCGTAGTAGAGATGGACGGGGATGAAATGACCAGAATCATTTGGGATATGATTAAAAAACAACTTGTACTTCCATATCTAGATTTGGACATAAAATATTTTGACCTGAGTATTGAAAACCGTGACAAGACTGACGACAAAGTTACTATTGAAGCTGCTGAAGCTATTAAGAAATATGACGTGGGCATAAAATGCGCCACCATTACTCCTGATGAAGATAGAGTTAAAGAGTTTCAACTTAAAAAAATGTGGAAGAGCCCCAACGGAACCATTCGAAATATCCTTGGGGGAACAGTATTCAGAGAACCCATCATCTGTACCAACATTCCCCGCCTCGTGAAAAACTGGAATCTTCCGATCGTGGTGGGTCGCCATGCCCACGCAGATCAGTATAAGTGCCAGGACTTCATCGTCCCCGGCAGCGGCACTTTGAAAATGGTTTTTGAAGGAAAAGATGGAGCCAAAAAGGAATGGGAAGTCAATAAATTTGATGGCCCAGGAATCGGTATGGGAATGTTTAATACTGATGAATCTATTTATGGTTTTGCTCGTAGTTGTTTTGCTTACGCCATCGATAGAAAGTATCCTCTTTACCTTTCTACCAAGAATACCATTCTTAAAGCTTACGACGGAAGATTTAGAGATATTTTCGCCGAAGTTTTTGCCACAGAATACGCAGCTAATTTTAAGCAGCTAGGCCTTACCTACGAGCACCGTTTAATTGACGACATGGTGGCTCAAGTACTTAAATGGGAAGGCGGCATTGTCTGGGCATGTAAAAACTATGACGGCGATGTCCAGTCAGATATCGTAGCTCAAGGTTTTGGCTCTCTAGGTTTGATGACTTCCGTTTTGATGTGCCCCAACGGCCGTACCATCGAAACCGAAGCCGCCCATGGAACCGTTACCCGTCACTACAGACAACATCAAAAAGGCATGAAAACTTCCACCAACCCCATTGCTTCCATATTTGCTTGGACCAAAGGTTTGTCCCATCGAGGAAAGCTCGACAATACGCCAGAAGTGGTTCGTTTTGCTGAAACGCTAGAAAAAGTCTGCGTTCAGTCCGTAGAATCTGGCATTCTTACTAAAGATCTCGCCATCTGCCAATTTGGAGAAAAAGTAACGGATGACAAGTACCTCAACACGGATGCTTTTATGGCAAAAATAGCGAGCAATCTTGAAAAAGCCATGGGCAGCTGGAAGTAAATGTATCGTTTTGAATACTTCGCTTAGACTGATGAAGCGGGTCCTTTTTAAAAGAAAAGGACCCGCTTTTCGTTTGATGGAAACTTCAAGTGCCGACTTCAAATAGATTAGATAGCTTCTGGCTTAGGTCCTAAGTTTGCTTCCAGAAAGTCTTCTAAATTCTTAATTCCTTTAAAACCCTCTAATTTCCCAGCCAGTTTATGCTGATGGAAGGCAAAGAAAACGGGAAGGATCTCTGTACCTGCAATTTCTAGCATTTCAGGATAGTCACTGATACAGATCTGCCTAAAGACTACTTCTTTGGACCAAATCGCATCAAGACGATTTACTGCCGGCTCCGACATTTTGCAGGGTCCACAGCCTTTCTTCCAAAGCTTTAGAAAAACTTTGTTATTTTGAACCAAAGAGGCTTCTAAGGTTTTCGGATCAAATTCAATCATTGCCATCTCCCATTAAAGACTTTACCCGACGAAGGTGCCACAATCGTGGCCTATCCTACTATACGCATTACAAGGGCAGAGGAAAAGAAGTTACTTGGCCGTCAATGAACATCTTTTCAACAGTGGTCTTTCAACGTTCGAAGCGGTAACGAAGGTTCGTGCCGTCGATCCGACGTTCAAAATTTAAGGAAAGCAATATGCATAAATTATTTCTAGTTTGTTTGTTCGCCACGCTCGGAACCGCTTGTGGGCGGACACGAGAAAGGACTCCTGGCGCAAAGGAGCCCGCCCTCGAAAAAAGCAGTCCAAGCTTCAGGGCCGACTGCGTCATTCCCGGTGAAACCGAATCGCAATGTCTCGCGTATCATCTCGTCCAAATTTTTCCTTAACCTTTCAACTGCAAGAGGATTGCAATGACTCATCTAAAATTACGCCTGGCGAGTGGTCTCGCTTCGATTTTTCTCGCGACTTTTTCCATGACTAATACTGCCTTTGCTACAACCTGCACCCCTGAAGATTGGATCCCCGGCCTTAGCGTTTGCCAATCGCCTCAGGACCGCGCTGCATAGTGGCTCCTGACAACCGGTACGCGCGTGGAGCGTGCGTGCCAGCGACTGTAAGCTGCGCAAAAATTAGCGGTTGCTTTGGAACCGTGCCAGTCGGGCATTGGTATTCGTTACAAGAAGATGGAGTGCAAAAGCGATGTCAATGCGGCTGTTTCGGAGATGAAACTGAATTTGCAACCGCAAGTGGTTCGATAACAGGGACTGACCTCATCGCGCAGTATTCGACAGAAGGCGCAAGACTATTGAGCCTCGACTCAATCTCGTCGCGCACCCATTCAGAGCGAGACATTAATTGCGTTATTTTTGGTCCAGAAAAAGAATTGGTGTTCGAGGTGACTACTGTAAGTGGCCGCAAAGTCACGATTAGCTCTCAACATCCCGTCTTAATTGTGGACCATAGCGGAGAGGTTTTAGCCGTAAAAGCTGCCTCAAAAATGGCGGTTGGCGAATTTGTGTTGGCTGAAGACGGGGTAGCGGATCGCGTGGTCTCGATTCAACAGAAACCCTACACTCAGAGAATGTTCAACTTCAATCTCGCGTCGACCGATGCGCAAAACCACTTTATTCCGGCAAAACGCATCGTGCTTGGCGACAACGCCTGGCAACAGCGCCTGGCGAGTGTAGATGCACGCATTCTGTTGCGAGCCGACTTGGTAAAAGAGCTTTCTAAAAGCGAAGGAGATCAAAAGTCATAAATTGACTACAAATTCATCGCTACTTAACAATATGAAATTATCGGAGGTTTGAAAAAAGTCCGATTTGCCCTGCTTTTTAGGGTGATCGATTCAATTATTTATATGTCAAGGCTTAGAATATCTTCAAATGCAAAGGGACGTTGTACTACGCATTTTTAATTTGCAAAGTTTAGTGCGGATTTCACGATTCATTCATGATACCCTATCCATAATAAAAGCATTTTGTAGCAATGTTTTAAAATTATTGAAACTTGAAGGATGCTATTTGAAAATTCTTATCGTAGAAGACAACAACCTCCTTGGCGAGAGCATGATCCAAGGCTTAAGTGAAGCTGGCTGGACAGTTGATCTTGCTAAAGACGGCGAAGAAGGTCTCTATATGGTTCAAAATTCCACTTATGACCTGTTGATTATTGACCGCATGTTACCGAAACTCTCTGGTATAGAACTTATTAAAAAGCTTAGACAAAAAATCATTCATGTTCCGGCGATTATGGTAACAGCGCGGGGGGACCTGGAAGACCGGATTTCAGGACTTGAAGAGGGTGCAGATGACTATTTGGTAAAACCGGTAGAGCTTTCCGAGCTGCTTGCACGCGTCAAAGCTCTGCACCGTCGCTCATTAAATCGAGGTATTGGAAAGTTATGTTTTGCTGCGCTAGAAATCGACCTAAGTAGTCGCGTCGCTACAATCGACAACAGAGCAATGGATCTCACAGCAAAGGAGTTTGATTTTTTGGCAACTGTAGCCGGCAAATCCGGCCATGTTTTTAATCGTAATGAACTAAATGGGTTACTTTACAAGTTCAATGATGAGCCAGAAAGCAATAGCCTTGATGTGCTTCTTGCCAGAATTCGCCGAAAGCTCGTAGGATCTGGTGTCGAGATTGCGACAATAAGGGGAAGGGGGGTTGTCTTTCGTGTGGAAGAAGCTACCACTAAATCTTAGAATCATTCTACCACTCGTAATGATGCAAATAGCAGCTATGACTTTCGGCATAGGTTGGCTAACCTCATGGCTTGAATCTTCGCGCATGAGGCAACTAGAAAATATACTAGACACCCAAACTGATGTTGTTGAAGACGCGATCGAATTTCGTGATGAAAAACTTCAATTCGAAATGGGGGGCGAATTAGTCAAAGAAATCAACGCCGACAAAAACTACTATTTCGCAGTTTTGACGACAAAAGGTGATCTCTTTAAAGAAACAGACGGACCTTCGGCTTCTGTCCGCGACAATCTCCGGTCTCAATTGATATCCCTTAAGCTCACCGGTGAGAAAATCGCCAAAGTCAAAGTCAATCAAGATGTTTGGCTTGTGTTTCGCGAAATTATTGACCGTGAAATGTTGAAACGGGAAAATAAAGCTGTCGAGGGAATCCATGAAAATGGCAGACCAATCGGCTATTTGTACGCAGCAACAAATGCCGGACCCATGATGACGGAGCTTGCCTTCGTAAAGAGAACGATTATTTTAGGCTTAGCTGTTTTATTAGCCTTAATTACGCTGAGCACGGCCATTATTGTGTCGAGCATGACGTCTAACCTAAAAAAATTCGTCCAAAGTCTCGAGCACGTAAAACCAGAAAATCCGCAGTGGAAACCTCCTTCGGAGCCAAACTCCTTGGAAGAGCATCTGCTTTTTGCGAGATTTCACGAAATGATGGCATCTATCCAAAAAACGACTGAGGCCCAGAGGCTTTTTATCGCAAATGCTTCGCACGAACTTAAGACGCCTATCGCTGGCATAATGATGTCGCTGGAGGTCATGCTTTCCAAAAGACGTAGTCAAGAAGAGTACGAGGCAAATGGAAAAAAGCTCCTGCTAACTGTTAAGAGCCTGAAGAGACTGTCTTCCGCTATGCTCGATATTTCAAAGATTTCTGAACCATCTGAAGTCGTTTTATCAGCTGTTGAAGTAAGTGAGATCTTTGACTCTCTATTGACGCGCTGGGGAGAGCTCGCCTATCTTAAAAATATAAAAGTTGCTATAGATCCAAAATCAAACCCGGCTACCATTAACTCAAATCGTGATCTCATTGAGATCGCACTCGGATGCTTTATCGATAACGCCATAAAATACTCCGATGCAAATGGTCAAGTTCAGCTTTTTTACGGAATAGAGTCGGGAGAAAACCGTGCCACAATAAGGATAAAAGACTGTGGCATAGGCATGAATGAAGAAGATAAGGGAAAGCTTGGGCAGGTATTTTTTCGCTCTAACTTAGCTCGTTCTGACGATACGTCATACGGTCTTGGCTACGCCCAAGCCCTCCGCATTATTAGCATTCTAGGTGGACGCGTGGACGTCAACACCAGCTTAGGCGAAGGTACCACTATCACCGTCAATCTTCCGCTGATAGGTTGAGATCAGCAATTAGTTCGCAACCAAAGGGGCAAAACAATGAAATTCCGAGGTTGAATTCCTGATGAGACGACCTATTGACTTTATATAAGCTAGAACCTGTTTTACCATTTGATCAAGTTGGAAAAAGTTCTGCAAAATAGACCTTTCTGGGCTGATTCAATGTTCTAGGTCTTGAAATTTAAGAGTATACCGTACTATTTTAGTGGATAAGGAGTCACTGGATTCTCATAAGCTCTAAAAACCAACCTCCTCTCTCTGAAGGGAAATGGAAAGCCAGCATGCTCCCTATGCAGAGGGATTTTCGACGATCGCCAAAGTCTTTGGAGCAGTGCATGCTGTCTTTCCTACAGCATGACTGGTAATATGATTCTGCTCATTATTTCATATTTTTTAGGGTGCTATCCAAATATCGTCAATAACTGAAGCTGTTGCATCTTTTCTCTCGAGGCTGCCTAGACCCATACCTGTCTCAATCGTTTTCAATAGAGAATAGTGGTCATATCGTACGTTTGAAATTGCTCCGGCGCGTACTTTATGGCCCCAGATAGTATTGTAAATTTGGTTATTGCCAGAGCGACTTCCCTCATCAAAGGTGATGACCAAAGTCATGTCGTGAGTAAACTGCGGGTTATTAAGAAGTGGGCCAAAAGTTTGTTGCAACCAGCGATCAGCAAAAGCAACGCCGGTATCGTGGCCGTCATTCTTAGAATTTGGCACGTATAGCGAATAGTCCGGCAATTGTTGAGATGCGATATCGACTTTCATTTGTGCCGCATCAACGATATGGGCGCACCGGGAAGGGGAGCTTTGAATATTCTTTATACTTACGAATGGTACGTGTTTTCTATAGTAGTTACGGTTGTTTCCGCCGAGAAAACAATTGCCCGGCCAGTCTTCCACATAAACCTTCCACGACTTCCCTTTCGACTCGATAAGATCAGCGATACTCCTTACGTCAATTGTGACATTTGAATCATCCGTTACACCATTGGTGTCGCCAGTCGTCATGGCGATATAGTTTGGTTGCGACGGGTGAGTCTCTGCATGAAAATTCTGCAAAATTGCGCCCTCTTGTCCCATTTTCTTGAAAAATGGCTGCCTCATGGCGTCTTGATAGTCGGCGTTTTCGAAAATGACAGTCATGACTTTCGATATCTCCGGAATGGATGGACTTTTGATTTGTGAAGTCTGGTTGGCGTAGGTGCCACAAGCGGTATATAGCAATGTCACCAAGCTTGCCAAAACACAGTATTGTATCCAATGAAACAGATTTTTCATAAGACGCCTTCCTTTTTTTGTATTTTTGATTCCATGATGCGTGCTCTGCACTTTAGAAGGTCAATAATGAACTGTCAATGAACGGCCATTCAGGTCGTGTTAGGATTCTGTAAAAAAACAGCCGATGAACCGCACTTAAACCCACCGAGCCCATGCCGCAGATTGCCCATGCAAAAATAGCTAATTATGGCGGCAAATTAGTTCATGCGGATTGCACCGCAGCAAGGGTTTACAGAGGAAATTCGAAGTTTAACAAAGGACTATTAATACACTAACCATTGTCACTAAAAAAGTCGTGTCATTCACTCTGCGTACCAGCGCGACCGCACTAGTATTACTGTATTTCGCCCCTGGGGCAAGTGCCAGGGCTCGTTAGATTTTTCCTGCATGCAAGGTAAGTCGAATGCTAACCCAATGGCCCCAGGGCAAGGCCAATTTGTGTCGAAAAAAATGACATCAACGCCAAAGAGAGCATCGTCATTTTATTTTTGTGAAGTCCCAGTCAAAGCGGCGAGTCGCAAAAAAGTCCATTCTAAGGCGTATTATGGCAAGTAGTATACGCAATCTAGCGCGTTCTCGTGAGCTTGCTGCCTTCGACTAAACACCAAATTTTTAAATAGGCTTTCTGAACTAAGAATAAACTGCGTCGCCAGAATGATGAACGAACTATGAAGTTAGGATTTCTTTTTTTTGGTTCATAATTCGTTCACACTAACCACCTAAAGTAATGAGAGAAAATGCCGATCATGAGGTTGTCGTCGAGGACGCCGTGCCCCGAATTGCAAAGGAGACATAAATTGTCACAAAGCCGCATTCCATTGTCCTTAATCGCTATCATTGGCGCGATTGGATTGCTTATCGCGACAACAATGCCATACATGGTTTCAAAAATGCGCTTTGGTCTTGAGTTCCGTGGCGGCTACGAAATCTACTACGTCGTAAACCCGCTGCCAGGAAAAGACAAAGTCACTCCAGAAGACCTCGTGGAGACCGCCCATATTCTCGGAAGTCGGGCCGACAGCATCGGCATGGCTGAACCTGAAATTCATATAGAAGGCGACAATCACATTCGCCTAAAGCTTGCCGGGCTGACGTCTGCAAACGAGTCGAGATCCCATCTCGGAGATCCCGCAGGACTTCCCACCGTCTTAATAGAGAAGTACACGCAAACAGTGGGCAGCGTTTTAGGTAAGACCGCCCTGAAAGACACGATGATGGCTGGTGCCATCGGCATTGGCTGTATATTTCTATTGCTCGCGATTCTTTACCGAGGCGTCGGGTTACTAGCAGCCTTTGCAACGCTCGTCTACCTCTGGCTCCTGGTTCTCGTTTTCGTCTTGTCTCATGCAACGCTTTCTCTTTCTGCGGTGGTGGCCTTCGTTCTGGGCATAGGGATGGCAGCCGACGCCAGCATTATCTGCTTTGAAAGAATCAAAGAGGAACTGGAGCGTGGCACAAGACGCACAGATGCCGTTACAAATGGATTTAGAGAGTCGTTCTCTACCATCAGAGACGCTAACCTTGTCACGGTACTCGCCATGATCGCTCTATTTGTTGCTGGGATCGGTCCAATTCAAGGCTTTTCGTTAACGATGCTTGCAAGCATTGTGACCAGCATCGGAACGAATTTCTTCTTGGTACGTCTTTTGAGCAAGTGGCTGGCGGGCGCGGAGTCAGTTCCCATTTCACTTTTTATTGGTCGTTCACGTGGTTTCTTTGCCCACATTCTAGACCGTTTTGATTTCATTGGTTTCGGTAAAGTCGCAATCATTCTTTCTTCGCTCACCATAGCATCCGGTGCCATTTATTATCGTGCCCATGGCTTAAACCTCGACATTGATTTCACGGCAGGAACTGCCCTTGATATCGATCTTGAAAAAGCCATTGATCAGGATACTGCCACTCAAATCATGACCGAGGCGGGGATCGTGCCAGCTACGGTGGCTATTGGCGGAGAAAGCAATGGACATATTGCGGCACGTTTCGATGAAATCCTAAAGCCAGCAGACCTCAATAAAATTATCGAAGCATTTAAGACAAAATACGAAAACAAAGTCGTCTATGAAGAAAACACTGCCGACCCTGGGGTGGCTCAACAATTTGCAAGACGAGCTGTTTACGCACTTGTAGCTGCATTCCTCAGTATCTTTCTTTTTATAGGATTCCGGTTTTCGTGGCCGATAGCGTTTGCGACGATCGTACCCATTGCTCACGACACCATGTTGGTATCGGCGATCTTTGCCCTATTCAAGTTGGAAATTGACGTTACCTATATCGCTGCCTTGCTCACGGTAATTGGCTACTCGCTAAACGATAAAATCGTGATCTTTGGTCGAATCAGAGAAAACCTAGCAGTCGGAAACGTAACGTCGCTCAAAAATCTCGTCAACGATAGCGTGCGGCAAACCTTAGGACGCTCAGTGTACACGGTCCTTACGGTCGTCATGGCATCGCTTTGTCTTTATTTCTTTGCCTGCGAGCCTCTGCAGATGTTTGCGTTAGCTTTAGTAATTGGCCTTATTTCAGGCGCTTACTCATCAATCTTTATGTCGACCGCCCTATGGCTATCGTTTAAGGAAAAAGATAAAAGCAAATCTCATGCGCACTCGGTCTTAAGCCCATCGTTTGTTTCACACGTATTTAGTCTTTTCTTTTTAACAGCTGTCGCGTGGGCCGTAATGGCTCACGTTGAAAAACCAAGCGGTCAAGCAAACCATGCTCCCCATTCGCAAAGTTCTGCTTCCATATTGGTGGGCGGTCCGCTTGGCGATCTTACTCCCTATGAGGCGATCGCCAAAGACGCCTTGAAGATTGTCGAAGGTGGTGACCTTAAAGCAGCCAAAGCTCGCATCAAGGATCTTGAATCCTCTTGGGATGAGGTAGAGGAAAAGCTCTATGACATGAGTCCAGAGAGTTGGACTTCTATAGACAAATCCATTGATCGGGCTCTAGCGGAGCTTAGATCTGGAAACCCCGATGCCACTGCTTGCTCGGAGGCACTCATGTCGCTACTTGCAAAATTGAATTCGATGAAAGGAGCAAAATAGAGAAACCCTTTTCAATAGGGAAGTAACTTCCGAGAAAAATAGCAGGCTACAAACACGCCGCTGTCTTTTAGAAGAATTTTTTTACTTGTTCACACTTAGTTCATGAACAAAGTTATACAAACGATAAAGTATTTTCTTTCTGCATAGCGAATCCTTAAGCAAAAAGAGGAAATTGTTGTATGAAAAGCAGTATATTGGGTTTGAGTATTGGAATAGTCGGATTTATGCCCTTTGGCAATTATCTTTTAGCCTCTGAACATGCCAAAGCTCCCAGTCAAACTTTAGTAAAAACTGGAATATCTGAGGAAGAAGCTAGGTACATCGGCATGAAACTGGTTCCGGGAAGAGTCCGGGAAGTCGAAAGAGAAAGACATAAGGGCGAGCAAGTTTACTCAGTCGAGATCCGTGCAGCTAACGGCTTTTCCCACGAAGTTTTGATTAATGCAGCCACGGGCACTGTCATCGAAGACAAGATTAAAGAGTCAAATCAAGACACCGATCGCGACGAAGGTGAAAAAAACCGCTAAGTTATTTAGATCAACAGCATAAGGGAGATAAAATGAATTTTTTAAAAAAACCTTCTACTATCATTTTGGCAATGCTTATTGCCATATTTTCGCTAATCGTTTCTAATGCAGTTTTGGTGACCGCTGCGATGGCCAAAGAGACTTCCTCGCCACTAGGCGATCTTTCCGGATTTGAAAAGATCGGCAAAGATGTATTTAAATTTGTCGAAATTAAAGACTTTGAAGCAGCAAAGACTAAAATCACCGAGTTGGAAACCGCTTGGGACAGAGCCGAAGAAAGCTTGCGAGCTAAAGACGGCAAAGCATGGCGATTTGTAGACAAATCGATCGACAAAGCTTTGGCGAAGGTCAGAGCCGATAAGCCAGATCCAGATGAATGCAAAGAAGCTTTAAAAGAGATGTACATCCAAATGGAATCACCTGGACCTGGAAAAAAATAACTCTTTTTCGCAAACTAGACATTATTTCTAATTGAATCCGGGGAACGTTGCATGATGGTTAGAGGTTACATTCTCAGCTTGGCATTATTTGCAAGCTGCGCAGACTCGGGAAAAAACTCCCAGGCCTCGGCAGAGCAAGTCATTACCGGAGAAAAAATAGACGCTAAATCCGCTACGAAGAATCCTACGGGACCAACTGCACACCTTCTGCAAGAGCCAAGCATTGCCGCAAACCTGATTCCAAACTTTCATAAGGTTAACGACAAGATTTTTCGAAGTGGTAGGCCAAAAATTGACGGAGTCAACGCTCTTGCAAAGATTGGTTTCAAAACGATTCTGTCAGTTCAAGATTACGGTTGGGACAAAGATGATCTAGATGATGAAAAAGCATGGGCAGCTGCTGCAGGCATAAAATTCCTGCATGTGCCAATGCATGGACTAACAAAGCCGACTTTAGAGCAAATTCATTTGGCTTTGTCTTACCTTAATGATGCTAGCTACTATCCCATCCTCGTTCATTGTGAAAAAGGTAGCGACCGAACCGGAATTGTTGTCGCAAGCTATCATATTAAAACTGACGGTTGGGACATAGCGAAAGCTAAAATTGATATGTATAACTACGGTCACAGTAATTGGTTATCGTGGTGGGATTCTATTCTAAACAACATTTAAGGAGTTAAAATGAATGAAAGAAATCGCGAACTCGTATCCAAAGTTCCTCAAGTTACTTTCCTGTTCTGGATTATTAAAATTCTAGCCACCACTTTAGGCGAAACGGGCGGCGATGCTGTTACTATGTCTTGGCTTGGTGAAACGACCCCCGATGGCAATGGGCTAGGCTATCTCATCGGGACAGGTATTTTTGGCGTCATTTTTATCGTTTCGGTATTTGTCCAGATGAAGGCAAAGAAATTTCACCCTTTCCTCTATTGGTTTACAATCGTTGCTACCACAACAGTTGGAACAACATTAGCCGATTTTTGCACCAGGTCGATAGGCATCGGATACACCGGCGGATCGGCCATTTTGCTGGCATGTGTGGTTGGGTCGCTAGTCATCTGGCAGAAATCCACAGGCAGTATTTCGATTGATACTGTGAACACGCCAAAGGTTGAGATTTTTTACTGGGTCACAATTATGTTTTCACAGACTCTCGGAACAGCCTTAGGCGACTGGGTTTCAGACACGATTGAAATGGGTTATCTTGGTGCAGCCGGCATTTTCGGGGGTCTTTTGGCCGTGACGGCCCTTGCGTATTATTACAAAGCACTCTCACGTTCTGTTCTATTTTGGATAGCGTTTATCCTCACCCGCCCCCTTGGGGCTGTGGTAGGAGATTTTCTCGATAAACCCATCGGGAAGGGTGGCTTAGATCTTAGCCGTTACTCCGCTACAGCTGCACTTCTAGTAGCGATAGTAGCCCTAATGCTACTATTCAAACAAGAACCTGCACATGAGGCACACTGATTTGTTATGGGAAACAAGCTCTGATTGGAGGCGCTGCGCAGAATTCGTTAAATCCAAACACCACTAAGCGAATGTCCGATCAGACATGAACAAGTTTTCTAATTTGCTGCCTGGCACAAAGCACACCTTGGACCCAGAAAAGTCTTAGCCGGCACCTCAGCAAATCATAACTTTGTACTTCTGAAGAACTGATGACCCTCCATGTGGCTGCCAAGGTTATTGAGCTCGTTCTGCCAGCTTCCCAAAGCAAAAAGGCCCCGGAATCATCTCCCGGGGCCTTGCCTTTTAAATCTACAATCCAATCTATATTTCCAGGCGGTCTTGACTGTACAGAATTGGTCCGTGGTACGTGTGGCTCCTCAAATTGCTACAGATACCACAAATATGCCCTTTCGTGCAGTCTAACAAAAATTTTAACTTTCGTTAGAATCACGCCTCTGACTGAAATCGGTACAAAAATCTTGGATGTGCGCTGCCTATTAATTTGACTTGTATGGGCTGGAGGTTCCTATGGGTAGGTTGCCTAAGTTTTGCTTCTTAGACAACAGCGGTTAGTCCTGACCAGGGGCGAGAAAAAGTGCCTACCTCTCAACACAACAGACAGACTTATCATGGGTATTTGCACTTTGGTGATGACGCCAAAGCGAAGTGGGAAGTCACCGATAGCATTAGCTGAATCGACTCTACTGAATTTCCATCGGGCTCTTGTAGACAGAAAATATTCGCGCCTTTTTTCAAAGTAAACTAGATTAACACCAGTTCCCAAGGGACCTTGCAAAAAGCTGATAAAACTAATTGTAGAAACTAAGGAGAGAAATCCTTCATACGGCTGTCCTAGAATTGCCTTACTTGTGCGGAACTTCTGGGCGAGCCAATCGACGGCCGGACAGTAAGAAGGATTCTTTCTAAGTATTACCCTCCCATTCCAAGTAAGGGACCTTCTTGGCTTTTGCCTATTGGAAATAGCCCTAATAAGCTGTGGTCGATGGATCTTTTTCGCTTGGACTCCGTATTTTTGCGTTCATTTTGGGTGATGATGGTAATGGATCAATTTACAAGAAAAATGGTTGATTTTCAGTTCTTCGAGGCCCCCTAAGTGGCAGATCGGGTAGGAGGGGCGTAAGCCCCGACCTCCCACAGAACCGTACGTACGGATCA
>JBAXBA010000045.1:0-27907 GCA_037142195.1 Pseudomonadota bacterium
GCTCATGAAAGACATCTTTAAACCCGACTCTTAACTCATCAGGATCGACCTCGTCAAGGATCTCTCGCATGGACGTATCTGATGGCATTTTTTGAATCGGAATCTTGATTCGAAAATTCGTCAGATTCGCTTTTATATGTCGACTCAGTGCTGACTTTACATGCTGAAATCGCCGTGATGAATACTATAGGAAATAGCAATTTCATTTTGTTACTCCATTTGTAAAAGGAACCTAATTTTAACGCGATTCTGTACATTTTCAGCTATCTACGGTACCAGCTCGCATGTATCCCAATTTGACATCAAATACGCAGATTTCCTTGGCAGTAGTCCTTGCATCCAGAACCTACTGAGATGTCGCTTCAGTGCGCTTGCATGTCTCGATCAAGATTTTTGCGCGCTTTCTTGCACAAAAAGTAAAACCTTTTAAAAGATTCCTAAGCCATGTTGAAAGGAAAGGGCATGCTGTAGCGGCCCTGTTGCTTCTATGGTTACTTAGTCCCAAATTCATCGCACAGAACGGGCGGTAACCGATGGCCTGATAAGCTTCTTTGGTTGGTTCACTGGCCCAAAACGACAGCAATGGTTTTGGATTCCGAAGGAAAAGGTCATTCATGGGAAAGGTTCTGATTTATCCGGTCAAGGTAATAGTCTAGAATGTGCACTCAATGTAAACATTCGCCTTGGGCCAATAAACCTTGGGGGTGTTCTTTTTCCAGCCAAACACGCCCAGAATATGCTATTTTATCCTAGAGGTTAAAACCTTATTACATAATTCCAGTGCAAAGCAGTAAGAATGAAACATCGACATTTTAAATCTCTAAAAGAAGTTTTCCCGGTAGCCTTCGCCGTGCAAAATATTTTCGCATTTGTTCCCATCGCGATAAAGTCAACGAGTGCTGATGTGTTAAGCATTGCCATCATTCGACTTTCCATAACGGTTTTTTGCTTAAGTTTTATGAAGATGGATTTTTTCAGTTACTTAAAAAGACATCTTTGGGTTTTTTTGTTACTTGGGGTCCTATTTTCCACTCATTGGTACACCTACTTTTCTGCTGTGAAGCTAGGTACCCCCTCGTTAGCCCTGCTAGGTTTAAGCAGCTACGGCATTTTTCTAAATTTCTATGCTTGGTTTTTCTTCAAGGAAAAAGCTAGCGTTACGTCTCTGTTAGCAGTTTTTGTCTCTATTTTTGGCGTTTATCTTTTGGCTTCTGGCACGACAGCCGGAGAGGGAGAGGCCTTGTGGCTCGCTATTCTAAGCGGCAGTCTCTATGCGTTTTTGCCCATAGTTCATCGCAAATTCGCCCACATCCCTACTAAAGTTAGAGTGCAGTTTCAATTTGCTGGTGCCTTAATTTTCTTTCTGCCATTTTGCAGTAGCCTTAATCTCCATTATGATTTTAGAGATTGGGGCTATCTTCTCTATCTGTCGGTCGGGGCCACCCTTGTTGGCCATGGACTGTGGGTTTGGGTAACAACTCACTCGACAGCCGTTTTTTCAAGTTTGGTTTACTATATTAATATTCCGATGGTACTTTTCTGGGAAAAGCTGGTTCTTGGTAAGACTTTGTCGGGAATTCAACTGACTGGAGCGGGCGTTATGGTCGGCGCCCAATTGGTTCCTCTCCTTTTGAATCGACGTAACCTAAGAACAAATCAAGGAGTCATGCCAAATGATTGACTTAGTATTGGTGGGCGGTGGTCATTCCCATGCGTTGTTCCTTAAAATGTGGGCTATGAAGCCCTTAAGCCAAGTTCGGCTTACTTTGGTTTCGCCCGAGCCGCTGACCCCCTATTCTGGCATGATTCCGGGATACCTTGCAGGTGTTTATAGTTATGAGGACGTTCATATTGATCTTTTTAGGCTTACCGCGTTTGCCGAGGTAAGATTCCTAGTGGATTCAGTCGAGAGTCTCGATCTAGTTCGGAAGCAAGTAAATCTTAACGCAACCGGAAAGTTAGAGTTTGATATTCTCTCTTTGAATATCGGAAGCACCCCTTACTCACTGCCTGACTTTTCGCAGCGCCTTACACCCATTAAACCTATTCAGCATTTTTTGCAGGTATTTGACCAGATCGTTATGCGAACTGAAATCCAGTCCTTGGCTGTAGTGGGAGCTGGGGCAAGTGGCGTGGAGCTTGCCCTTAATCTATCAGTAAGGCTTCCTCAAGCCCGTGTCACGCTCATTCATGCCTCAAGCAAGATTCTAGAGTCCTTTCCAGACTCGGTGAGGGACATTCTTTTAAAGGAGTTGGCTCTAAGGTCCATAGAACTTAAACTTAATACAACGGTACTATCAGAAAAAAATGGCACCCTATTTGCTTCAGGCATGGAACGTGAGTTTGATCATATTTTTTGGACGACTTCGCCGAAAGCTCCCGATTGGATTAAAGACTCAGGCTTAAGTGTCGATCGCAGAGGTTTTGTGGAAATTCTTCCGTCAATGCAATCGTCCAGTCATTCTTACGTCTTTGCTGCAGGGGACGTATCCAGTCTTAAAAACTACAATCTTGCCAAATCTGGCGTCTATGCAGTACGCTCTGCCAGATTCTTGCTCGCCAATATCAAAGCCTATATACAAAACAGGCCGCAAAAGCAATGGAAGCCGAACTTAACGCCTTTAGCTCTCATTGGTATTAATGGAAAGTCCGCAGTAGCAGCGAAAGGAAGTTTTGGATTTAGAGCTAACTTTCTTTGGCAGATTAAGGATCGGATTGATCGCCGTTTTATGGCTCAGTTTCAGAATTTACGACCTATGGAAGAGGACATGCCATGTGGAGGCTGTGCCGCCAAAGTCAGTCCTACGGCTCTAGGTTGTTTTTTATCCACAGATCCTGGCACCGGGATTTCTAAAGAAGATGCGAGCCTTTTGCCTTTTGAGAATCTCGATCTCATTGCAAGTATTGATAGACTTACGAGTCTAGTTTTAGATCCCTTCGTTTTCGGCCAAATAGCGGTGCTTCATTCCTTGAGCGACATCTATGCTGCAGGAGGAACGCCTCGGTATATGCAGGTTTCCGTAGAACTTCCTAGGTCTACTCAAGATTTGCATCACCGTGACATAGGCCGAATTATGGATGGTGTGATGGCCTCGGCTAAGTCTTCCGGAGTAGAGCTCAAAGGAGGACATTCTGGGGTTGGCGAAGAGTTAGCAGTTACCGTAGCCGTGATTGGAAATACCGGGCAGAAGTCTACTCAAAAAAGATCTGGTACCGAGGGTGATGTTTTGGTTTTGACGAAACCCTTAGGTACTGGGATTGTTTTTTCGGGCCTTATGCAGCAAAAAACGGAAGCTAAGAGCGTCCAGCAAACGATTCATTCCATGCTTCAGTCAAATCGCAAAATTGCAGAGATCTTTAGCGATTTGGGTGTGGAAGCACAAACCGATGTTTCAGGATTTGGCCTACTTGGGCATCTTTTAGAGATGCTTCAAGGTAATGTAAGCGCCGTTATAAATGAGTCAAAATTACCGAGCTTTACCGGTGTACCCTCGTTGATTTCAAAAGGCATTCGTTCGAGTGCGTACGCTCAGAACTCAATTTTCTTAAAATATCTTCACGCAAGTAAATGGCCTGAAGCATTAAAGTATTTGCTTTGTGACCCGCAAACTTCTGGGGGATTGCTGGCGTGTGTCCCTCAAAGCTTATTGCCAGAACTCTGGCATCAAGTGGATCGTTTAGGTTTAGAAAGACCATGGGCTATAGGTCACATTGTTTCCCTTCGAGCTAAGCCCATCTATTTGGAGCCTTAACGATGAATCTGAAGATTGAAGAAGTAGATTTCTTTGGAGCGCAAACGCAATTCAAAAGCCGAGATATAGCGCTTTTGGATTTGCGAGCGCCTGTAGAGTTCGTCAAAGGTTCGATTCCTACTGCTGTCAATCTGCCTCTATTTTCTGACAAGGAACGAGCGGAAATAGGTACCATTTATAAGCAAGTTGGTAAGTCGGAAGCTGTAGAAAGGGGGGTCGAGATATTTTCCGAGAAATGCGAAGCATTCCTAAATCAAGTTTTAGGTTTAGTGAATGCTAAGCAGGAAATTGCGTTATATTGCGCGCGCGGTGGCCTTCGCTCGTCTTTTGTCGCTACTTTCCTGAAGGCCATCGGTCTAAAGGTTTTTCAACTCAGAGGAGGGTATAAATATTTCAGGTCTCAAGTCCAAACGGAGCTAGATCTCTTCGCAGCTCACCCTAAATTAGTTTTAATAGGCATGACAGGTTCAGGAAAAACAGAGGTACTAGAACACTTAAGGGGTTGTCCCGTAATCGACTTTGAAGGGCTTGCCGGTCATCGAGGATCCGCCCTGGGTGGAATGGCACAGAAATTTCCGCCCGCAACACAGCAGAATTTTGAAAACTTGATTGCATTTCACTATTCTAGAATTAAGAAGTCTGCTCTTATTTTGGTAGAACACGAAACAAGCTTAGGGGATGTGATTCTGCCCACGGCTCTCCGGCTTTCTTTAAAACTAGGGAAGATGGTTCTCTTGAAACGCAGTTTCGAAGATCGGGTATCGAGCATTACTAAGGTCTATTTTTCAAATTTCACGGAGTCTGAATTTGAAAAATTTGAGGCGAGTATCAATCTTTTTAAAAACCAAATATTACCTACTACTAAACAACTGCTTATCGCCCTTGCGCGGGAAAGAAAGTTTTCCGAATTGACCGAAATCTTGCTTCGGGAACGATACGACAAAACCTATCAAAAATTTCTAACTCATTCCGAACCCAATATTGTAAAGACTTTGGATTTATCAGCGGACTTCCAAGAAAGCATTCAGTGGATTAAACTTCAACTTTAGATATCTTTGGATCGAAGGCTGATCCTTGCTTTGGCGCGACGACTGGCAAGGATAGATGAGCTCAGGCATGGGTCCTCTGTCTAGAATTCGTCTTCTTGCTTCATGTCTCGACTTTAATTGAGGCTTCCCAGGTTGCAATCGTCAGAGATGTTTTTAAGTACAAGACCGTCGAAAGAAGCACTTTGCGAAATGTATGGCATTATCGGAGAAATACAAAAAAAGGGTTCCTAAAAGAACCCAGGTAACAAAGGGGGATTTAGAATTAACCTTCGCTTGGTGGGACGGACTTGGGAAATAAAGTTCTTTTGCTTGTCTTTAGCTCTTTGAATAGCGCCTTTATTTTTTTATAGGCTTCAACGCTTGAATATTTACCACCAGCCTCTAATGCGCAAATCATACTAACTTGCATCGCGAACTCTTGAAGCTCGCTATCAAGGATGTTTTTTTTCTCTTTTTCGTCAAGTTCTTCCACGAATAGATTTCTCGCTATAGCCATGATTATCACCCCTTTTTGTGCATTTATAAAACTATGACACCAAATAGGCAAAAAGGGAACCCGTCAACTGGCCATCCTATTGGTTTTTTTGGACAATGTAAACATGAATTCGCACGGCTTGTTGGCTTCCCATCGTTTTTTTGAGATCCCCACTTGACAGAAGAGTAAGGGTCGGTTTTATGGTACGTGCGCTTTGACCTGGGGAGATCTCGATCTTTGTCTTATCTTATTCTTTACAGAAGTGATTTCTTTGTGATCGTAGATAAACCCGCCGGTATATTGTCTGTGCCGTCTCGTCAGGGGGAGGCTGATCCTCGGCCGGTTTTAGGATGGGAACTCGAAAAGCAATTCGGGGCCCGCCTTTGGCCAGTTCATAGGCTAGATGAGGAAGTCTCTGGTGCTATCCTGTTTGCTTTTTCCGGGCCAGCCCATAAGGCGGCCAATACATGGTTTGAGAATAGACTTGTAGAAAAGACATATGAAGCCCTGTCGTTAGGCGACGGAGGCATGAAAGAGGGTGAGCTTTTTACTTGGCGCTGCAAAATGGCAAGAGGAAAGAAACGGGCCTATATCCATGATAAAATTGGCAAAGAATCTTGCACGGAAGGAAAATTTATAGGAATGGTGAAGGACTCTTTCTACTGGAAGCTTTATCCCAAAACGGGACGATCCCATCAGCTTCGTTTTGAAATGGCCCGTCACTCGGCGCCCATTCTCGGAGACCTTCTTTATGGCGGACCTCAATGGAGCAGGCCAGGCATAGGCCTTAGAAGTGTTGGCTTGGACTTTTCTCAGATACCAGCCGAAGACAGATGGGGCCTTCCGGCACGAATCGATGCTCAATCACTGAGGGACATGTGACACTTTTATCGGGAGCTATTTCTAAATGGAAACGTGGGGAGCTTAGTGATCCCATCATGGCGAGCACCTTTCTTCTTAGTAAGGCTTACGAAAGAGATTCGAGTCTATTGGCCAGAAAATCCTCAAAGTTTTTAAAAATTACAAGTACTTCGATTTTCCCAATATTGGACTCTTCCCTGTCCACGAATTGTCCCGACCATTTGATCGAACTTTTTACCGGACAAAGATTAAAAGGCTATTCCATCCGGGTAAGTGATTCCCTGGAGAACTGGCTTAGGGGGCATTGGCAAATGAAGCTTCTGGAAAGCATACCCTTTCCTTCCCAAGTTTTTCAAATGCAATGTCAGGGCATTAGGCCTGTATCGATGATTATTGATACAGATATGTGGGGCCGTCCCATTCGTGATCATGATGATGAATTGGATTTCATGGTTCATGACTTAGAACACGCTGCTAACTTTCATAAGTCAGTTTCCTGGAAAGAAGCTCAGGTCGCTTTCTTCAATGATTTAAGCAAGATTCAAGGTGTGATTAAGCCTCATTTAAAGAATGCAAGGTTTAGACAAAAGTATGAATATATGATCGCCGACATGAATAGCCATGTTCTACACTTAATCTTGTTTTTAAGAGCGAGTCTTTTAGAATATTTAGATGATCGAGAGGTCTACCAGGATGTATTGTCCGACCTTGCCGAAGCCTTTGCTTTTGATGGGGAGGTCAAAGAAAGCTTCCTTCATTTTGAAAGGTTGCCGCGGTATGAAGCTTCCGTGGCCCTCACCGAATACTATCAAAACTACCGGTTACAGCTCATTTAAACTGCAAACATTTTTGACAGTTTGTCCTTATTTTCGACGAATAGTGCCTCTTATGTATCGAGAATAAGGCCCCCCCCTCCCTGGCATGGCTCTTGAATAGAAAGTGTTCGGAGGATTGGTCATGCGCCAGACATTTATTCTATTTTTCATTTTTTCATACGCCAGCCTAAGCTGCAACGACAAGCAGGTTCATGGAATTGTTTCCAACGAAGCGAAGTCTCATTATATTCGAGTTGTTCAGGGCAAAGATACTGTACTTTTTGAAAAAATTGCTTCTGAAAAAGAAACTATTTACTCTGAAAACTATCTCGATCGTAGTTGTACTCTTTACTCCGGGATGACCTTAAATTTAAATACGGCACCGGTTCCTACAAAGGATGGTTACCTAAAAGTTGATTTTTCGATGCCGGTTCCCGGATGCGAAATTGCAAGTGGTTATGTATTAGAGTCAGATGTGGAATCGTCTCTGCCAAAGGTAGATGCCATGTCAAAAAATGAAAGAGCCTTTCTCTCTACGATTGCTTACGCAGAAGGGACGGGAGATACTTACAACTATATATTTTCCCATGCTAGTTTTAGCTCCTATGAGGATCATCCGCGCCAGAGAAAGTGCTCCAACGGTCTTTGCTCCAACGCAGCAGGTAGGTACCAATTTTTAGCAGGAACATGGGACCCATTGGCAAGAAAAGCCGGCGTTAAGGATTTCACTCCTGCGAGTCAAGATATGGTTTGCCTAGCGCTCATAAAAGAGGTTGATGCCACCCAAGACGTGATGGCTTCGAATCAATATGCATCTTTTGAACGAGCAATTTACTCACTTTCTGGAAAGTGGGCCTCTCTACCTGGGGCACCCTATGGGCAACCTACTAAATCTATGTCAGACCTATGGCGATTTTATCAAAGCCAGTTGTGAGGATCTGGGGTTTTCTAAATGGGGGCGGTGGGAATCGCGAGGTTGCTGCACCTTTCTACGAGAGGCCCCAGGTGCAATTCTCCTTTTCTCCTCACTCGCAGTGGGGAACCTCGGCGCTGGATCGCTCTGCTAATTTTCGACCGAGTATTCAAACGCTTGATCCGTAATACAGTCGATGTTTTGTTTCAGCAAATAGGAATTTTGGGACCTGTCAATTTCAATTCCAAGTAACAACGCCTCCAGCTTTATGGACTCAAAAAGAGATTCAAGAATTTTCATAGAGCCGCCAAATTGCAAGCTAACAAAAAGATGCTTCTCACTACTTCTAATTGAAATTCTAGGAGTTTCAAATATTGCCTTTGACAACTGGGCAATAATGTAGCTCAGTGAACCAGGATTGAAAAGCACGTGTTCACTGACCTCCCCACTCACTAGAACGGCATCAAAATCCCAACCTAATTTAGCCTCGACTAAACCTCGACGCAACGTTTCAAGGGAAAATCGCTTTCCAACATTCAAAGTCCGATTTGCCTTAGCGAGCGCCAGATACTGGAATGACAGGAATCCGCTCGCTTTAAACAGGCTTAGTGTAAATGTTTGAAGCAGCCCGCAAAACCATTTTTCCATGTGACCTAAATTAAACGCATGAGGTTCCTTAGAATTCAAAAAAATGAACCCAATCACATCCCCGCTACCAAAGACCGGTATACAAAGCCCAGAAGACAGCCCCATGGTTACGATGCGCTGAATAGAACGCTGCCTAGGTGCACGTTCGACATGAAACGCCTCCTTGATCGCTTCGATATCCCCAAAGACTCTAACGCTTCCTGGTTGGATCTGAAACAAGCTGGAAGTCTCACGAACAAAACAAGAATATCCAGGAGTCATGCTATCTGATGAAATTCTATCGGAACTTGCTGTCTGCTCAAGTCTTATCTGGTTGGTAACTCCGAGACGCCGCACGATAGCGACCCTGTCGACAACTTTAAGTTTTTGATGCTGTGCACAAAGATTTAGAATGGACTGTGCCAAAGTGCTGCCGACACCACCGTTTACAGACTGGATCGCTAAAATAGCAAATTTGGCCAAGAAATCAGATTCACTAGCAATAAAAGCAGATGGCAAGTTAGAAAAATCAATGGCTGAGATTTTAAACGGAGACTCACTTTTAGACATACCTACCTCGGTTCAGAAGGGCAACTTTGCCCCATATTTATAAAGTCATGAAGGCGTTTTCTCTACCTACCAATTTATCCGAATCTCTAAATGTCGCAATGGATCTCAGAAAAGAATCCACTGGACGGGCACACTCCTGGCCAAAATTTAATAGGAATTCTACTGCCTGTGAACCCAAATGGCGCATTTGTACTTCTAGCTTAACGGCACAATTTAAAAAAGTAAATGCATTGTTTGCTTTTTAAATACGCAGGAGGTTGCCGAACCGAAATTTCTAAAAACTAAGGTCCGCTGCCGAAATCAGGATAAAACTTGTTCGTTCGATCCGGTCAAGGAAAGGTGTAGTGGTTGGAACTATAGTGTAAGGAACTGGTTGGTAGGATGGATCTGTAGTTTATCCACCTACATGGAGAGCTGAAATGCATTCGGATTGTTGCGGAAGCCCTTGGCGCCCCAAATCGTTCTTGGGCTTATCTTAGGATTTGGAAACGCCTATTAGACTCGAAGAACATTTTTTCGTTTTCTACTGAGGGACAGAAACACAAAGGTGGCATCATGTAAATTCTAGACCTCGCATATCCCCCAAGTCTATGAACGAGCCAAAGCAATCTTTTCCAGAATGGACGAAAAGGTGGCCATTCTATTTGCTAATGCTGCAATTCAGATAAAGTTGAAATGCCAATAGACGGCCGCCGAGCTTCATGTACGGACACTTTAAAGTTCTAGGAGCTACTTTTCTGTGTTAAT
This sequence comes from Pseudomonadota bacterium, assembly GCA_037142195.1. Lineage (GTDB taxonomy): Bacteria > Bdellovibrionota_B > Oligoflexia > Oligoflexales > CAIMVM01 > CAIMVM01. Next base: position 9,810 of record JBAXBA010000045.1, read on the forward strand.
AGCTAAGAAAGGATGCGGTAGGCAACATCCTTGATCTTAAATAATGCCTCCGAACTAACATAAGAAAATCTGTATAGTCCTTTCCAGGTATCAACTTTAGTATTACAAAAGAATTGACCATTATAATCAGTATATGGGATTTTCATCTAGGATAATTTAAAATGTCGATTCAGAGCGGTATTTTAAAAAAAAGTGTTTTTATTTTACTTATATTTTATTCAGGAGTAGCTATGTCAGTCAGCGAACCAACCTACAAAGTAGACAGTAAAAATGATCATTATGAAATACGCACCTATCAGCCTATCATAGTGGCTGAAACGCTCATAGAAGCTGACTTCGACGAGGCTGGGAGTAAGGCCTTTGCAATTTTAGCAGACTATATTTTCGGTAAAAACAAATCCAAGCAAAAAATGGAAATGACAGCGCCCGTAGCCCAGCAGAACCTATCTGAAAAAATTGCTATGACGGCCCCTGTAAGTCAAATAGAAGATCACCGGGGACACCTGGTTCAGTTCACCATGCCGTCGAACTACACCATGGACACACTGCCCCTACCTTTGGATCCACGGGTCAAACTTAAAGAGATGGGATCTCGCACTGTAGCAGTATATTCTTATTCTGGTTCTTGGTCTGAAAGTCGTTACAAATCTAAGCTGGCCAAATTCCATTTAGAGCTATCTAAGGATAAAATTACTACCAAAGGAGAGCCCGTTTTTGCCAGATACAATTCCCCATTTCAGCTATGGTTTTTGAGGCGAAATGAAATTTGGCTCGAGATATCTGACAGATAGATGGGCCTATGGGGCTGAGGTCGAACATCCTCGAATTTCTATCTAAGCTGCAATTTGCGTAAAATGCATCGGCGCCACTCACCAAGGTATTGTGGACAGCATGAAGTGGATATCCCTCTTTTCGAGAAAGGATTCCTGATAGCGATTCTACTTTGCTAGGAAATTTTAGAGTGAATCCGGTCGATGGTCTTTAGTGATAAGACTTGCGGTATCTAAAGATTTTTACTATATGACTCTGTAGCGTTAGATTGCGTTTTAGATCGCGAATTTATTTCTTGCTTTGTTTTTTGATATAACACGTCCAAACTCATAAATTGTAAAAAGTGTTGCTGCAAACGAAGAGGTGCCTTCATTGCCCTGTTCGCGATCTTCTCTTGCCGGCATCGTAATTCGATGAGATCCTGGATAAGTCTCGCTAATAGAGCAAACATTTTAAAAGATAAAAAAATCCAGCTGGGGCGGTCATCGAAAATAAATGGCAAATTAGGAAAGGAAATTTTAAATGAAAATGATACGTTTGAAGCTTTAAGCCATCGGTTTGCTCTTTGAAATGTCCCGGGCGACATCTCAAGACATTTTTCAGTGCTATCAGCGAAAATTAAGTAGCCTCTAAGAATCTTCTCCTCCTCCTCCTTCTTCTTCTTATCTCCAATATTCTTTTATGCCTGAATGGGAAGTATCATGATTGCTGGATTTCACGAGATTGAGCCAGGCGATTTCAGGTAGTTTGATCCACCGGCCGACAGGACCGAAAAGACGCAGTATTATAGTCTAAGAAAACAAGATGAGTGTTCTGCAAAAGAATTAGGTTTTGTCGCTAGACCGAAGAGAAATTTGAGAGCGGATAAATTGAAAATTAGTCCATAATATCTGAGGGCTAAGCAGGGGGGGCTTTAAGTTTACTTGCCATGGGGGGGGCTCTGAGACGAAGAAACCTCCTTGACCTTTTAAATAAAGAGCTTACCATTCCCCTTGTCCTAAAATTCCATTTGAGGAGCGCATCTATGAATTTTTTGAAGATAACTGCACTGATGACAGTTTTAGGCCTGTTCACGGGATGTGGATGGCAGAGTATACCGAAAGCGAAGAACTCAGTCGAAGCAGCCATGGCAGAAGTTACCAATCAATATAAGCGTCGATCGGATCTCATACCTAACTTAGTGAAGGTTGTGCAAGGATATGCTAGCCACGAAAAGGAAACGCTCGAAGGAGTGATCGCTGCGCGCGCAAAAGCAACCAGTGTGAACCTAGATGCCTCGAAATTGGATCCTAAAAAAATGGCAGAGTTTCAACAGGCTCAAGGGCAGCTTTCGCAAGCCTTAGGTAAACTCATGGTTATTTCAGAAAACTATCCCCAACTCAAAGCAGACCAAGGCTTTAGAGACCTTCAGGCTCAACTTGAAGGAACAGAAAACAGAATTACTGTGGCCAGAAATCGCTACATTGAGTCTATTAAAGAATTTAACGACTTAGTGACAGTTCCCCCGACAAGTTGGACAAACAGTTTGTTCTACCATAATGAGAAGATGCCTCAGTGGGACGTAACAGCTGAGGAAAAGACAAAAATAGAAACAGCACCAGAGGTAAATTTTGGTAAGTAGATTCCTACTAGGGATTCTTTCCCTGTATTTATTCTATTCGCCCTTAAGTTTGGCGAAGTCCATACCGGACTTTACGTCGCCTGTGATGGATGAGGCCCAGCTCTTAAATAGCAATGAGAAAGCAGAGCTTGAAGCATTGCTTTTGTCTCTGTTTTCCCAGGGTGGAAGCCAAATTGTGGTATATACAACACCAAGCCTTGAACAGGAAGATATTGCTGCTTATTCCATCCGTGTCGTAGAAAAATGGAAGCTTGGTACAGCCAAGGCTGATAACGGTGTTCTACTTCTTATCGCCAAAGAGGATAGAAAGATTCGCATTGAAGTTGGTCAGGGGCTTGAGGGAGTTTTAGTGGATGCCTATTCCAAGCGCATCATTGACCAGGTGATAACTCCTTATTTTAAAGAAGGGTTGTTTTCTCGCGGGATTTTTGCTGGGGTCGATGCCATCATCAGGTATACCGATCCCGATAAAGCGGGGGCTCCGGTACCGCCTCCGGCAATGAGCCGTCGTCAAAGTAGTCCTTTTTCTATTCTTTTATTTTTGCTTATCTCTATTTTCATTTGGATTTCGCATGCATTTGGCGGGCGGCGCGGACGATACGGATTAAGCAGTTATTCCGGAACTGGATTTGGCGGCAGCGGTCGCGGTGGATTTGGTGGCGGTGGATTTGGTGGCGGTGGCGGATTCGGTGGCGGATTCGGTGGCGGTGGATTTTCTGGCGGTGGCGCTTCAGGGGGATGGTAATGGCAGACTGGTCAACAAAGGTATTATCCGCAAAGCAAAAACTTCAAATTGAAGAAGCCATTGCAAAAGCTGAGCTTTTAACAAATGCAGAAATGGTCCCCATGATTGTTCGGCGTAGCTCAGAGGCCCATGAATCCATTCGGGGGTTTGTTGTTGGTACATTGTTAGGTCTTATGGCCTGTTATGTTCTCGCGGAATTTTTTGCCGTACATGGATATGCTTATTTGATACCTGGTTTAGGAGCCTTAGGCTATTTTGCCTCTTATAGTCCAAGTTTTGCCAGACTTTTGATTGGAAATGCGGAAAGGCGAAGAGCCGCAGAAATACGCGCAGAACTTGAGTTTTCAAGATTAAACATATCAAAAACTAAGGATAGAGTAGGGATTTTGCTTTTTGTTTCTGAATTCGATCGCCAAGTGGTTGTACTTGCCGATGAAGCTATTGCGAAGGTTCTTGATTCCGGTACTTGGTCAGAGGTATGCTCTACAATTATTTTGGGACTTAAAACAGATAATTTTAGCTCTAGAATCATCGAAGCTATTAGCAAAATGGGCAATTTATGTGCGGACACATTCCCTCCAAAGTCTGTTAATATAAATGAGATTGAAAACTATATTATTGTAAAAGACTGATGGTCCATTTTAAAAAAAGAAAGACGTTTCATCGAGCTCCTCCTGGCAGTTCTCCTGGAACCTTATCTAGAAGAGACGATGCCAGTGAGACAGAGTTTGAAGTATTTTCCTACTCTGAAAAAGAGCTTTATGAACAATTAAATCCTCCTCTTGACACCATAAAAGAACTTCTAAAGGTGAATCCCGTCACCTGGGTAAAGGTTATGGGGCATCAAGACGTAGACAAGATTACTAAAATTGCCGAGATTTTTGGTGTTCATAGTTTAACATTGGAGGATATGTTCCATGTCCACCAAAGAGCTAAATTTGAGTCTTTTGAGAAGTACAACTTTTTAGTAATCAATGACCTAACTCCCGCAGATCTCTACGTCAAACGACAAACATCATTTGTTATTGGCAGTAATTTCATACTTTCCTTTCATGAGTCGCGCAGCGCGATTTTAGATCCTGTAAAGGAGCGTGTTAGAAAGAGTCTAGGGCAACTTAGACAAAAAGGAGTGGATTATTTAGCCTATGCCTTAGTAGATACCTATATCGACCATTTTTTCCCCGTGGCGGAATTCGCCCATTCCACGATTGATAGTCTCGAAGCCAGGCTTATTGCCGATACGACTTTAGGGGAAGTGTTGGTAATTCATGACCTTAAAGTAAAGCTTAATCGGCTCTATCAAATCATTTGGAACCATAAGGAAATGTTTGGTCATCTGACGAGAGAGGCAGATTCACCTTTTACTGCAGAAATAAGACTCTATATGCGTGACTGTTATGATCACACACTTCAGCTTTTAGATTATATTGAAATGCTAAGAACTATGGTTTCTGGACTTTTAGACTTACATATAACGCTGCAAAACACCCGTGCTAATGAAGTCATGAAGTTTCTCACAGTCATCACCACGATATTTATTCCGTTGTCGTTTATTACGGGGCTTTACGGTATGAATTTCAATACAGAGAAGTCGCGTTTTAATATGCCCGAGCTTAGCTGGGAGTACGGATATTTAGCCGTTTTGCTACTTATGGCTAGCATTGCCTTTGGGTTAGGGTGGTATTTTTATAAGAAAAAATGGATTACATCATTTAAAATTGAACCCATTCACCATGCCGGGACGCCTAAACTCAGATAGGCCGGTTTTATAGGAAGACCGATCAAAGGAAGCGCTTCGAGCTTTTTCAGGCAATAGAATTTCATTTGGTGGGTAAAACCTATGTGTCTCTTTGGGATTAAGTCCTGTGTTTACTTGAGATCTAAATGTCTTTTCCCATGATTGAGCTCAAAGCCATAAAGAGCCGGAATCGGGTGTCAGAATCTTAAGTGGTTTTATCTAAAACCACTTTTGAAACAAGATTCTAAAAAATCCAAGGTTCGCGTATGTGAATTTTCAGTGAAGAAAAATCAAAAAACTAGCCTTTGATGAGTGCAGCCACAAACATAGAGTCAGCATTATCTTTAGGGGTGCCAAGCATTTGCATTTGGCAGAGCTTAAAATTTGGATTCTCAGCCAAGAAACGCTCAATTATAGCTTCATTTTCTTCGACGAAGAAGCTGCATGTTCCATAAACTAGAGTTCCAGAGGGCCGTAAAGCTTTAGAGGCTTCATTCAGAATGCTAAATTGCAGATCAGTCAAACTTTTTAGCTCATTCTGGTTAAGTCGAAATTTGGTGTCTGGATTTCGTCTCCATGTACCGCTTGAAGAGCACGGAGCATCAACCAAGATGCGATCAAATCCGCCCCGAGTTAAAGCCTCCCTTGGGAGCTCAGGTGCCTTTCGAGAATCCCAGGGCATCGTCCTTACATTGTGGAACTTTGCTTTTTTAGCTCGCCTTTTAACCTCTTCCAACTTCCAGCTCCTAATGTCACTGGCAAGGACGGCACCCTTTCCTCCTAATGCAGAGGCAATATGCATGGTCTTTCCACCGCCGCCGGCACAGGCATCCCAAATGATTTCTCCTGGCTTTGCTAAAAGTGTGTCCCCTATACATTGGCTGGCATAGTCTTGAATTTCTAGCAAACCGTTTTGATACGAGGAATTGCTATAGATGCCTTTATTCCCAGAAACTTTTAATGCCGAACCGAGATCTTCAACCTCAAATCCCTCGTTTTTGAGATTTTGAAGAATGGACTTTTTTTGATCAAGGTGGTTTATACGTAGCCAGAGGGGAGGTCTGACATTTTGACTTTGGATCCATGCTCCTAAGTCCCAATGGGATTTTTCAGCTCGCTGCTCCAGAAAACTTTGATACCAGGGATGAATGCCTTCAAAAATTAAAGTTTCTTTGAGGCTCATATCCTTGCGACCTTCGGCAGCCATGCGCTCGATAAGCTTTGGAAAAATAGAAGCGCTATCAAAACTTCTTAAGTTCTCCCAAATTTCGCTGGGTTCAGCGACTCTTCGCTCAAGGTCTCGGCCTAAATACTGTTCTAGAATCCAGACCCCATAACGGAAGACAAGGAAAATACCGTCACTCATAAGTTTTCGGTCGGTAGAGCCATATTGTTTCAGGGACTTAAACTTATCGGAAAGCCATTTATCGACCTGTGGTAGCTCCTTTTGCAGGCGTAGGCTATCCCAAAGAAGTCCCATATGTCGTAAACGATTGGGGTGAGAAAATAGGGTCTGGGGTGCTGAACTCATTTTTGGATCCTCTTTTAAACGGCAAGAAGGGACATAGCTTAACCAGGCGCAAAATACAAATCATTGAAGTAGGCGGAAAAAAAATGTTACTCAACCTGGAATGTAGCAAGGGGGCTTCGTGCTAAAGCAGACTTTTAAGGTGCGCGCTAAAGAAAATTCGAAGTTAATACAGCTTGTTATGGACAAAAGCGGACTCTCCCAAGAAGACTCCAAGGGTTTGATTGAGATGGGTGCGGTATGGAATTTAGATTCAAAAATGGCCCATAGGTCTCGCCTTAGGGACTCTCAGGCAACTATTTTGGCAGGTAACGGCGTTGGTATCTTCCTGGATCAAAATCTTTTAAAGGCCTTTCAAAGGCAAGGGGAGGGGGCAGCCTCGGATTTGGGTGTACCTTCTTTACTATCTAAACAACCGTCCTTTGAAGTGTGGTTTAAGCCTTCAGGCTGGGTATCTGAGGGGAGTCCCTACGGGGATCATCTTTCCATAGAACGTTTTACCAGCAAAAAAGGGCGGGAAGCTCATGCCGTAAATCGCCTGGACCGCGAAGTTGCGGGCTTGATGATTTTGAGCTTTGATGGGAAGTCCTTTGCAGCTCTTCAAAAGAATTGGGGGCTTTGGCAAAAAGTCTATCAAGCGGAAGTATTGGGGGAATTGGAGCCGCAGATCATTGATTTGCCCCTTGATGGTAAAGAAGCCAAGACGAAGGTCCTGTCCCAACACTCCCTGGGCCTCACAAGTCAGGTGGAATTGGAGTTAGTAACTGGAAGATTTCATCAAATTAGGCGCCATTTAGAGGGTATTGGGCATCCCGTCATGGGGGATCCTAAATACGGAAGAGGAAATAAAGATCCAAGAGGCCTTATGCTTCGCTGCATAAAGTTAGCCTTTCAGGGCTTAGTGTTTGAAGTACCAAGTGCCTATCGTCTCTTCTGAATGACGTCCGCCTGTCAGCTAAGGGAAAGCTATAGGGGATTCATTTCTTCATGACTATTTTTTTTTAGAACTTTTGGATCGGTGCTACTTTTAATATCTATAAATTGGTATGATCCATATTGTAGATGATTCCGGGGGTTATTTTCGATATCAAATAGCAGAACACCAAAATGGGAGATGAGGATGATGAAGTATTCCTTAGCTGCGATCCTAACGATCGTTTCCGCTTGCGGAAGGGTAGATGTACCATCAACGGAAGAGATTTTTCTTGGAAATCTTATCGGGACTACTTTGGAAGACAAAACCATCGCTTTGACTTATGATGATGGTCCATCGGAATATACACTGCCTCTTGCCAAGTGGCTAAATGCTAATGATATCAAAGCAACTTTTTTCGTAGTCGGATCCAATGTCGCTGGAAAGGAGGATGTCCTCTCTCAGGTTAAAGAATTAGGTCATTTAATTGGGAATCACTCCTTCACACACCGAAACATGACGAAATTGACCCAGGCACAGGTTTTAGAAGAGATGGAGTCTACTCATAAGTTGATTGCACCTTACGTCGACCAAAATTTTCTTTTTAGGGCGCCTTTTGGTGCTTGGTCTAAAACATTGTCTGATGCGGTAAATGCAAGCTCTCTTTCCTTTTATGCGGGTAATATCTTCTGGGATATAGGAGGAGAATTGTCTGGTAACTATGCTGCAGATTGGAACTGCTGGAGTGCCAGTATTTCCGTTGTTGACTGCGGCAAGCGTTATGAAGCCGAAGTCAAGGATAGAGGCAGAGGAATTGTTCTTATGCATGACGTAACAGAACAAACCTGGCAGATGAGTCGCTATTTAATCCCACGCTTAAAGGAACAGGGGTATAAATTTGTAAGAGCCGACGAAGTTCCCAGAATTAAAACTGCACTTAAGACAAACGGATAGTGGATATGACTTCTTTATTAATTAAAAACGGAATTTGCGTTCTACCAGGTAGAACTGTAAAGGCTGATGTCCTTATGGAAAATGGGTCTATCGTCGAGGTAGGTCAGGTGAGGCGGTCAGCCACTCAAGAGATCGAGGCTGAAGGGCTCCATGTGCTTCCGGGTATTATTGATAGTCAAGTGCATTTTAGAGAACCAGGATTGACCCACAAAGAAGATCTCGAGTCTGGGTCAAAAAGTGCCGCTTTAGGCGGTGTTACTAGTTTCTATGAAATGCCCAATACAAATCCATCCACTACCACAGTGTCGGCCTTACAGCATAAAATTGATATTGCTCGTCGGGTTTCTCGAGTGAATTTTGGCTTTTTTATCGGAGCTACGGACAGCAATCTCGAAGAACTGATTGCTTCTCAGTTCGTGGAGCATTGTGTGGGAATTAAAATTTTTCTAGGTTCTTCAACGGGGTCATTACTTCTAAATGATCGAAAGAAGCTTAAGGAAATTTTTTTGAAGACAAGATGTCCCATTGCGATTCATTCCGAAGATGAAGAAGTCCTACTGAAAAGAATGGACATAAGAAATCGTGCCACCTCTGCTGTGTCTCATCCTGATTGGCGCAATGTGGAATCCGCTCTTAGTTCTACTAAAATGATTGTGGAGCTAGCCCGTGAAACGAACCGAAAAATCCATATTTTGCATATAACTTCAAAAGAAGAGATTGATTTTCTGTCTGCTCATAAGGATCTCGTCACTGTCGAAGTTCTTCCCCAGCATTTGACTCTTTTTAGTCCAGATTGTTATGAGCGTCTCGGCAACTATGCTCAAATGAACCCTCCCATTCGCACGAAAGACCACCAAGAGGGCCTATGGCGTGGAGTATTAAACGAAGTTGTGGATGTATTGGGATCAGATCACGCTCCCCATACTAAAGAAGAAAAAGATCGTCCTTATCCTAATTCGCCAAGCGGTATGCCTGGGGTTCAGACTATGGTTCCCATTATGCTCAATCATGTGAATCAGGGGCGTCTCACTCTGGAACGCTTTGTCCAAATGGCCTCCACACGACCCGCTCAAATCTATGGAAAAAACAAAGGACGGATTGGAGTTGGCGCAGATGGCGACTTAACTTTGGTTTCGATGAGTAAGAACCATACCATCACAAATGGTGAGCAAGCGACCAAGTCGGGTTGGACACCATTTGCTGGAATGGAAGTACGCGGCATGCCGGTCTATACCATCGTTGGGGGGCAGGTAGTTATGGCTAACGGTCAACTGCTTGAGGCAGGAAAACCCTAGATCGTCTAGGCCGCTTCCTAGTAGAATTCTAAAATGCGAATTTTAAATTTCTTCTATATTTAACGACATTTTAATCAATACGAGTTCGTCGTAGCTAGGTTTTAGGGAGCCAGTTTCAAAGAGTGAGATTCTACTCTGGCTGCAGCCCACTGCGGCTGCTAGATCATTTTGGGTGAGCTTCATTCGTCTACGTTTTAACTTCAGGTCTTTATGATGCATGGCATCCTCCTATGTTTTGGCCCTTATAGCGAGCCTTCTAGAAAAGTAAAATATTTAAAATAAGTTTAAACCATAGGAAAAATGTATGGTCCCCAAAAGCGAAAGCTTTTTAAGGAATAGAATATTGAAAAGAGCAAAGACTCTTAGGCGTTTAGCTATTACACCCGCCAGGTCCTTATCCTCAGCCTCATAGGCGGATGCGATGACATTATGTACCAGGATAGCATTTGGTGGAGTTTCGATTTTGCAGAAATTCGGCCTGCCATGGACTAATGAAATGCCTGTGATCCTTCTAAGAAACGGGCGTAGTTTCGAGAGATTTCCTAGTTAGCAGCGGTACACTGAAAAATCGCCATGATCCCTTGGAAAAGTCTCGAAATTGCGCCCGGCACGGTGGTTTGAAGCCAGTTCTTTTGAGAGCGGTCCATTCTCAGTAGAAGGTTAGGCCAACTCGATTAATAGGATCAAGGAGCGCATCGTCAGCCACGAAATGAAGACCGACAATCTCAATTTTATAAGGTAGCAGTAAATCATCAAGTTTCATTTGAAATGCGAGCATGTCTGACAATTGGCATCGGGGGGAGTCTAAGGCAAGGTCGATATCGGGGCCTTGCTTGAAATTTCCTTTTGCGCGGGATCCAGCGTGCGGTGGATGTTAAAAAAGCTTTCGCTCCTAGTTCGCTAGCTGCCATGGAAGTGTGACCGGATTACGACTTCAGGCCATGTCCTTTGGAAAGAAAATGAAAGCATAGAGTTGTAAAAAAAGTCGCGAGTCCAAAAGAAACAAAAAGGGCAGTAGTGGTATCGACCTCACTTAAGCCCGTGTAGCCGTATCTAAATAGACTCACCATATACAGTATGGGGTTGAGGTGGCTTAAGGAACGCCAAAAATCAGGTAATATGGATACGCTGTAAAAAACACCACCTAAGTAGGTAAGTGGAGTCAGAAAAAACGTGGGAACAATATTAATGTCATCAAACTTCTTAGCAAAAAGACCATTTAAAAAACCAGCAGAGGAAAAAAGCCAAGCACTCACAAAAACGCTCATGAGGGCTATCCAGGGATGATTAAAGTGCAGCGGAACAAAAAGGCTTGAAATAAAAGTAACGATTCCCCCACAAAGCATGCCGCGCAAAGTCCCACCCATGAGAAATCCAGCCAAAATCATACCGTTTGGCATGGGTGAAACGATCATTTCCTCAATGTATTTCTGAAATTTAGACGAGAAAAAAGAACTTGAAACATTGGCGTAAGAATTGGTGATCACGGTCATCATGACGAGCCCAGGGGCAATGTATTCCATGTAAGATATGCCATTCATGGAGCCGATTTTTGAGCCGACAAGTCTACCAAAAATAAGAAAATAGAGAGTCATAGTTATGGCAGAGGGGAGAAGAGTTTGAGGCCAGATTCTTAAAAAGCGATAACATTCTTTTTTAAGAATGGTCGTGAAAGCTATCCAAAACTGGTAGTTATTCATGGCTCATTCCCCTTTGCAACCAATCCTACAAAAAGCTCTTCTAATCGATTCGTCTTATTTCTAAGACTCTTGACTGTAATGTTAAATCTACCGAGCTCTGCAAACAATTTTCCTAGATCGTTTCTGCTGTCAAAAACAACTTCAATGGTGTTGTTATCCAGGCTTTTAAACTGAAAACCATCAGAGGAACTAGGAGGCAATGATTTGTAGGCAAGGACGTCAAGAATCAGTGTCTCTTTTTGGGTGCGACTTAGAAGCTCTTTAATAGAAGTATTTTCTACGACTAAGCCTTTGGAAATGATGGCTATATTTTTGCACAAGTTTTCAGCTTCTTCTAAATAGTGAGTGGTTAAAATGATCGTGGTACCACTGCTATTGATATCCTTCAGAAACTCCCACATAGAGCGTCGAATCTCAATGTCGACACCAGCCGTAGGCTCGTCTAAAATGAGAAGTTTCGGTTGATGAATGAGGGAGCGGGCAATGAGAAGCCTTCGCTTCATTCCCCCTGAGAGGGTTCGAGATTGCTCATTTCGCTTGTCCCAAAGATCAAGTTTTTCTAAGAGTTCTTCAGCGCGTTTGTGAGAGGACTTCCCTGAAATTCCGTAATATCCAGCTTGCCATCTGAGAATTTGCAGGGGAGTTTCAAAAATAGAGAAGTTAAATTCTTGAGGGACTAATCCTATTTGAGTTCTCGCTAAGGGAAAGTTCTTGTCTATGTCGATGCCGAAAATCTTAACATTTCCCTCAGATTTATTCACCAGACCTGAAACAATACCAATCAGCGTGGACTTACCGGCGCCATTGGGTCCCAATAACGCAAAAAAATCACCTGACCGTATTTCTAAGCTGACTCCTTTTAAGGCTTCAACTCCCGTGCCATAGACTTTTTTAACATTCGATGCGGATAATGCATATTCCAAGGGACCATCCTGATTCTTAGCCCTAAAAAGAGCCTTTTTTTCAAACCGTTTAGAGTCTCAGTTAAGAAGTTTTAGAAACGAGCCCTATATTTTCCATGGGGGCTCGTATTTTAGCTTCCTTGAGCCCTTCAGCAAGTCCCATTTTTTCACATGCCCAGATCATCCATGCTGTGAGATTGATACATCTCAGGCTTTCAGATGCTTTCCAGTCGTATTGATAGGCATGGTGAAAGTTATGGTATCCCTCTCCGTGGGCAAAAAGGCTTAACAGATGATTCTCTACTGGCAAAATATCCGGGCGATAAGGTTTTCTTCCCCAAGCGTGTGCGAAACTATTAATGGCCAGTGTGGCGTGAAGCTTTAACATAATCCTTAAGAATCCAGCCACCATAAGTCCACCTATCGGGTCGTGCCAGAGGCTCGAAAGAGCCACCGGAACTCCTAGGGCTAGGACAGGTGAAATCCATTGGTAGTATTTGTGTTGAAGTCTCAGTAAGGTATCACCATAGAGATCATCCATGGGGATTTTTTTAGCGGCTTCTCTAATAGCTGCTGGTTTTTCAAAAAACAGCCATCCTATATGGGACCACCAAAACCCGCGACGTGCATTATGGGGATCCAGTTCTGTATCCGAGTACTTATGATGAATGCGATGATCTCGGCACCACCAAATCGCACTCCCCACCATAGCCATAGTCGAAAAGAACAAATAGAAAATTTGCAGGGGGCGTTTTGCAGTATACGAGCGATGGGACCAAAATCTGTGGAGTCCTCCCGTTATGCTGACCCCCGTTAAAAAATAGAGGATGATAGCTAGGAGAATAGTAGAGGAATCAGTATGGGGAAGATAAAATATTCCCGCTATACCAAAAAGGTGAATCATGCTCATGACAGCTATGTTTGAATGATTTAAAGAAACTTTCATTTTCGCCTCAAAATAGGAAGAATTGCGATATGGCTCATTAATTGCAAGCGTCGGAAGTGAAGATCAATTGTGACAAAAATTTTGGAAATATTCCGTCATAATTATGTAAAAACTTTGCAATCATTGACTAATTTTAAGCCTTTACTGCCCAGTAAAAGGGGCTCTTTTTTACAGCTAATGCACAGTATTTTATGAACATTTCAGGATTCAAGGGCTAAGCCTTCAGATAAAAAGGAACGTGTGCTACTATTTAAACAGCAGCATATAAGTGAACCTGGATTCTATTGAAATCTGCTTAAATCCTAATCCATTTTTAAGTAAGGGCTAGAGATGTCAAAAAAAAATTTACTCATCGTGGAAGATGAGCCTGATATTGCTGCGATGCAAAGAGATTTTTTTGAGATGCATGAATTTAAAGTCGATGTGGTAACAAATGGAATTGATGCTGTTAAGTTCTGTAACCAAAAAAAATACGATTTTATTCTTTCTGATATTAAAATGCCAAAAGCAGATGGTTTCTATTTGTTGGAAAACTTTGGTCAACAGAATCATGAGAGCGGAAAGCCGAAGTTTTTTATCGTTTCAGGGTTGCCTGATTTGGACGAAGAAAACATACTTTCTCTCCGGGCGGATGGCATTTTTGGAAAGCCCATAAACTTCGGGAAATTATTAAACGCCATGCATAAGGCCTAAAAGCCTTCGTTTATTTGGTGGAAGATGATAATTTTTGATGTGATAGTACTTGCTCGTTTCGTCACCTATGCCATTTTAGGGTCCCGATGAATAGCGCGGCAAAGGTAATTTCTCGCCTTAAAATCAGCAATTTATTCCGTCACAAGTAACGTGAAGGATGTCGAGTTATGTTTTTGGAATGTGTTACTAGCGTTTAGGTATGGGGCCATCAATCGTGGGGGAGCATTTTCTACCTTTTTTCTACCTTTTTTAAATCTTTTTTATCTGGGAGCTTGCCATCTTAGCGTCTGTTAGCGGCTCCCTAGCCAGCTTGCATTTGCATAAGAGCTCTTTAGTGGAGATGAGAAATTGCCATCCTCTAACCAGAAAATGGCAATTTTTTGAGTAAGGGCCTGTCATGGGCTTTTTATTTTCACATTTGACTCATTTTTATTGCATCAAGGTATAGATTCTTTGGCGGATCGAGAAAACTTTGGTTCTATTTTAAGAAATTCCGTCTCGCCAAGTTGAAACCTAAGTGTCATTGGTAATGGATCGTAAACGGGAATTTTCGCGATCTTTCCCGGCTGCCTCCTAACGATAAGAGGCCAAATACATTTCCTATGAATGATCTGCTGCCAAGGAATCGATGACTTTAGCTGCGAGCTCGATCACTTTTGCTTCCGCTTCCAGAATGATGGACTCATCGGGGAGTTCTCTTCTGTGACGATTGACTATTCCAGCTGCAATCGCTCCGCCTCGCAGTCCAAAAGCAGAGGTTTGAGTAAGAATAAGGCCGGCCTCCATTTCAAAGGAAAGCACTCCCAGCTGCTCCATTTCTTTCATTCGGCCTTCTAATTCCCCAACGACAAAACCTTTCTTGAAAGAATCTTGGCGGTTTTGACCTTGATAGAAGGTATCACTTGATGCGGAAACGCCCACAACGTGGGGAATATTTAAATTTCTAGCAGTGTCGACCAAAGCTCTTACCCATTCATGGTGTGCTACTGCAGGATATTCAATAGGCGCAAGGTGTTTAGAAGTTCCTTCCAAACGAACGGAACCCGTCATGATGACAACGGTCCCAGGATCGATTTGAGGTTGTATCAACCCAGTAGTCCCTACTCTTAAAAAGTCTTTGACCCCACACATGGCGAGTTCTTCAACGGCAATTGCAGAGGAGGGTCCGCCTATGCCGGTAGAGCATACCACCACTTTGCGTCCTTCCTCGGTCTCTGCCAACCACATCATATACTCTCGATTCTGCGCCAGGAAAGTGGGGTTTTTCATCGTTCTGGCGATGCGTTCTACTCGGCCAGGGTCTCCAGGGAGAATAGCCAGAGTAGCTCCCATGAGTTCGGAGGCTTGAATACGTAGATGAAACATTTTTGGGGCCATAGTGAGCTTGTCCCTAAGTGTATGAGCAATAGTGGTTTCTAATGGTACAGTGGCTATCTGGTCTTATGGGAGATTATTTTACACCATACCTCAAAGAAGAAACTAGCTATTTTATATATCTAAGGAGAATTGGTAATTCCTGTGACGAAGATGAGGCTGAAAATGAATGGATCTCTACATGTCTTCGGTGAAGCCGATAGCAGGTAGAGATCCATTTGCAACCAATATCCGTGGGTTTACTATTGCCTGTGAAAATTTACGCAGCAGTCAAGAGTGAACCCATGAGCGATAGAGGTAAGATTTTTTTGCATGGAGCGAGCTGGTTCCTTTCTCAGCTAAAGAACGGGTGGAACTGGCGGAGTAGGCGGGTCAACTTTAGTGGCTGATGCCCTAATGAGAGATTCCAAAACCCTATCTGGTATTTGTCCAGCGTCAGCAGCTCTAGCTGCATTGTCCTTCCAAACTACCGGAAATGTTTCGGTAAGCGGGTTCCAAGATACAGACTCAAGATTTCTGTCCCCATAGCCAACCGGTCTTGCTCCTAGGGCTGCGGTCCAAATAAAATCTGGATGGCGCCTTTGATACCATTCACCGCCAATGATCTCTCCCTTATCGTCAAGTTCTAGATCATAGATGTAGCGAGTGGTATAGCTGTTATCTTGCTCTTCAGTATCGATTAGGGCAGAACTGGGCGACGTTTCCGTTCGGTAACTAATATCCATCGCGACGCCGACTACTTTTTTAACAAGAGGGTTGCGCCAAGCTTTATAGGGGTCATTTTGCCAAAGGGCATAATCTATCAGACTCGCGGCTAGATCGTCAGAGGGTAAAGCCGTGAGTGGATTAAAGTAACTCATCTTATATTCAAAAACGGGTTGGTTCCACACCTGATAGTCTTCACTAGCGTCGACAACAAAGGCCCTCTTTTCGATGCCTAGTTCATGGATGATACTTAAATGCCAGGACATAGGATTGATATCAAAGCAATCTTTCTCGATAATGCGCCCAGTGGCTTCGTCAATTTTTACGTCCCGTTCTTCGCACCTTCCCCCAATAAACCGAGAGGTAAATTGTGATTTAGCCCACATTTGACTCGCCAACGCTTTGATGTCTGAGGGAAGAAACTTTACTGGGGATTTAAGGCCAGCAACAGGGACATCTATGGCGGCAGAGGGTCTCGCCTCAATATAGCTGGCCGGAGCCCAGCCATGACAAATGCCAAACCAAGTTTCCACTTCACCGACATTTCTTAAATAGGCTTCCCCTTCTCCCCATGCATAGCTTGCGAGCTTGCCACCTGAATCGGAAATCAAGTCATATTTCTCCGCGGGAGATAGCTTCACCAACTCTTCCGGGGAATCCAGACGAATCAGGTCAGCTGCCGGGTGCTGTTTGATATAGTTATAATTCTCTGACCAAGAGCTGCTTTCTTCAAAAGAAGGATCAGAAAACCTAGCCGCTATGCCGCCCTTATAGGTCCCCCAATAGTCACCGGACCAAGGCAAAATAGACGATCTTGAGCTCTTAAGCTCAGGCTTGTCGAGAGCAAAGATATTGGTAAATTTCAGGCCTGACTGCAAAAAGTCTTCAGGGTTATTTGTGGACATGTCGGCAGCTGCTTTTTGGTTGCCGCGACCTCTGAAGATGATTCGATCTCTAACTTTGCGTCTGAGTTCACTTCTTTGGTTCAGTGCGGAAGCATCAAGATCCCGAAAGTCGGCGTCAGGGACTGGGTATCCGTGGGCATCAGTTTTCATAGGCCCAGAATTCATAAATAACTTAGGGTTTCCCTGCCAATCCTTGATTTGACTCGCGAGAGTAGATCCAAAGCTTATAGTAGAAAACAAAACAGAACTGGCAAGAAGAAAATCAAGCATCATCATAGGCATTGCCCTCCTAACAGGAGCAAAGCAAATGCCGTGCCCACATTTTTTTGCAGCACAGTTGAACACTTACAAGGAATCTGGGTCTCATCAGCATTTAAAAATGGGGGATTAGCTACGAAATGTGTGATTTCAATCCTAACTCACGCGATTTTCTGTTCAGGAATGGCCTCTATAGCAGTGGTTCTTAAGAGAGGATCGGCCTCATGCTGGACGATTTCAGGTAAGTAGTCTCATAGTTTGTCTCAAAAATTCCGAAACTCTGAGTTATAATGAGTTTCCTGTAGAATTTAAAAAAGGCATGGATCCATGGAGACATTCTTAAGATTTGATTATCAATTATTCTCGCTCATTCATGGATTTTCTGGAAATTCCTTGGGGGATTATGCAATGGCGAGCATTAGTGATGAGAGGATGTGGATTTTTTTTGCCGTTTTAACGCTGATTTTCTTTATTTATAGAAAATTTAAGTACGGCCTTCGGTTGTTGCTGCTTCTGGTAGTGGGGGTGGGAATCAGCGATCTATTGACGGTGAGGTTATTGAAGCCGTGGGTAGGTAGGCTTCGTCCCTGTCGGGAGTACCAGGATGTGATCGTAGTTGTAAAAGGATGGTGCGGTGGTGATTATGGTTTTCCTTCGTCCCATGCCTCGAATGCTGCTGCAATTGCAGCTATTTTATGGTTTTTAGTACCCCGAAAATGGTTTTTCGCTGCTGCTTTCATTGTTCTCTTGGTGGGATTTTCGCGGATCTATTTAGGGGTTCATTATCCGGGCGATGTCCTGGCAGGGTTTGTTGTCGGCTCCATCATTGGTGCCTTGGTTTGGCGTCTATGGTCAAGAATGGGCTGGATTCAGAATCCAAGTAGAATGACCATAAAGTCTTAAACAGTCTCCCACGGTCTGCAGGTTTGGGTGCTCCTCCGAAACTTTCCCTAAGGATTTGTGGGATTGAGCGAGACATTGGCTCCCGGACCCAGCAATGGCATTCGGTTAAGACCTGACCGCATTCGGTTAAGGGCTCGACGTAACCCC
>JBAXBA010000046.1:0-27493 GCA_037142195.1 Pseudomonadota bacterium
AGTGGCGCAGAGCTTCAAGTTTTAAATCAATTAGGGGGAGCAAGAGTCGATATCGTCAATAGCCCCCTTTCCGAAGCTGCTTGCATGGGATTTGAGTGGGGGTATTCCCATTCCAGCCCAAATTCACTCGTCGTTTGGGAAGCTCAGTTTGGCGATTTTTCCAATGGCGGTCAAATCCATATCGACCAATACTTGGTTTCCAGTGAAGCAAAATGGAAACAAACCTCAGGACTCGTCTTGTTATTACCCCATGGCTACGAAGGCCAAGGGCCAGAGCACTCCAACGCTAGACCAGAACGCTTTCTTCAACTATGTGGTGCCCATAACATCACCGTAGCCATACCCTCCACCCCGGCTCAACATTTTCATATCTTAAGACGCCAAATGCTTCGAGGATTTCGAAAGCCACTCGTAATTATGAGTCCTAAGAGCCTCCTAAGAGATCCAGAAGTCATCTCAAAATCTGCTGAGTTCACATCTGGCTCCTTCCAGCCTTTATTGGACGACCCCAAAAATCCAACCAAAGCTAAAGGAATCGTTTTCTGCACAGGCAAGATTTATTATGACTTAAAGCGAGAACTCGACTCTTCAGGTCAAACTGCGGATGTTGCCCTTGTTCGTGTGGAGCAGCTCTACCCGTTCGACTTGGAAACAGCCAAAGCTATCATCGCTAAGTATAAGTCATGTAAAAAGTTTGTTTGGGCCCAAGAAGAGCCCCTTAACATGGGCGCTTGGACGTATATAAAGGACCACCTCGAGTTAGCCACAGGTGAGAAGGTTACCGCTGTAAGCCGCCCTTCAAGTGGGACAACATCGGAGGGTTCCAACAAAGCTCATCAAGCAGAACAGGCGCGGATCTTAAAGACTGCTATCTCCCTAGCAGCTGGTTCCCTGAAGTAAAAAAAAAGAGTAAGCTCACTGTCTATGAGATCTCTAAAGGAGACCTCTAAAAAGAATAAGGCTTACTCCCTATGACAGATTGTGATTTGTGCAAAAAAAATAATAGGAATGGGGATCCGGACCTTTTAACTCGGCGTGGTGACCTCTATTTCTATAAAGGCCCCCTGGCCCACAAATGGCCAGGGCATATCATGCTCGTGAGCGCGAAACATGTAGAAGAAATGTCTGATTTAAATATGGGCGAAGCAGCCTATGCCTTTCAAGAAATCCTTAGAACTGAGAAATTTCTGCGTAGCTTGACAGGAGTGAAGCGCATCAATTTTGTAAAGTTTGGTAATGTATGTTCCCACCTCCACTGGCATATCATACCGCGCTACGAAGGAGAGGCCCATTTAGGTAAAAATCCTTGGGAGCTTTTGGACGTAGACCAGATTCATTCCCTATCAGTACCTAGAGACCCCTACCCGGCCTTACGTGATGCTTTGCGCTTATGAATCCAAAACTAGGGGCCTACATTGGACTCACCACTGCCAGCTTTATCTGGGGAATGTCTTTCATATGGACCAAAGATATCTTTAATTATTGGGGTCCGTTTACACTTTGTTTTTTAAGAATGATTCTTGCTTCGGGATTCATCTTTCTCTATGCGAAATATCGCGGAATCCCTTTGAAAGTATCCCGCGACTATAAAAGTTTTGTGCTTATGGCTTTTTGCGAGCCCTTCGTCTATTTTATCGGGGAAAGTTACGGTTTAATGGAAGTTTCTCCTGGCATCGCCTCACTCATCATTGGATCCATTCCCATTTTTTTAGGACTATCTACGATAGTATATGGCAAGGAGCGAGCTAAAAAAGGTTTTTTTATGGGCGCTGTATGTTCTATCTTAGGGCTCATTGTTGTAAGTTTTGATCTTGAGGGAAATCTACGTTATTCCCTAAAAGGTTTATCTCTTCTTTTTTTAGCTGTCGCAAGTGCTGTGATATACAATCAAGTTATTAGGAAGCTTTCGGAACATCACCAACCGGAAACCATAGTTTTTTGGCAATCCCTTCTGGGAGCTATGATGTTTTTTCCTTTTTTCCTTGGATTAGAGTTCCAAAAATTTGCCGCAGGATTTCCCTATGAATTTTCAGTATGGTCTCAATGGATGCTGCTTACAGCATTAGCTTCCACTTGCGCCTTTATAGTCTATAATCGATCTATAAAAATAATAGGCATGCTGAAGGCAAATATCTTCGTAAGTCTCATACCTGCCTTTGCCCTATTGGCATCCATTTATCTGGGTCTAGACGAATTTAAATGGTTTAAAGTCATAGGACTTGCCTTGATGGTCCTAGGTGTGATTAAAGCCAGTCAAAAGCACCAACCGGAGGCCAGCTGATGAAATTTAAAGGCTATCTATGCGCACGATTTGTTGCGGTTCTTGCGGCCCAGATTCAAACCGTGGTTACAGGCTGGCAGGTTTATGAAGCAACTCATTCCACATTTAATTTAGGTCTTGTCGGCCTTGCTTTTTTTCTTCCCTTTATGATTTTTATGCCCTTTGCCGGTGATGCTTCCGATCGCTTTAACCGTGGCAAAATTGCTGGATTTTCGGGTCTTGTCTTTGGTGTTTTAATCGCCTTACAGAGTGCTTGGCTGTCAAGCCACCCGACTGAAATTTTAGGAACTCTTATCGTTCTCTTTGGGCTCGGAGCTGCCAAAGCCTACTCATCTGCAGCAAATGGCTCCATGATAAGCCTTCTTGTTCCTAAGCCTCAATTGATGAGAGCCATTACTCTAAATACTGCTATGTACAATGTTTCAAGTGTCGCAGGACCAGCAGTAGGAGGATTTCTATATGCAAGACTTGGCGCAGTCCACACCCTTCAAATCGCATCGATGCTTTCGCTTATCGGAGCGATTTTGTTTCTATGTATTCCAGTTATGAGTTTGAAAGCTGAAATTATTGAGTCCAGACTGCAAAGAATTGTTGCAGGATTTCGCTATATTTGGCGAGAAAAAGACATTTTAGGTTCCATTTCTCTCGATCTTTTCGCAGTTTTTTTTGGCGGAGCTATGGCCCTCCTCCCTGTTTTTTGTAAAGACATATTGATGGTCGGGCCGGATGGTTTTGGGATCCTTCGAAGTGCCACAGCTTTAGGTTCGATTCCCATGGCACTTTATTTGGCAAGAAAGCCCCTACAGATAAACCCAGGCAAAAAGCTTTTTACTGCCGTCAACATTTTTGGTTTTTCCATGATAGGGTTTGGTCTAAGTCGCATTTTTTGGCTTTCTTTTATTTTTCTAGTCATCTCTGGAGCCGCAGATGTTGTGAGCGTTTATGTCCGCCATGGACTCCTTCAGCTTAAAGTTTCAGAATCTATGAGAGGCCGAGTTACAGCTGCTAATCAGATTTTTATTGGAGCGAGCAATGAACTCGGTGAATTCGAGTCTGGCATGGCAGCTACACTCTTCGGCCCTGTGGGCGCTGTCGTGGGCGGTGGCATGGTAACTCTTGTTTGCGTGTATTTCTGGAAAAAAGCATTTCCAAGCCTAGCGCGCTTGGAAAGATTAAACCCAGAAGATTAAACCCAGAAGATTAAACCCAGAAGATTAAACCCAGAAGATTAAACCCAGAAAATGAAATCAACAATACAGCTCCAAGTATAATTCCATTCAGAACGCAGAATATATAAGTCCTTCTAGCAAGAACAAAGCCCTTAAAGGGACGCACTTGCCTATTTAGTGCTCTTGGAAAAGATAGGATCCATCCAGAATTGCTTAAGGTCGAAAAAAAAACCAGCTCATTCGCCGGTTTTTGTTTTACATGCGATTTTAAAGAAACTTAGTCTTCTAATTCATAAATGTACGGGCCTTGAGTAGAACCAGCAACCTGACCTCCGTCTTTGTCATACCAGCGTTCCAAAACCTGAATCGAGCTACGAGTCAGTCGGGCCTCTACTGTCAACTTTACGGCACCACGAAAATTCGAAGCGCACCCCTCTGCAGGGGTCTTTCCCACAAAGTCGCGGCCATCGCGGGTAAAGGAAATACGACACTCGGGGCTCAGCACATCTTCACTACGAGCGGTTCTCATTTCGACTGGTCTATCACACATCCCACGAAACTGGGAACTGTCACGCAATGCTAAATATGTTGCCGTAAGTTCATTCTTATCATTTCGTTCCACTCTCAAAAATTTAGTGCGAGTGAATTTTAAAGTTGGAGTCTCAGCAGACTGATCAATGAGAATGGTCTTACCAGGTCTTTGGCTGATCATAGGCACATCGATAAGGCAGTTATTGTATTGTATCGGCTGAAAAGCATCAGGAGCCTTTGCAGATTGTTTAAAAGTGTTCATTTTGCCCGTATACCTAGTAGCCACAGCATTGAGTTCGACATCCGTGGATGCTGGATCCATCTTCTCAAAGTTATAGCCCCCTTTAACAGCTCCCCAAACTTGATTGCCTTCCGCATCCCAACCTCGGTCCCAAGAATACATACCTGTCCTGGAAAGCCTTACCTTCGAAGATACAAACTTGGCATCGCCATAGTCATTAGGACACTTTGCGCTTTGAGTTTCGCCCACCCAAAGATCATGCTTCTTCTGCATGTAAACACTACAATGAACGTCTTTAAGGTCAGACCACTTCATCACCCTCTCATCAGCCTGCTTTGAGCAAAAATGAAGCGCCTGCTCGGGAGAAAGATTGATTTCGTAAATGGAACTCACGACTCCTCTTCGATTCAAGGAGTCCGGTGACAATTTAATGACCCGCTGCCGATAAGGGGCATCCAGAGACAAACTAAGAGCCTGTTCCACATAGAGAAATTTACTGGAGCTTATATATCCCGGAGCATCAATTACTGTGATTTGACATTGAGTAACCCTTACATCCACGTAATCGCGATCCAACATAGACTGGCGACTAGAATCGATGGTCCCCTCAAGCCGAGCAGCTACATCTTCAAGATCTCGCAAACGACCTACACCGAACTCTCTCGATAAACTTTGGCCAAAAGAAAAAGTTGAAAGACTCAAAGCTAAAACCAATAATCTAACGTCAAACTTCATGTATACCTCTGTCTAAAATTTGCATGTGATTTTTACCATAATAAAACTGCGCTGACCAATAAAAAACCAGGAATAGGCTCTTCCCTAGACCAATTCGAAGTACTTGAAAATCGAAAGGGTCCACCCTTACTTGGCTGTTTGTACTGCCATAGCCTATAAAAATAGCTGCTTATAGACCTATTCGATCGACGAAAAGCAATGAATAGCTTCATAAAGTAAACTTTTAACAGCAATAGTCATCGCCATTTAGGCGGCCCATGGAGTCCTAGGAAATTTGGACTACCGAGCTTCCCTTGGAAACGTAGCTTGGCATGGCAGAATTTCCCAACTTTCCGTTTAAAAAAGCCTGTTTAATAGGTGTCGCCCAAGCACCTTCAAATTAGCGGGCATGTTTTAGACAAAAAGCATTCTTGAATGGAATTTTTTTTGGAACAAATAAAGATAGTAATATAGAGAAAATCTAGTTGCAAAAGTAGTTTGACCCCTAGCATTGCCTATCCTGACTCATGACGACCAAACTGAAAAGAAACTTTGAATGAGAAATTAACATGGATTCTGATTAAAGCTAAAAAAGTGAAAGCAATTAGGAAAAAATTAAAATAGAATATGGGATACAAAAAATTCATTTATCGAGGCGCAAGTGAGTAAGAAAATAGTGGTGATTTTTGCTCATCACAATTTCACCGATTCAAGAATTCAGAGAAGTCTTTTAAATGGCATATCCAACTTGCAAAATGTGGAGATACGAGACTTGTATAAGCTCTATCCAGACTATTTTATAGATGCAAAAAAGGAGCAGTCCGCGCTGGCAGCAGCGGATCTAATTGTTTTTCAACACCCTATTAATTGGTATTCGTCTCCCGCAATACTTAAAGAATGGCAAGACATAGTTCTTGAATACGGCTATGCCTACGGGGAAAAGGGAACAGCTCTTAAAGGAAAAGATTTCCTCCAGGTGGTCTCAACAGGAGGCGGCAAAGAGGTCTACCAGCCTACTGGAAATAATCGCTTTAAAATCGAAGAATTTTTGCGCCCCTTCGAAGCCACTGCCTATCTGTGCGGAATCGTCTATCATAAGCCCTTTGTTGTGCATCAAGCTTACAGAATCTCCGATCAAGAATTGAAAGAAAGAACCAAGGACTATGTATCTCTGTTAAAAAGCTATATAGAAAATGGAAACACAGCTCTTGACCCCTTAAACACTCACATTTTGTAGGTCGCCTCATGAATCATGACATACTCCTTTTTTTGGTAGTCGTATTTAGCGCCGCACTCATCGCTGTTCCGATTACCACACGTTTAGGCCTAGGCTCAGTAATTGGCTATTTAGTTGCAGGCCTCATCATTGGTCCAGAAGGGCTCAAACTCATCAGTAATCCTGAAAATATTCTCCATCTTGCCGAGTTTGGTGTTGTCCTCCTACTGTTCATGATAGGGCTTGAACTTAATCCCAAAAACCTTTGGAAGCTGCGTCGCTCTATTTTTGGCTTAGGGACAATACAAGTTGTATTAACGGCATGTGCGGCTTGCCTTTTGCTCACCGCTATAGGGTGGGATCTTGGACCTTCTCTGGTTGCCGGCTTGGGATTTTCCATGTCTTCTACAGCCATAGTCATGCAGATTGTGGGTGAACGGGGCATAAAGAATACAACTGTCGGAAAAAGTTCATTCAGTGTTCTACTTTTCCAAGACATCAGTGTTGTTCCCATAATGGTCTTAGTCTCTCTGTTAGCTGTAGACGAAGTCTCCAAAGGGCCCGAAATTAATCCCATAGCTGCGATTCTTTCCATCATAGGGATCATTGTGGGTGGGCGCTATCTCTCTAGACCTATCTTTAGGTGGGTAGCTGGAACCAAAAGTCGAGAGGTGTCCCTAGCACTCGCACTTTTAATCGTCGTTGGCATCTCCTATATCATGACCCTCGTAGGACTTTCGATGGCCCTTGGGGCTTTTTTAGCAGGCGTCATTCTTGCTGAGTCCGAATATCGCCATGAACTCGAGGCCAATATTGAACCCTTTAAAGGAATTTTACTTGGGCTTTTCTTTCTGGCAGTTGGCATGGGCATTAAAATCACGATCCTATTAGCAAGCCCCCTTCAATTATTAGGATTAGTTACGGGACTGATCGTCCTAAAAATCGTTCTCCTATCCTTAATTGCTAGATTTTTCGAAGTCGAAGGCCGTGACCGACTTCTACTCGGAATACTTTTAAGCCAAGGCGGAGAATTTGCTTTTGTCTTATTTAGTAGTGCTCTGAATTCCAAGATTATTTCACCCGAACTCGCGGCACTCTTAAATGGCGCTGTCACGGTGTCAATGCTTACCACTCCTTTGCTACTCATTCTCTATGACCGCTGGGCAAAGAAATGCGCTATCGATGACGCTAAACCGGAGAACGATAAGATTTCAAATGACGGACACCCAGTCATCATCGCAGGCTTTGGAAGAATGGGACAAATTATAGCTAGACTTCTCCATCTCAATAAGTTTTCCACCACCATTATCGACCACAGCCCCGACAATATTGAAAGAGTGAGAAGATTTGGATTTAAAGCATATTATGGTGACGCCACACAATTAGCACTATTAGAGGCTGCAGGCATTCAAGATGCCAAATTATTTGTCATTGCTATCGATGACCGGGAAAGAATCATTGAAATGGTCGATATTGCAAGAAGTCATTTCCCCAATATACCCATTTTGGCAAGAGCGTTTGATAGAAACCATGCATATGAACTACTGAAACGAAACGTAACCTATTTTGAGCGAGAAACTTTCGGCTCAGCTTTAAACATGGGCGAGTCTGCTCTTAAAATTCTTGGCATACATCCTTTTAAAGCTCACCGAACCGCACTCCATTTCAAGAGATACGACGCGGAGCTTATTCAAAAGCAATTTGCGGTGCATACTGATGAAAAAGAAGTAATCTCTACATCTAGGGCTGCTCGTGAACAGCTGGAAAAGCTGTTCATGGAAGATTCGATTCTGTTCGCGGACAATAGTTCGTCAAACTGGGATTGAGAATTTCAACATAGAGGCTTAGGGATCTAGGGCGTCCCATGTAATGGGCAAGCCATCTATAGTTTTTGCAAACTATGATTTCTAGATATTTTAGACGAAATCTCAGCTTTGTTTTTCAAAAAATACAGGGGCACTACCCCAGCGGTTTCCTTGATGCCCTGCAAGACTTCAAGCTTGTGCGCAAGGCAAAAACCTATTGTCACCTTATGGCACTAATCGCCTCTTGAATCTCAGCTACAGTGGTCACTTCATACAACTTCGCTCTTGAAAAGGCGAAGTCTAATTCTTTAGTATTTTCTTTACGATTTCCAAAAGAGTTGATGCGCCGATCATGAAATGCTTGCTTAGCAAGCAAGCCTGAAGACATATTTGCCATGGTTTGCTGATAAGATGCGAGCATAAGAGCTCCATTATCGCCACCTATTGCGTTATTTAACTTGCCTATTGTTTTAGAGTCAACTTTTGCACGGGATGGTATGTCAAATTCAATATTGTTTGGAAAATAGAACCGCTTTTGATTTTCAAGCTTGCTCCAACTTCCCACTGGTCCATTGTCTTTGTGTTCTATTTTAAAAACGAGATTATCATCAATCAATGTTCGAGAAAAACTGATGTTTTGATTAAGCTTAGCAAAATGAGCTCGAGTTTCTAACTCTCCATTAGTAGTATGTACCCCTAATGCAGACGTGAAATCCTGGAATCCTGAGATTATAAAGCTCCATCCTCTAATAGAAGCCCGGATAGCATTTTCTTGAAAACTATTTCCGCCTCCGTCCTTTCCACTCGCTACAAAATATCTAGCGCCCTCACAACTTTTAAGCATAGCCAAAGTTGAAATCGGTACGTTTTCGCTCCATCCCCCAAACGCCATTAATGCCGATACGGATTCACCTGCCCTTGGCGCCCCCATGAGCACAGGTACGGGAGACCTTAAAGTGCCATCAGCAATCCTAACGTCATTGTACGCAATATCTTCACCGTCAGTGAAGACCGGTTGGCGCCTAAATGGACCAGGCTCCCCGGCGCTAAATGCCATCGCATGGGCCAATCCACGGCGACCCTCACGAAATAAAATATTCGCTTGAAGATCATCTTTTTCACCGGGAAGATTTTCTCCACGAGCCTGGCTATAGTTTTTGAAAATAAGCACACGATCTGCTGGATAAGCATATCCAAGTTTTTCTATATTTTTGCTAGAGTCCAAATAATAGGGCAAAAATCCGCGATTTTTGCCGGCTAGGGATCTTTTGATCTTGACGAGTTCCGAAGCTAATTCTTTGCCAGGCTCGTCATTGGCAATATAGCCCTGATACAGAGCATCGCTTCCGACAGCTTCAGTTGCAGAAATGGAACCATTTCTATCTAATTGAATTTTCGAATTTCGAAATGTGGAATGGACAATAAGGCCTTTGGGAAGAATCATAAAGTTTCCTGATTTTGAAAATCCTCGATAAGCATTCCAAAGAAGCTTTGGATCTGGCAAATAGAGTTTAAATCCAGAAATATTTGAGAGCTTTCCATTAGTTAAAAACGCAAATTCTGGAGATTTGACTAATGAATTTACGGCTCCAATCAAACGCTTCCACTTACTCACTTCATTGGCCGAGTTCGACTGAACGATATCTTGTTGAAAAAGACGGAAAAACCGATCTGCAATGAGCTCTTGGTCCGAGCTTGGCGTGCCATCTATTGTAACATCCGCAGCAACATCAAAGAGTGATTTGAGATTTGTCTCTTTGATATTGGCCCAAAGCTTCCAGAGTCTAAATGTTTCTGCGCGTCTTTCTTTAAAAGTCTCCTTGGCCAATATGGATCCAAGATTCTGATGCATCAAGAAATCGGTTAGAAGAACCGCTTGGCCTACTGTCGCCTCAATACTGACTACTCTCGAATCAGATGAACCAGCGAGGACATGGCCAAACTGATTTTGCACTAAAAGTGCAATAATGGATGGCGTAACTTCAAGACTGCCCATTTTGAGTTCGCTAAATGCCGGCACAAAAAGAAAAGAGTTAAGAATATCAGGAAGTGTGGCCAATACGATACTTGCTTTCTGGGCCTTTGTCAGATTTTTTCCCTGAAATGGGATGGAGTGCTCTCCCAACGATGGATTCTGCAAAAGACCCATTACCGCTGCACCCACAATAGAGCCAGAGGAACCACCCAAAGAAACCGCTGGTGTGATGTCATTTTCCAAAAGCGCAATAAATGTTCCCACATGGCTGGGAAACTTAATTCCATTTCCCTGCATGCCTACGCAAGCTGTTTCTGTAGAAGCGTCTTGTGCTAGTTCTTCTGAAAAATCTTCTTTCTTCGATTTACATCCCATGAATGAAGATATGCAAAAGATAGCCACCACGAATTTATTTCTATGATTCATGCAATTTTCCTATTTGGCATTAGCTTTTAGTAAAATTATAGCAGGAAATCGCGTGAACTGATATACCGGGTCTCACTTGCCATTTACCCGCCCTCGCCAGACATTGAGGTACTGGTCATTGGTGCTACTTTCCTGAATTTTATTTGGATGTAAGCACTGTCCCAGATGGGATTCGTACCCACATCTTTGCTTCAGCGCCAGATGTATCCCATCCCTATTAAACCAAATGTTTTCCTACCGGCTCTTCGATGTTCTCCAGAAATGTTAAATCCAAGTCAATCCCAAAGGACCCTAGAGGTTGATATTGAGTCTGTTGCGGCTGACATCCTGCCCTCCGGATTCGTACTCCTTTGCTAAATTTGCATTCCATAAAGTTGGATGAAATTCAAAATGCACAAATTCTTGCAAGATTTCAGATTGCTTTACAAATAGGTCTTGATGGTTCTGAAGTTAATGGCCCGTTTGTCGCGACCATGTACAAACAAATCTTTCCACCCACGCCCTTAGCGAGTTCCTCTTGAGTCAATACGGACCTAAATAATTGAAAAATGGATTCTTAGAGTGAAGTCCTGAAACTTGAGGCTTAACTGCTAAAAGCAGCTGGCGCACCAAAAGATGCGCGCAAAGGTGCGCTGTCTATCGGCTCCACGAAGAGCAAAAAGCTTCAGTGCAAAACCAGCCTGAGTCAAAAAAATGTGGTCTCTGCTAGGGGATTTTGAAACTAAGTGCTTCCTATGGGCAAGCTAAATCTCATAGGTGAATGTGTAAAAGTGCTGCCCATCAATAATATCTATTTTCATTTCACCTTTAAGCCCAGTTAACTCGCCCGTACCTGAGTCCGGCATCACAGAAATGGATTGTTTTGAACTTCCTTTATGCATGGATGAATTGTGCTGCATAAAAAAAGTTCCCTTTTTGGAATCGAGTTCTCCTTCAATTTTTTCAATTGCAACATAACCTCCCGATCCCATGTCTTTGTTCATCAAACCCACCATAGAAACTAGCCCCGTAGCATGTAACGGACCATGAAAATATTTTTCAAACCTCATATGCATAAGTCCAAGCTCTTTCGTTATAGTACTCGCTTCTGCCGGTGTACCTTTTACTTCAAATCTCCCCTTAACTTCGTTCATCGCTGCCTCACAATAAATTTAAAGAATGAAATATTAGAGATCTTAAAATAAGACCACAACACACTTAATTTAATATAAAAGATGATCTGGTTTCAGATCGTTTAATGCTTGCTCGTTGCAACAATTAATTTTTCGAGATTTTAAAAATGGCGCACCAGGAAGGATTCGAACCTCCGACCACTAGATTCGAAGTCTAGCATTCTATCCAGCTGAACTACTGGTGCATCAAAGAAAGAAGTCCTGATCCTACAGGGTCTTGGAAGTATTGCAATAGATTTTCACCTCTAAAAAGAAGGTATAAATTTCAGGATGTTACATTAAATATTCAAACTGAAGTCAGCGCTGTCCGTCTATGCTTCCTGCTAAAAGGTATTCTCTGGCTAATTCGGCCGATTTTTCCTACCCACCTTAACATTTAGAAGCGGAGAAAATCTGGCTAACATGGAGACCTTTCTTCGAGCGAAGTCGCATGTGCGAGAAGTATTCCGCCATTCCATAAAGCCTGAGTATCTTGCCTTTTGATTCTTTCAACCGGCAAGATACGTGCGCAAAAAAGAATTGAAATGGGAGCCTCTTCGACGCGGCCTCCTATATTTAAAAAGTTCGACTTTCTTAAATAAATTAGAATTCCGTGTGAAAAAAGACGAAATAATGCTCCCGATACGAATGAAAGGCAGGTAGTCGGCTTGCTGGGATCCTTAGCCAGTGGGGATCAATTTTCGAAATGCTGCAATTAAAAAGCAGATCCCATCGGGGAGCTAATTAGATCATGAAACTTTATCAACTCAATTAGCTTCTCACCCCCAGATTGTACCTATTCCATGTGATCGCGAGCTCACTAGGAGCGACTTTCACATGACATAAGAAAGAGGAATTTAGATTTCTAGGCAACCTCGGCGATAGGAAGCGTAGTTCGATAACTCTAAATTGGCTAACCAAAGCTGAGGCAAAGAATCCTTCAAATAGCGCTATTGTGTCGTTCGCGCAACAATTGTATAGTGTTTTCGGGACAACAGAGATTTAAAATCTAAAAATTAGGGGTCTATTCTATGAAACTATTTGAACAAGCAACTCTGGGAACTCTGAAGTTAAAAAATAAAGTGGTCATGGCTCCCATGACCAGGTCCCGCGCGATCCAAAATACCCCGGGTGATATTATGGTAGATTATTACTCTCAAAGAGCTTCTGCTGGACTTATTATCACCGAAGGTGCCTCGCCTTCTCCTAACGGCCTAGGCTATGCAAGAATACCTGGCTTGTTTAATACCGAGCAAGAAAAAGGTTGGAAGAAAGTAACGGATGGGGTGCACGCCAAAGGCGGTAAAATCTTTTTGCAAATCATGCATACAGGGCGCGTGGGGCACCCTCTCAATATGCAAGCAAACGCAAGAATTTTGGCACCATCTGCCCTTGCGCTTTCAGGTAAAATGTGGACAGATTCCCAAGGTGAACAACCCTTTCCAACTCCCATCGCCATGTCAGAGTCCGACATAAAAGAGGCTGTAAAAGAGTATGTTCATTGTGCAGAACTTGCTATCCAAGCTGGATTCGACGGAGTTGAGCTCCACTGCGCAAACGGCTACCTTATGGAGCAGTTTTTAAATCCAAACTGCAATAAACGCACAGATTCCTATGGCGGAAGTCCGAAAGGACTTATGGCTTTCCCCCTCGAAGTTGCCAGTCAAGTCTCCAAGAAAATTGGCTCCCATCGTACAGGAATTCGTATATCCCCTTATGGCGTATTTAATGACACGGGTGCCTTTGCAGGGATTGACGAATTCTATGTGGAATTCACAAAAGAGCTAAATGCTTTGAATTTAGTGTATTTGCATGTCGTCGATCACAGCTCTATGGGGGCTCCAGCTGTGAGCGCCACTCTCAAACGTGACATGAGAGCTATTTTCAAAGGCGCCTATATTCTTTCAGGTGGCTACAATGCGGAAAGAGCAGAAGCAGACCTCATCGAAAATAAAGGCGATTTAGTGGCTTTTGGAAGACCTTTTATTGCTAACCCAGACTTAGTTCCTGTCATGATGGCAAAAATGTCCTTAAATGAGGCCGATCAGAGCAAGTTCTATACTCCAGGCCCTGAAGGCTATAGTGTCTACCCCAGCCGCACTTAGATAAAAAAGCAAGCGTATCGCCCTGAGTCATATTTAATGCAACTCCGGCGATACGCTTGCAGATGTTTCTACATAGGAAAAGCCTACTAACGCTTTGCCTGCTTTCCGATCGAATAGGTAAGCTCAACTAAAGGGACGCTTGTTCTTGGCTCGCCATCACGGGAATGTTTTTTTCGTATTTTGGTAACTTCATTTTCCTGAGGCCTAGCCGCCCGAAAAGCATGTTGTCTTTTTCTGGCACGGGATTATTGGCCGTTAAAAGCTTTTCTCCATAGAAAATGGAATTAGCTCCCGCCATAAAACATAAAGCTTGAAGCTCATCAGACATTTGCTCCCTACCAGCAGACAAACGAATAAAAGATTTAGGCATAAGGATTCTGGCTAAAGCAATCGTTCGGACAAAGTCAAAGGGATCTACGTCTTTCTCCCCAGCCAATGGGGTTCCTGGAATCTTAATAAGTTGATTGATAGGCACAGATTCCGGCGGTTCCTCTAAATTTGCCAGTACTAATAACATCTTAATCCGGTCTTCATTCGTCTCACCTAGACCCAAAATCCCACCCGAGCACACCTTGATGCCTGACTTTCTGACCGAGTCCAGAGTGTCTAGACGATCTTGAAACGTTCTCGTGGTAATCACTTCCCCGTAATACTCAGGCGAAGTGTCAATATTATGATTGTAGTAATCAAGGCCGGCATCTTTAAGTGCCGCAGCTTGAGATTCCCGCAGAAGTCCTAATGTGACGCAGGTTTCTAAGCCTAGGCTTTTAACTTCACTGATCATTTGTCCCACTAAGGCGATATCTCTATCCCTGGGCCCACGCCAAGCCGCTCCCATGCAAAACCTGCTACTACCTGCCTCTTTAGCCCGCCGAGCAGCTGCTACGACGTCCGCTAGCTCCATCAGCGGTTCTTTATTTAAGCCCGTTTCATAATGGGAAGACTGAGGACAATACGAGCAATTCTCAGGACAACTCCCTGTCTTAATGCTTAAAAGTGTGCTAACTTGCACCTCGTTTGGGCTAAACCAAGTCCGATGTGCAGTTTGCGCTCGGAAAACGAGATCATTAAGAGGAAGGTTAAAAACTTCGGTTGCCTCTTTCAGATTTAACTTGATTTGCATATAGCCCGTCCAAGAAAAAGGTAAGTGATTAGAAATGCTAAATGCATATGAAAAATACATTTGTGCGCTGGATACTACGTCTAAACTTAGAAAATTGCCAGTAGGACCTACTTTAGGCAAACACATTTTTACGGATTTTGCGTCCAATGATTACCTCGGCATGAGTAAAAATCCAGATGTAATCTCCGCCGCCCAGGATGCCGCTAAAGAATTTGGCGTGGGAGCTACCGGTTCCAGGCTACTGACCGGAAATCTCTCTCTTTTTGAAACCCTTGAAGCCAAAATTGCCCAGGACAAAGGCTCTGAAGCGTGCTTACTTTTCAACTCCGGATTCCAGGCAAACCATTCTGTTTTAGCGACACTACTCGATGAATCGACATTAGGGGCAAAGCCGCTCGTTTTTTTTGACAAATACAACCATTCTAGTCTCTACCAAGGGGTGTGGCAAAGTGGAGCTGAAATCTTGAGATTTAAGCACAACTCGCTTTCCCATCTAACAGATCTATTAGAACGCTATAAACATATAGATCGACCAAAATTTATTGTCACGGAATCAGTTTTTGGAATGGACGGAGACTTGGCTCCGCTTGCGGAAATTGCCGATCTCTGTCGAAATCACAATGCCCTTCTCTATATTGATGAAGCCCATGCAACAGGCATTTTCGGCCCTCAAGGCTTGGGTCTAGCCTGCCAGCTTAACACCCAAGATATTCCCCTAGTCATAATGGGTACATTTAGCAAAGCCCTTGGTGGAAGTGGAGCTTACCTCTGTTGTAGCCACACCGTGAAACAATATCTCCTCAACAAGGCACCTGGATTTATTTACTCTACTGCCCCCTCACCCATTTCCATGGCGGCAGCAAGCAAAGCTTGGGATTTGATGAAGGGTATGAATGGAGAAAGAAAGAAAATTCTAGGTTTAGCCGACAAATTGAGAAGGGAACTTAAAGAGTTGGATTTAGATTCCGGAAGTTCGAAGAGCCATATTATTCCCATAAGAATGGCTAACGAAAACCAAGCTGTCGCCGCAAAGAACATACTACTAGAGGCAGGCGTTTTAGTATCGGCCATTAGGCCGCCAACTGTCCCCGTCGGCACCAGTCGGCTTAGAGTTGCCCTAACTGTTAACCACACCGATAGAGATATTGAGCGCCTTCTAAAAGGACTCCACACACTATGAAAGTAAACCTTGTTTTATGCCACGGTTTTGGCTTTGATAGTGAGTATTGGAATCTCTTGATTCCTTATTTTTCTGACTACCAAATCTTCAATATGGACCTTGGCTATTACGGAAAAAAAACGAGTTCTTTGCCGCCTACCACTTCTCAAAAAACTATAGGCATTGGTCATTCCTTGGGTTTTTTAAAGCTTGCCCAGCTAAATTATGAATTTGACCTTCTTGTCGGTTTGAATCCCTTTCTTAACTTTTTGGGCACTCAAAAAGAAATCCGTAGAAGACGTGAACTCGAATTCCATATGCTCAAGTCCAATATAAATTTGTCGCCCCAGAAAACTCTTGAAGCCTTTCATTTGAGGTGCGGGGCCCCCTTTGAAAAGGCAAAGTTTGAGCACCTGTCGCTCCATGATTTGACACAGGATCTCGACTATATTTCTTATGAGCATCCCATGCCAAATGCGAAAGAAGTTCTTCTCTTAGCAAGTGAAGATGACCCGGTTGTTCCCAAAGTTCTCACTGAAGATCTCATGAAACCAGAATTTAGCCCTTTAAAAGTTGAATTTTTAAAGACGGGTCTCCATGCCCTAGGCTATCTGAATCCTGACTTGGTCCAATATAAGATCAAAGGACACATTGATGATCTCCTTTAAAGAACGTATCCTTCAAAAATTCAGCCATGCCAGCGGAGTTTATGATGACTTTTCAGAGTTTCAACAGACTTCAGCTTCTGAACTTGTAAAATTCTTAAAAGAAAGCTTTCCATCGTTTTCCCCAGCCACAGCCATCGATCTTGGAACGGGAACCGGCCATGTGGCACTGGATATTCACAAAGCCTATCCTAACGTGCGCCTCACTATAAATGATTTGTCCACTGACATGATGGGGGAAGCCCTTAAAAAACTCCCCCGTGAAACAGAGGCCATACCAGGTGATTTTGAAGCGCTAGAGTTAGATAAATATCACTTAATTATTAGCAATTTTGCTTTTCAATGGGCTCAAGATTTAAAGAAATTGATCGAAAATCTTAAGCCCAAATGTGACGTCCTAGCGTTTAGTTGTCTTTTAGCAGGAACCTTTAAGGAGTGGTCCGATTTGTTAGAAAGGGAAAGTCTAACAACTACAACACTTCCCTATCCCCAAAAGGAAGAAGTCCTTAAAATTTTAATTGCGCAAGAGGGGTGTCACTTAGAAACCAAATATATTGATTTAAAACTTGAGTTTCCGGATGTCCTTAGTTTTGTGCACTATCTGAAAAAAATAGGTGCATCTTCCAGCAAGGAATCACTCGGATACGCAAGGCTCAAAGATATTTTAAATCGCTTTAAAGATAAGTTTTGTGTGGACTATAAAATAATGCTGGTTGTCATGGGAAGGGAGTCATGAGTGTTTTTATTGCGGGAACCGATACTGATATCGGAAAAACCCTAGTTTCCAGTTGGCTCTGCCTGCACAGTGGTTTTAGCTATTTCAAACCCATTCAATCTGGTTGCATGCATGAAACCGATTCCGAAATTGTTGCACGATTGAGTGGATCGAAAATTCACCCTGAAGTCTACCGCCTCAAAGAACCACTTTCTCCCCATCAAGCGGCAAAATTGGAGCATGTGGAAATAGATCTGCGAAGCATTGAGCTTCCAATTCATGAAAGAATTATTGTCGAGGGTGCAGGGGGACTCATGGTCCCCATAAACCCAAAGTATTTCGTAGTAGATCTAATCAAACACCTTAATTTACCTGTTGTTTTAGTAGCAAAGTCTAGTCTCGGCACAATCAATCATACTCTTTTAAGTATTGAAGCTCTGCGAAGGCGAAACATACCCCTTCTAGGCGTCATCTTGACCGGCCCCTTGAATGCTGCGAACCGAACCTCAATTGAAGACTATGGAGAGATTTCCGTTCTAGCCGAACTCCCGCAGCTTATCGACATTGACAAAGAAAGCCTAAAAGCCATACCCATCCCAGCACAATTGCATAAAATACTTTGAGGGCCTTATGGAAACCTATTCCGCTCGAGATCAAAAAATAATTTGGCATCCATTTACTCAGGAAAAAACAGCTTCTCCCGTACTTCCCATAGTGAGAGGAAAAGGGTCCTACCTTTTTGACGAGAACGGAAATTCTTATCTAGATCTCGTTTCAAGTTGGTGGGTCAACCTTCATGGACACGCCCACCCAGACATCGCGCAAAGCATCTATAAACAGGCTCTTGAGTTGGAACATGTCATCTTTGCCGGTTGCACTCATCCACCTGCCATAGAACTCTGTGAAAAACTGTCAGATCTTCTTCCTAGGTCCCTTAGCCGATTTTTCTTCTCAGATAATGGTTCAACGGCCGTAGAGGTAAGCTTAAAACTGGCTTATCAATATTGGCAAAATCGGGGCGAAACGGACAGAAGGAGTTTTATCAGCTTAGAAGGGGGCTATCATGGAGATACTTTTGGAGCGATGTCCGTTGGCAAATCTTCTAAATTTCATGATGCTTTTTCCGACATTCTTTTTCCGGTCTTTAACATTCCTTTTCCCAGTACTTGGCTATCAGACACCACCTTTCAGGAACGTGAAGAGAGAGCACTCAGTCTTCTTGAGTCCTATCTTAAGACTTCTGGAAAACAAGTTGCAGCCCTTATTCTAGAGCCCCTCATTCAGGGCGCTAGCGGTATGAGGATGGCTCGACCCATCTTCTTTGAACGCGTCATAAAAATGGTCCGAGAGTACGATATCTTGGTGGTTTTTGATGAAGTTATGACGGGTTTTGGTCGCACGGGAACAACATTTGCGCTATCTCAGCTAAGTGAGAAACCTGATTTCCTATGTCTTTCTAAAGGAATTACCGGCGGCTTTATGCCTCTTGCTTTAACAGTAACAACAGAGTCCATCTATGAATGCTTCTTGAGCACAGAGTGGAGCAAAGCTTTTGCACACGGTCACTCCTATACCGCAAATCCTCTTGCCTGCAGCGCTGCTCTAGCATCGCTCAAATTGTTGCTCAGCGAAAGCACCCAAAATTCTATTGCCAGCATCAAACAATCTCACGTTTTGGGACTTGAAGAAATTCGCAAAAGATGCCGCAAGGCTTCCAAAATAAGAACCCTTGGCACCATTGCTGCTATGGATATCGAAGAATCTCTCCCATTCCTAAATGAAACCGTTCATAAACTTTTGCAAAGAGGTCTTATTATACGGCCGCTAGGAAAAACTCTTTATCTCCTTCCCCCATACTCGATAACTCCCCAAGAGCTCGAAAGGTCCTACGAAGAAATATTGAATTGCATAGTTTAGAAGATAGGTATTTAATAAATAAAGCTGAAGTTTCGATGACACTTTCAACACCATTAAAGTGTCTTGGAAAATTGGCGGTGCCACTATATATGGAATCCACCTAGAACAAGGTTTCACCTCTGAATCGCAATTTGACAAGGAAATGAACTCATGAATCAAAGCATCATTTTTTATCAGCTTTTTGAATTGGAATCTTCGACCTATACGTATCTACTTGCGGACCCAGAAACAAAAGAAGCTGTGATCATAGATAGTGTTCTGGAAACCGTTGAAAGAGATTTAAAATTGATTCGAGAATTGGGTGTAGATTTGAAATACATATTAGACACCCACGTCCACGCTGACCACATCACTGGAGCTGGGCGACTTAGGGCCTTGACGGGGGCAAAATCTGCGATCAGCCATCAGGCCAAGGTCGAATGTGTGGATCATCCCCTGAAGGACGGGGACAAGCTTTTTATCGGAAATACAGCTATTACTGCATTTGAAACTCCAGGCCATACGAATTCTTGCATGTCTTTTTTAATTGAAAATCGAATTTTTACTGGAGACGCCCTGCTGATTAGGGGGACCGGACGTACAGATTTTCAAGGTGGCTCCTCTGAGACACTCTTTGAAAGTATTCACCAAAAAATATTTGCTTTACCAGACCACACTGAAGTTTATCCTGGCCATGACTACAATGGACAAACCAAATCAACCATTTCCTTAGAACGTCAGTTTAACCCGAGACTGGGTCTAGGCAAGTCCAAGTCTGATTTTATAAAAATAATGTCGGAGCTAAAGCTCGCAAATCCTAAGAAGATCCATCAAGCGTTGCCCGCCAATTTGACCTGCGGAATTGTTTCTGAAAAACAAAGTCTATAGACTTTAAGCTGAAATTTCCTTTGAGGCGGGCATTCCCAGCAGGATGGGAATCCGAAACGCGAGATAAAGAAATCCATTCTCTGCTAATGTGTTGGGCCCGAATTCTC
The DNA here is from genome assembly GCA_037142195.1 of Pseudomonadota bacterium. GTDB lineage: Bacteria > Bdellovibrionota_B > Oligoflexia > Oligoflexales > CAIMVM01 > CAIMVM01. The sequence goes on from JBAXBA010000046.1 coordinate 20,168, forward strand.
GCGTTACCGCTGACTTGCGAATCTGAAGGATTAAGAGTAAAAAATAGCACCCATCAAGAAACAAAAAAACTTGCAGGGCATATATGCGCTATGATGCTATTTTCTTCGCTCTTCTAGGAATCAGGCAATCAAAACTCAAACTTCTGAAAGAATTTTAGAGCCACCCTTGAATTTGCTAGTTAACCTTGACTAAGGGAGATTAAAAAAAATGGCCTACGCGAAAAGGATATTTATAGAATGAAAATTCATTTTCAAAACACATACAGCCAGCTACCATCCCCTTTTTTTGCCCCCTGCAGACCAACAATGGTTGCTCACCCAAAAATGTTGCTGTTTAATGATCAATTGGCAGATGATCTTGGCTTTTTGCCTTCAACGGAATCTGAGAAAGCAGATTTTTTTTCTGGCAACAAGCTTAGCCAAGAGATGGAACCTATTTCCCTTGCTTATGCAGGCCATCAATTTGGCCATTTTGTCCCGTCCTTAGGAGATGGGAGAGCCATTTTGCTCGGAGAAGTTCTCAATAATAAAAATCAACGATTTGATTTGCAGCTCAAAGGATCAGGACGTACCCCATTTTCTCGTGGGGGAGATGGAAGAGCAGCCCTAGGGCCCATGATTAGAGAATACATAGTTAGCGAAGCCATGCATGCCCTTGGCATCAGTTCCACACGCTCACTAGCGCTGGTTTCAACCGGTGAGCCCGTCGCTCGTGAGACGCTTCTCCCCGGCGCCATCTTCACCCGAGTCGCGGCTAGTCATTTAAGAGTAGGAACATTTGAATACTTTGCATGTCGAGATGACTATAAAAGTTTGAAGATCTTAGCTGAGTACGCTATGAATCGACACTATCCTGAAGCTTTTGAACACAAAAATCCTTATGTTGCGTTTCTACGAGGAGTCATGGATCGGCAAACCACAACTATAGTAGATTGGATGAGCAAAGGTTTTATACATGGCGTTATGAATACGGATAATTTCTCTATATCCGGGGAAACTATAGACTATGGACCGTGCGCATTTATGGATGAATATAGCTCAGGGAAAGTTTTTAGCTCCATAGATCGAAACGGTAGGTATGCCTACAATCAACAGCCGGCAATAGGGCTGTGGAACTATCTCATGCTTTGCAAGTCTTTAGCATTTCTGGTCAATCGGGACTTCACTAAGTCTCAGAATGTAATTTCACAGTTAGGCTCTGAATTCTCTGACATGATCGAAACAAAGCTAAAAGCAAAAATGGCATTAAAAATTGGTATCCCATCGCCTGAAGGTCAAGATGTAACTCTAGTTAACTCGCTACTTGAAATCATGGAACAAAACGCTTTGGATTTCACGTTAACTTTCATTTATTTAAAGGCCCAGCTTGCAGATGACAGCTTTAAAATAGAAAGAGAATTTAAGGATGTGGAATCCTTAAATCTTTGGATGGCGACATGGAGAGTCAGACTTCATGAGTTGAAGTTAGCCAAGGAGGAAACTTTAAAAATCATGTCTGAGCAAAATCCTAAAATTATCCCAAGAAACCATCGCATTGCAGAAGCCATCGAAGCAGCAACTCATCAAAACGACCTATCCATAGCAAAGAAACTCCTTTCCGCGCTCCTACGCCCTTATGAATCCGAGGATTTAGAATTCATCGAGCCGCCAAGAATAGAACAGAGAGTGCAAAAGACATTTTGCGGAACTTAGCACTCTATGTTTTGGCTCCATCCCCCAAATTCAACTTTGCTAATGCAAAAGATTCAGGGGATGATTCGCCACTTATAACTCGGTAGATATTTTTTCGCTCTCTAATTTAGACCTAGCGCGTTAAAGATGATATTTCCAATCAGACGACCAAACCCCAAAACCAGAAGAATCGACACTCTAATGATGACGCAAACCATGAATCGAAACTTTTTCTATGTTCCGGGTTCTGAGACTCGCACACCTAGGATTTGCACGCCAAAAGCACTTGAAAGATGCTTCACAAATGGCGATTCCAGGGCTTCATTTTTTAATTTTTCTTTTCTTTCTATCGCCTGTCTTTCCTTGACCTTAAGCAAGCTTTCGCCGCCAGATTCATCGGTTAAAATATCGACCAATAGTTCGCCTTTAAAAGAAAAAAGGTCACAAAAATCTTGTTTTAGTTTTTGGGTTCCGTCATTTTGAAGAAGTGCCTTCCCAACTAAAGAATCTACTTTCACGCCGAGTCTTATTTGACTTTCGGTATAGTTAAGAGGAATCACCTCTTCAAGTTTTCTAGCTTCCAAGGGGCGAGTTATTTTCCAAATGTCCACAAGCTGGGTCCAGCTCTCAGGAAATTTGGACTCCAACGCCCTTAATCCACTAGAGATATTCCCATCATTTGCGATTACTTTGTCGTGGGTTGATTGTTCCGAAAGAGATGATAATTCACCCAAACAAGCGTCATTCCCGGGCTCTTCCAAAGTCGGTTTGACGTTTTGGGGTTGAACTGCCTTACTAACATTTTGATGAAATTCATGAGACTCTAGGCTTTGTTGCGGACTCAGGCCTTCGGAAAAGTTACTTTTTTTTTTATCTAATTCATGGCCTGCAATGGGATTTGCTGACTCTTGAACAGCAGCTGCTGCTGTTTGTCCCTGTAATGGTTTTTTTTCCGCTTCTTGACCAAATTTAGAAAGGGGTTCCGCCAATGCTTCTCGCATTCCTTGCGCAAAATTTTTGACATTAAGCTTCGCCTTACTGGGAACCGGCTGTTCAAAACCCTTCTCAGCCACAATGGTTTTTGAGGCTTCTGGCTTTATGGACGGCGGGTTTAGATCTGTGGTTTTAGAGGAAGAAACCGCCGAACTAACTCCTGACTTCTGGAGAGCGGGTGCTTCAGTTCTTTGAGGAATTGTTTTTTGGGCGGATTGGGAATGACTCAAAAAATGACCTTTGCGCAAATCTTCAACGGAAGGCAGACCTGGATCAAAACACCATTCCAATAGGTAGTTCTCTGAGATGTAACGATCCATCTCGGAACCATCTAAATCTTCCAAACATTTAATAAGAGTCCGAAACAAGCGGTTTAAATCGAAATCCCTTGCACCACACCCGATGTCGCTCAATCGACCCAATTCACCATCATCGAGCCCTAAACTCTGAATTTCAGGGTTTTCTGTACCGAGAGTTCTAACGATTAAAGCATGCCGAGATAATGTTGCTAATTCGCCAATATAACTTTTCGCTTGGATCCCTAGGGAATCAAACTCAGCAATTTTTTCAAGGACACTCTTTCCTTCACGATTCAAGCATTTAGAAAGAAGCTCAATATAAGGTCCGATCGAAGCGCCACTGATCATATCTTTCATGACGGCCAATGTAACTTGGCCATCCCCTAATGCAATGACTTGATCCAAAAAAGTCAAAGCATCACGCATAGAACCTTGGCCTTCGCGGGCAACTAGCCATAATGCTTTTTCATCATACTTAATGTGTTCCTGAGTCAAAATATTGGCTATTCGGTCCACAATGACTTTGGGCTTCATTTTCTGAAGATGGAAAGTAAGACATCTCGAGGAAATGGTATCTGGAAGCTTATGGATTTCAGTTGTTGCTAGTATAAACACGACATGTGAAGGCGGTTCTTCCAAGGTTTTAAGCAACGCATTGAAAGCACTTGAGGAAAGCATATGAACTTCGTCAATAATATAGACTCGGTATTTTCCTCTCTGCGGGACATAGTTTACCGTATCTCTTAAACTTCTAATTTCATCGACGCCATTATTAGACGCACCGTCAATTTCAAAAACATCTTCATGACAGCCACGAGCTATGGCATCGCAGTTCTCGCAATTTCCGCATGGCTCGCCCGCAACACCCACAGTACAGTTTAAAGCCTTAGCATAAAGCCTTGCCGTTGTGGTTTTACCTATCCCTCTAACGCCAGAAAATATGACTCCATGAGGCTCTCTGCCAAGCCTAATAGCATTTGACAAAGAAGATGATACGGTTTCCTGACCCACTAAGTCGGAAAAGGTCATGGGACGATATTTTCTTGCAAGTGGTTGGTAGGTCACTAGATAGTTCCCCAAAAAAAAATAGGCTCTGACAATCTCACAGTGATAGCTAGATGGACCAAACACCTGAATCGTCCACTACCGTTGCTTCCTTCCGGACCTGGCGGGGTTTGTAGGAACCCATCATTCGGGATCTAGCTATCACTCTGACATAACAAAGCCAAAGCAACACCCTCCTCTTGTACCCAAAATATTTAAGCTTAGATAGGAAAAAAATAAGTTAATCCCAGACAAATAGAAACCCGCCCCTTTGACAGCATAGATATATTCAGCCATTTAAAAAAAGACAGTTGCTTTGACTATTTAGATTATGTAAGGTTTGTGAAAATGAACGATAAAATCAGCGCCAGGATGGCAATAGGACACTGCAGAATAGAATTCAGACTTCATTTCTTGTGTAAGTTTCAATTTAGCTAAAGTTCCCCGTGAGCATGGCCCCGGCGGCTGGTAAGTCTTCAAATTTAGGGATGATTTTGTTTTGCCTCAGGCAGCATTAGCAGGGCAGGTTCTAAAAGATACCTAGCCAAGCGGCTTTACGGTTTAATGCTGTGGGGTGGGGACTAAAATTCATGAGTTATTTGTCTTGATGATTAATTTTCACTTGCAAAATTCACCGCGGTGACTATGAATAGGGATAGCAAAGATGGCAGTCAGTGGAATGGACATGCAAGACAAGAAAGCACTTTCGGATGCGCTTAAGCGGGAAATAGACGCTTATATTTCGGCGCGCCCCAATCGCTCGATAGCCTCTCTCGCAAGAAAGTCTGGCTTGGGCTATTCCACAATTAGAAGGCTTGCGCAGGGCGAAGCAACTCCGGAACTCTCCACTGTGGTGACGGTTATAGGCGCCATCCAGTCTCGAGATGGATTTATGGCTTTCCTAAAGGAGCACTTTCCCAAAGAAGGCTCATTTTTCGAACAGCACTTTATAACGACCTCTCAGTTTTCTGAGGAAGGTTTAGATTATTTCTTAAGAGATGAAATTTCTAGCTATATTATTCACTTAGCGGCTACTCATGCGGGTACCAGCGTGGAAAACATTACTCGCATCCTAGGCGAGAGAGGTCTTGCCAAACTAGATGATCTCATTGATTCTGGATTTGTGGAAAAAGACAAAGAAGGAAAAATCCGTTTTTATAAAGAAAGTTTTGCGTTCACAAATTTCGAAACTTTTTTGCAAAACATCAAGCTTCATGCTGGGTATTTTAATCTTAAGAATCTAGGTTCAGATGCTGCTCTAATTGCATTACAAAGCGAGTCAGTAGACGCGATAGGACTAAAAGAGCTAAAGCAAGCGGGCGTCGACTACTGTAATAAGATCGCAGAGATAAAAAGAAGAAGACCTGGGAAAATCCCTTTCTTCATCAGTCTGATGCAAAATATATATGATATTAAAAATCTAGAAGACTAATCATTAAGGGATACTTATGAAACGCCTTTTGCTCGCTGTCATTTTCGCATGTTTTAGTTTTGCGATGCCATCCTATGCTGGTAATGACTCCGTTTGCTCAATCACTGCGGTGGATAATTCGAACAATGCCCAACCTAAAACATTCCCTGGAATTCTGAGTACGGGATCATATGCCTATACTTTGAAAGTAAGTTGGAGTGAATTTAATATGATCAAAAACCTTGATAGTATCTATGTATCCACACCAAAATCCTACAGCGGAGCCGTGACGAGCCTAGAAGTTGTAGGAGGAGTTATCATTGGCTACACAACAACTGCTGCACCTTTTGTAATTGTGGTTGCGCCCCGTTGATATTCTGCATTGTGAATTCCCCAATAGGTAATCTTTTCATTGAGGAGACTGATTCTACGATCAGTCTCCTCAATTTTACGTTAGCCCCCATATCTGAGCCAACTTCGCCTTTTCTTAAGCAAGCAGCCTGCGAGATTTCTGAGTATTTCCGGGGAGAGAGAGAAGCTTTTAGTTTTAAAGTATCTCCGGCAGGTACGGAGTTCCAAAAAAAAGTTTGGAATGAACTTCAAAAGATCCCGCTAGGCCAGGTAAAATCTTATAAAGAGATAGCTATAAAATTAGGTATGCCAAATTCCGCCCGGGCCGTTGGGACTGCCATTGGTAAAAATCCCATTTTACTCGGCATACCTTGCCACCGCGTGATTACCGGCCAAAGAAAATTGGGCGGGTTTTCTGCAGGAGTTGATAAAAAACGCTCACTTTTAAATTTGGAAAAAGTATATATTTAATTTCAATTGCAATTTCCCCAAAAGTCGTTAAAAGATTTGTTCCCTTACAATCAGATTTGATTTTTGGGTTTGGAGAGGTGGCCGAGTGGCTGATGGCGCACGCTTGGAAAGCGTGTTTACTTTAATCGGTAACGGGGGTTCGAATCCCCCTCTCTCCGCCACACTTTTCTTCCAGGAAAAGTATCCTCTATAGACTCATGCTACCAACGAGCTTTAACTTGCTGACTCACTGACGGAAAAGTAGGCATGAGAGAACTGCAAAGAAAACACTTTGAATGTTCCCTCCGAAGGCGATGTTGTTCGAACTCAGCATCGTTGTAAAGGCACCCCTTGAAGCGACGACACGTTCTGATCACGTCCATCATTGTTATCATCATAACCGCTTTTCTGGCAGGCGTCTGGCTCCTATACAGGAAACCTGCATCGGCCTGGAATATATACGTTCAATATCTTGCCAAAGACTGCTCCTACCCTGAAGGCAGCGAATGCTCGGATGCCCAAGCCTGTATATTTCTCAAGCCTCAACGGAGCATTTGCGTCAATCGAGACCCGCATCCCGTGCCAGAAATTGATTATCCGAAACTAGCTGGCAGCCATTCTGTATGCACTCAGGGGCCACGAACTGCTAAAGGACGAACTCACTCCTATTTGAATACATCGTTGCCGTAGACCTAGCAACGCCAGAGCAGGAACCCAATGCTCAAGTTGTATCCGTCTTCGATGGTGAAGCCTTGGTCCACACAGGTTGTGACAATAATGACAATAACAAGTTCAACAACAATGGATGTGGTTACGGATTTGGCAACTGGGTCGTCATATTCGACTCAGAGAGTGACTTAGTGGTACTCAATGCACATCTCCGTGACGTTCGCATTAAGGACGGGGAGCGAGTGCGGAAGGGGCAAGTGATTGGCGAAGAGGGAAAGACGGGTGCGGCTGGTCATCGTCATCTTTACTTCAGCGTTCATCGCAACATCTGGAAAATCACACCCGATTTATTCAAAAAATATAGCTTTTGGCTTCCACCTAGTTGTTTTATTGATACACCTCGGATGTCCCGGTCCGGCGCCGACCCGGTTGACGAAT
>JBAXBA010000047.1:0-27490 GCA_037142195.1 Pseudomonadota bacterium
TGGGAAATGAACAGCGATCTTGCGTGAGTAAGTTTGCATAAGTTTCATGTAGCGGATCAGTCGCTTCATATAAATACCCATGGTTTGCACCCCCAACCCGCGGGCTAAGGGATGGAAATCATTTTCTAATCGCAAGTCTTATCTTGATTCTCATAGTAGAACCTGGTGTTTTTGTAACCAACTGTAATTGTTAAAGATGGGTTCTTGATCTACTTGCGAGCCGAACTTGCCTTAAGTTTGTCAAAGGCTTACCGAGAGAGTCTTCAATTCACGGAAGAGGATTTACTATGAATTTTTTTTCAAAATCGGTTCTTTTGATTACGTTGGGTATAACTTCGGTTCAGTGCAAATCCTTATCTCAAAACCAAGACTCTTCGGCTAAAGAGAGAGACTCAAGTGCAGATCCCTTAAGTGAGCCTTTCGGCTTGCGAGTCAACTTAACAACCAATATGGCGACTTTTTTTGAAAATGGCAAAGCCATCAGAAGTTGGAAAATAGCTTCGGCTCGAAGTGATGGAAAATCTCAAACACCAACAGGTAAATTCAGATTTCATGAGATGACCACTTGTGTGTCTTGGAAGAGTACCAGAAATGACGCTCAAACTGGACCTTGCACTTCGGACAATCCGCTAGGATTTAGGGCCCTTTGGTTTAACTCAAGTAGTTATGGTCTTCACGGTGTTGACAGCTCCCATATTTCAAGTGTTACGGGTGGTACCGCGGAATCAAGGCGTCAGAGCTCTGGTTGTGTGAGAAACCATCCAGAAGATATCAAATGGCTCACCGACAAAGTGGCGGGTCTTTATGGCACTACTCCCCAAGAATTGGCGAAACGAGTTTCTGCTCGTAGAGAAACCTCATTGCAACCCTTAGGCAAAGGATTAGCGTTAGAGATTGGTAACTGGAGCAACGATGTGGCGATTGGGTCTTCACCTAACGGTGTTGTAGCTAAGGTCCCACCTCTTCCCCCTCTTCCCCCTCTTCCTGATGCTCCTGCTTCCGTATCACATATAGTTCCGGTGACAGAGGATCAAGGGAATTCGTGCACTGCTGAGACGGCTTCAGGATTTGTGAACTCTAAGAATCAATTGCCAGTTCTTTCCTATGTAGATAAACCAGGCTCTCCAGTTATTGGAAGTACCAAGCCTTTTGAAATTGTTTGCCCGACAGAAAATTATCTCAATGGCCAAGTTCAGGTATATTTTCCGATAGCACCAAGAGGCTTTGGATGGGTAGATTCTAAGGAAGTCATGGTGTCTTGTTTTCAGGATCCGGCACTAGAGTACGCTTCACTTAACGAATGTCTTTCCAAAGAGTCTGATAAGTCCCGTTGCGCTTTGATGTGCCAGTAGGTTTGTATATTGCTACGAAGTTTTATTTAGCCTCGTAAGGCATCCCCAAAAAATGATTTGGTTTTGAAAATTCCCCGCTTATGCGGGGGACTTTCGTTTGAAGGTGAAGTGCCATAGAAAAAACCTAACGAACTAGGAGGTAGTGCGTTAGGTCTTAAGTGAATAAAGTTTCATGAAATCATAACTTGGGTCTGAGGCTTCCTGCTATTAAGGAGCCTGAAAGATTCCGACTTCAGTTGGCTTTGCAGTTGTAAAGTCGACGTCGCTTGTCTGATCTGATGTCACCTTTGCAAAAGTGCTTGAACCATCAAAGATGCTTAATGACTTCATGGAATCGGCGCATGTTCCAGAAATATTGTCGCGAGTAGTGCTGGAGAGATCTTGACAGACGCCTGCTGAATTTCTAAGGAGAGCCAAGAAGTCGAAACCTGTAGCTGGGTAGACTATATTGGCGCTGTTTTCGCCCTTAAAGTCAAAGACTCCCCAGAGATTGGCGTCGATTTTTACTGTTTTAAAGTAGAGGTCACGCAATCCGGTGAAAGGAGACATTTCAGCGGAGCCGCCTGCGATAGTGGCTGCCTGAGCGCTCGTATAGCTGTATCGCCCTTCAATGGCATAGAACGTGGGCTGAGTTTTGTTGTCTACCCATATCTGTAAATGAATGCCTGAAGGAGTGCCGCCGCCTAAGCCATTTTGCGAATAGATTTTAATGTCTTGATAGAAGCATGTCGTCTTAGAAGGATTTGCTTTGCAGTTTGTGGCATCTGTGGGTGATGAGTAGGTGATCTTAGCGGAATATTGATCTGCGCCCGCATTCAGCCATAGGGTTCCGTTCGCGCGGTCCTTGAGATTCATCGCGACAAGACCGTTGAGGCCTTCGATAGTGGCACCTGTGTAAAGTCGGATATTAGCTGGATAGCTAGCTTCGTTGCCGGAATTCCAGTTTCCCACAGCAGAAGATGTGGTATCAAACGGCTCAAAACTTATGCCCAGTAGGCTTTTGTCATCAGATTCAAATAGTAATTTTGTTACTTTAGATTTGTCTCTAAAAACAGATTCGCACATGAGACTGAGAAGAACACCAGGATTTAGATTTTTTTCCTTAGCAGTGTCATAATCGCCGCAAGTTAGTTTGCCATCAGCGTCATAGTCGCCACTTAAACCGCCTAGAAGGAATTCAGAGACTATCGGACTCAAGGAGCAGGCTCCGCCTAATGCCCATGAAAATATCCCTCTTCCTTCTGTTGAGGTACAGTCTGTTTGGTCCTCTGCAGTTAGCTTTGTAGATTCAGATGATCCTAGGTCATTCAAATTGATCGCCTGGACATCTGGAACCAGAATGAGGCTTCCCGTCGGTTCAGCGTCGGAATTACTTTTAGATTTTTTCTTAGAACAACCAGCCATTACGTTACTAAAGGCCAGAGTTAATATGAGTAGACCAAATTTCATCGCACTTCTCCCATCTAGTTAGAAGATTATTTTATTTGATATGATCTATAACTCTATGGAGGGCTTTTTGCCTACTTGCCCTTTTTTTCTTGGGGGTGTCTACGTCTAAGATTTTCTGTAGCTATTGCACTTAGGAAATTGCAAAGTTTCTTTAAAGAGATCAATGAGTCTGAGTTCTTAACTGAGTCCTTGAATATTTTTTTCCCAAGGATGCTTTCAATTCCTACTGCCTCAAGCATTTGTCCTTGGGAGGCCTGTGTTGACCTAGTGATATATCAGTAATTTAAAGACTTTTTAGCAAAAAGCATAGGCCATCATCTTTGTGCCACGAACAGTTTCTCTACTTTTTTTGGGATGGGGGGCGGCAGATTTCTAGATGCGTTTTGCTAGATATTTTTTGCCTACTAGGAGCCGTTCACGGTGCGATTTTAGAAAGGTTTTGACTTGAGGGCGGACTCAATGATGGGGCGTATTTTGTGTAAATTACCCCATCTTTTCTTTTGGGACTTCTTGATATTTGCTATTTAAGCTCGAGGAGATTTTGAAAAATGGGATCATCACCTAATTCTGGTAGCTCTTTTTCAAAGAGCCCCCGCGTCATAAGTGCTTGTCGAGAAAAAATAGGGTAGATTTCAAATGGTGTGGAGACGTTTCCATCAAATCTTAAAACTGCATCTTTTGCGCGTTCCAGATTTTGAGCCATTTGTTTTCGAAATCCAGAGAAAAAGTCATCTATTTTTTTATCGTCATCTGGGGTTCCGTTAGACGGTCGTACACTTTCAATGAGGTTCATGGCTTCCATAGCGCAGCTTGAGGTAATGGTATTATAGGGCACGGAAAGTTGTCTCTCTGTGCTCTTGCGGATCCAGTTTTTTAGTATAGCGATGCGTTTTTCCGGGTATTTTTCAAACTCTAAAAGGTATTGTTTTACAGTTGGTATTTTGCCAGGACCGGTGGGATGGGCTGGGTCTTTTTTTCTCATCTTGTCCATACGAACCGCAAAATCAGTAAGAGTTTTTATTCTCCAAACTCCCATATATTCATTTTGCAGTCCCTTAATCACATCAAATTGCGCACCAGCTTCACCCAGAGCTTCCATGGATAGAAGGAGTTGTTTTGTTTCGATCTTTGCTTCATGGGGGCTACGTTTTTGTGGTGTTAGTACTACAGGTTTGGCAAAGTCGAGACGGATTTGGCCATGGGCAGCTGGAATTAAATTCGATTCAAAATTTTCCTGTTGAAAGATTACCGATGCTATATCCCCGACCGCTATAGGAATAGCCGCGACATAGAATTTATTGCGGTGGGTTACATTTGCCAGGACTACTTTATTTTCTGTGTCGTCATAGCCATACTCCTTGGCTTGTGCAGAGTTGAGCACTACTATCGGACGAGCCGTTCGTGTATCAATACATCGACCCTCTGCTCCTTTGGCAGTGCTTTGAGGAAATCTCGAATCCGGTTCAAAGGCATCATCTGTTATTGAGCAATGGTTTCTATTTTGGGCAGTTGCTTTGGAAAGCTCAAGTGAATCGGCTTCCGGGCGAGCTATTTTGCAACCTGACGCCATAAACAGGGCGAGGCACCCCAAGGTCATTTTTTTCACCTTAAATCTCCCAATTGAGTACGACTAGATTATAACCTACTTCCATATAGGAGTTCTTTGTAGGGCGATTTAATTCTTAGTTTCAGGTGGTTATGCATTTTAATGGAGGCTTTTAGTGGGTGAGCCGTGGAGACTCTTTTAGCTCGTATTTCTTCGGGAGGAGCGACAAGAATGGGCGGACTTATGTATTGTCGTGTCTTTGAATTGTTGCCCGGTTGGAGTTATGACTTGGATATACTTCTTTTGAGGATTTTTAATAAATGAAAGGCATCGTGTGAACGATGCCTAGATCTTAAAACGAAAGACTAACTAAAATTACTTAGCAGCTTTGGCTTCGCAACCTTTTGCTTCTGCTTGAGTAACAGTTACGCCTTCTAGTTTTTCGCCTTTTGCAAGTTTAGCTACACATTCAGCAGGTGTGCCGTGTGCAGAGTTTGCACAAGCAGCTTCAACTGCAGTGCAGTCTTTGTGTGCTTTTGCTGTTTTGTGAGCTTTTGCTGCAGGAGCTGCTGCTTTTGTTTCAGTAGCTGCTGCTGCAGGTGCTTTAGTTTCGTTAGCTAGTGCAAAGCTAGAAAAAGATAGAACGCCGGCAAGTGCTAAAAACTTCATGTGGATCTCCAATAAGTTGAGTAAAAATTACAACGAGGAACATTGTATTCTTTGTATTTTGAATAGCAACGATTTTGTCGCTATAGACGCATTTTTTTGACGTTCGGCAGGTTTTTGTGGGCTTATTTAGCGTTTTGTTCTTATGCTTTTTTAATTTTTGCCTGTCAGTTGTTTTTTTTATTCAGATTTTTCATGGCCCCATGTCTTTTCCGATAATTTAGACCAATGAGTCTGTGTTTTAGTCGTTCTACTTGTTACCTTTCTTTTACTTTTTGTGATTTCATCTTTTTGGCATCTTTTTTTCGGGCGTTAGCTAGACCAGGCGGTGTTTGATTAAAAGGCAGTTGCTCTCACTGTCGCAATCTTTTGCTTGTATTTTAAGCAGAATTCTTTGTGACCTGTGTTTCGGTGCCATAGGTTGGTAGGCTTTTACCAAGCAGATGGGACTTAGATGGGGTCTGTGGTATTATGGGTCTAATAATTTTCTTAAGAATTTTTTAAATCCTAATTCTCTTTTTCGAGGTTCGCCATGATTTTTTTCAAACGGAATGCCCTGGCTTTTTGTGTTTGGTTGCCAATATTTTTCACTTTTTGGTCTTGCCAGTCATCGGACCAAAATGTGAGTAGGGAGCAAGTCAGCTGGATTTCTGGCAAGCCTAGCGGTACGAGAAAAACTTATCTTTTAACCCCGACGGGCAAGAAAATATTTCAGGCATCCCTGGACAGATACTATACCCAACCAGAACTGAGAGCCCAACCCGCAAATTGTGCCATTAATGTGAGTGATGTTTTAAAAACGGCCGATGCCAGTTTTGGTGTTTATGGGAGTGAGCTTATTCCAGCGATGGAGGCTCAGATATCAAGTAAGAAAATTCAGCTTAATGGTAAGTCTTATGGATCTTCTATTTTTAATACGCCACATAGCCAGTCCGGTTTTGTAGCAGCAATCAATAAGAACTTCAAAGGCGGTAAGATTCCAACGGGTACCCTTGTCTTTGGATGTCTAAGTTCTGATTGTTCAGGTGAGGCAGGTGATGGACATATTGGGATTGTTGGAGATCTTGATGAACAAGGCAATCTTCAGATTTATCATAATAACTGGTATAGGCCTGAAAATAACAATGGAGTTTGGGCTAAGTTTATGGTCTCTAAAGATCATTTAAGTCGGGGTTTCAAGCGACAATGGATGCCTACGCCATGGCTAAATTTAACTTACGAAGGGGATAAGTTGGTTGCTGCTAAAACAGTTTTGCCAGCCATTGATGACCTGGACCCTTTTAACTATTTTGCAACTTTTATGGTCCTTCCTGAAATTGTTGGTGAGCTTGATCAAGGTCTGTTGGCTAGCGGAGCGTTAATAGAGCGTGACAGCCCAACCGTTAAACGAGCAGGTATGACATGTGAAGTTCGAACTGAGGATCCTGCAGGCATGAATGTGCGATCTACACCTAACGGCACTCTCCTAGGTACGGTCGCCAATGGGGTCAGATTTGTTTGGCTTTCTGATGAAGGACCTTGGGCGAGAGTGCAGGTGCGCATTGCAGGTAAGCTCTTTGGAGCAGGCGGTGACGGCAGTGAAAAGGCTTACATTCACTCTTCGGGCATTTCCTGCCCCTAGAGACCTGATCGACGGTCTTACTTTTTTGATGACTGCGGTTCTGTCGTATATCTCTAGTTTTAGGGAACGGCGGGAACCTAACGCTACTTTGCCTTAAAGTTTAGGCATTTTAGCAGTAGAATTTCTAGCATAGCTTTTTTTAAAAAATTCCTTAAACAAAATTCCTTATGGCAAAAAGCGGAGACGCATCACGAATCTCTTCTTGCTGTTGTAAGGAAATGAGGTCTCCAACCTTTTCTTTTTTAGCGATCATTTTTTCCACGATGAAAGAATGGGAAGCTCCGACTTTTTGGAGTTTTCCTTCCAGACACAAAAAAAGCTCTCGGTCTATGGGCTGTCTTTCATAGATAGCGGGACGAACGATGCAGTTTATAAATCCGAATTCATCTTCAAGAGTTAAAAAAAGAATTTTTTTGGCAGTAGGGGGGGCTTGCCTGACGATAACTATGCCGAAGACGACAAGCTTTTCTCCATCTCTGCGAAAAGGAATTTGTCTTGAGGTCGTGAGGTCAGATGACGGAAGATCATAGTTCCAGTAATAGACTTTTTGCACTTCGGTGGGATGCATGTAGAGAGAGGTATCTGTGGCTTTGAAGTCGCCATCGACCATTTCACCAGGGGTCTCTTTAGGAAATTTGAAGCCGCCCTCATATTCATCGAGAGTGCCAAAGCAAGGTGCTTTTAAAGCGCTCCAAATCGCGTCGCGGCGAGTTAACCCGAACTCAGAAAGTGCTCCGGCGCCAGCAAGTGAAGCGATGGTCATGCGGTCTACTGAGCTTTCTTTGATAAAGCGCTCATGATCGCGCCAGATTCCTTGTCTATTTCGTATATGGATCATGGCATCGATAGCAGGTCGTCTTACGCCTTTAATGGATCTTAGACCCATTCTGATCGCGAAAGGGCGCACGCTTCCTGCAGTCGTCTCAAGGGAGTAGTCCCATTCGGAATGATTTACGGACGGCGGCAGGATCCGTACGCCATCCCGTCGAGCCGACTGCAGAAGGGTGTGTGGGCTGTAAAAGCCCATAGGTTGGGAGTTGAGGAGGGCTGCAAAAAAAGCCTCCGGATAGTGGCACTTAAGCCACGCCGAAGTATATGCAATGAGGGCAAAAGAAGCGGCATGGGACTCAGGAAATCCATAAGCGGAAAATCCTTCCATCTGCCTCATGGTAGACTCGATAAACTGGGGGTGAATTTTCTCTTTGAGCATGCCGGCTTTGAGCTTTATGAGCCAAGGACCAAGATCTCCTTTAATTTGCCATGAGCCAAGGTAGCGTCTCAGCTGATCTGCCTCACCAGGATTAAAGCCTCCGACGGCCATGGCGATGCGCATCACCTGCTCTTGAAATAAAGGGACACCCAAGGTGCGCTTTAAAATGGGTATCAATTTAGGATGGGCGTAATGAATGGGTTCCTCGCCGTTTCTGCGCTTGAGAAAGGGATGAATAAAGCCACCTTGAATGGGCCCTGGTCGAATAATCGCCACTTGAATCACAAGGTCATAAAAGGTTCTAGGTCTAAGTCTGGGAAGCATCGACATTTGAGCTCTAGATTCGATTTGAAATGTACCGACGGTATCAGCTCTAGAAATCATTTCATAGGTCGAGGGATCTTCGACAGGAATTGTAGCGAGAGTGACATGTCTTCCGTGATTTTTAGCCATAAGATCCATAGTTTTTTGAATCGCGGTTAAAATCCCTAAAGCGAGAATATCTATTTTAAAAAAGTTAAGGGTTTCAATATCATCTTTAGACCATTGGATCACTTGGCGGTTTTCCATAGTGGCCATTTCAACCGGAGAAAATTGGGTGAGAGCTTCGCCAGTGATAACAAATCCACCAGAGTGAATCCCTAAGTGTCTGGGATATCCTTTAAGAGCCTCAGCAAGACTCCCCCATAGCCCCCACGGGATGGGTTTCTCTGGATTTGACGCGGAATATTCTTTTTCACAGAAGCTTAGAATGCCTTCTGGGCCCTCTCCGCGCAAAGCAAGAGTGGACTTGTCTTCAGATACTTGGTTCAAGAGCTCTTCACAGATTCCTAGCGCTTTTCCGACAGCGCGCATGGCACCTCGAGTTCTAAAAGTTATCACATTCGCTACCATTGCGGCTCGGTCGCGACCATAAAATTCATAGATGTGCTGAATGACTTCTTCGCGTCTTTCGTGCTCAAAATCCACATCTATGTCTGGCGGATCTCCCCGTTCTGCACTTAGAAAACGTTCAAAGAGAACGTCAAAAGATCCAGGATCTACAGCCGTGATGGAAAGCACATAGCAAATTACGGAATTAGCAGCTGACCCTCGTCCTTGACACAGAATACCTTGCTCTCTCGCCCAACGGACAATTTCCCAAACCGTTAAGAAATAGTCAGAAAAACCAAGTTCTTTTACAAGCTGAAGTTCTTTTTTCAGAATCTCCAAAACTCTCTTAGGGACTTCGATGCCATAGCGCGCTTTAGCGGCGTCATAAGATACCTTCTCTAACCAACCCTGGGAATCATATCCCTCTGGTATCAGCTCCTTAGGGTAACGGTATCTAAGTTCAACAAGATCAAAATGAAATCTCTCTGCAAGACTTTGGCTTATCTTTAGTGACTTTTCAAAGAAAGGGTATCCGGAAAAGCGCGCTTCGATTTCACGAAGACTGTGGAGAGATCTTTCGTCATTAACGAATAAATATTCCGAAGCCTCTTCAAGGGTAGAGTTAAGCCGTATTGCCTGGACTAAATCATGGAGGAACTTTTGAGAAGGATTTGGAAAAAAAGTATCTTGGCTTAGGATGATAGGAATATCTAAAGCCTGGGTTTCTTCAATAATCTTCTTTTGCCAAAAATCGGTATAGGGTGATAGTGTGCGCGTAAATATCTGGAAAAAATTACCAGAAAAAGCTTCTTTAAATAATTTCAGTCGTTTAGAAAAAGAGTCATCCTCACGCCGTAAGAGGCCACGAGAGGGCTGAATAAAAATAATTTCATTACAGTCGAGAGATAGGATTTCCTGAGGGGAGATCCATGGTTTATGCTTGCCTCTCTCGTGTGCTTTTGAAATGATCCGGCAAAGGTTCCCATATCCCTTTAAGCTTAGAGGGTAAGCGATAACAGTATCCCGAACATCCAAAGATAGAGTTTGATTTTCGGCCAAATGCAGCTCAACACCATAAAATAATCTGAAATCTTTTTGAAAATCATCATGTTTTTTCCCCTCTCGAAAAGCTCGGACAATTCCGTAAACGCCGTCATAATCACAAAATCCTAGGCCGCCATAGTCCAGGGACCTGGCTCTTTGAACAAACTCTTCAGGATGTCCAGCTCCTTTTAAGAAGCTGAAATTCGTATGGTTTGACCATTCGTACCATTTATATTTTTTAAGCAAAGATGCCATGTTGATACCAAAATCCTTCCTGATCCTTAAACATCCAGTGACATTGTCCTTCAAGATCCTGACTGCTGTAGTAATCTCGACGACCAAAATAACCTTTCTCCCACCAGCGAGAGGAGACCCGTTCTAAAAAATGTTTGGTTTTTGGTTCTTTGGCTGGTATCGGTATTTTCCACAAAAAAAGTGGGCGGTCTGAACTTCTAAAACATGTAGGGTTTAAGTGGCTTTGTCCTATTTCAATGGGTTTAAAGGAATGCTCAGGCCAGGGATCATCACTGAGCTCAAATCTAAGAAGAGGTGCTACCAGTCGATTGCTGAGAGTCGCCACCTCGCTGGAGCGATCGGTATCACAAAAAAGAGATTTAAGTTCCTGGCGAGCAAAGGAATGTTTTGTGATCTTTAAACACCAGCTTTTGAGTCCTAGCTTGTTATCCGTTTTTTGTATGGAAGAGTCTAAGGTTCCCCAAAAACCATGATAGATTTGTTTTAAAACGATCTTGGCATCTGGAAGATCCAAGGCGAGATTCATAGGCGATCTAAATAGAATCGGCACATTCAGATGAGTGTCTTTGTCTAGATGAACCGACCAGCTCATTTCTAGAACTCTAAGATACGAGGGAAGGCTGCTGTAAAGCCTTCTTAGGTCTACCCGAAGTTCTTCTTCAACTTGATCCCATTGATTAAGATCTTCATCTAAATCTCGAAAAATTTCATACTTTTTAGATTCTTCCCAAGTTTTCCATGGAAAATAAATTTGCCGAATATCTTTTTCTGGAGACCACCAGGTCCATTCCCATAGTCGCAGCCCCCAATCTGAGAATCGTCTCTCAATTTGGCTGTGGGGGATGTCAGACAATAAGTCGGGTTGTTTTATGCCAAGCCCAGCAAAGGAAGACTCCATTATATTTAAGATTTTTTCTAATCTTTTAGACTCCTGCTTCTGATTTGTGTCACGCAAGTGAAAACATACGTCACGTCCTAACGTCCAAAATTGATCCCAGCGTGTCTTAGAATAAAGCTTGGATGCGACCTGTGAGCTTTCTCCTACAAGACCATTGATCTGTCTTTCCTCCATACTGCGGTGCAGCAGAAGGGCTCTCCATGGATTTTGCGCAAATGAGGCCCGATAACAGGAGGCTTGACCAATGTGTGGCAGGGCTGCTTGATCAAACATCTTGTCTAAAAGAGACCTTAAGGTTTGAAGCAGGTCTTCACCGCCTACAGATTTCCAATAAGAGTCGACACTTTTTAAAGATATAAGCCACCTCTCAGAATCCCATGCCATAATGTCAGGGGAGATTTCAGAGAGACGAGTCTTTTCATGGGCTCTTGCGTGATGAAGTGAAACGACCATAAAAGGGCCACTGAGGTACATAATGAACTCCTATTCCATACATAAATATGGTATATGTGAAGTTCTTTCTTGTCAACATCGGTAGAAAATTATTTATCGGGCGGGTGCCAAAGCGACTGTGAAGGAGCGTTCATTATGTTTTAGAAGCACCGTATCAGGGCCGCTGGCGCTTACGTTTACCTTATGTCTTATGGTCGGATGAACAGATGGAATCGCCACATTTTGATTTTGAAGGATGACCAGAGATTTTTCTTTACGTCTTGCAATCTGTGATAGGAAAGCTTGATCTTCATTCGAAAAAACGATGCTATCAAGGATGATTAAAGGAAAAATATCAGAAAAAAATACTTCTTTTAATTCCGCTAAGGGGCTAGAGGAATACGAAAAATAGAGTTTGGAAAGATCAACTCCTCGCGAGGCCCAAGAGCTTGCAAGTATCTGAACGCTTTGTAGGCCCATAACCCATAAGACGCATTGTCGATTCTTCTGTTGACTCACAACCCACTTTAAGAGGATTTCCCGAACGCGACTTCCTAGAGAGCCTGTCCAGAGACTTACGCCCGGGAGTGGCAGTCCTCCCCCTAAAAAAAGATCCAGACTTTCATCGTCAGACGATAAAAAAGTATCACGAGCCATGGCAGAGGCTAGGTGAACGTGATTCGATATAGGATGAGGCATAATCAATCTTTAATGAATTAGAAAATTCTTTGCAAAGCGACGACTCGTCCCACAATTTCAAAGGGGGACGTAATCACATTAAAATCTGGGTTTTCTGGTTTTAGGGCCCATTTTCCTCTTACTTTAGCGAGTCGCTTTACGGTGGCATCGCCGTCGAGGCGCGCAATGACAATATCTCCCAAAGCAGCGACAGGAGTACTTTCTACTATAAGCCAGTCCCCATCTAAAATGCCTGCCCCGATCATCGAGTCGCCGGTAGCGGCCAAAGCAAAAAGATTGTCTAACAGACCCTTTTTGGGCTTTGCATTTTTTGAGACAAGGCTTTTGGAAATCAATAGAGTTCCCACTTTTTCTTCAATGGCGAGAATAGGGTTTCCTGCTGGTACATTGCCCAATTTGGGAATTTGAAAAAAATCTTCAACCGCGGACTTTGCGACCCCTAACAGTTCTTCTGCTTTTTCCGTGAGCCTTAGAGAGCGTGATAAATGTTTTTCAGGTATTGATAAGAAGCCTTTCTTTTGAAGCGCTTTTACCACATCTTGTGCGGATCCAACCGCGCCGTAGCCCATCTCTTGAGCTAATTCTCTTAAGGTTGGGCTAGAGCCGCTATCTTCTAAAAAAGAACGAAAGCATTTTAGGGCTTTAAATTGGGCTGGGGTAAGGTCTAAGGTCTGCATGGAGCCTCCATTTTGGCTTACATTAAGATATGACCATACACCATACTGACATATGGTTCAAGACTTTTTTGGCATCGTAATGGCAATGCCTCATTTGCATGAATCGGGAAAATATAATGAAAAAGAGATTTA
Organism: Pseudomonadota bacterium; assembly: GCA_037142195.1. GTDB lineage: Bacteria > Bdellovibrionota_B > Oligoflexia > Oligoflexales > CAIMVM01 > CAIMVM01. Next base: position 12,855 of record JBAXBA010000047.1, read on the forward strand.
GTCTCGCTGGCTTGGTTCCTGCTTACCAGCATTTCACAACCAGATTCGCAATATCCCAACTTCGAAACTCCTTCATGAAGTGGCTCAAACCCCTGAAAGTGGGTGGCTCAATCTTGGTGAAATCAGGTGGCTCAACCTAGGTGAAATCCAGCATAAAATTAAAAACAACCACAGTTAGCAGTACTCTGTGAGATATTTAGATCCAAAAAGACTCCCGATGTGAAATTGGACTTAGAGCTTCTAGAAATTTGGCACCAACGAGCACAGCCTGACATGCAAAACAAAAAAGACTCGGCAATATTTCCGGGATCGCAACTATCTTCCGACTTAGAGTCGCCACTTCCAGACGTTAAAGCAGCGTTCAAGTCTTTTAAAGGAACATTAAAAAGAGCCGGCATATTTTGGCAAGCACCTTCGCCGTTGGGACTATGCGCTCCCTGCCTTTGACTTTCGGAGCAAGTTTTTGCCAAAGATTCTAGCGCAGCATCAGGTACAAAAAAATCAGAACAAGGTCTGACATCAGCTTTATATAGGAGACTCAGTGGATTCGTCTCGTCTAAAATAATATTTGGATTTAAAGGATCCTTTGCAAATTGACCATCCGCTTTCTTTCGAGTCGCATAAATGGAAAGACCATTATTTCCATTTATTTTTTCACAGCGAGCTGAAATGGTCCAGCCTCCAAGTTTTCCATTGGGAGGAACCAAAATAGTGCTGTTTTTATCTCTCAGTGTAACTGGTCCAGAGCATTTAACGGGCCGACTCGGCCCAAAAGAATCCAGGGTCATAAGACAACTTAGTCGTGAGTTAAGAGTTTGCTTAATATCCTGCAACTCGGATCTCATACTTGAAGACTTTGAAGCCTTCATAGCAGTCATATTCATATTCATGAGAATCATTCCTGCAGTGGAAAGTATCCCTATTGTAACCATAGCCTCTAGAAGAGAAAAACCTCTCTTAGAAAGAATAGTGCTAGGAGCAACCTTCATATAAAACGCTTTCAAACCTAAGAACACATCCTCATCGACTGTTTTTGAAATTAATTAAGGAACTCGCTCAAAGTAGTATATAAGTTATTAATTGTAGGCTATTGCTGCGAAGTTTCTGGCTTACAGTGCCAAAGATGTTTGATTTCTTATGAAGAAATCTCTGATTCCATCAGAGATAAACCCGTTCCAATCTCGGCCTGTAAGCTACCTGGGTTCCCTACTTACAGAAACTTTTTGTCGAGAAAGTACCGCTCTGAAATCCAAGTCCAGCTAGAGATAGTTCTAATTTCTCAAAAAAAATTCTGCAAAACTTCCAGGATGCCCCGGAAAGTCGTGACCTTAGGAAATCAAATGAATCAAGGACCTCGCATGGAGTCTCGTTCACCGAACCTGCTTCAGCCCTCTATCAAGACAAAGAACGCAGGACGCGAATTCTCTCTAAAAGTGGCGGGTGAGAGTGGTAGAAAGCTGAATAAATAGGGTGCGAGAGAGGCATCGCATGACTCGTCTCCCGAAGCTTTAACAGCGCGTTTACAAGTTCATCAGCGCTTTCATAAGTCTTCGCAAATCTATCTGCAGCAAACTCATTACGCCTACTCATCCAAGCAGATAGGGGCTGAAAATAAAATTGAATCAGTCCAAACCAGAGAGAAAACACGACTAAAGCGGCGTGATAAGAGACTTGGTGAAAGCCCAGAGCTTCATAAAAAGGAAGAAGAGGCAATGCTTTCGACAAGAGAAAGAAGGAAACACCCATCATGGCGATACCGCGCAAAAGGCTCCAGCGCACATGCTTTAATTTAAAATGACCCAGTTCATGGGCCAAAACGGCAGATACTTGCGTCGGAGTCATAGCTTGAACCAATGTGTCAAATAAAACAATTTTCTTCTTTCCAAAGACACCTGTGAAATACGCATTTCCGTGAGAGCTTCGTTTAGAAGCATCCATGACTGAAACATCGCCAGCTGGAAATTCGACGCGAGCAGCAAGCGCTTGAATTTTTTCTTTGAGCTCACCTTCAGGGAGGGGCTGAAACTTATTAAATAAGGGGGCTAAAAAAGATGGGAATACCCAAGCTAGAAAAATGCTAAAGAAAGCAACTAAAGCCCATGCCCAAATCCACCAACTCTCACCCAGGCGGTCCATCACCCAAATCAGTCCAGAAATTAATAAGCCACCAAGAAGGGAGCCAAGCATTGCACCCTTCAGGACATCACCAAAGAATCCCTTTAATGTTTGACGATTAAAGCCGTGTTTTTCTTCAATTACAAAAGTGGAATACAAACTTAAAGGAATACTTAAAATAGAGCTCAAAATAGAAAGTCCAGCAAAGAAAACGAGGGCATGAGATATGCTTCCCGTCCACAGACTATGAGAAATTTGCAATGACCAATCATCAAGTAAACCGAAACCACCCACATACCAAAAAATCGAAAAAGCCAAAAGAGACAACCAAGAAGATATGAGTCCAAAAGACTGTTTGTCTTTAGAATAGGAACTGGCTTTTTCTAAGTCTGAAGTCGATATCCCTAAAACATCAGAAGCTTCCTTTTGCCGTTCAGGATTTTGAAAATATTGGCGATTGATTAAAGAAAGAAGGGTTTCCATCAATTCCTGGATACAACGAAATATCCAAAACACAGCTACCAACATAAGGCTGCCCCAATAATTGAGTAATTAAAGTATAAATAAGTCGCACTAAGAATTACATAAAAACCCTTATCATGCAGCTCAAATCTAAGCCTGAACTCGTTTTCGCTCACTAGGACCTTAAAAGTGAGAAGAGGGCAGCTTTCTTGTTGCCAGATAGAAATAGACTCTTTTATCCAAAAACAACGAAGAGTGCCAAATGATACCATATTGAAAGTCACAAAAGACGCGAATTGCAGATTCCGAAGTCGTCAGCAAAAAAATGGCATTAAGATCTGAATAAAAGTGATAGTTGGGCCGATAATAAATAAACGCATAGATTTACTTGCGCAAAAATTGCACACAAGCTGCCGCAGAGGCAAAATGTAATAAATTCATGGAAATGCTCGCAATAGCGTTTAAATGGGCGGCAAATATGCAACGAATCGTGTAAGATATTGGGATATCGTGTGTTCCGAGAAGATTAAGTAGAAACACCCCGAAGATACAACCTTAAAACATGCGAAACTGAGGTTGGCAAAACGGAGATAAGAATGAATCAAGTAGCCGAGTCACTCAAAGTAGTAATTATTGATGATCATGAAGTAGTTCGAGAAGGACTCGTGATTGTCATCAACAGCCAGCCTGACATGAAAGTGGTGGGCGAGGCGAACACCGCTAAAGAGGGACTCGAACTCATTCGAAAGACGAAACCGCATCTCATCATTACCGATATTTCTTTACCTGGAGAAGATGCTTTCGAATACACAAAAGAGTTTCGTTTAGCAGCGCCGGGCTCTAAAGTTATATTTCTTTCCGCATACACTACAGACATTAACCTGGAAAGAGCCATAAGGTCTGGCGGCGCTGGTTTTATTGCAAAGTCTGAGCCTTCCTTGAAAATTGTAACGGCTCTAAGAGATGTCTTTAAGGGGAGCTCCTATTTTTCATCTGAAGCTGCAGAAAGAATTGTAAATTTGCCACATGATCAAGTTGAGTTAGGCAAAGTGGTTATAAAGCGTGAGCTGTTAAGCCCGAGGGAGCTTGAGGTTTTATGCAGTGTCGCTAAAGGACTTACCGCGAAAGAAATTGCAAAGTCTTTAAATATCAGTTCGAAAACAGTGGAACGTCATAAGTCAAACATCATGGCAAAACTAAGCATTCACACACAGGTCGATTTGACTAGATACGCGATTCGAGAAGGCTTAATTCCTGCTTGATTTTGGTGTGGTGTGAGACACCTTCCTTTTCCTCGCCAGATGGTCTCTCCTCGTTTAGCAAGTGCGTCTACCTAGGCCATTTTGGATTTATAAGATGATAAGTCCAAACGCAAGAGACCATTTTACAAGTTCATTTTGATTTTTAGCACCGATTTTGCTCATGATATTGGCTTTGTGAGCATCAATGGTTTTATCAGCTAAATTAAGAATTTTTGCCACTTTTTTAACGGAATATCCTTGGGCTAAAAGTATGCAAATCTCTTCTTCGCGCGGAGTTACAAAGGTAAGAGCGAGCCTAGAATCAAAGGATTTTTCGGGCATTTCCGCAACTTGTAAGAGAAGTTTAGAAAACGAATCTAAATTTTGAAGCTTTTCCCAAATGCCCTGTATCTGCAAGCTGGAGATGCATTTAGAGATCGTTTCTGAAAAATTTCCGGAGATGAGGATCACTTTTAAGTTGGGGCGGGTTTTTCTAATTTTAGGAATAAAATTTAGGATATAACTTGAGTCAATATAAATGTCCAAAACTAAAATGTCCGCATCATTCGTTTCAAACCATCCCAGACAACCGTTCATTTCTAGAAATGTGGAAGCCACAACAAAGCCGTCTAAAGACTCAACTTGTTCCTTCAAGGCAGAAAGGATCACTTCATGATCATCAACAATAACAACTTTAGTGGTCATAGCGCTCAAAAAAAGGAGTGCACAAAAAATGCACTACTTTATTATACTTATAAAAAGCGATTCACGCATAAGGTCAATTACCCACTAGCGCTTCTTTTTTGCTGTTTTCAAGGCATGTCTGATGCCGTCAACTAGGACGTCAATCTCTGCCGAAGAAATGTCAAAAACGGGAGTGAATCTTAGAGAATTGATTCCCCCATGGATCACCCCAATGCCATTCTTTCGCATGACAGTTTCAATGCCATCCCAACCGACAACGTCAAAAATATCTCCGTTGATTTCACAAGAGACCAGAAGGCCAGTTCCTTGCACACCTGTGACAACGCCAGGAAACTCAGACATGAGTCCTCGTAGTTTAGTCACAAACTCGCTACCTCGGTGACGAATGTTTAATCTAAGACCTTCGGTCATATTATCTAGAACGGCGCAGGCAGTTTCAAGTGCTTTGGGGTTCGCAGTCATGGTGTTGCCGTAGATACCCTTAGCATAAAGAGCAGACACGCCTGGAGCCATGGCTAAGACGGAGAGGGGGTACTGACCGGCATTTAATGCTTTGGAGAAAGACTCCAAGTCGGGAGCCTCAAGGTTTTCAAAGCCTGGGTAGTCACAAATAGAAAGGTAGCCTTGAGCTCTGATTCCAGCTTGGATAGAATCCACAACGAGCAAAGTGCCCATTTTTTGGGTCAGCTCTCTAGCTGTTTTAAAGAACTCGGGAGTTGCAGCCAGTCCTGGATTACCTTCTCCCATTACCGGCTCCATGAACATCAATTCAAAAAACACCCCATTATGATTTGCTGTTTCAAATGCTTTTTTTAAGCCTTGAACGTCATTAGGCTCTACGAGCACTAAGTTGTCTAATCCCTTAAAAGAAGCGAGGTTTTTTTCATAATTTCGTCGAGAGGAGTCACTCGCTTGAGCGGGGCGTTCGGTTCTTCCATGAAAGCCGCCCTTTAAGGCGAGAAACTTAATTTTCTTTCCTTCATGAATACCACCTTTTGAAGTCAATTTTTCAGCGTTTACATCAGAAATTCGCGTGGCGACGGTCATCGACTCGGAGCCTGAATTCATGGCGATAAAATGGCTATAAGGGTGCCTCAGTGCAGCAGAACGGCGTTGTCCTATTTCCGCCTGCATTTTCTCAACAAAACGGAGCTGGCTAAAGCTTGCAGTCATGATGTTCGCCATCACATGTTCTTTTGCCAACACTTTCAAGACAAATTCAGGGGAATGACCCGAGCCTAACATTCCGTATCCGCCGGCATCATAGATCACTGCCCCACAGGTTGTGACAATCCAAGGGCCTTTGGCGGATAAGGCGAGATAGGGGTTAATGGCATCGGCCGCATAGAAATTTACAAAATTCTTTTGAGTAAAGGTAATAAGCTCCTTTTCGGACATCTTAAAATGCGTGGGATAAAGTAATTTCCATTCGGAGAAAGTTGCCTCTGCAGTTTTGATGGCATAGCCAAGTCTTGGATCAGACTCTAAAAACTGACGGATGGTTTCATCTGACAATCCAACTGTGAGCTTGTCTCCAGTTTCTTGGCGAATTCTTTGAAGAATCTCTAGCATTTCGGCAGCCTTTATCGCATGAGAAGGGTTTTTCTATATACCTAACGAATCACATGATTTACATCCTTAAATGTACTAGAAGCCAAGGTTGCTTCCAATAGCGTAATCCTGCCCAATGGGGCTTATTTTTTGGCAAAAAAGGAGCAAAATGCCAGATAAATTGCTATATCTGATGTTTCGGAGGGCAGAATGCTTAAAACTATATCTGTAATGCATGCTGAAGACTTAAAGAAGCTAGAACGAAAAATGAAGACACAATTTGCCGTACCAGAAATCGCTCTTATGGAGTGTTCAGGGCTGCAAAGTGCTCTATTTATACAAAAACACTACCCAAAGGGAGATGTTTTTATATTTTTAGGAAAGGGCGGAAATGCAGGTGATGCCATGTCAGCTGCAAGGCATCTCTTTGCTTTAGGTCGCGAGGTAAAGCTGATTTACTTAGAAGGGGAAGCTCTGTTTAACGATGCGACTCTTGTTATGTATGAATCTTTGAAGGCCTTAAATTTACCGAAAGTAAATGGGATAGATGCCAAAGAAGGAGTTATCATTGACGCCGTTTTTGGCTCTGGCTTTAGAGGTCCCGTTTCAGAGCCGTATCTTAGTTTTTTTAAACAAATGAAGGAAAGCTCACTCGATATCATTTCCTTAGACTTACCCAGTGGATGGGAGGCTGACTCATCGAAACTCATCGAGGGCGCCGTGCAAGCCACCCATACGTTAGTATTTGGGTATTACAGGTTATGCCATGTTTTGCAGCCCTCTCTATCCTTCATGGGACGGCTTCACCGAATGGAAATCGGCCATTTCCCTCCATCCGCAGCGGACTTTCCTAAGATCCAAGTTCTGGAAAGTGCAACGATGCCACAGCGCAAAGAAAGCGGGTATAAAAATAACTTTGGGCATGTTCTCATTATTGGCGGTTCAAATGGTATGATAGGTGCTCCGATCTTGGCAGGCATAGCAGCCTTACGCTCTGGCGCTGGCTTAGTTTCCGTCATGGTTCCCGAACTCGCATTAAGGTCTTCTAAACCAGCCTACCCACCGGAGCTCATGTTACTAGGAGTGCCAGGGTCCCAGTTAAATTTTGGCATCTCGGACGTTTCTTTTGTCTTGGACTACATTCAAAAGCGAAAAATTACTAGCATGGCTATTGGCATGGGTCTTGGTCAAGGAGATCAAATAGAATCTTTCCTTTCTGCGCTCCTAGAACAAACTGATATCCCCTTAGTCATCGATGCCGATGGATTGGCGGTATTTGAGAAGTGGAAAAAACCAACTCAGGGTCGTCCTATTATAGCGACACCCCATCCAGGTGAGTATGAAACCTATTTCCGAAAAGAAGGTGAATCTATTGAACTTACGGCACTAACCCAAAAGGCCAAAGACCTAGGCATTCAAATTACATTCAAAAGCACAACTCCCATCGTTACTGACGGCGATCGGTCCTGGATCATTCCCAATAGCTACTCCTCTCTCGCGAAAGCCGGGAGCGGCGATGTCTTAGCAGGAATTCTTGCAAGTTTCGTAGCGCAAGGTTTTGGGGATTCAGCCGCCCCCTTAGCTGTCTGGGTCCACAACCAAATTGGGCGAGAACTAAATCAACGAGGTGAGGCTTATGTTTGCACGGCATCGGATATTGCGCATCTCTCTCGTGATGTCATAAAAGGTATGAGATAGAGGTCGTTGCGGTATATCAATTTAGCTAGAAACACCAGATGTCGGCAAAAACAGACTTCCGCCACTGTCACATTTGACAACGGGTTAAGATCCCGTCGGGTAAGTGGCGAACACTCCTACCGAATCTTGTACAATCTCTGGAGGTAGATTTGCCCTTGTCCGGGGTCTATTTTAGCGCTACTATAGTAGCACTATAGCCCATTTTGTGGGCTTAAGGAATACTATGATGTTACTAATGTTGGAAGCGCCTTTCGAAAAGCAAGCGGCCATTGCTCGTAGGGCTCGCAGTTTACGTATTTCGCTCAACATCCAACAAAAAGAGCTTTCCGAAAAGAGTGGAGTGCCACTGCCCACTCTCCGAAAATTTGAACAAACGGGTGTGATTTCCCTAAATGCCCTTATTCGGATCGCCATGGCCTTAGGTGCCCTAGGCGATTTCGATAGGATTTTCGAAGAACGGGAGATTCGAACGATTGCCGAGTTAGAGGCGCGTGAGAATAGTCCGAAACGAAAGCGTGTTCGAAAGTCCCGCTTATGAAGACGAAGGCAGGTATTTCGAAACTCGCAGTTTCTCTTCGCTGGTCGCCAGAGACCACAGTCTCAGTAGGGACGCTCTACCGGTCGTCGTCCACCGGAGCAATTTTGTTTGAGTACGATGAGGACTTCCTGAAGGCTAGAATTTCGCTTTCACCGTTTCATTTAGCGGCGATTTCGGGGGCGAGGCAAGCGAAAACTGATGATCGTCCTTTTTTTGGACTCCACGGTGTTTTTGCTGATTCGTTACCTGACGGATGGGGCCTGCTTGTCATGGCACAGACGATGCGGCGCATGGGCATGCGATATTACGAAACAACGGCACTCGACAAATTAGCCTTTATAGGTTCAAAAGCACTTGGAGCGCTCACTTATGAACCAGCTCTTGACCCTCCGAGTGAAGCATCATTCCGTCTTGATCTAACCACGCTCTCAGACGATGCCTACCGAGTTTTGGAAGGTGCTAGCGATGAAGTTCTAAGCGAAATTCTTCTTGTCGGAGGATCTCCAGGCGGCGCACGTCCAAAGATACTTGCCGAAGTTAAAACAACTGAGCGATCAAATCATTACTATAAGGGGCCGATCATTTCAGGTCATACGGAGATGACTCGGGAAGGTTATGAACCATGGTTGATCAAATTCGCTGTAAAAGAAGACGAAAATGATGCGGCCTTAACCGAGTTTCTATATGCGCAAACGGCAAGGCAACTTGGCATTGATGTAGAACCAACAGCTCTTTTCAATGACAACAAGGGGCGAACGTGGTTTGGCATGCGCAGGTTCGACAGGTTTCCAGGTAATCGCCGCCGTCATCTTCACTCGCTCGCCGGTCTCTTGCACGCCGATTTTAGGATTCCTAGTCTCGACTATGAGGGGTTTTTGAAAGCAACTTACCTTTTAACGCAGTCACGAGTTGAAGCTGAAAAAGCTTACCGTTTGGCTCTCTTTAATGCAGTTTTTCACAATCGTGACGATCATGCTAAAAATTTTTCATTTCTTATGGATGAGGCTGGAGCTTGGAAGCTTTCTCCTGCCTATGACCTCACTTGGTCTGCTGGCCCCGATGGTGAACACACAATGAGTTATATGGGCGAAGGGCGTAATCCCACGGATTCCCACTTTCTGGAGCTGGCGAAGCGAGTTGATATTTCCCCAAAAAGGGCTCTTCAAATCATAGATGCGGTTCGCAGTGGGATCCCTCTTCTTAAGAAAAACGCAAAAGAGATGGGTGTTAAGTCCATTTTGGAAAAGTTTAGAGGTCAATAAAGGCAACTTGGCTGAATCTAAGGGCGTAGGGAGTGCGCCGAAAGTTGAAGAGAGCATGTCCCCAAAAAGAGAACTCTCACCCTTATTACCCCACTTGAAAGAATCATTCAAAATTTTTGTACCTCTCCCATCCAGCAGTCAGGTCAAATATCAATTCCACGGACTAGGTTTAAAAACTATTGGGCCCGGTTTGTCGCAGTCAATTGTAGAACTTTAGATGTAATGTTTTCATAAAATTGGGCTGGGAGTTGAGATCGAAAGCGAGAGGCGGTGGAATAAGAAGGAAAAGAGGCAGAAATATCTTTCTAAAACCACATTAACGGTCGAAATATCATGTCTAAATATCTGATTATATTGTATTTAAAATGAATTACTAGAGGTGCTGTTCTTGTCTGCCGATGAGAAGTTCTGAAGGTTGGGGAGTTATGAATTCTAAATATAATCTGAAAAAAATCGCTGAAAACCATGAAAAAGTAACTTCTTTTTTGACTTACCAAGAGTATTTAGAAAGTCTTTACAATGAAGTTAAAACGAAAGTTAAGCCCTACTCGTGGATCGAATTTGCTAATGATTTAGGTTTTTCTAGGACTAACGTATTGCGACTATTTGTCAATAGCGAACGTCTTCTTACTTCAAAAGCGGCAGCTAAGATATCATCCGCGCTAGGATTTGTTGGGGCGGAGAAAAGATATTTTGAAAATCTCGTTAAATTTCAAAATTCAAAAAATATCCAGGAAAGAGACCAATATTTCATCAAAATGTTGGCAGAGAAAAATAAGAAAAACTACGGCAATCTCGATGATCGTCAATCTAAATACTTATCAGAGTGGTACTTTCCAGTGCTTCGTGAAATTTATGCGAATGCGAATTCACTGCAAGATCCCGAAGCCATCAGGGATGCATTAAATTTTCCGCTACGGCTTGACACTATAAAGCTTGCTCTGGATCAGCTTCTTAAAATGGACTATCTGGTTAAAGACGATTCAGGAAAAATCAGCGTCAAAGCTTCCCTAGTAGAGACGCCAAAACATGTGGATTCACTCTCGGTTACGCGGTTTCATCAACAAATGATCGACTTAGGCAAAGAGTCCCTTACAAGGGTAAAGGAAGATGAACGTTCCATTCAGGCTTTAACAGTAAGGCTCAATCCTCAGAATTTTGCTAAATTGGAGCAAAAACTAACCGACTTAATTTCAGAAACGTTAGCAGTAGAAGAGGCCACTGGGGGAGACATATATCAACTCAATGTGCAGCTCTTTCCATTCTTTAAACGGAGTGACAAACAATGACCAGAAGATATGCATGGGTGTTGGTTCTAGCAGGATGCGGAACCTATGTTGGGAACCCTAAAAAAACAGACGGCGGATCGACAACCAAAGAGTTCGCTCCGACTGAGATTGAGTTTTCGATACCAAGCGGAGTGGCAAGTTACGATGATGCATCGACCGCAGCATTAAACCTTTCTAGCCCAGGTGATGTTTCGGGATTTCGTCAGAATGCCAATGAGCAGATGAGACTCACCCAAGCTGGTGTGGAGTTCTTAAAAGCCATAAAAAAGACAAATCGAATTATCAGAAAATTATCTACTGAAGAAAAGATAAGATCAGAGGGGAAAACATCAAGGGCCTTCGAATCCGGTAAAATTTCAGTCGAATATAGGTCCCTTTCTAGCGATGGATATACGGCTTCGATGCATGTTTGCTTTGACGGTAATAGCCTTCTCTATATGCGCTGGAATGATAAAGGAAAGAAAGAAATCTATCATAATGGATCCCCAAAGCTGCTCAACCGATCCTCTGAGAACATCATTTCTAAAATTACTGTAGATCCAGACACCGCAGGGGGTACTATCCGCGTGGAAAATTCTGGAGAAACCGATGACAATTTTGAGTCTGTTCGATCATTTAGATCGTCGACTACAATGTTTAAAGGAGGTGACTACAGGTACCTTTCGTACTCCAAATCTGTATCTTCTGATGATAAGATCTTTTTGCCAGCGCGCTATCTTCTTTCCAAGTTTGATGAAAACTCTGCTGGATCCTATGTCTTTTGGGAGAGGCTGTGTCGAGGAAGCCATGCCGAACCTGTAGACGGCAGTGGCGGTTGGTGCAAGGGCGGCAGTCTTTCGGCTGGCAATAGCTTTGAAACCGATGGGGAGCGAAACAGCACAGCACAAGAAATCATCACCCAAGGTGTTTCATGGGCTCCAGCCAGCAGTCTAAGCTCCATCGTTTTCCCAGTAAATTGTGGAAATTGAGTCTTCGCTTTCAGGCGTCGATTTTTCTTTAGATAGGCCCACCCCTCTGGTATTTTAGGATTCATCTAGTTTCCGGGGGGAAGTTTTATTGTCTAGTCAATTGAGCACTTTGCTAAGTGAGCGTATCTTAATACTCGATGGCGCCATGGGCACCATGATACAACAATATAATCTTAGTGAAGATGATTTTAGAGCCGATCGATTTAAAGAACATGATCGTGATTTGCGAGGCAATAATGATCTTTTGGTTTTGACTCAACCTAAAATCATTTTTGATATTCACACAAAGTATTTGTCTGCAGGTGTAGACATCATTGAAACGAATACCTTTAACAGCACTTCGATTGCTCAAGCCGACTATGGTTTAGAGCATTTGGCCTACGAACTGAATTTCGAAGCAGCCAAATTGGCAAGAAAGAGCGTCGAAGAATTTGTGGCAAGAAATCCAGAGCGGACCTGTTTTGTCGCGGGAGCCATTGGGCCCACTAATAAGACAGCATCTATGTCTCCTCTTGTTAATGATCCCAGCTTTCGCTCGGTGACATTTATGGAACTTGTGGAATCCTATTCAGAGCAAATTCTTGGTCTGATTGATGGTGGTGTTGACATACTTCTACCCGAAACCACCTTTGATACCCTAAATTTGAAAGCATCGATTTTTGCAATTGAGTCTTGCTTTGAAACTAAAGGTATTCGGCTTCCACTCATGATTTCCGTGACCATTACGGATAACTCAGGGCGAACGTTATCGGGCCAAACTATTGAAGCTTTTTGGCATTCTATTGCCCATGCTAAGCCATTAAGCGTTGGCATTAATTGCGCCTTAGGGGCCAAGGAAATGCGTCCCTACATTGAAGAGCTGTCTCGGATAGCAGACTGTTATATCAGCTGTTATCCTAACGCGGGACTGCCCAATCCTTTAAGCGCAACCGGCTATGACGAAACACCAGCAATGACGGCAGCCTTTTTAAAACAGTTTGCAAAAGACGGTCTCATTAATATTGTGGGTGGCTGCTGTGGTACCACCCCTGACCATATTTCTGAAATCGCCAAAGCAGTTAAGACCTTCGCTCCAAGGACCATCCCCAAAGTTAAGAAAGGTCTCAAGCTATCAGGGCTAGAATCTCTATTTGTCGATCATGAGGCGAGAAACTTCTTGATGGTTGGCGAGCGCACCAATGTTACGGGCTCTCCTAAGTTTTCGACACTTATTAAAAATGGTGACTTTAATGGCGCCCTAGCAGTTGCTAAGCAGCAAGTTGAAAACGGTGCCAATATTATCGATATTAACTTTGACGAAGGCATGCTCGATAGTGCTGCCTGCATGAGAAAGTTTTTGAATTTGTTAGCATCGGAGCCAGACATTGTTAAGGTTCCGTTTATGATCGACAGCTCAAAGTGGTCGGTACTAGAAGCTGGACTGCAATGTACTCAAGGAAAGTGCATCGTCAATTCCATCAGCCTAAAAGAAGGCGAAGCGGAATTTATTAGGCAAGCAAAGCTTATTCAAAAATATGGAGCTTCTGTTGTCGTTATGGCGTTTGATGAGAATGGTCAAGCTGCAACTAAAGATGAGAAAGTTAGAATTGCCAAGAGATCCTTTTCGATTCTTACAGAAGTAGTGGGAATGGATCCTTGCGACATCATTTTAGATCCCAATGTCTTAACCGTTGCTACAGGTATGGAAGAGCATCAGAACTTCGGGCGAGACTTCATAGAGGCGGTTGCTGAAATCAAGCGAAGCTGCCCAGGAATCTTCACAAGCGGCGGCATCAGCAATATTTCTTTTTCATTTAGAGGTAACCATACGGTTAGAGAAGCGATGCATGCATCATTCCTTTTTCATGGCATAAAAGCTGGCTTGGATATGGGCATAGTAAATGCTGGTATGCTAGAGGTTTATGAAGAGGTAGAACCAGAGCTCTTAAAACACGTAGAAGATGTTCTCTTGAATCGAACCGCCACGGCCACGGACGATCTTATCGCTTATGCAGAGAAATATAAGGGTGTAGCTAAGGATAAAGTCCAAGCTGCCCATGAATGGCGAGATGGATCCGTCGAAGAACGACTGTCTCATGCTTTGGTAGCCGGCATCACGGAGTATATAACTCAAGATACAGAAGAGGCCTTTGCAAAATATAAACGACCGCTTCTTGTCATTGAAGGCCCTTTAATGGACGGCATGAAAGTGGTCGGAGAGCTTTTTGGAGCCGGGAAGATGTTTCTTCCTCAAGTGGTTAAGAGTGCTCGTGTTATGAAACAAGCAGTCGCTTGGTTGGAACCTCATCTTGAAAAAGAGAAACTAAAGTCTGCCCAAAGCAGTCAGGGCCAGTTTGTTATTGCTACCGTTAAAGGTGATGTACATGACATCGGCAAGAATATTGTCGCAGTAGTTTTAGCATGTAATAATTGGCAAGTTCATGACCTTGGCGTAATGGTGAGGCTAGAGACGATTATTCAGAAGGCAAAGGAGGTCGGTGCTCATATGATCGGGCTTTCAGGTCTGATTACGCCGTCTTTGGATGAAATGATTCTAGTTGCCAAAGAGATGGAGCGCCTTGAGCTTAAGATTCCATTATTGATTGGCGGTGCCACCACCAGTAAAGCCCATACTGCCATAAAAATTGCTCCGCACTACTCAGGGCCGGTGGTTCACGTAAGTGATGCCTCACTCGCGGTGGGCGTTTGCAATTCCTTGCAGTCTGACACCTTAAAAGATGAATTCGTGTCTTCTCTTAAGATAGAGCAAGAGGAAACTAAGGAATGTTACTTTTCAACTTTAAATAGAGGCCGATTGCTCGCCTATG
>JBAXBA010000048.1:0-27344 GCA_037142195.1 Pseudomonadota bacterium
GGAAATGAACAGTCAACTTGTTATGCACAAGTTTGCGTAAGTTTCATGTAGCGGTTGCCGATGTCATTTCTGTGCTTAGGCGAGGGACCTATGAGGAGGAAAAGGATGAGTGGAATGGCGATCTGCAAAGTTGGGCGTATTCAATCCGAGGGAAAACTATGGACAGGATCGAGCTCCGGATTCCAATAGCCATAGAAACAGACGAGGGTGGAGTTGTCGTGGTTTCCGTTGTGAATTTATCTTTTGAGGGCTAAAAAATATGGAAACGCTGCCAGATAAAATATTGTGGGATGGGTTTGGGTTTCCCGTCGTGATTCAAGGTGCACGCTGGAAAATAATGCCTTCAGGATACCGAGTTCTTGACGTTGATGCACAGAAATTGGCTGCCCTCGTTCGCAACGCTCTTCTCCTTCACAATGCGCCGCTGACAGGCAGGCAGGTGAAGTTTTTTCGGTCTCATCTCGAACTCACGCAAGGCGAGTTTGGAAAGCTTGTGGGCAAAACGCACGCTGCTGTGGCGCAGTGGGAAGGCAAAAAACAACAGCCAACCGGGATGGATTTTAATACGGAAATGATGCTTCGACTCAAGATCGCAAGCCAGTTTGGAGAAGATATTCTTCAGCACGTTTTGATTGATGTTGTCATGATTGGCTATGAATCTGCAGCATCGACTTCTACTCCCATTGAGGTCGTCAACCCTGTCGAGGCTGCTTGATCCCTAACTTCCTGACCTAAATACCTAACGAGCCTAGAAAATTACTATTTTTCAGATGGTTACGTTTTTTATTGCACCGCAACTAGTCAGTACATTTTAACTGAATAATGCGTTTCCCATCCTCGGAATGATCTTTGTCGGACAATTAAAGGGAGTTGTCGTCAACTATGGCCTTCCTTGTCACTTCAAACCAAAATTCGGAGCTTCGAAATATTTGGGACAAATTTAATTTCGTCATAAAAGCGGCTTCTTTTAACTTCCTTTGTTTTGCCAGTTGATTGAAGATTTTTTTTCACTTGTCGCACAGTCACGTCAGACTATCAGGCCAAGCTTCCGCTCCAGTGACTATACTTAGAGTTTCTTGAGCCCTGGTGCCACCATGCCTAGAGGGTCTTTAGGTGTGTTTTAATAATATCACGCTCGTCATTTCGCGACTATAAATTCTGGCTCAAAGGCGAGAGCATATCTCGGCATCGGACGCAGAACCAATTGTTTGGCTAAATATTGAGGTTACAACCACATGTTCTCTCAAATGAATACCTAATGAAAGTCTTGAGAGGGCCCATTAAGATGATTTTACCCTGCCTCAAAGGCTAAATTAATTTTCATTGTCATTCTGTTTGCGTTAGTCTTATTTATGGAGACAATGAACATTGAATAGTCAAAGTAAAAATAGAATACGGCTAAAAATGAAGTGCCAGGCCAAAAATAGTCGTCAAAATTACTTTTATATTCATGTCAAAAAAGCTATTATTGCCCAGTAAGCCTTGCTCATTGGGACGTTTTATGAGTCGTTTTTCTCCAAAAAAAATTTCAGATGCCGAAACTGAATCCCTTGTAGAGTCAAAACTCAAATGGATTTTGGATGGGTGTTCACCAACGCGCGTGATTCTTTTTGGATCCGCATCACGTGGCGAACTTACCGATTATTCTGATGTAGATTTTGCTGTATTGTTTGACTCAATACCAGCCTTAATTGAAGGTCGAAAAACGCTTTTTTCTCGTCCGAGACTTGATGATTGGCCTCAGGACATTCTTTGTTTCGAGGAAGCTGACTTCCTGAGACGAGTTCAAACTGGTGGCGTGTGCGAGATCATTGCAGAAGAAGGTCAAGTGCTTTTTAAAAGGAGTTCAGTATGAGTCCCCAAAAACAGGAACGTCTTTTTAAAAAAGAATACTCAAGGGAGCTCCTTAAGATTGCCAGTGGCGATTTGGGAAGTGCGAAAATTTTATTTGATAGTTTTTCAAATACCTCAGGACGTGCTGAAAATATTTTCTTTTTATGTCAGCAGTCTATTGAAAAGTCATTAAAGGCAGTCTTATGTGCTTTAGAACTTCCGGTTCCGATGGTTCATGAACTAGGAATTTTAGTCGGAAAAATTCCAACTTCGTCCAACTTTGAATTTGGGTATGAATTAGCAAGTCTTTCGGAGTTTGCATCCATTCGTAGATATCAAGAGGGAGTATTGATTCTTTCCTTTGAAGAAGCTCAAGACGTAGTAGCTAAGGCTGAGTCTATACTCCTTTGGGCCCAAAAAATTGTGGATCTTCCGCAGAGCTAGTGCTGGTTATTCGGTGAAAGGCTGTCTGTCGCATCGCAGCCGGTTTTGTTGTTTTGTCTCGGCCCTAGTTCTGCGCTGTTTAAGGGCATATATCTCGCCCAAAAATGGATCTTTAGCATTAAAACCTATCATGTCTTGAAAGGGATCCCGATTGCGACGTTCCGAAACCTAGGCGCGATTCCATAGCTCCATCAATTTTTGGCATGGAGCAAGACTTGTGAGGTGTATCTATTCTGAGGTTATGAAGGCCATAGTGATGTGTCGCGGCCTAGGTTGGGCTTGTCCTTTCAAGACACGGAAGGCTCTTATCCTAGGTTGACCCACAGGGCATAACTGATCCGCCTCTTGGGGGCGAGTTTTTTGCCCTGCGGGCGACTGCAGTATTTTCATGGCATAGGCCTCCGTTTGATGCTTCTTCCAAGACAGCACTTATTATCGAATCAGTCAGTTTCCGATAATAACGCTAAGTCTCATTGCCAAGCATGAGTATTGGGAAATGCGTTACTACCGATTTTGAAAGGAATCGATAATAATAAACATTTGCCTTTGCTTGGAGCAAAGCGAAGATCCCATGCTAGGCGCACTACATCCATTCTTTTGCACCAAGCATGTCTCAAGTCTCATTGGCACGGAGAGCCGTGCCGACTGCCTGGTGGGAAATTTAGCCGTAGCAATCAATGAGAAGTACTAATTTCGCCTAAGTGCGCTGCTCTCAGCACTTCAGCAACTCAAAACGGGCAAACCGAGTCGATGTACTTGATAAGTGCCTCGGTTTCGAAAGATGCATTCTTGCGGGAGTTTTCTTCGTCGAGAAGAATTGTCTGAGTATCGGGAAACGCATATTCACCATGAGAGACGGAATAAACATGTTTTGGCTTTTCGGAGTGAGTTTGTGGAAGAGCTACAAAGTCTTGGCTGTAGAGTGCATCACGGCCAACAACTGGAGGAATCTCAATTGGGGTATCGGTTACACTGGTCCAGACTACTCGCTCACCAAACCGGTCAAGCTGCCGCATAAATTGCTTCGCCGTAATCTGACCCTCGTCGTTGGCCTGATTCCGAGAGTTATAGAAGTCGCATTCTAGCTTAAGAAACTGACTTCCAGTGGACGCTGGAAATTCGATTTTTTTGTGGTATCGATCCCCCCAGTTTGCAAAAGCGGTAGAGGATGAAAGGGAGAAGAGTCCTAATGCAAGCACAGAAGAAGTCATTTTAATAAACATAAATATCTCCAACTAGGGATTGGTTGAACTGAGTATTTCTGGAAACATCACCAGGAACACATCTTCTATTTAATAAACTTCGTGTTGCAAGTTAAGACTATTAGAGTTATATGCCTATAACTGGAGGCGATGGGTGGCGCTGCGTGAACATCTAGAAAAACTGCGTTATTTTAGTGTCTTAGCTGACTTCACCTCGATCAGTGAGGCCGCACGCTCCACCGGCATTTCTCAGGCTGGACTATCTAAAAGCATAGCAAATCTCGAATCAGTTCTAGAAACACAACTATTTGTTCGTTCCTCCAAAGGGCTCATTCTTACTGCAGAAGGCCAAATTTTGCTAAAAGCAGCGGAGAAGATTCTCAACGAAGCGAATACTGCCGAGGTTACTCTGCGAAAACTCAAAGCTTCCAGTGTACCGAGAATGGTAAGACTCGGGATGTATGACAGCATTGCCGTCTATTTTTTTAAAGAGATGTCAAAATACTTGCGGGATATCTATCCCGACGTGTCGATGTCGCTTCTAGTTGATCAAAGCTCCTCTTTAGGAGATGCCGTTGTTGCCGAAAAGATCGATTTAGCCATTGGTGTAAATCTTGTGTCGCGAAGGCAAAAAGGTTTTGTATATTTTTCTCTTTTTCAAGATTTTTACTCATTTTATGTTTCCCCTTCGATTCAAAATGAAGTTCATGGACAACCTCTGCTTATTTTCCCTGAGGCATCTGATTCTAATAAAGTCTCAGTTGAAAAACATTTGTCTGGCCTTACCAACTTCGCTTTCCATCGGCTTAATAATTTTGAAACACTTAAGGCTTTGGCTGTCCAAGGCCTTGGCATCGGAGTTATGCCGACACAGGTTGCAAAGCCACTTGTGCAAGAAAAAGCCCTTATTCCAACGCAGATTTCAAGAACCAAAACACTTTTTGGCCAACATGAAATAGGATTTATAATTTCAGATAAGTTTCTGGCTCGTCATCAAGATTTCGCAATGGACTTATTTCGCCTGGGAGAGCGTTGGGCCACCTTTTAGCTTTTAATAAGCGAAGCTCGAGGTACAAAGAAATGCTAGAGAAGATAATCGACGGAAGCGCATAAAACGTGAATTCGACTAATTCAAGATTGAAGGGCAAGATCTAAAATAGGTGAGAACCAATGAGAAAGCGGTCCATTTAGACGCAAATTCCTGCCAGTGGATTAGACACAAGGCTGACAAGAGGTTTTCAACGTAACCTCTCAATAAGTACGGGTAACCCTTAAGGAGGTTTTTTCCTTAAAGTTTCGATTATTTGTCAGACCCTTGGGATTTACTTTAAGTGGGTTTGGCTACTCTCTCCATGATTAGGGAGGCTAGACTTGGGATATTTTTATCTGCTGCATTCCTATCTTTGAGATACTTCCAAAATGACACCTTAAGCTTTCGGCAGGTACACTTAAGACTAAGGAAGGTATCTCGAACCTGGCGGCCAAGTTCACTCTGGGTGCCACCGCTGACTTTTCTCTTCGTGACCTTTTCCCTGATGTCTGTCTCGCAGCCATTATTGTGAAGTGGAATAACAAGATAGTCGAGTACCCGCTAATTGGTGTAATCGGCTCTATAACCAGTCCTGGAACATTAAAGTCGTTATAGCCCTTAAAGATCCAGCCTTCCTTAACTCCCTCTGGAGTCAGACAAATCGTTTCATGAATTACCAGTTCTGCCGTTTTAGAGCGTTTAGCCGATCCTGGGCGCTTTTCATTGGGGTTTTTCTCTTTGCCTTTATCCGGATCTTCCAAGGTGCTTTTGGGGAACTTTGGCTTGGCTTTTTCACCCTTAAGAACCGCAATGTCATCGCGAAGACCCTGAATCTGCTCTTTGGCGCGCTGAATTTGTTCTGCTTGCTTTGAAATCTGCTCTGCTTGCTTGGAAATCACAGTGGATTGATTCGCAATAATAGCCAGCAGCTTGACCAGCGGAGTCAGCTCGCTTTCGGGAATATCTGGGATTTGAATGTCATTATTTTGCATAACCACGATAGTTACAGCAACTTACCCAATAGTCCATCAGCTACCCGCACTTATTGAGAAGTTGAAGATAGGAGACCTAACATGCCGTTATTTTTGCGTAAAAATTGACATTAAAGCACTCTCTGGACCACGTCCAATCTGCTTTACGTTGCGTCAACCCTTGATTTTAAGGTATCAGTGCGTAGCTGACTTGCTTTGCAGCAGCCATGAATTAGTTTAGGAGAGCCTTATGCAAACCATACCCGTTGTTGACCTAAATGATTTTAGAAGTGGCGATATTGCGCGCCGACAAAAGTTCGTCACTACCCTTGGTGATGCTTTAGTCGACATTGGTTTTTTTGCCATTGAAAATCATGGTGTTCCCATGGAGCTTATTGAATCTTCCTATAGACTCGCCAAAGATTATTTTAAGCTTCCTGAAGCGACGAAAGCCCAGTACGAGGTCAAAGAACTAAAAGGACAGCGGGGACATACTGGTTTTGGCAAAGAGCACGCAAAGGATTCCAAAGCTCCTGATCTAAAGGAATTTTGGCATGTGGGAAGAGAGCTCCCTGCGGATCATGCGCGGTTTCAAGAGTATCCCAGAAACCTCTGGCCTTCAGAACTTTCTGATTTTAAGCCAAGCTTTAGCAGTCTCTATGAAACTCTCGATCATTGTGCATCAGACTTATTAAAAGCTGCTGCCCTATATCTTAAACTTGAGGAATCTCGTTTCTCGTCCATGGCATTTGAAGGGAACTCTATTTTGAGGGTGATTCATTACCCACCTATAGCCGAAGATCGAAACCCCAGTAGCATCCGTGCTGCAGCCCATGAAGACATCAATCTCATCACCCTACTCTGTGAAGCAACCTCCTCAGGCCTTGAGCTTTTGCAACGTGATGGAACGTGGCGCCCTATTCATGCCCTCAAAGGGCAAATCATCGCTGATGCTGGTGACATGCTTCAAAACATCACGAATGGCCTCTTTAAATCTACGACCCATCGCGTCGTCAATCCTGATAACTCGAGAGAAGAGAGATTTTCGATGCCCTTTTTTGCTCATCCACGATCCGAGTGTGATTTAACTCCCCTCTCTTCGTGTGTGCAGATCTCTGGAGGCGAAGTAAAGTATCCTAAAATCACCGCTGGGGACTATTTGGCAAAGCGCCTTCGCGAAATAGGCCTCGGCTAAAAAGTAATCTCTCGATTTTTCTCTTTTTCTATCTGCAGTAAAGTTGACGTGCTTGTTGCCATTCGCCAAACCAAACAGGAAAAGTTGTATAGAGAAATTGGCACTGAGAAGTCGTTAAAACTACGGTATCGGAAGCTGGATTGGAAAAGGATTTGACACCTTCAAATACTAATTCAGACATCTGAAAGGCTCCACCGCGTCGCACCACAGCTCCCATGCGTCGCGCCCAAAACACAAGACTCTTGCCCAAAGCGGCGGAGTCTTGTCCGTAGGAAAGAGAAAGCTGCCTGAGACCATAGGCTATGATCGCCCCAAGAGTGTGTGGACTTTGATACCCAGGCGCGGAGCAGTTTCGAGCTGGTGGTGTCGGCTCGGAAGCCATAAATTGAGACAAGACAAATGTACTCATCGATTTCGCTTCACCCGTCTGAAAGTAGCCTTGATCGGGATTTCTGGAGACCGCTATGCAGGGTACACCTTGAGTCAAAGAACTGCCGTTACTCGCCGCGGTTGCAAATAGGTCTGCGTAGCCTTCATTTACCGCAGACCAAATCTCTTGATGAGAGACCGCGCGTCCACTTAGTCCTAAAGTACTATTTAAGGAAGATATACTTTTAGGTTCTAAGGAATCAAAAACAAACTTTTTGAACCCCAAAAACCTGCCTAAGAAGGAAAGAAAGTAACTTGAGGACTGAGGAAAAACATCGACGGTCTCACGTTGCGAACCAGATTCCATGAGTCGATGATTCGAATTCAATAAAAGTGCTGACTTTTGAACGCCTGAAACAGCTGCGAGTACCAAATGCCCAAACTCATGAGCGAGTGTCCAACTGGACTCCCACAAATTAAGAGCCTGAGGTTCTTCGCCCGGTTGTCTTTGGCTACTTGTCGGATAGATCACAAAAGCGGGCTTATCCAGAAAAGAATCCACAAAAGAAAGATTGTCAAACTGAAATTCCCTTCGTTCCCCAGCTCCTGGAAACGTGTATCGCCTTTCTAATGCCGGCAGAATGACAAGTGACACTTTAGGAAGCTCTTGGCGTTCTATGGACTGATAGTATTTGTAAATCGAAAAAATGTTGGTAAAGCTCGAAACCGCTACACCCTCATAGGAATTTCTAGGATAAAGAAAGGAATCCTGACAAATGGGAAGTAGAATGGGTTTTGAAATCGTCTTGGAGTCATCCGAGCAACCTTCGTTTTGACCAGGACCAGAACAATCGACGATCTGATGAACGTTCATAACTGTTTCTGCCACAACGCCACCTGACAGCGACCCTCTTGACTCCACACTAGAATCAGAAAAACTGTAAGTATTGACCCGACTTCCATTCCACACTCGATAGACCAAAGTCCCCACTTTCGGCTTTTGGCCATCTAGGGCACCCATGCAAGATCTATCGCTTAACTGCTAGCCTCCGAGAACTTCATTAAACTGACTGGAATCGCCTAAGGGATTTTCAAGGGCAACTTTCTTTTCCCCGCAACCTATTAAAGTCCAAGGAAGCCACAAAGCGGCCACGACCACCAAGGAGGGAAAATTCCTTACTTTTTGAACCCTGAACATAACGCCCCCAAAATCCTAGACTTAAAAAGGACCCGCATCCTGAGCCTAAGGCTCAGAACCTCTAGCACTCTTCAAGTTCTGATCCAATACCTAAAAGGCATAAATTTAAGGTGATTAGAGGTCCTAGACCGGTTGTCTTAAGCGGTCGATCAGGAACCGTCGATAGCGGGTGTCGTCATTTTTGACACCCCCATGGGCTTTAGCATGCGGCTCCAACTCGAAATAGAAATCAAAAAACTGGCCTTTTTAAGGGCCAGTTCGCAAGCGATTTATAAAATGGAATTCTCTAAATTTTCTACTTATAAATTGCTTGAAGGGGTACCAATTTATTGAGACCTTTAAGGAAAAGAGGCTTCGATCCATTGGCATTTGGAGATCCAGCAAAACCTAAGGCTTTGACCACTGGATCTGGATCCAGGGATTCGCACTTAAGTTCGTATCTATCATTTTTTACAGTATTCGCCGTGCAAAATGACACACCGTCATTTTCACGTTTCAATTGCCCCATTCTGTAGCCAATATACTTTGTTGTAGAAACTTTCAGTTCGTATTTTTGGGAGACTTGCCAAGTCGTACCAAAGCCAAATTCTAAAAGGGTATTAGGGTCGACAACGGTCAAATCAATGGCGCCACCGTTTGACGAAAAGAATTTAAAAGACATACCATCGACCACTAGGGCTTCTCTAATATAGCCTAGTTTGTCGAGTGCATCTTTACAAGCATTTTGCATCGTGCCCGTTTTGGGATCCATGTAGTTTTCTGGCATAGAGTTTCGGTAAAACGAGATCAGTTTTACGGCGTCCATATATTCACGCTTGGGTGCAGAATAACTAAACTCAATGGTTTGTGCTTTGTCGAATTGAACCCCAGCTTTAACTGGCGAGTTTCCTTTCCCAAGCGCACTCACGAGACCGACACGGGCATTTCCTGAGACTCTATACGATGAGGTTTTCGAAGGAAGATCGATAGCCGCTAATGCCCTAATTTCTGTTTTCTTTTGCGTCTGTGAATCAATATCCGGAAAACACCGTTGAGGACCTGCATAGATATTCATAGCTTTTGCGGAGCCCCCGACCAAAGTACCGGTACCTGCCTCCGCTATAGGAGCCTCATAGGGAATAAATCCCAGTTTAAGCAAATCAGCCCTTAAATAGTCTTCTGGTTGCATATTTCCACAACCCACTAACCCGGTTAAGATTCCCATTGCACACCAGACGTTTCTTTTCATTGTTGTCTCCTCTAATGATGACTTGGAAGACTCGGAGGTGCCAGGCAAAAAACTTCAAACCTTTGGGTTTTTACATAATTATCGCTAATTTAGAGTCCTCTATTATGAGATTGTATTTTCCAAGAGGTGAGCGCTAAGACGAATTTGCCGAGCCATCTAAACTCGCAACCTGCTGATATTAAAAGCCTTAACATTTAATCTAGGCGAACCTGCTAGAATTTTAGAGAAACTCTCGCATTAGGTGATTCTATGGTCATACGTATCCTTTTGGCTTTCTCCACTTATCTGTTTTTGACGAGTTCGCAAACAGTGCGCGCTGAGACCCCGATTTTGCCGTTTCCCAGTGTGGCGCGGGATCAAAACCTGTTTCTCCTAGGTCTTCGTGACGGAAATTCGAGCTTAGTGGAAGAAACCTCACCACCTGATATCGGAGAACTCCTCGATAAAATCAAAGCATCGGAAAATGACGCCGATGAGGACAAGAAAAGAACTCCCAGTGAGTTAGAAGATATTCTTGTAAAAGTCATACGAGCATCTGAAGCAATAGAAGACGTTAAGTTTAAAAAAGTTCCTGGCGCTGTATTTACAACAGCCCAAGAGGCAGATCTTAGCCAGCTTAAATTGAAGAAAGAAAAAATTCTTTTCCTTCTCACGACGGCCTACCAGAACAATCCAGAACGTCTCAGTCAATTTAAATTCTATACGGCGGCAAGCAGTCCAGACTCCAGTCTTTCCAAACAGACTTTTCTGGAATTGTCTGCCAATAAAAAAGCGTCTACCTCCATCCGCAATAGAGCCCTGGCCGTTGTCACTTACGATCGAATTCGAAGCGATGCGTATGTTCGAGATGCTAGAAAACTAAAAGAGTTTATCGAATCAAGGAAGGACGTATACCAGAAATCAAATCTAGCATTTCAACTTCAGCTAAATCTTATAACTGCTAGAGCTTTGGCTGGTATCCATGACACCGCAAAGGTGAGAAATCCAGATCCTCTATACAAAAAGTATCTCAATGATGCCGTAAAAAATCTCGCTGGAGTTGCAAAAGCCATTCGGGAAAAAGCCATCGATGAAGTTCTTTGGATATGGCGCAGTGCAGACCCGAAAGACAGCTGGTTTAGCCTTCCTTTTGACGCGGCTGCTATAAAGAACACGGAGACGATTGCGGCCATCCATGAAAGACGCTCTCTTGAGCTCTATGCCAAAGGGCAAATCATGGAAGCGATCAAAATCACCCGAAACCTAGAAGACTCTCTCCCTTCCAAAACCCCATGGCGCATTCGCCTTTTGGCCTGGCATAAAGCGTCTTGGATGAAATCAAATCAGTTTTTAGCCTTAGAAACAGAGATTTCGAGACAATTAGATACAGAAAAAACACCTGATAGACCTGCTGCTCTAACTCAGGAGTATCTATCCCTTATCAAAGCGGAAGCCCTGAAAGCTAAGAAGAAACCCGAAGCAGGAAAATTGGTGATTCCGCTTGCCGACCGCTATCTCGCAAAAACAAAACCCAGTCCAGATCATAAAGCAGAAATTTTGGAGCTCACGGCAGTACTCTACCAAGGAATGGGTCAAAATAAAGATGCGGGCATCAGGCAAAATGCCGCTGGCGATATAGCCACCAAAAAAGAAAACAAAATACGACTCTATGGACTTGCCATTAAGTCTCAAAGCAAAGTTGCCGGTTGGAGCGAAGAGGCTCCTTGGTTTAAGAATAAAGCTAAAGTACCTTCTGAACTCAGCCTCCTGCGTAAATATTATGGGGATGCACTGGACCAGCAGCCTGACAATTGGAAACTTGCCGCCCACAGCGGTCTGATTGCCATGGCTCAAAATGAAACCATAGTCGCTTTCAAACTTTGGAATCAGCTGCTTCAAAAGAACACTAGCGGCATCCACGCCAACAATGCCGCATGGTTAATGTTAACAACCTATCAAAACGCTAAACAATGGGAAGACCTCGAAGTCCTGGCTCGGCTCCTTGTAAAGGCCCGAGTCAATCCTAAAGCTAATGGCAAAAGTCTCTCTTCTAGTGATCTCTTAGCATTGGCCCTTTACGAAGGTGGAACAGCGGCCTTTGCAACCTCAAACTTTCAAAAAGCCATTCTAAAACTAACGGAATATGTCGACGCCTTTTCCAAGCCCAACGAAGATCATGCCCTTTGGCTTTTAAGTATGTCGCTGCACAAAACAAATCGTTTTATCGATGCGATTGTTAGGGCCCATGATATGACCAAAAGGTTTCCCACTTCTAAGGAGTGGCTGATTGCCAATGCAACGGCGTTTCAGTGGTCAGAAGATGCAGCTCAGGAGCCTTATGCCCTCATTTTCTCTGGGAATTATCTCTCCCGAGATGGCAAGTCCGACAAGGGTTTAGCTCTCAGACGCCGCCTCATTCAGCTCTTGATAGGCCTCGAACGCTATGGACTTGCGATTGCAAGGATTAAAGAACATCAACAAACCGGCAGACTCTCAAAACAAGAAGATTTGGATTGTAGCTATCAAATTCTCTATCTCGAAGAGCATTACGGCAAGTCTTCATCAGCATTTACGGCAGCGGAAACCGTACTTAGAAAGAATCCCAACAATTGGCAAAAAGCAGAGGCTTTTGGCGCAAAAGCCAAGTACCTAGGTGAAAAAAACGATCTGTCTGGAATTTCTAAACTTGAAGCTCAAGTATCCGCTCTCTCTGGAGACGACTATCTTTTCGTTCAAAAGTCCGCTCAGATGCGCTTAACCCTCGCTAAAGCTGTGCCCATTGATGCCATGCTGAGGACCGTCAATAATATTACTTTAAAAGATCCTAAGGCAGCTTTGAAAACTAAGATAGACGAATTCGGTGCCTATGAACGCAGGATGAAAACCGTCTGCGACATAGGACCAACAGCTTACTGTGCTTTGGCTCTCATCACAATTTCCAACACGGGTGCCGCGTTTTTACCTGTCCTGAATGACATTAACATCAATCCGACTCTTGGTGATGAGGAGACTGTCCCCTATAACACCTACAAAAAGTCTGCCATGGACCGGATCTCTGCTCTTATGGATAGCTCTGAAAAGAAAGCCTACGATATTGTGATCGACGGGGAATCTGATCCGACAACCGCGCTTGATGTGATTTGGCGTACGTCCAACGATTGGAACTTCGAGCCGGTTACAGGCTCGGAAGGAAAAGGCTACGTCCAACTTCAAATCACGAAAGGAGCGAATTAATGCTAAGATCAAATCAAGATTCTCTTTTCAAAGAAGCAACTAGCAAGCTCCCTATTTCTCAGCAAAAAACTAAGATCCAAGCGACCAGAAACGTGTTTTGGGCCTTTGTAGTCCTAGGCGTTTCCGCCTGTGTCCACCAAAATAGCCTCTCTTCTAAAGAAGTGGAAAATGCGCTGGTTCTTAAGTCTGGCGACCAAGGAGCCGTCATGAATGCCGGTGTCTCAGATGCAGAATGGCTGAAACGGACGAATGCCACAGAGTTATCCAGAGACCGGGTTGAGGCTGAGATGGTCACAGGAAAGCATGAGAAATCAGAAGAGTCTGCAAGAGATCTCTTAGCTAGAAATCCTGCGTCTAAAGAAGGTCTTGAAGCACTTGCCACAAGCCTCTACCTGCAAGGACGCCATGAAAAAGCGGCCTACTATGCCAAGCTGCTCAGCGAAAAATATCCCAATAATACGGTTGCCTTAAATATTTCTGGTTTGACTTTGATGAAGCGCGGCAACGATCCCCAAGATTTGAGACAAGCAAAAAACTTGTTTGAATCGGCATTTAGTGATGACATCAAGGAGATTGCGGCAGGATTAAACCTCGGGCACCTCCTTTTAGAAACGGGAAATTCGAAGCGCGCTGTTTCCATATTTGAACAAACTGCAAGCCGCTGTAACGACTGTTTGCAAGCGATTTTAGGTGCTAGCATAGCTGCTAGGCGGGCCAAAGACTTTAGCACTTCCAAGAACTATTTAGACCGTGCCATCCAAAGCAAGAGCCCTGTAGCTTACTACCATTTAGCTCTTTGGCACATCCAATCAAGCAACGACCTCAAAAGCGCCCGTGAAGCTCTTGGAAAAGTACGATTTTATGCGCAAGATCCCAGCTCACTCATCCGTCAAAAAGCTGATTCTTTCTTTAAACAGGTGGTAGTTGATATGGAAAAAAAAGGGATCATCAATGAATAAGCTAGTGGGGATGGCATTAATTGTTACTTTTGCCTGGAACTGTAGACCAAAATCTCAAACGTCCAGAGTCGCCTATATTTTGGGAGCAAACGACATCGTCACTGTTTCCGAAAAAAACGATATTCCCAATGTGAGAAAAGCAACCGTCGTCATCGCAACCCGAAAAACAAATGGTTCGTCCATATTCTGTACGGGAAGTATGATTAAAAACAAGGAGGGCGTGCTTCATGTCGTCACCAATCATCACTGCTTCGCCGAAGAAGGTCCTGATGGTTCCAAGTTAGATACCCTCATCCCAGAGGCATGCAAAGAGACGCGCATTTTTTTTGATTTTACCAGTGACAATAGCCGCAAAGCTCCTTTTGTCAAATGTCTCCCGGGCAGCTTGCGCACGGATCCAAGAATTGATGTCGGGGTTTTTCAGCTACAAGAAAACCCACCTTCTGATGCGCAATCTTTGTCTTTCTTTAAAGGAGATCCTTCAGGACGCAAGGCGCTCATCTTTCATCATCCCGCGCGAGTGGGTGGTTTTGCTAAAGACGCTGAAGACGATGTATCCTTGCCCGTAGCAGCACTTACCATCAATGACTGTAAAATATTAGGTTATTTTAGCCCCGATGATATCAAGTTAGACCAAGTCCTTCAGGTATCTCTGCGACACACCTGTGATTTGGATCTTGGCTCTAGCGGTTCCGCTTTGATCGATGCTGAGACCTCTCAAGTGATTGGAATCAATTGGGGTGGGATCACCATTGTTGAAAATGACAAAGGGATTTCCCGCAAAGACAACACGGCTACTATGGCTGGCTTTGCAGAAGCTTTTCTAAATCAGATTCCCTACGAAATTCCAAATATTGCTGATTCTGGGCAAGTCAAGAAAAACAAAGTCAATGGGATCGGTTGTTCCCTCCAGGCAGGCCCCAAGTCCGTAAGTGACTTCGCTAAAGCCTCCGCGCTACTAACCTTAGGATTCCTAGGAATACCCCTTTGGGTGCACTTTGCAAGAATCGGGAAAAACCCCAAGATAAAGTCTTTAATTTTCGGAAGTAAATAGTGTACTGATTTGGAGGATCAACATGGAACAATTCAAATCCCTTCTCAAAGAGTCCATCGCTCAAAAGGTTAGCTGTGTCTATCTCAAAGAAGGTAAAGAGCCTGTAGCAGATACTCCCACTGGCTCAAAAAATATTGGTCCGCTTGCTACGAAGAATTTTTTAGAGGACGTCTTTGGATTTTTATTTGCAACTTCAAAGGATGCCCTCGATGCCGGAGCTCCCACTCATGGTATTTTAAATATCGCAGGCTTAGGAAACTTGAATGTCCTAGGTTGGAAGCATGGAAAAGGGTGGCAGCTTGCCATTTGCTTTCCGGTAACGGGAGATCAAAAGTTTTCAGATCTCAAAACAAAGTGGCAGAACGAATATGAAAACGAAAGTCGATTTTCCATTTCCGAGGAACCGTCGAAAATTTCCGAACCTGGAAAAAGCCCCTTTCCTGATGCGCCTCCTTTGCCCTTTAAGCCTGGAGAGCTTGTAGATCTTAGAAGCGTTGGCTCCAAACGAGATTCCGCCTTTGGCTCCTTTGATCCTACGGGGATGTCACAAGTAGCTAATATACCAGGAGAATCTCCCGAAGGTATTGAAGGCGACGAGGACGGGGAGCAGGGCTTTGGACTCAAAGGCTTCACGTCAATCTTGAACCCTGGTGTCAACCAACCCACCGCAATGGGATTGAGTTCGGCACCTTCTCTTACCCCAGGCCCTATAACCCCAACTCCCCTTAGCCAAGGCTTAGCGGCGCCTATACTTAAGCCTCTCCCACAAGCTGGAATTTTACGACCCGAGGTACCTGCACCCTTACAAGCTCAGGCAGCAAACACGAGTATGCAATTCACATTGCCGCCAGAGGATAGCTCGCCCCCTTTAAAGGTAAGTGAGCTTAAGGTCGCACCTTTAGAAAACAGGCAACCCCCGGCGCTTCCAAACTCTGACCAACTGATGTCTTCAACGCCAGCAGCGGTTAAGCCTTTAGTTCCTGCCCCACCGCAACCTGCAGTCCAGAGGCAGTCGCCCCCCCCAGCAGCGTCTTCTGCAGCCCAAGAAAATAAACCCATTATTTTTGATGCCAATGACCCCGACAAAGTGGTGGTAAGAAGCGGAGATTTTGCTATCGATAGCCTTCTAAGACATATGATGGCCAAGAAAGCCTCCGACTTACACCTGACTTTAACCCAACCGCCTGTGCTCCGAGTAGACGGTGAGGTTGAGCGCCAAGAAATGCCTCTTCTAGATGCTGCAACCATGGAACGCTACCTCCTTCCGATCATGCCGCCTAAAAACCGCGAAGAGTTTTCTAGCGCTAACGATACAGACTTTGCTTATGAACTCCCCGGTGTTGGGCGTTTTAGGGTGAACATGTTTCGAGATGGCTATGGAGTTGGGGCCGTACTTCGCCAAATTCCAGCTAAGATCTTAACGGCAGAGCAGTTAAAGCTCCCCAAGGCCATAACAGATTTCTGTGCCCTTACCAAAGGTCTTGTTCTGGTTACTGGTCCGACAGGTTCCGGCAAATCTACAACACTCGC
This sequence comes from Pseudomonadota bacterium, assembly GCA_037142195.1. Taxonomy (GTDB): domain Bacteria; phylum Bdellovibrionota_B; class Oligoflexia; order Oligoflexales; family CAIMVM01; genus CAIMVM01. The sequence goes on from JBAXBA010000048.1 coordinate 16,227, forward strand.
CGCCATGATCGACAAAATCAACAAGGAACGCCATGAGCACATTTTGACGATTGAGGATCCCGTAGAATTTGTTCATCCTCAGCAAAGATGCCTTGTCAATCAAAGGGAAGTGGGAAAGCACACCTCAAGCTTCAAACGAGCGCTTAAAGCAGCACTCCGAGAAGACCCTGATGTCATTCTCATTGGCGAGCTTAGAGATTTGGAGACCATTGCCATTGCTATTGAAACCGCAGAAACAGGTCACTTGGTTTTTGGTACTCTTCACACCAATACGGCCATTTCTACGGTTGACCGTATTATCGATCAATTCCCCTCGAACCAGCAATCTCAAATTAGAACCATGCTGGCTTCTAGTTTAAAAGGAGTAGTAGCTCAAACGCTCGTGAAAAAAATAGGTGGGGGACGTGTGGCAGCCCACGAAATCTTAGTGGTCGATGACGCTGTCTCAAGCAATATTCGGGAAGGCAAAAACCACCTCATTCAGAACACCATGATAACCCAAAAAGCTGCGGGAAATCAGCTTCTTAACGAATGCCTCCTCACCCTTGCAAAAGACGGCCTCATTGAACCTATGGACGCCTATCTCAAATGTATTGATAAGAAGTCTCTCGTGGAACTTGCTAAAAGATGGAATATTCCCATGGCATTTGTGGATAAGGAAGGAAAGCTCCTAGCTTCTTAGAAAGACTCACTATGAAAAAGGAAAAAGATCGCAAATACAATAAGGAAACAAGTCTTATAGCCTTGATCTTTTGCTTGCTTTCTTTTGTCGGGGTTTCCTACATTCAAAGTCGCGACCTAAATGTAGGCCGGATTCACGACGAACTGATCTCATCGAAACGAATTGTAGAGATCCCAAAATGGGCGGCGATATTTTTCACTTGTGACGCAGCAGGCAGTTGCTCGCAACTAAATCCCAATCCTATCGACATCATTTTCCCAGGCGCCACGACCCTTCCTACGATCCTGAAAAGTCTTCCCCAGCCTGCCAATCGGGTGAGAATCAATGCAGAGCTGACAGAAGAAAATAAGGTTTGGTTTAAAACCATTCCTAGTGAAAGGGCGACTTTAATTTTTCCCTATATGGCTCATCAAGCAACCCAGATTCTTTTTCCTGCGGATGGAAAGATACAACTTGGAAACTTTGCCGACATCAGAATTCCACTCAGCTCCCAAAGCGTGAGCATGGGATCTTTAGAACTACAGCTTTTCATTTCCCCAGAAGCCAAATGGTTTGGTCCGGCATTTGTGGCTCCTGCCTTGGTGGATCCAAGATATGACCGAGACTTTCTTGATATCAGCGCTAAACAGCGTTTTTCCGCCCACATGAACCGCATGCTCGAGGTCGTTGTACCACTCCTCTTCGCAGCTATGGCTCTCATTTTAGATCATGCCTTGGTTGCTGGTCTCCTGTCCTTATTTGCAGCGTTAAGAGCTCTGCGCTGCTTGGCTTATTTGGCATGGGAGACGGACGCTCTCAATAGAAATTTCTTAGAAGGCTTGATTTTTCCACTGCATGGTATGGGAGCTGTAGCAATTGTTTTTGTAGTGCTGGCTTTCGCCAATATCGAGGTCAAGCGCAAGTTTCAAATTCTTTCCATTTTACTCGCTGCTGGACTGGGCTTTCTCAGTTCCAAGGTCGGACTTGGACTGCAACAATCCGATCTGGTTTGGGACGGGCTCCTTGCTCTTTTAGGTATAGCTACAACCGCCACCCTATTCCTTCGTTTTAAACCTGAAAAAAAGATCGAGCTCGTCGCTGTTTTTGTCCTACTCGCCTTATTTTTAAGTACCAATCTTGAGCAGTACTTGGCCCAAGACACCTCAACTCTTAAAAGCTTTTTTGACTGGCGCAACCAAATTCTCGTACCTGGTTTGGTCTTTATAGCGTTCATTGATATCGGAAGTATTTACAATACCATTCAAAAGGTTTCTAGCATTGTGCGTCAAAAAGCAGAGCTTGATAAGGAAATTGAAATCTCTAAAGCCATCCAATTCTCAAGCCTTCCGGAATCCAAGTCCAAAAGTGGAAACTGGACCTGGCACGGGGTCTACCGTCCCGCTTCCAAACTCGCAGGAGATTGGTACGATGTGAGAGAAATTGAAATCTCTCCCACGAAGACTGTGCTCGTAGCAGCGATGGTTGATGTGACCGGACACGGCATGGGTGCTGCCATGATGACTTCCAACATAGCCAGTCACTGGAGTCTTTGGACAAGAGGAGTCGCTGGCGCCCATGCAGATTTTGAGGGTTACTTAGCATTGGCGCCTCAGAGGGTTCATGAGGGTCTTATCGGCCTCAGAAGCAACCTGGGCTGTAGCATGGCAGCCATGATCTTTGATCAATCTACGGGATCACTTTACTATACCACAGCGGGGCATCCTGGAATTTTAACGGGAAGCGAGTCCCAGTTTCGCTATCACTCTACGGAGGGATCTCGACCAGGTTCCGAATCTGACAATCCGAAATGGACCGCTAAAACCACAGCCCTTGACCCTCTTGAAACCATGATCGTCCTCTATACGGACGGTATCGTTCCACCAGGAGCGGCAGCTTCCCAATGGCTAGGCCGCATCAAACAAGAGCTTCGAAAAGGCAAGCGTGGACTTTTAAGTCAAATCGGCTCCCAGATCATCACCAATTCCAGAATCTACCGCAGAAACCTCGAACTTGAAGACGACTTGACGTTCCTTCTTCTCAAAAAAAAAGCTCCCCCCAAAACCGTCTCTTCCAGCTGAAGCTAGACGCTTGAGTAGCTCTAAAGCAGCGCAGCTTGAAAAATCTTTTACATCCTGAAACAAATTACTGTCTGATCTTTGTGAAAAATAGCTAAAAATTAAAAAAGTGCACTTTAAGGGATAAAATTCTACCGAAAGAATCTCAAAAAATCTTCTTCAAAAGCTGCAAAAGCTACAAAACCCCGAAAAACCCCAGGAAGGCACCAGCAAGCACCAGCCAAAAAGAATTTACCTTATAGCGGATGAGAGCGAACAAACTCACCAAAAAAAGAAGTCCCGCTGAATAAGAAACCATCGTCCCAGAAGCCATGCTCAGAATCACTCCCAGCATGAGACTTAAGGATGCCACATTGATCCCATCTAAAACTAAAGAAGCCACCTTAGATCCCCGCAGTTTACTAAGATAGGGAGCACTCAAAGCGACAAAAACAAATGCTGGTAAAAAAATACCAATAGTAGCTAGAGCGGCTCCTTTATGCCCTGCCAAAAGAAAGCCGATAAACGTCGCCGTGGTGAAAACAGGCCCAGGGGTAAATTGTCCGACCGCTACTGCATCAAAAAGCTGTTGCTGGCTCAGCCAATGGAATTTGTCCACCAAATCATTTTGAAGAAACGAAAGCAAAACATATCCGCTACCAAAGAGCATCGAGCCTACTTTACTGAAATAACCTAGGATTGCACTAGATGTAGGAATCGCTGGAGCCACTGACGATTCGGGAAGGAACCAAGGAGCTAAATAAAACAGAAGCGCCAGGCCCACAAGACTTAGGACTCCCCTTTTTTTCCCTGGGAGAGATTCCTTTCGTCGTAAACACAAATTAAGAAAGCCTGCCAAAAGTAGGATGGGAACCTCTTGTTTGAAAACAAGATACAGCGCTAAGGACAACCCGCCAAGAATCCAAAGAAGCCTGTCCTTAAGTGCTGTTCTGGAAAGACTTGACATGGCCTGTACAACGACCGCCAAAACCACTGGTTTGATCCCCAAAAAAACATCGTGAAATTTCGGTACATCCCCAAGTTGCACATAAAGAAAAGCCAAAAGCCAAACTATTAAAAAAGCTGGAAGAATAAAACAAACACCAGCTACAAGTAAACCACGCCAACCCGCAGTTTTATAACCAATATGAATCGCCATTTCCGTAGAATTAGGACCTGGAATCAATTGGGTGGCTCCCAAAAGATCCAAAAAGTCTTCCTTTGAGATCCATGATCTGCGGCGAACTAGGTCCTCTTCCATCATCGCTATATGGACCGCCGGACCACCAAAGGAAGTAGCTCCAAGCTTTAAAAAAACCTGGGCTAGGTCTCTAAGACTTGGGGGATTTCTAAGTTCTAAGAGCTCCAGATCGTTCAAAATTTAGTCCCTTACAATTGAGCATTTAAACCAGAAAGGGCTTTCTTACGTGTCTATTTAGAGTAGCATTCTACTTGAAATGACCGAAGCTCAAAAAGTTATTCTAGGAGTTCAAAAAATGACCTATCGAGAGAATGACCATTTGATCCTAAGAACATCTGGATTTAGTTAGAATATTCTCGAAACAGGAAAAATTGAAGTACCATTTACGAATGGGCTTCCAGATAGCTGAGAGATATTTTTGTTTAGAGTCACCGACTCTGTACCTGAGAAATGAAATGTAGATATCTCTTTTTAGAAGACTAGGAGCGAATAACTACGGGCGCAAATCCGCCCCCTGGAGTCCTAAAATTTGTAGTCTGACCTTGATAGACTCTGCCTGCCACCCAAAGCACTCTGCCATTGTAAACAAAAAGGCGAACATCAAATTTCATAATCTTTTCAGCTCCCTTTTCTCCAACGAAGAACTCACCTGGCGCAAATTGTTTCTGCGCGACGTAATTACCTTGCTGTATCAGAGACCAAACCTTTTTGGTAACTTTGTCTCCACGATAAACAGCGCGGGCCCCATAACCATTTATGGGTTTAAAATAGAGATTTCTTCGGTTGGTCCAAAAAATATCCCCACTTGCCCCATTCACTTCTTCGGTAAAGGGAATTCCATTTACTAGAACATCTTGAATACCTGCAGATACGCCAAGAGACCTAAGCAAATTTTTATTTGATAAGACAGCAAGATTTCTCTTATCTGCATAAAGGGCATAGGCCCTCGGGTTAGGGGTCACAAGAGCTAATCTTTCGACAAAAGCTTGACGAACAATTCTAGATACTGGGAGTTCAAAGTAGAAATCAGCTAGTCGATTATAAACTAGATCTATTCGCAAATTTTTGACCCAAAGAGCGCCATCTCTTAGAGTCAATTCACTGGGATCGGCAATTACACATTTGATTCCATGCATGACAAACAGCTTTTGAAACAACAGAAATTCAGGATACAAAAACTGCTGCATTGGGTTCTCATCCACTATGGCTATGGATTCAAGGGAACGGTCACCGTTAAAATTCTTCCATTCCCCTAAAAACATGGAAAAGAGCTCAAACTCAAATTTCTCACCTAAAACCAACAGAGAATCCAAATCAGCCGTTTTTTGGAGATCCGTCTCTAATACCCTTGAGCGCGCAGCACAGAGCATAGCCCCGCCGGGGTTTGTATTAATCTCTATAAGCCCGACGCCTTGCTCACTTACATGAAAGTCGTAGGCAACAAAGAGACCCGATTTGTTCAAATCTCTAATCTCAGCATCCGACAATCTTGAGAAGACCAATTCCTGATAAGCCTTAATTTCTAAAACGCTTTCGACTGCCTGTACTATCTGTGTCATTTTTGCTAACTGACTCGAAGATATTACTATAGAGTTTGATGAAAAAAAATTATGTTCACTTTCAATCATCATATTTTAGCAATCCTAAAGCACCTGCCCCATAGTCAAGACACCGGCTACTTTTAAGATATCAAAGGCAAACCAGTATGCAAGGTCTTTCATGGAATGATCTTATTCGAGCTCAATTCCATCATCTTTGACATCTTCATAGTTTCCAGTGTTAGAAACTAGAGTAGATTGATAGCCAGAGTCTATCTTATTGATAAGAACGGATTTCCTAGGATAGTTCTTTAGCTAATTACTAAGAACTTCCTCTATTTCAAAAATCACTTTAAAACATCCTTAGCACAAAACTCTGACTCAGTCTCTTTCGCTGCCACATAGAACATTTCATAGATGTCGCTTAGCATTGCATAAGGATCCCTAAAGTCATTTTTGGCAGAATCCAAAGTCTTCAAAATGACAATGGAAGCATTACAAGAATCTATCCCCTTTAACAGGCCCTCTGTTAGACTAACTATTTTTATATTAGTTCCATAGTACTTCGTCCTATAGGCCTCGTCAGCACTCTTTAAATAGGCATAGACACTTCCATTACTGCTTGCTATCCCAAAGCTTTTGTCGCCTGGCAACAATGCCATGGAATCCGTCTCTAAACCACGAGGCAACATATCTTTGTACTGCAGGGCTTTTGAAATCTGGTCAGGTGACTTTCTATTCTCTGTCTCTGGTTTGGCAAACCCCGATCCATTTTCTTTTTTTTGAATACCGGCCTCAGTTGAGGTGCTATTCGAATTGCAAGAAGCTATAAGAAGCGACAGCGCCCCCAGAACTATTTTTTTGTAATACGATTTCATAATATCCTCCAATTATTTTATCAATGTATGGGACCTGTTGTGGTAACAATAGTAGATTTAATAACATCAGCGATAGGCGTTTTAGTATTATAAGACCAAGTGGCCAGCTGGCTAATGTTTATGAAGTGAGATCCTTCAATCGTTAAAAACTTCGCACCTTTTTGAGGCATAAAGTCAAGAAAGGAAGTCTGCTTAAAATCTATATTCCAGAGCTTTAATTCACCAAGAATGCGATTAGGTAGGTTTTTAACAGAATTAAGATTTCTAATTTCCCTCTGAACAGTGCCCTCGCCATCAATGTAAAGATCTCTAATATTTATCATAACCGGAAGAAATGAATAGTCGTCAAAACCAGCTGTTTTTCCCAGGTGAAGATAGACATCTGTATCGCTCACATTTCTACTTAATTCAACTAATTGACTGCATGCATTTTCCAATGGCACATTTTCCTTGCCATTGGCCGCAAGCGTTTCCGCAGCCATCAGATTTTGCTCTTTGGTTACATTTCTACAATCTCTGAGCGACTCTTGGTTTGATTTCAGAGGGGCTTCGCATTGCGAACCACCTGTTTCGCAAGGATTAGTAGCTTGCAAAAAACCTGAATAGCAATCCACTCCGGGCGCTAAACCGGCATCTTCGCCTGCATCTAATTCGCCATTACCATTTAAGTCGTAATAGTAAATTTGAGTGACACCACCCTCTGGGCATTTGCCGTCAGGCGCTGGAGTTAGAGCCATATCCACAAGAAATCCATTGCGAATGGGCTGGGCTTTATCAGATTTAGCCAAGTCACTCCCACCATTAGGTCCGCAGGAGCCGGTGAGCGTTACAGCAATGCTTAAAATATACTTTTTCATACGCTCCTCTCTTGAATACTAGTTCCTATCGGCTAAAGGGGCGAAGGATTTAATACTTCATGTTTTGATTCATATTAATAGATACTTAAAACTTGAATTAAAGGGAAACCACTCAGGGTCCGATGAGTGTCACAAGAGGGTTTCCTATGAAAATATCTTATTTGAGTCTATTTTTCATTCTGATCTCAAGCTGCAAGCGCGGCCAAGATCCTGGTGCTTGCGTGAAGTCTTTTGTTGATGCACGCAAAATATCCACCTATGGTCTAGAATCGGTCACAGGGGCAAATGGAATCATTTCTTCATCTTTTGTTGCTGGCGGTTTCTTCACTAGCACTGAAAAAGGAAAAATAAAAAACTGCGCTGCAACGATGGTTTTCTCTTCAGAATCCGGCGTTTCCAATATAGAGGTTTTAACAGCGAGACATTGCGCAAGCTTATACACGAAGGGTCCTTACAAACTGTCTATTTCTGGAGAAGATGGCTACAGGGAGCTAGAAGTTGAAACTGTAGATCTAGATACTGGCAACAAGATCCTTGATGGATTTAGTCAAAGTCGTTTGCTTGGCCGAAAGGAAGCTACAGGCATGACCTATAGACCTTTCGAATCTTCAAAATTCCGTGAGAAAATAGGAAGTCGGGAATTAAGTAGATCCATTGAGCAAGAGCTTAGTAGTTACGTAGGCAAGCTGTGTGGATCCGGCACAAGTTCGCCAACTTCGCTTAGTGCACAAGTTGGATGTTTCATGTTTGGAGATTTAGTTAGCTTTAATGTCACTCCAAAGGCTGGAAGTGAAAATGTTCTAGTTAGTATTAAAAAGTCAGGAAACATTGCTTCTAACTTTATAAGCTCCTCAGATTCTAACTGGATGAATGATATTAGGCAAAAGTACTTTGTCTCGCGCGACTATGAAATTGGGAGCTACTTGTCCACTGTCTACGACTGCGCAAATACTAGCGACATGAAGTTTAGTACTCCCGAAGAACTCTGTAATGCACAGACGATTGCAAGCGCAAAGTCCTTTTTAAGTGCGGCTCAATCTCAAAGCCTCTTTGCTAAGAGTACATTTAATGGATTTCTTTTAAAATCTGAGCCTGAGAAATTAGCGCTTATTCAGAAATCCATTGACGACTACGCTGCTTCCTATCGAAGGCAAGTAGCTTTCTGGCAATCTCAAAGACAAAAACTTCAAAACGGCCAGCTTAGTTTGGGCGCTAACTATATAGGTCCTAAAGGCCCCAAGTACAAACTGGCTAATTTAAAAGACTTTCAGGGATCGATTCCCTTTATTTGGAGACCGTACGGGATTCTAGGTTATATCGACAATTCTATGGCCAATCTCGACAAAGGGGTTAGTGGATCGATGCTGTTTTTAGACGGAACGCCTGTGGCAGTGATTTCTAGAGTGGATGGACAAAACACTTCCTCGGGATCAGCCACTCCTAGTACGGGAGAGTCCAAGTCCAGCGAGCTCAACTTGCCTAAAGGGGACATTTTAACCCAAGCGGAGTGGAGTGCTCGAGACACTTCATCGACAGCATCAAACACCAGCCCGGTAAACACACCTTCATCGACAACAACAAATAGCGGCGTTGCAATCCCTAATGCTCCTCCCTCTAGTCCATCTGTAGGGCCATCTAATAATAGCACTAGGCGCTCCTCGGGGGATGCTTCCCAGTCCTTAGATTACGGCGGAAACACATCAGGATCTGGCTGCTAGGGAGCGCTTTATGGAATTTTTAGCATCCTGGCTCTAGCACAAAGTCCATCGCCAAGCCTATGTCTATAGATCGTTTAGATTCTAGCTATTTAAAGATTATTATATTTTTTTTTGAAAAACTTGATCTTCTCCGAAGCCTCATTCCCTGTGATTCGAGAGGCACAATTTTTGTCCTCTTCGCGGATTGGCCCCACTAGAACCCCAATCCCTAAGGGCCTGGATTTGTCGGCTGACAACAGAAGAGAGCCACTAGATCCGGGCAGAGAGTCGCACAAAAAACCAAATGCGTCTTTTGTATTACAGTATTTGAGTACAATTAAAGAACAATATTTTGACCACTGAAGGGGTCTTCCATCGGGATGGCCAAAGAGCGTGATCTGCGTTTCTGGAGCTGGAGTCGAATCGATCTCCACATCAACTTTTTCACTTGGAAATTTATCAGCATGAAGAAGTGCGACATCTCTAGTGTTATTCAATTGGGCATAGAGACGTTTAATACAAGTTGCCTTTGGCCCAGTAATTCCATCTTTGAAAATGCCAAATTGTATGCTTCGACCAGGTAGACATTGCTCCGGATCATTTGGAAAAATTTCATTAGGTGCCAAGCAGTGACCCGCTGTGAGCACCAGGCCATTACCTATGTGAGTCACTGTGCAACCAGAATCTAAATAGCCGGTAGCACGTATAAGACTTCTGTATTCTTCAGGAATATTCGATCCATCGGAATTCACCGCCACGAAGTCGTCGTTGCCAATAATCACCTTTTCAGATGAAGGATCCTGACTTACGTGTTTACAAGCAAATACAGAAAAAACAGTAAATGCAAATGCACAAAAAGTTCCTATTCGCATCAAAACACCCCCAGATTTCCTCGATAATATCTATTTTAGTCGGCTTCACGGGGGCGGTCAAACGTTCGAAGAGTTTGCTTGCTGAGAGCCCACTTGAGTTTGAGGCTTTTGCTTCCATGAGAGTGCTGTTGACCCAGAATTCTATAGACGAATGATACTCTCCAAGGTTCACGAATATTGGGAGAGATAGCTTATTTGGAATCTCGCAATGGAACAAAATAATGCGGAGATCCCAGCTTTTCTAGTTTTTGGGCTCTTTTGACCTCTTCTTCGGAAATAGGATCTTCTAGGTTCCATTTAAAAAGCAGAGGAGAGAGACTTAGGTTGATGAGCTTACCTTCAAAGTGTTTTTTATTCATATGAAACCAAATGCGAGCTACATCGCCTCTTTTTTGGGGAGGAGGATTGAACCGTGTGACACCGACTTCAAATCCACAGCGTGCCTTAAAGGTGGTTTCGTCGACTCCTGGTAGCTTGGAACTTTTGAGCTGATTGACTTGGGACTCTGCCGGCACCAAGTTCACGAGATCGGCTTCCGCATAGCGAAAGACTTGACTTCTTTTTCGAGCGCAAACTCTCGAAGAGCCATCGATAGAACGGCAAGATATGGGCTTCGGGAAAAGGGCCGCTGGAACCACATGGTCCCACTCCAAAGTCATGGGCTTTCTGGATGTGATACCCGTATCGCAATGGGGGACTTTATGACCTTGCAAAGAGCAGCCACAATACCAGGTTTTTGGCGGGTCCGGAGCTTTCGCCAGGGCTTTGTTGAGATAAGTTTTGGCTTGTTCAAAGTTAGCTGGGCCTCTGACGCTTAAACCCGCCATGGCCAGGGTAGCAGGAAAGAGAACTCCTAAAGAGAGCTTTGCAATTCCATAAAAAACCCATGATTCCCTGATTTTTAGGTGCTTCACGTTCTCTCCTACGGAACTTGAAAGCTCTTCATGTCTCAATCTTAAAGCGCGGGAAAGGAGCAAAATTTTTGGCGACCTAAAGGCGGTATTTATGGTAAGAAAGGAGTGCTCAATTGAAGGACATTCCATGCAACATGCTAAAAAAACGATATCAGGTCATATTATAAGAGCATCCTGGCTGATGTATGCCGTCATGGGGCTTGTCGGTTTATCGATCATGAAATTTTCGGAGCCCGATTTTAACTCGCAGCTGCAGTTTTCTGAAATTGGTCGAGAAAACCTATTTGGATTAGGTTTTTTGAATTGGCTAAATACCTTGCCTAGCTCTGAGGCCCTCTACCCCCGGATCGGACTGGTCGTTCTTTTGGCCACCAGTGCTATCTCCATGATCGTATTGCCCCTGGATCGCATCTTTGCTTCCATTGGTCTCGTTAAAAATTTCATGG
>JBAXBA010000049.1:0-26146 GCA_037142195.1 Pseudomonadota bacterium
AGCCGGCAAAGTAGCATACCGCAGCTCATCCATCTTCTAAAAGCAGGATTGCTTTTCTTAATTTCAGATATTCAGCTTCATTTTTCTATTCAGCTTCTAATAAATGAGATCCTATGAAAAACTCGAGGCTTCTAGACCTTTGCTCTTTGATGGCCTAAAATAGAGGGAATAAGAGGCGGGATCTCTACAAGAGACGCGGCTCCACTTGGAAGGCCACCATGAAATTTTTTGTTACTGCTTTCACGTTTGTAATGATCTCTAGCTGCACTTCCCTAAAAGAAGATTCTGAAACCAAAGATAGGAAAGACACTCTGGAATGGATCCTAGGTGACAAGGGACTCGAAACGGAGATTGTTTTTTTACAGGGTTCCACGATTCAGAATGAATTAACGAACATCAAAGCAACCTTGCAGGGTGTTTTTTACCAAAACTGGCTCATAGCGTTGCAACTGCTCAAAATCGAAATTGCTCAGTTTTCTAAAGCCTCTCCCGCAGGTGGACCGACACTCTCCGTTGCTGGGGTTTCCCTCATTGAGCGCGAGCGAAACGAAATCATTGCAGGAGGCGGGCTAAGCGTTCTAGGGGGAGATAAATTAGGGCCAGGACCGGGAGACCCAACCAAATCTGACAGCACAGCACCTGTAGGTGTTCTGGTTGATCCCATAACGGAACGCGACCCTAGCAACGGGTTGAAGGCAACCACCGGAACCGGACTCGCCATCAACTTCTACCTAGCCGGTAAGGTTTATGACTTTTATGGAACTGTAAAATTTGACGATCTGGAGACAAATAGAAAACTAGAGCCCTCTTTGTCACAGCCCCTTAAATATTGGCAACTGGCCTTAAGAACTGAAGCAAGTGCTCGAATTGATGCAGCTGCCATTTTCTCCTTGTTTGCCAAACTACCTCCGCAAGTCGCAGATGCTTTAGGATCACTGCTTAAAAATATTGGTTCTATAGATGCGTTTATAAAGATAATAAACCGGCAAGAATGGATGCCTTTAGCAAAAAACACCAAACATCTTACCAGCTCAAATCCAACCATAAATCAAAAGCTAAAGTCGATTGGAGCTGTGTCAGAGCTTTCCGTCCTCATTGCTAATGACATTTTTAAGAAAATTTGTCTCTACAAGGGTTTTTCTGCAGCTCAATGCGAACCCATCGTTGCCTGGAATAACGGCAAGCCTGTTGTCGATCAAATCAAAAAGAACATCATATTGCCGATCTATCGATGTGAAGCTACTTCTGCTAGAGAAAACCTAATTCCCATTTATAATCAATATGTCGTAGCGCCTACTGTCAATGAAGAGGAATATGACTTCTTCGCCGCGGACCCCAATCAATCTCCTATCATCCTCCAAGCTTTTTCCAAGGTTCCCAGCTTAAACGAAACTTGGGAGCGAGAGAATTTTGGGATTTTTGGCGGTGGTCGACAAGGGGTATTTACTGAAGAAGTCCCCCTTAAGGAATGTTTCCTAAGCGAGGCGAATCATGAACGTCGCTGTCTTAAAATTAAATACCATGCCAACGGCTATGAAGGAAAATGCGCCGAAATTAATAATGGAAAGTTAAGATCAAGTTACGGATTTTCTTTAATCAACCAACCTCAAATCATCTACAACCCTAACTATAAGAGATAAGACCAATTTAAAGTCAAAGATTTCTTGAACGAAAAAGAGAAACACGCCCTTGAGGGCGTGACTTCTTTTCCAAACGATCCTGCAACTTTACAAAACGATTCCTTTAGTCCCTGGAATGGAGGCTAAAGAAATTAATATCTGATTTCGACGACTACAAACTCTTTAGCGCCTTTGGGTGCCTGAATCTCGACGATATCATCCCTCTTTCGTCCTAGTAGCGCCTGTGCTACCGGGGAAGAAAGAGAAACCTTCCGGGCTGCAATATCAGACTCAAGATCGCCCACGATTCGGTACGTTCTTTTTTCATCGCTATCTACATCAGCAATAGTTACAAAAGCCCCAAATCTAACCTGATCAGCATTTTGTCCAGAAAAATCAACTACAGTCGCCCTTGCCAGTTTGTCTTCTAGCTCAGCGATTCTAGCCTCGATCATTCCTTGCTTTTCTCGCGCAGCATGGTATTCGGCATTCTCGCGCAAATCTCCATGGGCTCTTGCATCCGCTATTTCTTGAATGACTTTAGGACGCTCTATTTTCTTAAGGTTATCAAGCTCATTGCTGAGTAACCCCATACCTTCTTTTGTTAACGGAATAGCTTCCATTTTTTACCCTTTCTCAATTGCCAAAAACAACAGCACGTACAGTGCTGACTTTAATGAACTCCCACTATAACAAAGTCGAGCCCGATAGGCAAAGAAAAGAATCAGATTAACCTGCTGAAATTAATGCTTATTTTATTAATCAATGAAACTAGCAGACTAAAACGAATGACTTGCAGAGATGGCATAGGTCCTAGAGGAAGCAGAAACATCGTTTAAGGCAACGGCGCTAGCGCCGGTTTTTGCTGCTGTCCCTGTACCAGATTGATAGACGGCTCCCACTCCAATCTGGCTATTGGGCTGTACCCAAGCGAGAAAGGCAGAGCCTCCGATATAATCAATGTGATCGTTGTATTTCTTCTGAGCAAGAGAAGGTTTGTCACGATTGTCATTGTTAGTAAATAGGCCTAAGCGAACGGGAAAAGACGGAGTGGCATACCATTCTGCACCCATAGCATAGTTTAAAACTGATTTAAAATTATGATCCAAAACATCTGCATCGTTCACCGCACCGTAATAAATGGTGTCGGCTGTAATTAAGAGACGGGGAGATGCAAAATAAGCCACACCTGCTCGACCTGAATACTGTATATCTTTCCCAAAGGGTTTTGCTGTCTCACTACGATCAATTTTGGAAGTAATATTTACGGGGTAAGTCGAACTTGTCGTCGATCCACTTCTAGTTTCTGATACTACGTCACTCGGTATAGAGTTATTGGGATCTTGGACGCCATCAATGAGCGCTGCCGTAGTATCCTTCCTAGAGTCAATATTTTGCTCAAGACCCTGGGTAATCCACTTGTTTGCAGATAAGGAGAGACCTATGGATAATTTAGAAAGTAAGGCGACTTGAACGCCTATACTTGGTCGAATGGCTTTTCCTTCCAATGAAGTCCTGACGTTTTGAGTCAAAACTTGGTAGCACTTCATACTGGCAGTCGCGGGAGTATTGATTTGAACTTGAGTAAGAATTTTTTTACACGGTGAATCTGCTGCGGAATCTTTTGTCACGGTTGAAGTAAATTGACCACTAAATTGGTAATCTTGGGTCAAACTATTAAAGGTACCGTAGGTAAGAGAAAGACCAATTGCTACGGAATTTGACAATCTATAGCCCAGTCCACCAGCTACATTAAAGTCACCCCCGCGAACTTGCGCCGTTCTGTGAAAGCGAAGACCCTTACTAGCATCAGCAATCTTATCGTCTTGATCTACGAGATCAGAGTCCGTTGAATAAACCCCAAAAGCGAAGACGAGGCCTTTTGCAACTTTATCGAGCTTTTGAAGACCACCAAAAAAGGAAGGCACAGAGCCGTTGGAGTTCTCTTGATAGCTAAGACCTGGAAGTATATTTTTATAAGTTACTTTCTTCGCGTAGAATGCGTTTGCTGATCCCGAGACATCGTTTGACAATGCAAAGCCTAGGCCTGCTGGATTATAGTAAACACCCGATGAGTCGTCAGCGACAGCCGAATAGGCACCGCCCATTCCCAGGGCCCTATCTCCAATAATTATATTTTGATAATGGAACTGGTCGGCATACATCACTTCGGAACATGTAATGAGAGCAACAAACAGAGGCAACTTACGCATAATTAAAGGTTCCTTTCACTGAACTGTAACCGTTTTTTTTGAATCTTCTTGGAGCAAATTTCTCATTTTAACAAATCTCTCAGTACCAAAGGCCCCCACAATACTTTTTGCATCTAGTTCGGTTAGAACTCCTGTCATCGACTTTATACGGTCTTCCGCCGAAGGGTGGGTTTTCTCTAAAACGGCCATGTTTAAAGCTTTCTTTCTCTCGCCAAGTCGCTTTAAAAAAGCAGGGAGCGCATAAGGAGCATACCCAGCTCGAATCGCGTATTTGACCCCTTCTTTGTCTGCTTCATACTCTAAAGACTTATCAAGGCCGGTCTCTAAAATAACACTCATACCGGCTGAAGCGGTTTGGATGATGGAAAGTCCAGCTCCTGAGCTACCTGCCAAATAACGAGCAACAAGGGCCCCCGTTTCAGATTCAGCCGGGTCTGGGCGCTTGCGAACTAAAACCGACTCTGGGAAATCTACTCGCGATTTCTCATCCAACTTCTTTACACGATCTTCCATTTCTTTTTTGTTCATGGATTTCAAAAAATTAAACATGTGCTGTCGCCCAACGTGGGCTACTTCATGGCCAAGAATAGCTGCAAGCTCGGCTTCGTTTTTGACGTTCTTTAGAATCCCATTGGTTATTAATATATAACCCCCTGGGCAGGCAAAGGCATTAACTTGGTCGGTATTTAAAATATGAATCATGTAACGTCGGTCAGGATAGTCTGAATAAGTGCCCACAAAACTTCCGACCCGATTTACATAATTGATGATGGCCGGATTATCAAGGGCTCCATAGAAAGCCAACATACGTCCAGCCATATTTCTACCAACTTCTACTTCAGCTCGAAAATCATCGACTTTTTTCTGCTCGCCTTCGGATAACAGCTTAGAGCCATTAGCTATGTTATTGGAACTCGTACACCCTGACTGCAGAACAAGCCCCACAATAACCATGATTAGCGAAAAAAAAGCAGCACTGAGGCGCCTCACAAAGTTCACCATAACTGACCCCAATTTTTAGAAGACGTAGAGTAATGTTACATCAAATTCTAAAAAAACACACTCTATGTCCCATAGTCAGAAAAGTCGTCTAGGAGATCTTTTAGTTCATACAAGAAACTGCTGAAAGCAGCTCCTGGCCCTTGGAGTTGTTTAAACCGGTAAGTCTGCTTTGAAAGAATGAATACGCTAGGGCCCGGAACAGCCCTATTCTTTGGCAAAATCTGGCTATGACGAGCCTTATGCACTGTGCTCAGCGCTTCTACGGTATAACTAATCACAACCTATGGTCAAAGTTAAACTTCAGAGCTTAGTAGAAACAAGTGATGGAAAACTGGATCAAAGCATCTATTTTTTATTCGAAAGGGTCTCAACTTCTTTAAGGACATCTGCCTCAAGTGACTTCAAGTCAACCGAGGAAACCACCATATCTTCCATGGTGTAGACCATGCGCAAGTTAGGTTTTACGTTGCCAGCAAAAGCTGAGTCTGAGGTATCATCAAGCCCCCTCACACCCATCACCGTGGAACGAGCGCGATTATTCCCGGCATCTTCAGATTCTCTTCCCTGCTTAACAGCGTCTTTGATTGCATTTGTAACGGCCGAGGACCCAGAGGAAGAGGAGTTTTGCACGGCCATTACCGAAACAAAGCCCGGCTTCCCCTTGAGGTTTACGGCCCAATACATGCCCTTACGCTCCGTAGAAGGGATTTTCTCGCCTTTTTTAAGCATTCCAATGACAGACGACTTTTGGCTGTCTGAATAAACCTCCACTCCATCTTTTTTAGCTTCCAATTCTCCGGCTATGAGCCGATTTGAGATCAAAAAAGCCAAAATTACGAATGATTTCATGGTACCCCCCTCCCTTGGTGGTGGACTTATAGAAGGTTCTATCGTCAAACGGCCCCAAAGGTTTACTAATCCGAAAAAAGCACGCGATAATAGTGCTTTTTGCCTCTTCTTATCAGAAGCCCCTCTTCCACAGCCTTGGGTCCAACTAAATCCTTTATAGTATCCACCTTTTTATCATTAAAGTGCAATCCCCCCTGCTCAATCAGTCGCATGACCTCCTTTTTAGAGGCGGCAATGCCTGCAAGCACTAGAAAGCTACCAACATCCATTCCATCCTTAAAATCTGCTCTACTTACATGGAGCTGAGGAATATCCAAAGGAGCACCTCCCCCCGCAAATAGGCTGGCGGCTGTATCTTTCGCTTTTTGAGCTTCTTCTTCTCCGTGAACCAGCTTTGTGACCTCAAAGGCAAGGCGTATTTTAGCGCTATTGATCTCGGATCCTTCCAGTTTGGCGAGCTTATCAACCTCACTATCTTCGACTTCAGTCAAATAACTCAAACATTTGATCACCATATCGTCTTCGATGTTGCGCCAGTATTGAAAAAAGTCAAAAGGAATCGTTTTTTGGGGATCCAGCCAAACGGCTCCACCCTCTGTCTTTCCCATCTTGCGACCATCGCTCGTGGTCAAAAGCGGTAGAGTCACGCAAAAAGCCTTTTCAGCCTCAAGACGTCTTACCAATTCCACACCACCCAGCATATTGCTCCACTGGTCGTCTCCGCCCAATTGGACCGTCACCTTTTCCGTTCGAAAGAGATGAAGAAAGTCATAGCTTTGAAGAAGCATATAATTAAACTCTAGAAATGTGAGGCCCTTCTCTAAACGCTGCTTGACGCTCTCGGCGGTCAGCATGCGATTTACAGAAAAATGACGCCCAATATCCTGAAGAAAAGGCAAATATTGGAGCTTAGCAAGCCAATCCGCATTATTAACCACGATGCCTTTTTGGGGATCCGTTAAATTGACGAGCTTTCCGATTTGCGCCACTTGACGACCTATATTGATCTCAATTTGATCCCCGGTCAGCATCTTTCGCATTTCCGTCTTTCCGGTAGGATCTCCCACGATCCCCGTTCCGCCGCCCATCACAACAGCGACACGATGACCGGCTTTCTGCCATCGCCTAAGGGCCATAATTGTGATTAAATGACCTACGTGCAAACTATCCGCTGTGGGATCATAACCGGTGTAAGCTGTTCTTACGCCACCAGCCAAGTGGTCCTTTAACTCTTCTTCGTGGGTTATTTGAGCAATCAAGCCACGCCCGCCAAGTACTTCTAAAATCCCCATACAACCCTCAACTCCCCTACAACCAAGATTTAAGCTCGGAGAATATGTTAAAAGTTTATATGGGCCTGAGCAAGGGAGAAGAGCGCGAGGTTGGCAAGAAACTTGCATAAAATAGATTGGAGAGCGGGATACGTGCCGTTTAGAAGGAGCCTCAATAAGGCAAGTTCTTATATAAGTTAAAGATGACAGCTACCTGCGGGATGTGTTATTTTTGACCTGTTGACTATCGGTCACAAAAGTATACCTCTCCGCCCAACAAAAGGAGTAAATTATGTTACCAGTATTTCGCAAGGGAGTACAAAAAGTAGAGGATGAGTTTAAGCTTGTCATCCTCAACCGTAAACCTGAAGAAGCCCCCGCTAAAGACGAGCTAAGTATCAGTAGTTGCGGAGTTTTTACCGATTCAGACGCCCCGGATGCTAAAAACTAAGGCCGAAGTGACATTTTCTTTGTAGGATTCGATTGAGACTTTGGACTCGATAAGGCCCAAAACACTCAAAATTGGCATCCCAATCAGGATAGCACCATGCTTTTTACATAGCCTTTTTGTGCAGCCTTTATGAATAACCTTTCTACATAGCCCTGCAAAATTTACACAGTTTTTTTGCAAAAAACCCCGATAAAATAGAATTTGATCGGGGTAACTATGATTGGAATGATCGGCGGGCCAGCTATATCTGGTAAATCAGAGTGGCTCATAAAACATCTCCCTTTATTAAAAGCTGTCTGGATAGGGACTGGCGACACTTCCATCGAGCCGATGCGAGGTAGGCACACCTATCTTCAAAACCTTCGTAAAAATACGTCTTCTGATTGGGGGACTCTTGAAACCATAGAATTAGCAGAAACGATTCGTACGACGACATTATCACTAATAGCCGTCGACAGCTTAACCTGTTGGATCTCTAGATTAGCGGTCGACGCAGCTCAAAGACAGTCGATTGATCAAGTTGCTCACATCCTGTCAAAAGAATGCCATCACCTTCTTCATATAATCAAGGAGCATGACTCTTTGGGCAGAGACATCTGGCTTGTGAGCAATGAAATCGGAACCTCCCTTCCAAGCCCCCATCCCTTAGAAAGATTGATCCGTGAAGTCAACGGCAGACTCAATTGTCAGGTAGCGTCTCTGGCTCAAGAAGTCCTACGAATGGACTTTGGAATTCCTAGCAGGATCAAAGGAAATGCTAAATGAAACTAAAAGGTCTCTGTAAGAAAATCTTTCCTGTATTGAGCATTTATCTCTTTTCAACCTGTGTAAGTTGGCAAGAACCCGAAAGTGATATCGTCATTAGAAAGATTGAGGTAGAGCGAAAACCAAAAGTCGAACGAATCCTAGTACTGCCCTTAACAGGTTCGGTAGATGCCGAAGGACTTGCTTCAGGAGTGATCCAGTCTGAGGCACAACGCCTACTGGGCAAAGGAGCTAGTCTAGTAGGCGAATTAGAACCCATCTACAGAGCTGCAAACGCCGTCGAGCTGATGCCACTTGCACTTCAACCTCAAATGCTTTGGTTTGAAGACCTTTTAGCAAAGACTTCAAACCAAAATTTAGTTTCAGGTGCTCTATATAGGTTCCCAGGTATGGAGTTTGGTCTTAAACTAGAAAAAGATCCCGTCTCGACCCTTAAAATTCTTGCTGCAAATTCTCGCCAACTCGAATCGCTTTCCGATGCTCTGCAAAAAAATGACAAAGTCCTATTCCAAGAGATTCTAAATCCTCAATTGGAAATCAAAGCTTCACTTTCCAAGTTACAATACTGGGCTGAAGTCCAATTTCAACCCCTTTGGATCGTCGCGTTCTACTTAGATGGCTCAAAGGATAGTTGGGATAAAGGACATTCTGTAACCCTAAAAATCATAGCGCTCAACTTTGAAAGCGGTGGCATTAGATTCGCAGGCAGCAGCACATTGAGTCCCACAGCAATGCCGGTTAAGTACACAACCATGCTCACAGCTCTAACGAATACTCTTATTCGAAAAGTAATAGACTCTTCGACATTAAGCCGCTGACTCCCAGCCAATGTTCGTGAAAATAAAAGTTTTCTCAAATTGATAAGCGAAATTTCGGCCTACAGCTAAATCTAGGAAGTATTCCCGTCTTTATCTTGCATGCAGCAAAACCTGCCCTAGGGAATCTATAGCATTCTTTGCTCAATTCTCTTGTCAGGCAAAAGCCAAATAAATGCAACCGTCGAGAAGACGCCAAAGGCACTTTTAGGATACCAAAAAGAAATGATGACACCCAAAATATACAAAAATAAGGAGATATGTTCCTTGAGCTTGTTTCCAATCGCCTTGTGTATCACAGATTCTTCATCATGATTTTTTAATAGACTATTTGTCAGGATATAATAACTAAAGGCGCAGCCCAATAAAACGACTCCGTAGAGTGTGACTGAAACGCCTTCAAAATGATTCTCTCCCATCAAACCCGAAGCAAAAGGGATCAGTGAAAGCCAAAAAAGCACAAATAGATTTGACCAAAGCACCCGACCGTCGATTTTTTTTACAGACTGAAAAAGATGATGGTGATTATTCCAATAGATGCCGACATAAATGAAGCTGATGACGTAGCTTAAAAATACAGGGCCCAATTTTAATAATTCCTCAAGGGAGGCTTCGTGAGGCACTTTAATTTCTAACACCATAATCGTAATGATGATGGCAATAACTCCATCACTAAAGGCTTCTAGACGACCCTTATGCATAAATCTCCTTTATAACTACCCCTAGCTCAATTTGAAAATATAAGTTCTACATTACTACGTTCATGCTGGAAGGCAGTAAAATAAGTATCTTTCAAAGCGCAGGCGCAGAAATGTAAATATCAGCCTTCTGCAGGGTGTCGTTTTCGGATATACAATTTAAGATTCTCTTTTATTTTCGATGCTTAGCATCTGTTTTTTTGCCGTGAATCACCGGCCCAAGTATGATACAACCCATCTGCACTTTCTAAGGAATCCCATGAAACCAAGTTTCACAAAGCCAGAATCTGAAGCCAAAATTGCTGATATGTTTAATCGAATTGCTGGCAACTATGATCTCCTAAATAAACTTTTAAGCTGTAGACAAGATCGACGTTGGCGACGTGCCATGGTAGCCATGATCCCTCGCCAACCGCACCTCAAACTTCTTGATGTAGCCACTGGAACAAGCGATGTAATGATAGAGGCCCATAGGCAGTTGGGGGACTCCGCCGAGCTACATGGCAGTGATATTTCCACGGAAATGCTAAGTTTAGGTAGAAAAAAACTCGACGATCGAAAGATCCAAAATTCTAAACTGAGCCTTATGAGCGCCGAGAATTTGGGCTTTGATGATAAATCTTTCCATGTTCTCACGATTTCCTTTGGGCTTAGAAATGTTGTCAATAAAGATAGAGCTCTGGCAGAATTTTCAAGAGTCCTTAAACCAAATGGGCGCCTCTATATTCTAGAGTTTTTTGTGCCTGAAAAAGGCTTGTTTGCGCAGTTGTTTCAATTCTATTTTCACAAGGTCCTGCCTTTAATCGGTGGATTCTTTTCCGACAAAAATGCATATACCTATTTGCCTAAAAGCGTAGCTTCTTCGTACAGTATTGCCACATTGACTGACATTATGGCAAACAAAGGCCTAAAAATAGGAACTGTAAAGAATTTTATTTTTGGATCTTGTAAAATTGTGGAAGCCATTAAAGTCTAAATGGAACTTCTTCAACCAATCCAGGCTCCCATGATTCACTTCTCCTAATTAACGACCTCGGAAAGCTCTTGCTAGCTCTCTTTTGGCCGTTTTTTCTTTGGAGTCGGCGCGTTTGTCGTGGAGTTTTTTACCCCTTGCCACGGCAACCTCAACTTTGACCCAACCCTCTTTAAAATAAATTTTTAATGGGACCACAGTGAGCCCTTTTTTTTCTACGGCTTCAATCAATTTTGCTAACTCAGATTTATGAAGTAGAAGCCTTCTTTCGCGATTTTCGTGATGATTAAATTGATTGCCATGGCTATAGGGGGAGATATGGACTTGTTTGAGCCAAGCTTCTCCTTTGGGAGTAAAACCTACCCATCCATCGGACAGGTTGACTTTTCCAGACCGTAGGGACTTGACTTCAGTACCCTGCAGCTCGAGACCTGCTTCAAAGCGATCCAAAACTTCATACTCATGAAAGGCTGATTTGTTGCTCGCTATAATTTTTATCGTCACGAGTATCCACCCTTACTGAGGCCTAAACTGCACCCCTTGCTCATACTTCTTTGATACGTCATTATAAATCTGTTCCCAACTTCCCATTCCCAGACGCTCTGCAATTTGTCTAGAGCTGCCGCCCAATAGAGCTGACTCCACCAGGTCCTTGATTCCGCCTGGCCCAAGCATCGCTTCGAGACTATAGATCAAATAAAGGCTTTGTTGATAGGCTGTTCTAGCATCTTCTGCCTTTAAACCTAAAAAGGAGCCTTCTAGAAGCCTCATCTGATGAAATTTCGAACGCCCCCCTACCGCTGAGCAGCCAAAAGGCATACAAGCCATACGTTGCGCAAGGCCTTCGTCCGTCCAAATGGGGATATTGGCACCTGATTCGTGCAAAAGCGCGTGGGTAAGCTCATGCCTGAGAACCATGGCAAAGCGCATCTCTTTTTGGGGGGCCTTCCATGCCTGGCTTACCGGAATTCTCATCCTACCATCAAACAAGCCTTCCGCCCAATTAGGCTGGCCCCCAGCCACTCCTGTAAAATCGCGGTTTCGATAAAGCACCACTTCAATCGTTTTGGAAGGAAAGGGAAATCCCATTTGATTGTATTCCCCCAAGCAGTCTTCCAAATAGGAAATGACGTCGTCTAATAGAAACTCTTGAATGCTAGGCTCAAAAGTAATTTGAAAATGGTTTGCTCTTGCTTGAGATTGCCTTTGCGACAGCTCACTTCTTCTCTCTAAGGCGCGCTTCCTATCTTCATTACCTTGAAAGAGCTCCTTAGCCTCGTCAAACCGTCCATCTGACTCCAAAGCGTCGGAGCGAATGCTCAAAACCAATGAGTCTTTTACCCCAGCTTCCAAAAGCTTGTCTGAAAGACTGAGAACCTCGTCTTTGCGTCCAGCCTCGTGGGCACAAACTAACAGCCCCCTAGAAGCCTCTGCTTCCTCCCGAATCACCAAAGCTTCATTAAATAGGGGTATTGCCTGCACACATTGATGATTTCCCACATAGGTCCAGCCCAAGGCAGTCAGCAGCACAGGACTTTGCTGAAACAGCCATTTTTTAAACATGGGCCCACTGGTACTCTTAAGACTTTCTGCAAAATCATAGGCTTCTTGATATTTTTTTTGCTCAAAAAGCTTTAACAGCTTCTTTTGATTCAGACGATCTTTGCTATCCAAGCTGTCTTTAGTAAAATCACCTGCCCTGCTGTCAAGTTTGCCCCATTCCCCAGGGATTCTGCTATGACCGGAAATATCCTTCGTCCTAGCTAGTTCCTTGAGCTTTGAATCGGCGCTCACTTCCTCTGTTCTATTTGGGGGAGAGGACATCTTCTGTGCTCGCCACTGGGACTGATCTAGCTGAGCCATCCCCACATGAAAATCTCGAGCTGCATTACGAATAAACAGTCCCGTAAGCCCCAAAAAAAGGCTTATCAAAATCCATTTAAAGATTCGTAATTTCTGGTTCAGACTACACCCCTATAAGGCCTCTTCAAGCGTAATGCCCCTCTAGGGGCCTAGCCTACTCTGTCATTGTATCAGCTAATTACTTTTGGTCTAGCTGCCAACTGTCGCGCAAAGCAAAGCGGAACCACCTTCATCAGGGAAAGGAAGCCCCGGAGAGAGAGAGAGAGAGAGAGAGAGAGAGAAGGAACGACTCGCTAAAGACCTTTAAAGCGGAATTCTTTTGGTAAAATGGGAGATTCTTCATCTAAGTAATAGCTTTCGCCACTGCTAAGTCACATGACTGAGCTAGTGGCTTCGGGCACTTATAAGAGGCTTATGTATCCGAAAGATCTATACTTTTTAATCTGTCGCCAAGAGCGAAAAATCGCCCGTTGTCCCATTGCCTAGATTTTGCTACGAAGTCCATGCCCCATTTGGAAGGAAGCCATGCTCGAACTAGAAATCCTTAAGTCATCCCTTTCGGCACTTGCGGGAAACAAAGAGCTGGGTTTAGGTGACGACGACAATACCTCAGCGGGATTGAGGCTCCTCCAACTTGAGCCTTTGGAAGACCAAAGTTTTAAGACTCTCATTGCCAGTGATGGGCTTAATCTAGAACAAAAAATACTACTGGAACGCCAGCTGACTCAAGCTTGGCTCCTTCAACGCCCAGAAAGCCCCCTACAAATCTATTTTAAACGCATCAAGGATACCAAGCGAGCCCAAACAAAGCCTGCTCCCGCGGTTTCCAAACCTGCTCCCTTTGGCTTAAAGGTACAAAAAAGAGCCATACCGCAAGTAAAGCAAGTGATCGTTGTGGCGTCGGGAAAAGGCGGAGTTGGAAAATCTACGGTATCTACAAACCTTGCTGTGAGTCTCGCTCGACTAGGCCATAAAGTCGGTTTTTTCGATGCAGATATTTACGGACCCTCCGGTCCTACTATGCTTGGCTTAAAAGGCAGTCTTCATGTGGGGGCAGATAAAAAAATAGAACCTCGCGTAGCACACGGAGTTAAGACAGTCTCCTTTGGATTTATGTCGGATGCTCAAAACCCCGTGATTTGGCGTGGACCTATGGTAGCTAAAGCCATTGAGCAGTTTTGTTATGATGTCCGATGGGGAGAAACCGACTTTCTAGTCGTCGATCTCCCTCCTGGAACGGGAGATGTCCAAATGTCTCTTATCGAAAATCTTCCCATTCATGGGGCGATTATCGTTACGACTCCGCAAGATATCGCGCTCGTTGACGCCCATAAAGCTCTTACCATGTTTGAAAAACTAGAAGTACCCATTCTTGGTCTTGTAGAAAACATGATGGGATTTATGTGCCCGAAATGTGGAGAAACGAGCCACATATTTGGAGAGTACGGGGCAAAAGAGTTTTCTGAAGTGAGAAAACTCCCGATACTTGTTTCTATTCCTTTACACCCTGCTTTGCGCTTAGGTGGTGATCAAGGCATCCCAGCTTCTATGGTAGAAGGATCCGTAGAGCGAAAGCTATTTGATCAACTCGCTCAAATTGTAGAAGCATTTTAAAAGTTTCGCGGCTCAAATTTACATTTTCTATCTTTTGATATTGGTTCTTAAATCAGGATTTTCTAAGTTCCATAGCTGAGAAACATTAATTTTATTTTTTGATCTTAAGGTTTTGACTGACCTACAAGCTGAGACTAGAAAATTTCGAAGCGAAATGTATCCCTAGGATGGTCTTTAAAAGAGCCAACCGATACGAAGTAAATTCACATAGGGAATCGCCGTTTTTCCAAGTTTTTTCACAATGCCTTCCAAATCCTTTTTTTGCTCTTGGAATTCGGAAGATGACTTTAAAACGGAGTCTAAACTTGGATCATCAGCAACTGCGGAATAGGTACTGCTAGACTGATAGGGAAAATGATATCCAAGTTCAAAGCCAAAACAAAATCCGGACTCATAAACGGAAAACCAGCCCAAATGAGGAGTTAGGTAACGGGATTTGATTTGCGACTCAGAAGTCACGACGCCTGATGTGGTTTGATTGTCTACTTCAGCAGTCGTTTTCTTCTTGCCCTTCACGTTCAGATCTAAAGCACCTAGGGCGAGTCCCATAAAAAAGTCTCCCCTAAAAGGATGATACCTAAAACGAACATCCGTAGATTTGACTTTCAATTCGACTCTCTCGAAACTGCTACCGATATCTTTGGACATTTTTAAGTTGCCTGAGCCTAAACCAGCAGAGAAAGACTTCCCTACCGTCCACTCTAAGCTTGGAGAAATAAAATAGGGAAAGCTTAGGGATAAAGTCGGTCCGAGTCGCCACTGCTTTTGCTTAGGCTTGTCTGGCGCCTCATTCATGTCACCTTCAGTTCCTTCACCAAACCTCTGATTTTCCTTTGCCACCGTACCATTAACTTCGGCATTCTCAGAATCAATTTCCATGATGCTTTTTGGCATGTCGGATGGATCTGGCGTCTTTTCATCAGTAACAGGTAAAGCCGGAGGCTCATCAGAAAACAAAGGATAAGGCTCCACTACATCTTCAGCCTCTGCTGTTCCGGCAGCTGAAAGGGACTCCCCCCATGAAAGGGTAGAAATCCAAAGACCGGCTAGACTTACTAGAAGTGCCTTATGCCACATTTGGGGCTCCTTTTACCGATGACTTCTAATAATATAACGTAAAAAGAGTCCTGATCAAAGTGAACAGGACTCTTTTTTATCAAACTCTAGGAAATTGGTTTTTAACTCAGGCCCATTACTTTTTAGCCATGGCCCTTAAAACGGAATTGGGAATGATAAAGTCAGAAATGACGGTTGTATCAATTTCACCCTCTCGGTCTCTAAGAGTGGAGAATAAATAGCTGGCATTTAGTCTATGAAATCCAGCCACATCACCTCTAATATAGGTGGCGCGATCACGACGCTCCATCCCGCCCCAAGAGTTTTTCACAACGAGATACTTAATGTCACCCTTCTCAAGTGCTAAAGCTTTTTCAGCATCAGAAACCTCTCCCTCACCCATGATTCGCTCAACACCTGTGACGGCATCTTTTACTCCTACCACATAGTCTTCGAGTACTGTCGAATGATATCCTTGATGACCCTCTGGGCTTTCTTTCAATTTTTCTAGACTAAAAATGCCCTTAGAATCTAGAGCGCCAAAGTCAACAAACCAATCTAAAACTACAGGCTTGCCCGCGTTTAAGGCCGCTTTTACGAGCTTTAAAATTTCCAACTGACGGCTTGAAAGCTTTAGATTTACGCTTGGAACTTCAGCTGGATTTTCCTGATTGTACCACTCCAGTGTCGACCAATCCTGAAATTCAGCCACTGCAGAACGAAGAGTTCCATTATCATCTTTGCCTATCATAAGCTTGTTTAAAGGCTTTGCCTTTAAAGCAACTTCGTCTATTTTGACACCAAATGCGGTATTAAGTTCTGATTTAATAGTAGCTTGATCTCGGCTCTGAGACAGTAAACCTGTCGCAAGACTTTCTTTAATGTAAGCCTCAGCTCTTTTCTGGGAGTCGCTAAATGTCTTATTAGCTTCTGCTGGTATCATATCATTTTCAAAAACATAGCCATAAGTATTTAGGAGTTTTATCGCTCTAGAAACGGAGCCCCCAGTACTAAGTTCGCCGGACCATTGCAGCTTTTCCTGCCAGTCGCGATAGGTGATATAGGTCTCAGAGATATCTAAAGTAACTCCCGTATTTCGAAGCGATAAGGATTCCAGCCATCCGGCAGCGGAATAGGCCCAGCAATTTCCAATGCTTTGCCACTTAGAAGGCGTGCCGGCAATATCCACCACGTCCTCATGGGAATAAGGCGCTTTTCCACAGGAAATCAATCCTGCCATGGCCATCCCAAATAATGCCGTGGTGCCCATTTTAGTAAGCTTAACTAGCTTCATATCTTGCTCCTTTAAAAGCCCCATTGCTCGGGGCCGCAGGTTATAACAAATCAAGTTAGACCTGCGCAAGAAAAATAAAAGCCTAAGCCTTATAAATTAGGCTTTAATAACAGATGCTTAGAAAGTATTGTTCTGGCTTGGCGGCCAAACCTCAGCCCCACTTCGTAAGGATCGCGTCTAGGCATGTAAGTTTAGCTTCAACTAGGCCTATTTGACCCAAGGTCTTATCTGATCAGGCGAAGAAATTTCTATAGGATTCACTTTAAAATTAGCTTTGATACAACGCTCTTCGAGAGCAGAGCTCTGCAAGGATTCTTGAACTTTTGGTGATCCGCTATGAAGTTTCTTTAAGCCTTCGCCTTTAGACTCGCCTCCATGAAGCACCAAATAAAAACCATCACTCTGTTCTTCTACAGTTCCGCATTCTTCCGTGGCCTGATCTAAGTTAGCTTCGCGAACTTGACGGGAAGAAGTCAGCACTACATCCTTGGCTGCGGTCCAATCAGCAGTAATACAAACATTTTGTTTTGAAGTTGCAAATCCTTCTAGGCGAACAAATAAGGACTCATCGCCTACTTCTAGGGATCGATTTTTACCAGAAACCCCATCTTGAAATTCAAGGTTGGAGTTCTTCTTTAGTAAAGTACCGCAGCGTTCACTATCTAATGCAGAAGAAACCTCTGTAGAAGACGACACACATCCCACAACCGCCATAGAAAGAGAAAAAAGAACCGGTGAAAATTTCATAGTTTACTCCGCTTTAGCTTTAAATATAAGCCTTATTGCGGCGCTAAATCTATAGAAATATCAGCGGAACCCAAGTTGTGGAGCAAAATTTGCGTCTATTTTAGAAGCTTCGATTGGCACCCGGCATAGGAGCTCGTTGCATTTGCTTGCCCGTGATTGGCTTCTGAGTTCCAGGCTGAGTGGCTCTGGAGACCTGCGAACCTGAGGAAATCGCATCACCAAATCCCGCCAGAACCCGCAAAATGGTCCGGCCCATAGGATCCTTAAATTCGCTAGAGGCAGCCCCTTTCAGCACGTAGAGACCATTTGAGCCTTCCAATTTACCGGCTACTTCCATAGATCCAATCGACTCTTCCAGCTCACCATAAGGCCCTAAGCGTTTTGAAAACTTTAATTTAACGCGATATTGACTTGTTTCTTTGACAAAAGAAAGCGGCTCTGATTCCACATGATAGTCACTGATGACAAAGTGATTCATACGATTCACTCTAGCCCTAAGAGTTCTCTTAAGATCGCCTGCTGGCCTTGAAATCTCGTGGATTTCACCTTTCAAATTTTGTGTTTTTGCAGTTACAAATGGCGTCAAATGCAGACCTATTCGAACTTGAGCAGGCTGCCCATTAGACTGTCGGTCCTCCGTGGCGTCCGTCATATTAAAAACGCCTTGCGCAGTGGGTGGAACATTACCTGGACCCAAATTCCCCCCGAATGCCACAGCTGGGGCTAACCATAAAAGCAGGTAAAACTTTTCCATAGCGGACCTTTCTATGTCGTCAAAATCTTCTATAATTTATTATACCCCTGCAAGGGCTTCAGCCTTTATATTCAACCCTTAGATGACTAGGCATTATCGATGAATCCAACGGATAACCTTTCAAACTTAATGGGGAAAAATAGAATTTTTTCAGCAAATGAATTTCCTTTTGGTTGGTGGGCATTTTGTATCTTCCTCATGATGAGCTCCATCGAACCTAGACTGTTTTTCTTTGCTAAATGGCACGAGAAAAAAAATACATCTGTTGTCCAAACAATTATGGAGCATGTTGAAGCCAGCAAGGAAAGCCTGCCCGAAACTATGGATCAGTTAAAAGAACTCGGGCATAAATTGGGTTTAAATGTGGAAAAATTTGACTCTCTTGGACGGCCCTATGAATTTGTTAGTTTTTCTTCATCAGCCTGGTATGTCTCCGGATCCATAAACTCCGCTGACAGCCATTCCACCGGTTGGACAGAGATGTTTCAGCCGACTCCCTCCTTGAAGGGGGAAAAATGGGGGCCCTGGCCACAAGGCGGCTTAATGTCTGAACTCAGTTTGGACAGACGTTATATTGCTAGGCTTTTCATCTCAGAAACTGAGCCCTATCGACGATTGATAGTTGTAAGCAATGATTCCAAGAAAAGTCCCGTGTGGGTAGATACCATAAACAATGTAGAGGCTTTTAGGTGGATGCCTAGCGGTCTTATTTATACAGCTTCACTCACAGTAAAAGGGCGCTCTGGAGCACACTTCTATGTTCCAAGTGAGGGAGTCAGCTATTTTTTGGGACAAGTAACCGATAGCAAAATGGATGGAATTAACGAAGGCCTCGATCAAACTCGAGACTCTAGCTCCTATAATATCGTTTTGATGGATGTTCGTGAAGACAAAGTAGAATTTGCTTTAAGCAAAGACAATGGATTAGGAATCTCACCTGAAATTTTATTTCACTCTCGAAAGGCATTCCAGATTAAATCCGAAAAAAATCAAATCCTTGTAAATGAGATCCCTTTGTTTTCCTCTCCCACTTCCGCTACACCTTTACCATCTAACTTGAGCCCATTAGTAGAAAAGTTTCTAAATCTACCTCTCGCTGGGCCAGGCCAAACAATTCTAGAAGAGTGGCAGGAGAGCGCCGGACAGTTTGAAAAAACGCCTTTGTTTGTGGAAATGCTCTGGGGCTTGGGGGCACTCTACCGAAATGCCTCCCTAGATTTTAGGGACATGGGAAAAACGTTGGACTCCAACACTCTTGCATCCTATGCCGCAGAATATGCACTTACTTTGTCCCGCCGAAAGGATGCCCCTACTTGGATGAAAAACTGCGCCTTATGGTTTTGGAGTGAGCATCAACTCTTAAATCGCCCGCTTAAAAACCAAGATATAAATTTAGAGTGGCCCTCTCCCTAATGCTGCTACTTAATAGAATAACCATAAAGATTTCCAAGCCCCGTGGAGAACCAAAGTGCATCATCAAAATATATAGGCAATTGAATAATCTTAGTGTCTAAAAATTCTTTCCACTGAAGGTCTCCCGTTCCCCGGTCCAATTGTGCCACAATACCTGCAGGGCCAGACACCAAAACGGAAGTTTCTCTTAGTTCAAGAACGGATAAAGAATCTCCGACTTTCGTCTTCCAAAGAATCGTCCCATCTTTAGGATTCATGGAAATGAGCTCACCGGTAGCGGTGGTCATATAAAGTCCGCCAGCAAATGTTTTAGCTTCTGTGATAGGCGCACCTCTCACCTTCCATAGGGGTGCTTTATCTGGATTTCTTCGATCAAACGCTGCCACAAGACCATCATAACGGGCGACGATGATAAGTTGACCTAATATAAGAGGATTCGCAATGATATCGGAAAACCGACCTTCTACCGACCCTAAGCTCGAGCTAAAGGACCGAATGCCCGTCTTGGCGTCAAATCCTTCTAGTCTTCCTCCATTCGTGCCGAGAATGACCACGCCGTCATCTACTAGCGGTGCAGCTCCCGTTCTAATTTGAATCCCTACGGATTTGGCGCTGTCAACAACCCACTCTTGTTTTCCAGTTTGGACATCTAATGCACCCAGTTCCTGGGCTCCGGTCACAAAATAAAGCTTTCCGCCCGAAACCGTCATGCCTCGGGTTACAAGGCTTGGTATATTTGATTTCCAATTCACACTGCCCGTGCGTCTATCTAACCGCACAATGGATCCATCGGCAAAAGCAACAAAGACGATGTCTCGACTTAATAGTATAGGCGCCGATACAGGCACTTCACCCAAATAGGTCCAAAGGATATGACCTTTTTTAGGATCCATCAAAGAAACATGGCCAGGCGCCATTTCCGCGATGATCCCATCAGATGTTCCGACAACTCCACCAATATCAATTGCTGCCAAAGTTTTATCTGCATCTAACCAAGGGCGAATACTTAAAACTCCCACATGTGCTGGCGAGCTTTGCCCCATCATCTGAGCATTCATAGTGGACATGTCCCAATCTGCAATGGCTTTCTCAGAAAAAACATTTAGGCCTAAACAAATCGATATAAATCCGTTTATCAACGTTAAAAAAAAGGGAACTTGATGAGAATACATTCGTAGCATACGTTTATTGAAAACCATAAAGAATCCCCTGTGGCACCCTAATAAGGAAGGATGTCCGTAAATCATAATGGCCGATTATTGAACAACAGATCTCGCAACTTTAGCCTTTTCCACTTCGCTTGATTCTGCGTATTTAGATAAAACTTCATCAAAAGCTTTCAAAGCCTCTTCCTTTTTACCAGATTCATGAAGGATACGACCTTTGGCCATTAAAGCATGCGCAGCAAGTTCGTCGTTGGGCTTTGAGGCAAGCGCCTTATCGAGTTCCACTAGCGCCTCGTCTTTTTTCCCTGTTTCTTCAAGAAGGCCGGCATAATAGATCCTGCCCTGAGTCTGATAGAGCGGGAGTTGTGCTTTTTCCATAATGGGCTTCAAAATCTCGATAGCCTTAGCATAATCATTTCGTACTACGACGATATTGGCAGCTTCCATGCCAGCTCGCCATCCTGCGGGCTTATTGATGTTTTGTTTAGAAAACGCTTCATACTTGGCTAAGCTGCCATTATGATCAGCTTTAATCAAAGCCATCTTTTCTTGCAGCTCTTTCATTTTGACATCGATCAGCTTTTGGTCGCCTTTTGCTCCTTTCATAAAGTCTTGCATTTCCTTTTGCAATGCTTCACGGGGCTTAGATACAGCTTCCTCTTCGTGCTGATACATCATATCTATCGAAGAAAGTTCATCTCTTAACTTTTGGGCCGATCGCTCAGAAAAATAGTTCCAGGCGTAAAATGCACAAGCTAAAAGCACAAGTGGCGCAATACACAAACCCAAAAGTTTAATATTTCTTTCCATCCAACTGAGAGTCTTAAATCCTTGTACTTGAAAAGCATCGGGTTTCTTTAATTCTTTTGGGTTCAAATGCTTGTCGCTCATCGTCTGACATCCTCATATGTTCTTGGAAAGTGCAATTCGTGTTATTATAGGCAAAAGCGTTCTTTTTCCTAGTAAAATTGAATTTAAAGGGTTTAAGCTATGTCTGTCTCTCCCTTAGGCGATTTGTTGGTAAATATGGGGCTTATTACCCCAGATGACCGTACAACCATCATTCGCGAATGCGGCAGGTCCTCTCAATCCTTTGCCAAGTCCATTGTTCGATTGGGAATCATTCAAGAGAAAGACCTACCAGAACTGCTCACAAAGAGAGCAGGGGCCGTTAAAGCTTCCCCAGAAGACGTGAGGTTCCCCACCCGTGAGGCCCTCAACCTGATCGACCGCGGGCTTATTGCTAAGCTTGAAGTCCTTCCTTTAAAAGTCGAAATGGGGCGTCTGCTGATTGCCATGGGCGACCCCCTGGACCGAGATACTGTATCGCAAGTCCAATTTTTTGTCCGGAAGCCAGTCATTGCACTAGTCGCAAACTTTTCTGAGATCCACGAGGCCATTGCTAAGCAATTGGGCGAAAGCTTTACGCCTAGCATTCCGCCTCTTGCTGCATTTTTAGACCGCCATAGTGTGAGATTAGGCACGCAGAAAATAGCACCCGAGGAGTTCGAAGAAGAATTAAGCCTAGAAACCACTTCCGCAGAATTTGATTTTAGCGAACCGACTTCAACTATTAAAGGAAAAAAGAATTCGGGACGTCGCTCAGCGCCTGAATTGCCCAGCGCTGGTTTCCAATCATTGGATCAAGAAGACGATGATATCAACATGGAATATGAAAAATCGGTTAGCCCTAGCACTCAAGCTAGCACAGCTGACTTCCTCGATTCTGAAAGTTCCAATGAATTTGATCTACATATAGAGGGGGAACTTTCCGAAGATTTGCTTGACGCTGACACTACCACCAGATCCAAAAAGACATTAGACGAAAACGCCATTTTAGATGACAGCTTTGAATTTGATGATGATGAACTAGATGAAAAACCCACTGTTGCTGCTTCAAACTTGGATATGAGTATAGAAGAAATAGACTCCGAACCCCTCGCAAAAACAAGCGCAGCTCCCACTAAAGCCAAAGAAAAAGTACCAGCGACTTCGAGAAATTCGACAGCTAGCGTCAGCATGTACAATCAAAATATATACTTAGACGATATTGACCTTGAAGGCCTAGGAGATGATGACGATATTTCCTTTGACGAAGAAAATGAAGGCTCTAACGACCAAATGAAAGTCGAAACTGAGGCCTTAGAAGCTCCCATGCCAGTCACTTCGGAAACTCAACAAGATAACGCACGGGAATCAGCTCAAGATGTTAGCGCTGAAACCGCGACATTCGGTGATGAGCTAAATGAAACAGATTTAGAACAAGATCTCCTAGCAGATCTCCCCTTAGATTCCTCTTCCAGCCAAGAACTTGACTTTGATATTGATCTCCAATCTGAGACAACTTCTCAGAGTCTAGATGAGGAGACAAAACCTTTAAAAACTAAGAACCAAAATTCTTCCATCCCTTCGCCGATCTCCCGGGAAGCCATTAAAAAAGCAAAAGAGGATCCGCTTGTCGGCATTGATGACTCCGATTTAGCCGATTTAGACTGGGATACTTCTGCAGAATCCTCAAGTTCACTTGCCTCCGATATAGAAATCGGTGACGAAGAGACCCTGGAAATTGATGAAACCCTGACCAACAAGCTAAGGGACACAGAACTTCTAGAGTCGATAGATTTTTCTGACGAACATGAAGATGAACTAGGTGTAGCTCTAAATCTGAATACAGATCTAAGTTCAAGTAAAAGCATCGAAAAGAATGACAAAATCACTGAAGATCTATCGCCGTTGGACTCCTTTGATGAAGAAGACATAGATGATATAGCAACTTCTTCTTCCAGCTCCTTCCCAAGCACAAAAGCGGACTCAAACAAGGAGACTTCTAGCCACTCCGTTCCCCATGCCGATGCCTCACAAAAGAAAAAAGAGATGGACTCTAGAACCACCGCTGCGCTATCTGGAATTGATTCCGCATCTGATTTATTAGAAATCGACCTTTCTCTCTTCGGCGAAGACAATATAGATTTAGATGATATTGCCATTGAAACCTCGACATTAGATGCACTCGAAGAAGTATCTATTTCAGACGTCCCTGCACCTATGCAAAAAGCACAAAAAAGCGCCCCGACAACTCAGTCCCAGTCCAGTGCCTTCAGCCAAGTCTCTGGTATCATCAATCATGGGATTACATCCGTCTTCACTGCAGATAATAAAGAAGAGGCAGCAAATGCCGTCATGGAAGCAATGACCGCTTGTGGTGCATCAACAGGCTGGTGGATACATCTAACAGCGAAGCCCATGGGATATTTTTGGAAAGACGGTGAACTTCGCGAGACTAATGACGCAGAGCTTCAAACCGCAAAGAATTTCCAAGGGACTGAGTGGACTCATAAAAAAGAATGGGAACTTATCTCAATTCCTGTGGGAACCACGCAGATAGTCATTGCTGCTCAATGGAATGAGTCCACCCCTCAAGGAACTAAGTCCGCGGTACTGAACTTATTTAAGCGCTTGGTAGCTATGACCCCAGCCTAAAAATCCTTTAGAGAGATGCTACCGTAAGGCCTAACGGCACAAGATGGAATTCTACTAATGTAGATATGTGCTTTATCCGTCGTAGCGTATCTCTATTGAATAGAAAAACACCGACTCTCTCGAAGTGAAAAGGAGAGAAAAAATTGTCTATCGCAAGAGGTAGCGGCGAAAAGCACAGCTAATTAAGGACTATTAGCTTCTACAAACAGAAATCCATCCACCAATAGCTAAATTGTCCCGGGGCAAGGGGAGCGTCTATTTCTCGTGAACAAAATCAAAAAAATGGAAACCGTCTTTTTCGTTCACGCTAAATGGATCAGCGCGCCATAATGACTCACTTGATATGCTCATTCCTCATGAAACTTAATATGAAAATCAGCTTGGGAAAACTTGGGTAGAAATAAATGCTACATTCTTTCACAGCCTAAGAGCCCACAAAAAACAAAAAAAAACGGCATACTAGGCCATTTTTCAGGACAACCTAAAATCAAACCTGTAGAACCAGCTTTCTATTCAGGATTAAAGAACCATGCAAAAATTAAATGGTAATCTCAAATAAAATCATTTTATCCATCTTGCTCAAACACCTAGTTCCAGATAAATCCTTCGAAGCGGAATTAACCGTAAAGGAGTGACGATAGGTGGGGTCCATAGCATAGACGAAAAAGTGGGCCGTTTAGGCAAGATCTAAAGAAGCCTGCACCAGTACGCACATGGCTACTTCGAGAAGAAGCATAAATCAAAGAAATAAGACACAACGCAACATTCTATAGGAGAATTTATGAAATTGAGATCTATTCGAGCAATTGACAGTTCCTTCATTGTTAAACTTAAAAGCAGATACTCTCGTTCTGTTAAGTTGGGTCTGACGTCAGTTTTTTCGCTGGCCGCGCTTGCTGTTATTGGCTGTGGTTCTGACTCCCATAAAAAAGCTGGGGATCAAAAACCAACTCCTGTAGCTGTTCCTATTCCAAGTCTAAACTCGACTCCTAAGCCCACGTCTTCTCTGAGCACTGAGCAACAAACCGTTCTTAATGGCCTTAAAGCCGAAGAAATCCGTATTGGGAAAATTCGCAAAATTATAGAGACGGAATATATCAAAGAAGATGAGAAAGTGTTTCTGGAAATCCATGGCCCGAACTGGTCCGAGGATAAGTATAACATACTGCATAAGTATACGATTGATAGCACTCAGACAGTGAAGAATTTACATGAGAGAGTGGCAGCAGCAATCAGTGAATGTGAAAAAGCTGTTAAACAGAGGAGTTGTGACAGTGGCAAAGTTTTAGACGAAGCGAAGAATTACGAGTTCGTATGGAAGATTCCTCAAAAATTTTTGGATATAGCAAGTGGCTCTGTTACTTTAAAAGTTAAAAAATCAAGATGTGATAATGTTGAGGTAGAGGATATGTGTGAGATATACAAACCTCGTGAAATAGATTACAACAGTAAAGACATTAGATATGAGCTTTGGGTGCCGAGGTCTTCAAAAATAATGGTTTTGGATGAAAACTGTGATTCCAAAAATAGAATTTATTATGATCTGGATTGTGAATGGGACACTTTTGACCCCCGGTGGGCGCTTGTAGAGGATCTCACAAAGCGAGACAAACTGCCGCATCGCAATTAGATTCTTTAAAACTCGCGTGAACTATGGCGGCGCAAAAGTTAGAACAGGTTTGTCCTTCCAAAAGCTCAAACCCATGTCTGGCAGGAATCTTTGCGCCATGAAATGTAAAAGTGGCTGGCATTAGCGGGACCCGACGGGATTAAAGCGGCGCACCATTTGCACCGAGGTACTTTCTGAGCATATTCGATGCAGGTCAGAAAGTGACAGGGATCATGTTTTGGCTACTATGCAGTTCTGCCGACAAAAGACTGCAGGCGCTTTAGCATCAACGACTTTTCTCTCCACTCCAACTGCTCGACCATCTTCTATGTCAGAGACCGTCCTAGAAACTTTGCGCAATGCATCTCACCCCCCCTATCGAGAGAGCACCTTGAGATCTCGGAAGGACAAATAAAAGACAACCTCAAGACTCTTAGTGAGGGCTGAAGCAGTCAACCGAAAACTTACTCAAACTTGATCATTTGTCTTATAAC
>JBAXBA010000050.1:0-25960 GCA_037142195.1 Pseudomonadota bacterium
TATCCTATACCTTGGTTGTGCTTATATCTGGAGCAATTTGTGAGTACACGCCCTATTTAAATTAAAGCAGCTCTTTAAGGTAGCTATTTAAGGTAGCTCTTTAAGGTAGCTCTTTAAAGTAGCTCTTTGAAGTAACTAGGAGCTCCTGCACTTGAATGTGATCATTTATTGGTATCCACTCGGCGCGATAACCTTTTTTAGACTCGCTACCTTGTTTCAGCAAGTCTCCTATGGCTAAAATTGCTGCAGGAAACAAAATATCATCACGATTTCTGAGGGGCGCCAAAATTTCAGAGAGAGCTAAATTAGGACTTAAAGCTAACTTTTGAGTGATCGCTTCCCTAAGCCTATCAAGATCATGAGCTATGGGATCTTCCTCTTCCTTCACTTCTGGAGGGATCATATCTTGGGAGGGTCTTGTGACTTTTTCTTGGCCCCGAAATTCGTCCTCGCCGCGAACGGATCGCCAGGAGTCTGCTATTGGGGTGAGAAGAGACCAAGGTCTTTCATAAAATTTACCAATTTCATGTCGTAAACGATATGTAAATGCTCGATGGGAGTCAAGGCGCACAGAACTTCGTAGGAATTCGTGAGCATTTTGATAATACTCACTCCATTTTTCGCCTCGAATTATAGTCCATTCAATCATGTCGTCAAGAGTCTGAAATATATCTCTAGCATTGTCTCTAGTTGCAAATGCTGAAGCATTTTCAGCGAGCTCTTCTATGCTAGAAAGTTTTGATTTGAGAATCCCGGTTCCTTGCATCAAAGCTCGATCTAGCTCTTTCAGTGTATTTGCTACCGAGTTCAATAACTCTTCGCATTTAGCCATGCCATTCATACTATCGTCTTGACTGTAAAGCTCTTCGAACTTTAGCTGGGTATCAAATTGTTTTGAATCCAGGGACCTTTGTCTTTGGTTTAAAACCTCGATTAAGAGGCCTACCGTATTTCGCAGAGGCATATCCACACGGGGTGCCCAATCATCGTCATAATCCCGCCCAGTAGCGTGTGTGATAATACCATCCAAGATGTCAGCAATAGAGGCTAGCATAGTTTCTAGGGTTTCTTGGGATAGGCTATCCTGTCTTATCAAATCTTCTGCTATGGCTTGACCTAGAAAGGAAAGTCGATAATGACTTTCTGCTTCTGAAACGGAAGAGATGCGATTGATCAAGCGCTGTTCCAGAATCTTTCGTACTGTTAAGTTAGCGCGCATTTCACGAGTATCGGATGACAAACCAGAGGCTTCGTCAAGAGCAGCAAAGACTTGATGCAAATCACCTTCTGAGACTTTGATGGCCGAAGTTGTGCGCGCCCACAATTCAATGCCAGCTAGAAATGCCAAATCAACGGGGGCGAGGGAAATCCCAACAGAGTTCTTTCGAACTGTGTTCATTTTGCAAAGAATACTATCGTCCCCGGAATTGTACATACACTCTCAAATTTTGGAATGGGAAGGGGATACTAAGCTAAGTCCCAAAATTAGAAAAGTGGAATTGTAGAAAAAAAAGTCTGCACTAAATTGGCTCAATTTAGTAGAAGGTTGATACTATTGGTTTACAAGCCTGCCGTGTGGGCTTTTCCCACGGTTTATTCACATCCTGAAATCCCATAAATCTCCCATAAGTGCTACCTTATACACCACTTAAGATGCATTCCATTTTAGCAGTCGCTCAGTACAATTAATGAGCTCCCCGACTCAATAGATAGATTTGGATTTTGAATCGTATTTTTAAGGACTCTCTTTTTGGGCCACAATAGACACCTTCGTGAAAGATTGCTGAAAAAGAACCTGCTAACCTGACAATACAATTTTTAGGAAGTTCACGTTTGTCTTGAGAGGTATTGGGTTTCTTTTTTTGCTGTGAGAGTTCCGTCCTTCGCCAATCACTTAATGTCATTCGTACGGGGATGGGATTTGGAAGATGTTTTCCCATAACTATCTATAATTACTTAGAATTGTACTTGGAAGCTTCAATTTTCTATCTCGCCCTCCGATAGGCTAGAAAAGTATTTTAGAAGAGACTATGAAATGAAGCCAAAAATTAAAGAATATAATTCTGAGGAAGAGGTCAACAGATTGGCTGAATCTGGTGATCCCGTTGCTCTTGAAATTCAGGCCCTTGCATGGGAGTTGGGTTTTAAAAAGTCGGGTTCTGCCCAGGACAATATTAAGCAAGCTGCTGAGTTGTGGAAAAAAGCCTCGGATTTAGGCTCAGCTAAGGCCTCTTTTCACTTGGCCCATCTATTAAATTCTGGTGCTGCAGGGATGATCGACAAGAAGTTGTCGGCTGCTCTATTCAAAAAGGCAGAAAAAGGCGGCTTTCTAACAGATAAAGAAGCTTGGTTGCGCGTTGACGCTAACAAGAAAAGTTCCGCCAAGTTGGGAAGCTGTCATGTTTTACTCATTGATTCTCATGAACAAGATATACAAAGACTGGGATCACTTCTAAAGGCCCATGGGTGCTATTTGAGTCATGTTAAAAATGGCTCGGCAGGTCTCGAATTCTTAGCTAAAAATGCCGATGTTAAACTTGTTTTCACAGAGCTCAATCTGCAGCTAATGGGTGGCATTGAGTTTCTAAAACGCATGCGATCTTCTGACTATAAAAATCTGCCAGTCGTCGTCTATTCCTCGGAAGCTTCCAAAGAACATATTGTTGAGGCAAAAAGACTTAAAATAATGGGCTGGCTGATGAAGCCCGTGAGTAAGGAGAAATTAGGTGAGATCATGAAAGTAGTTTCCAAGTCTCAAAATTTGGCGAGCTAACCCAATACGATCCTCCTAATATTCTCTTAGGTCCTTTCATTTCCAGAGATACGAACAATGTCTTGCAGCAGATAAAATCGACTTTATTGCAATAAACTCAAACACGTTCTCCATACTTCAGCAGAGCCATTCTAATGTCCTAGCATTCCTTTTGCGGATCGTCGATGAAATGACTGGGAGGAGGGCCTCTTTCGATGGGAAGTATTTCTTCAATGGCCGCTTCGCTTCTTTTAAGGTTTTGACGGATGGTCCTAAATTCTCCACAAGAGCCGTTTTGTGACCAAGTCTCGCACCGCAAAATCTCGCCGTTAGAATCGCCTATTTGGACTCCCACATCTAGCTTAATGAGTGCTCTGCCATCATGGTCTCCAAAGTATCCTCTTATCTTTCCTCTATCTGAAAAAGCATTAGGGTCATGGGCAAATAAGATTTGAAAGACTTGCAACTTTTCTAAACCTTGCTGAAAGTTTCCTTGGTACCACCAATTTCGGGCATTAAAAAAACCTTGAGATTTTTTATCGCCTTGGGTGTCGCCGCATGCAAAGTCAATCCTTGTGCCGCTACTGCCAAATAGATCCCGAAATTTCATGTCGATTTCAGTTAAGTCCCATTTTGGAAATCCAGAATGGGATGCGAATAGGCCGTTGATCCTAAGTGCGGCTGGTCGATCTCTCAGCCATCGGCCTTCTGCTGTCTTTGCGTCGTAGACGGAATTACAAATATCGTGAAAACTATGAGCCATTTCGTTTCTAAATGCTTCCGTCTTTTCCGTAAAGGGATTTATAAGAAAAGAAATTTCATGGTTGCCAGCAAGGACAATGACGCGTCCCCCTTTTTTCTCTGCTGCATGTTCTAACTTCATCAGATACTTAATGGTTTCTAGTGAGTTTGGTCCTTTGTTTATAAAATCACCAACCACAACAAAGATTGCTTTTTTCCCATTCCAAACGGGCTTTTCAAGGGTCCCTGAATCCAGTCCTGCTGCTTTAATAACGGGATGAATTTTTAGAATTTCGCCATGAATATCACCTATAAGATAGATGGGTTCTGTAACGCCCTTAATATCTAAGACCGATGGATTTAAGCTAAAATTTCTCTCCCAGTTTATGATTAGGGCGCAGCTATTTGCCGGTGCATTTTGGTCCTTGGTAACTAAATCACTGACGAGGGGAGGGGTTCGACACCCCCAGAAGAGGAGGAGTAAAGAGAGATATTTTTTAATTACCATCAAGGGCCTCAGAATCATTAAGATTTGGTAAAGATGCTCTTATATTGACCGCTAATGTAACGAAAGTCAACGCGGGATGCATACAGATGGACTGCGCCGAAATTAACGGGAGTTCGGCACTATTGCAATGGATTAGCAAAGTAAATCGCCGTGATTTCCAGTTCTAGATATGCCGGGAAATAGTGACAGCTTAATTGAGGTTAAAGACAACACTATAAGTGTATCTCCACATTCTATAGCCTAAGCCAGTTTCTGACTCAAAGCTAACAGGCCTGATTTTTCGGAAAGTGCAGGTGCTATGTCTGTATTTCTCTTAGGCGTTGAGAGTGGTTGAAGTTAAAATAGAAAGCCCACCTCATAGCTAAGAGGCAGGCTCGGCTAGCAAGGGCATTGGGTCTATTTAGAGTTTAAAGTGATTTGTAGGGATTTTGAGGGCAAATTTCTTTTTGGGTTTGACTGGAAATGGCGAATTCGGCATAGGGCACAAATTTTGAAATAGTATTCTTTATCGCAGGGTAATTGCTGTTCTCAACAGCATCAGTGCCATCAATCCAATACTTAATTGCTTGCTCGGGGGAGAAATCGCAATATTGTCTAAGAACCACCGCGGCAACAAGGCCAGATGCGTGCCAGCCGTTCCAACAATGGCCGTAAATGGGGCAGCTCTTTCCGTTTTTTATGCAATTAAAGATTTCGCTCAATATGGGTTTAAATCCTGTCCTATCGTCTAACGCAGTTAATTGAGTATAGGTCAAGGTATTGGGGCCTCCCCATCGACTTTCGCATGAGACTTCTTTAGGAATAAAGTTGGTCTCATAAAAATAATAGGCCTTCTTAAAGCCTTCGCGACAAAGATTTTCAAGTCCATCTTGTGGCAAGGGATTCATATTATTTCTCGGATTGCTTCGATGATAATAGTTATTAGCTCCTCCTCGGTAGTAGATCCCATGCAGAACAATCCTAAAGTTTCTGGTGCCGTAGAGATCTTCGAAGCCATCGCCTTTATTGTCAGTGATCTTGGACATGAGCTGATTATTCGTTCCTAGCTTTTCTGCGTATCGTTCTTTATAGGCTTCACTATCTGCGGCTTGGGCACTAAAACTTTTTAAAAGTGTCAGTAAAAATATAAACCTGTGCCCAAGTTTCATAATGTGCTCTCCAGTTTGTGAAGTAATTCCTAATTTTATTTCCCACCTCTCGATTTGTCATCATAAAAGATAGAACTCAAATTTATTAAGGATGCGTTTGTGAAATAACCTTTAAGAAAGTATAAATATTTGAAAATGTAAACCTCTGAAGATAGGGCCTAATCTTCAATAGTTTGCGCTATATTTGAATCTAGAGTTTGTAGTTGAT
Organism: Pseudomonadota bacterium; assembly: GCA_037142195.1. GTDB lineage: Bacteria > Bdellovibrionota_B > Oligoflexia > Oligoflexales > CAIMVM01 > CAIMVM01. The sequence goes on from JBAXBA010000050.1 coordinate 5,358, forward strand.
AAAAGGTTGGGGGCATCAGATTTTACGGGGAAATTCGAGGTTGAATTTTTTCTTGCCTGTGAAATTCTGATGTACTGAACCATGTCACTATGGATTTGAAGAAACACGCATGCTCAGGAAATTGGTTGATAAATAATGATGGAAGTCGAGTCATGCACGATGGTGCAAAAGGGCACGTCACGGAAGATTTCTGAATTGCCTGCTTCAAATTGTCAGCTCCTATGTAGAAATTTGCAATTCATGAGAGATAACCTGCGATAGAGGTCATGATTGTATTTCATAGGAAATTTTGATTCGATTCCTCAGTGACTTTATAAAAGTTACTCAGTATTCAAGACTTCTGTGGATGAGCGGGTAGTCAAAATTGATTGCTCGCTTTGCCTTTTGGCAGGAATCACCAAGAGCAAATGGGAGACGTATTGGGCCAAAATTATGGGCAATTGGTCAAATATGGAGGCGCAGAGGGTGCCTATTCACACACTGAATGGAATGGGGTCGATGCAAGAAAAAATGATTTAGATTTTGTCCAAGGCATTAATTTAGAGATCCAATACCAGATGGTCATATAGAATAACAAGTTCCCAGAGCGAATGGACGCATCCGCCATTCGTGAGGCTGTTTTCAACATGGACATCAATCGTGGTCTATTGATGTATCTGCATCCTTTAGTTATCAAGTCCAAGGGAAATCGCAAAGATCAGTTCCTTTTCAAATTGCTACGATTTAAGAAGCGCCAGTAGAGATCTAGGTCCCTTTGAGCCCATTCATCTTACTAGATGTTCTTGGTGCTGCGTTTTAGAGTTATTAGTGAGATTTTTGCTCTTTTTACTATCCTGAAGCATAATTTAGGTAGAGTTTGATGTTTCTATCCCAAGAGTTAGCCATTTGTTACGCCGCTTCTTACGCCGCTTCTTACGCCGCTTCTTACGCCGCTTCAAGATCGGTTGGTGATTTGATGCTCGAATTTCATTTGCGAAATTGATTGTAAATCTAAATTCTTGATGAGAGTCATTTGAAGGCGGTTTAAAAAGAAAATGGACTCGCTATAAAGGAAGCGAGTCCAGATGGTTGAAAAAAACAAGTTCTATCGTCTTAAATCATGAAAGTACTCAAATCCCTTTGAATTTAAATCACTTTTAACAGTGAAGATCGATTACTAAGAGTCATATCTTTGGATTTCTAGACTAAAACTTGTAAAAAGTCTTTAAAGTAAACACATTGCTTTTGTTTGCAAAAGCGGCGTTCTTTCCAGAGATAGGAGTCGTCATATCTAAATCAGCTTGGAGGGGTAGTCCCATGGTCAGTCCATCAAAACTTAACCCAATCGTTTGTGAGCGAGTTTGCGTGGCATCTTCCTTTTGTAGCTTGCCATCTGTTTTGGTTTTAGCGTCCATGTCGTAGCCGTATTTTAGATTGAGTCTGACCATGTCTGTGCACGGTAGCCAAGCGCCGGGGGCCACTACCAACTTGGCCCAGCCGATCTCTCTCTGGCCGCTTCTTTCATAATCTACTTCCTTTTTTTCTTCCCCGCCTGTGTAGGTTTTTCCTTTTAGAAGCATAACTTCGGTTTGATTTTCAAACTGCATTTGAAGACCTTGGATAATGCCGTACTCAGCATTGAGTCTAAGGCCCAGATCAGTGGTTCCACGGCCGTTAGCAGGGCTCATGCCACTCTTGATGGTCTGGGCATATCCGCTGGTATTCCATCGAATGCCGCCCGTAACGGAAAAGTAGAGGGGAATACCGCTAAAGAAAGGTTCCTCCATAGTGGAGAGAGAATATCTTGCTCCCGTTTCGATATCTCCTAATCCCTTGTCAAAGTCGAGGTCTTCGATCTTTGCTTTTTCTACATTGTAAATTTTGTCTACATTAGCATCTGCCAACTGGCTTGCAAGGGTCTGAGATCGAGCTCCATCTAAAACGCTCTTTACGTTTGCTCCGGCTGGTATGGTAAGTAGGCCAGGAATAGCGATATCTGCAGGTGCAACAGAATTAGAATTATACAAGGCGCTAAGGGTAGGATCGGCGAGAAGATTATTAAACCCTTTATTTACTTCTGTCGTAATGCCGGCCTTAACCACGTCGCGAAAGGTATCTTTGCTATGGACTTCAATCTTAGTTTTCAATGAAAAAGGAACTAAAAACTGGAAGCCTAGGCGAGGTGTAATTCCATATTCAAATACAGCAGCGCCACCCGTCCCTTCTACTTTGAGGCCCTTATTGACTTTTTTGCCCTTGCTGTCATAGCCATAGGTGCCTTCAGACTGGCCATAAACCACTCTAAAACGGGCGACATCTTTGGGGAGAGTTGTCGATTCAGGTATGATTTTTCCAGTTTCTGTATGTTTTTCAGAACTAGCATCGGGAGTAGCAATAAGGGCTCTGTCCTGCGCTGATACTGCAGTCTTCTCGCCTGTCTCATTTTCTGCTCCCAAGGAGAGACTCGTCGGTATAAGCACAGTAAAAGCTGCTAATAGAGCCAAATTTGCCATTTGTTTTTTTCCTTTTTTATTAAGAGTTAAAGACGATAAAAACAGATTCGCTTTTTGTCAACTTTCAATTCCATGGGGACCCTTCCCATTACCAAATTTTAAGTCCCAAGGGGCACTTCTTTTGTGGATTTTTTTAAAATGGGGAATGTTATGCAGTAAGAATAGTCCTGCCAAAATGCAGTTAACGAAGAGTCAAATAAAAAGCTAGCCTAGGGATTTTCATTGCTTGTCGAAGCAGTGCCACAGTCTCTACGAGGATGTATGACGTGGGGAGGGGGAGTGCCTTTTTGGCACAAATTCACAAGATAGCTCACCTGACACGAGTTCCGTCGCCCGACTCTTGGGCAAATGGCGTGAGACTTTGAGGCTCTATTCAAAATGCTGAATGATTCCAGAATCGGCAGGGGGCAGTTCACGCATTTTGAGTGTGCTTCTTTGAAAGGTTTGAGTATGTATTCGTCACTTGGAATCTTTTGAATAATATAAACAGATTACGTGCTACGCGGGGGAGCTTGTATACTTCAAATTTCGTTTAGGATTTTCCAAATTGAAAAAGTGTTTGCTTCTCTAAAAGGGCTGATTTGAAATAACGGAATACCAAATGTCTCCATCATAACTTAATACGGAGTTTGTCAGATCGGCATATGTGTACTTTACTCCAGCGCCCAAAGTATTAGAAGTATAGCCACATCGAGCACACTTCTTCCAGACTCCTGCGGGATCATTGGCTACAAAACCATCGTTTGTATTCTGAATGAGTGGCATAATATGTCCGTTTTCTGTGAACCATCCATGTATCACGACAATTCTATTTTGCTTAAGGTGATTGATTATCGAGGATCTGGATCCTGTTCTCGTTCCCGTTGCATAGAGTCCAAAGTCTTTATAAATTGCCGTTTGACCTTCTGGTGTGGCTCCCTTGGCCTTACCATAGCGCTGGTATAGACTATCAGGGGAGACTTTTCTTGCTTTAAAATAGGATATTACCATGGCAGCTGAAGTCAGGCCGCAAGTGGCATCAGGCTCGTAGACATTGTCATATTGGGAAAAATAAGGGACCTGACCAGCAGCTTTTGCTAAAGACGATGATTGAAAGTAGAAAAAAACAAGAGACCCTATAACTAATAATTTCATTTTTTTTCGCCTTCCCCATAGAAGACGCCCTTCATTTATTGTGGCTATACTCCATTATATTTTAAAAAGGAGGGCAAGTTCAAATCCTCGGGAACTCTGCAATTTGATGAAATTGAAAATAGGCGCTTTTTTTCTATGATATTCAGCAGAAATTTAATTTCCTGGAGAGGAGACTTCGTTTCGAAACAATGCGAGTAAAGGCCGGACGTCAAAAATTCTTTAAAAGTGGCTTCAAAAAAGAGCGCTTATTGTTGGTTTGGTGATGGATAGCTTTAAAAGTTGGGATCGTTTCCTAGAGTATCAATTTGGTGGACTGATTCTAAAAATATTTCGAAGTCTGAGTATCGGTATAGCCCAGTTAGAGACGCTTTGTTGGCCTTGAAAAAGGTCCTGTTGCCAGATTCCATGAACGCCCATTTCAAGACACTTCGAGCAAAGAGTTTTTTTTGTAGATTCCAGACAGGTATTTACTCTTTTTTCGTCATAAGTAAGTTTTCTCAAAACGTGTTGGCTAGCACAGGGCAAATAAATAGCTAGACAAATATTTCTTTAGTCCCCGGCGAACTTGAAGCTGGCAAGCCAGTTACAAAACAATATAGACAGAAAGAAGAATCATCTTAGAGTCTATTTTAAACAGTCAGCAACCATTGCGCTTTCAGAGCTCGCAGCGAGATTTTTGTTAGTGTAGCAAGCAGTGACAAAGTTTGCATTTGAAGCAGAACAATCGCCATTAGCAGCTTGTTCCTTAGTGGGGATATACCACTGGGCCAAAACAACGCCCTCTTTTTCTCCGCAGGCCACGAGTTTTGCGCCTTTTGCTTGATTTTGCTGCACTCTTTCATCTGGGGTTCCTAGCTTATCCATAGCGGCTAAAAAACTGGGAAAAGTACATTCAAAGCTCGTCGCTTTTGGCACTGAGGAGCAGGCGCTCCGAGAAAAATCCCAAATGTTTCCTGCTTTATTGCAGTCCTCAATTTTCTTAGGAAAAGAGACCTCGACAAAATCTTTAGTGAAGTCACATTTTTTCGCTATTGCCGAGCCCAATGTCTTTGTTGCTGGTAAGGCTGCTCCAATAGCATTTTGTGTCCCATCGGCAGCAGTTTGGGCTCCTTCGGCAGCAGTTTGTGAGTTACCTCCTGTAAAAGAGGCTTCCTTAGCGCACCCGTAGGCGGTAAGCAACATAAGAATACCAAGGCAATGAGGCTTCATGTAGTATCTCCCACAACATTAACAGTATCCTCTTATCGGCACCGGAAAAACGAACCTTGTCTTTTCTTGTAAATGCCGGTATATTTGGGATTAATTCGCTATATTTAAAAGGTTTTTGATGATTATTAATGTCGCCGTAGGGATTGTTTTGTTAGGAGCAGCTTTTTTTGGGTACCGCAGCTACACGGCACAGGAATCCATCCCCAGATTTAATGGTGAGATTTTGGCTTGCGAGGGAAAACCTAATTGCATCTCAACAGCTGGTCCCGCTGGTTTCCTGGCAGCTCCTTGGCAGTTGAAGGGAGCTTTTGAGGGAATTAAAGATATTATCAAATCTCAGCAGCCCCAAATACTCGCAGATCAAGAGAACTATTTACATGTAGTATTCAGAAGCCGTATTTTTCAATACCCCGATGACGTGGTTCTAAAGAAAGAGGGTGATCAAATTCTTTTTAGGTCTAGCTCCAGGGTCGGATACTCCGATATGGGGGTGAATCAAAAGCGCATGCAAGGATATGAACTCAAATTGAGAGAGTTGGGACTCATTCAATAAAGCACATAGATACCAAACTGTGGCTATTCCTTTATTTCTTGCTTTCAGAGTCTAGTGGCTAGATTCCTTGGAAAAGAGCTGTGACTCAGCAGGTATTTATGAGGCGATCGATTCAGTTAGCATAACTTTTTTTGCCATACTCTATCGGCCTTATCTTCATTTTTATCTTTCCAGATCGAATTTCTAAATCTAGAAAATTGGCTTTTGGGGACGGAAATATTGGTAAATGAAGAAGAAGCTATCTTTAATAGAAAACAGCTGTCGCATTATTGCTTGGATTTGGGTCTTTGAACTTTGATAGAACTTCAAGGGTGACCATTTCCTCGCTTTTGCCTGTTAGAGTGACACTTGCCTCATCTTTAGCTGCTATATGATTTAAGTTTAACGAGTAATGAAGATCGTCGATTTTCTTAAGCGGGCCTTGAAGGGATGAAATTTCAGTCAGACTATTTTTTGTGATAATGAGGACAACGTCATCAGCTCCACTTGGTCCTAGATTTTTGACGGAAACATTCAAGATGCCGTCTTGTTTCTTAACTTGAAGGTCCAAATCCGTGGACTCGCTTTGCTGTACTCTAAAGTTCAGGGAGTAGCCAAGTGCGCCGTTGAATTGATTCACTTTTAGGTACCATTTTCCTTGGGGAGCGCTGTCAACGGCTAAATATTCCGTTCCTGAGCCTTCCGACAATCCGACGATTTCTGCTTCAGAAAGTAGTCCGTCTTCATTGATGTCGTGATACAAGGTGAGGTCTGCATCTCCATTTCCGAAGGTCCGTTCCATCTTGATTTTCAAATTTGATGTTTCTTTTAGGGTGAATGAAAAAAAATCTATGGGATCCTCATCACTGACGTAATCAGTAAGTTTAGTTTCATCTGCTAAAATCTCGACAAAGAAAGCATCCTCCGGCGTAGCTCCCCCTTTGTCCTCCATTTGGCTGGAAGGAAAGTACTTGAAATTGAGGCTGTATTCGGCAGCTTCATCATCATAGAGAATAGAGAAGTAGTAGTCTGCTTGGTTGATTTTCAAACTTATTTTTTGTGGCGACTGGTCTACATTCATGATGTCGACAAGCTCTGTGGATTCCATCTTTTGATCGCGATTTCCATCGCGAAAGAGTTTACCCATAAGAATCTTTTCTGAATTTAAAATGACCTCCATAGTTCCATCTCTCTCGGAATGGAATTTGTACCATTTCTCATTGTGCTGGCGATCAATTTTGTCGTAGACGAGGTAATTAGCTTCCCCGGTGGGTATATTTAGTGCTACAGCAGGAGTCTTGCCCCCTTGGGAAGAGGAAATCAGGACTTCTTCGATGGCAGCTTCTTCTACGCATACTTTCTTTTGCTTAATAGTCAAGTTCCCATAGTCAGTTACTATTTTTCCAAAGGGTGGGTAGCAAGTAGCAAGTACAAATTCTTCTTTTCTAGCAAGTTTTAGCCCAGAGCTAAGTTCACTTCCATGTCCCCAAATGAGATCTGGCTTAGCTAAACTAGCATCCAGCGAGGTACTGCCAAAAGTTGAAAAAAGACGACTTCGATCTTCTGAATTGTTTATTTTTCGTGTCCAATTGATCTTTGGGTTGGAACAAGAAGAAATGAGAATAAGTGTAAGATAGAGAACATAAGGGATGTTTTTCATGTGGCAGGCTCAAGGGAAAATATGGTGGCTATTCCTCCTAAAACCGTCCATCTTGCTTCGAAGTTACCAACACGAACTCCCCAGCTTTGACCTGGCTCGCCATCGCTTCCTCGTTCCCAGGCAGGACGGGGGTCCAAGGAAATGGTAGATTCTATAGCTTCCTGGTCGCAACGGTTCCGAGGGGGCTGGGTTTCCCATACTATATTTAGAACAGGATCGGTGTCTGTGGCCCAAGCGCTTTTGGCAGCAGGAATCATATCCGCATAGGGAATGTAGGGCTTAATATCTAATAACGGGGTTCGATCCAGAAAGTCGCCTCCCTCAATCTCTAGTACGGGATGTTTTTGAGAAAGATCTATGGCGAGAAGCTTTACGGCACTGAGACCAATGGAGTTGGGACGAAAGGGTGACCTTGTCGCAAACACTCCTCGTCCTTCCTTTCCGCCTAGTCGCGGTGGTCTGACAATGGGCTTCCATGATTTTCCTTTAGTCTCATGGAAATAGAAAAGGATCCAAATATGAGAAAAGTCACTGAGTCCCCTTAGTGCCTGAGTCATATCACCTGGGCCATCTAAGACTAGGGAGCATTTTATAGATTTGGCAAGCCCGGCCTGCCTTGGAATGCCAAAACGTTCCGACCATGGGGATCTAATATGTCCTATGGGAGTAGACTCAAACATGAGAGACTTCAGTAGGTAAATCTTTGTTGATTTTGAGTCTGCTAGCAACACGTTTGCTAATTTCATGGATAATGTGGGACTCAGCAACCGGAACCTTTCCTAATGCTTTTCTAACATGTTCCTTTAAAATGCGACTGTCCTTCATTTGGAGTAAGTCTATCATATCCATGACTCTCTCTACAAGATGACGGTGCTGGCCGGAATCCAAAGGATCTTTATTGATACGAAAATCAGTGGTTTGAAGTTTCACTTTATCCGTACGTAAAATGTAAGCATAAAGCATGACCGCTTGGGAAAGATTTAAAGAAGGGTAAGTTGTAGCCAGGGGGAGAGTGCTTACCAGATCACTTTGACGAATCATTTCATCCGATAGGCCCGAACGTTCGCCGCCAAAAAGTAGGGCTACTTTTTTAACGAGGTGTCCTTTTTCAGATAGGAGTCTAGGCAGGTCATCTGCTTCCGTATAGTCGATTTTGCAGCGGCGATGGCGGGCGGTGGTGGCAATGATGACGTCACAATCAAAGGCTGCTTCTGACAAACTTGAAAAAGTTTCTATGCCCTCTAGAATTTCTTTGGAGCCATGCGCCAAAGCAATGGATTCCTTGGAAAGGTGATCCACTAGTGGCTGAATGAGGCGAATAGTGCGATGTCCTGTGGTCTTAATAGCCCTTGCAGCACCACCAACATTAGCTGGGTGCTCTGGACGGTCAAGAATAAAAACAATTTCCATTGGATTTCGCCCTATACCAAAGGGTCCCTCTTACCTTTTTTTGCAAGTGGCTGTAAAGAGCGAAGTCATTCCTCGGATTTAACCTTAAGAAACAAAAGGAAATGGAGTTCCTTTCTGAACGAAAAAGCCCAAAGCCAATTGGGAACTTTTTGGCCTTATCTAGCGGTTGTTATGGGTTCGATAACCCAATCAAAATTTTGAGAATCATCGGACTCCCGAACAATATCGGCCACTTACAAGGCAGCATTGCTTTCTTTGTCTAGCAAAACTACGACTTCGCTTCCAAAGCCTTGGAGGCGCCAGCGATAAAAAGGTGCCATATCAGCCTTTTAGGGCATCATCGCCATGTTATTTTCATAGTTTTCCGTGGCATCCATAGCCCAAGCTAAGATGTCTCTCGAGGTGATAATTCCTTGAAGCTCATGTTGGGAGCCTAGCACCGCTAGAGCATCCACTTTGTCATCAATCATGATTTCTGCCGCCTCTGATATTAAAGAGAACGGTGATATCGTTCGAATGGGAAAGAAATCCATTTCGTTCAGAAGCAAGTCATAATGGGACGCGCATCCCGAGGTCGCAGCCCGCAAGTGAGGTAGCAATTCACGCTCGCTGACGATGCCCAGCAGCCGACCAAAGTCTACAACAGGCAGGTGATGAAACTTTCCAGAGCGCATGAGATGAAATGCTGAGCGAATCGAGCTTTTAGGATGCAGGCAGACTGGATTCTTTGTCATAAAGTCGGCTACCAAAGTTTTCATAAGTTCCCCCCAAATGATGCTGGTCATTTTGGCTATGCAAATTTGTGACCAAAAGTAAGGCATTGATATTGTTAGATGAGGCATCATGGAATTTAGCAACTTAGCGGCTGAATGCTTGCTAGAGTGGCATTTCGAGCTTTTTGATGAGGTTGCGTTCGCCACGCGGGTGGATGGCAAATCAGAAAGAGGCTTGCTTTGCGACTTTGGGCAATGAGATTCTGTATCTGAAAGAGTTTATCCATAACCAGAGAAACCGCAAATGACCTAGCGGCTTCCCAGTTGGCGAAGCCGCAAATGTATAGGAGACCGTGGAATAGTATTTAAAATTAAAGTTCCCCCGCGAAACTTCAGGTCTCAGGGGGGAGCCAAAAAATAAATCTGTAATGAGCTCAGGGGTTATATAATTTCACGACCTGCGATGAAACCAGCAGTTCGTGACTGACAACCGCAGGTTCGGTTTCCCGCGGATTCAAATTGGGCCGAGCAAGCTATACATTTTCTGATTTTAACTTTTATGGGGGAAAGCCCCGCTAGCTTTCTAGCATGATTCTTAAGTTCGATCTCTTTAAGTACCGATGGGGGCAGGCGCTTAACCTTATTGTCCTTAAAAGTCGGTTCTTTAACAGCCGTATTCGCTAGTGTCATAGACTTTTACCTTCCTAAAGTGGAGAGTCGCAAAAAGCAGGCCATAAAAACAGAAGCCTAAAAAATTGTCAACTCATTTCTAAAAAAGATTTGTCTTCTTGCCAATTTGGAGTTGATCCCAAGCCCCTGGGCTGCAAGGTCTAAACGGTAAAAAAGGTAAAAAAAGGTAAAAAATAATGGAGAATCCTCGCTGCGGAACGTCAAAAAGGACGCCTTTTGATGGAGCGAAGCAGTACATTTAACGGGTAGGAACGAAGCCCATAAGGGTCATACCAGGCTTAATTTGGGCATAGGCAATTTGGATGAGCCTGCCGTTTGCATATTCACCGTAAAGGGGCACAGTTGCCGTAGGCTGTGGAAGGTGGGGGGGGTAGATCCATCCTGTGGTACCCTCCGATTCTACCTTGACTAAGCCAGGTGCTGGCGAAGGCAGCAGATGAACTTTTCGCGTTTCACTGGGAAAGCAGCTGATAGCGGCCATAATAATAAATAGAAAACTTTTCATTTTTCATACCTCTAGTAGAATCACTGCAAGAATCATTCTTAGCGCCAAAAAGAAAATAAAGAGGCTATCTTTGCTGGAAACCGGTCGATGGGGTGGTATCAAAATGTTTTTAGGGACGAAAAAGAGTGTGTTTATTTATAAGCCACGGAGCCAATTAGGTGCCAATTGTTTTGGAATTCTGTTACTTTCCTCAAGCGGTGAAAATATCTTTTTCGAGGGCGAGTGGAAACATGTGGATTCAGAATCAGCGCGTAATCAGCAGAACCGAGCCGGAACTTGGGATCGGTTTAGTCAAAGATATAAAACATGGGGAATGGGTTGAGATACATTTTCCATTAGTTGGGGAAGCCCGCCGATATGGCGTATTTACTCCACCTATACAAAGATTTCTATTGCGGACGGGGCAGTCTTTTGTTGCAAAAAATGGCTCAGTGTCCGTAGTACAAGAGATTTCAGAAGAAAGTGGTCTCGTCTACTATATTACCAATACGGGTCGCTTTAGCGAAATGGATATGGATCATAGGCTCCATGATGTCGGTACAGTAGAAGCGCTTTTAAATGGTCAGCTCACGGATTTTGCGACTTATGACTTAAGAAAAGAAGCTTGGAATATCAAGCGGCAGTATCAATCCTCAGAAGCCTTTGGTGTGATTGGCCCGCGGGTCCAACCTATAGCCCATCAACTCTACATTACCAAAGAAGTGGTGGCACGAACGCGCCCAAGAGTTCTGCTTGCCGACGAAGTCGGGCTTGGAAAGACCATAGAAGCGGGTCTTATTATGTCAGCCCTTCGGGTACGAGGAAAGGCAGACAGGATTCTCATTGTAGTTCCTGAAGCATTAGTATTTCAGTGGGTCCATGAAATGTTTAGGCGTTTCAATCTCCTTTTTACGGTTCTTGATTCAGAGAGAATTGCTGAAGATGAAGAAACTCATAAAACATCTGCCTTCGCCCATAATCACCTCACCATCGTAGCCATGGAATGGCTTGTAAAAGATCCGGATGTGGTCGAGCAGATTACGGACCAATCCTGGGATCTACTCGTTATGGATGAAGCCCATCACATTCGCTGGGACCAAGAGACACCAAGCCCCAAATGGAAAGTCGCCAGTGAGCTTTCTAAGGCGAGTGATGGTCTTTTGCTACTTACGGCAACGCCACGGCAATATGGCTATGATACTCTCTTTGGTCTACTCAACCTTGTGGACTCGGAACGATTTTCGGACTTTGATTCTTACGTGGAGGAAGCTGAAAAATCGGCCGCAGTAGCAGCCGTTGCCAAAGAGATCCATGCTACTAAGGAGATTTCTGAGGATGTAAAGAGACATCTAGGGGATCTGTTTCCCGATGACTTTGACTTGCAGTCTAGTCTTGATGCCGAAGACTCGGGAAATGATGTGGTGAGAGCCCTTGTGGATCGCCATGGCACGGGCCGGACCTTGTTTCGCAATCGCCGTGCTCGCATCAAAGGATTTCCCAAAAGAACGTTGTTTACAGTACCTCTAAAGCCATCGCCTTCCTATGTTTCTAGATTTTCAAAAGTTAAGCTTGAAACTTGGGATGAGCTAAAGTTGATGGACTGCGCCACAGGCCGAGACACCAACCGATTTGAATTAGACCATGAAACTTTGGATCCTCGTTTTCTTTGGATGGCTCAGTTTGTTAAGAATTTAGGCTCTGAAAAAGCATTGATTATTTGTGCCAATCGGGAACGGGTCGTAAGGCTGGCGAGTTTTCTCTCAGAGATGACTGGCATGGAAACCTCCATGTTTCATGAAAAGCTTTCCGTCATTGAGCGGGATCAGCAAGCAGCGCGCTTTGCAGACAATCCCAAATGCCAGGTTTTAGTTTCCAGTGAAATCGGCGGCGAAGGCCGTAACTTCCAATTTGCTCACAAACTCATTATGGCAGATATTCCAAGGCATCCCGACCTAGTAGAACAAAGGATAGGGAGATTAGATAGGATCGGTCAAAAAAGTTCAATTGAAATCTATGTTCCGTACTTGGAGGGCACATCAGAAGAAGTTCTTGTGAAATGGTACCAGGAAGGCATCCATGCTTTTGATCGCTCATGGAATGGAACGGATATTTTTTTGAATGAGTTTGTCGACTCGTTGATGGACGTCATTCGCATGTCCCTTAAAGGAATCGATGCCAAGGGCAAAGTGGCCTTAGCTGAACTTATCCAAGAGACTGCGGCCTTTGCAGAAAAAATATCCCTAGAGAATGAAAATTCCGTTGATATTCTTTTGGATATCAATTCGTTTGATGAGGAAAAAGGCGCTGAAATGCTTGATGCCGTGGATAGCGCTGATGATGATCCCGCTCTTGAGTTTTTTATGCGTTCGATGTTGGATCACTATGGAGTGGAGTATGATGACTACGATGAGCGTGGCTCTATTGTCGTCCACGGAGAGTCTCTCAAGTTTATAGAGAGCTTTCCAGGAATCGAGCAAGATCAGGATACGGTCTTGACTTTTTCAAGGGAGACTGCCTTAGCTAGAGAAGACATGGTTTTCTTAACCGGAGATCATCCCATTGTAGAGGCCACTCTTAGCCTTCTTTTAGATCGAGGCGAGGGTATGGCTAGCATGTGTAAATGGGAAGATTCGCCGTATGATCGAGGCTTGATCCTAGAGTCCAGTTGGATTCTAGAAGCTTTGGGGCCTCGAAGTTTAGAGCTAGGAAAGTACTTGCCTGTTCAGATGCAAGAAATCCAAATGGATCACCGCGGAAAGGTCTTGAATGAAACAAGACACCGTAAGGACCCCTCTAAACTCGAAGCTCTCACCTGGGATGATCAGCAGATGACTCCTAAGGACATGGAAAAACCTTTGAGGGGACTGCTAGCTAAAATTGAAAAAAGCATGGAAGGGTGGGTTGAAAAAAATCGCTCCGCAGCATTAACAGCCGCTAAAAAAGAATTGGACGCGGAACTCGAAAGAATGGAATATCTAGCCCGCGTCAATAAGTCGGTAACGGCACTTGATGTGGCGAACATCAAAGAGAGAAATATCAGAATTCTCGACGCTATCAAAAAATCCGCGCCGCGGTTAGATGCGATTCGAGTGATCTTTACCCACTAATAAGTTATAGACGACGGCAGTTTAGCCGTATCCTCCCTGCGACTCATGCCCATAAAAGGGAGTGGGTCGCATGTTCTTGGGGCTGAGGTATCAAGTTTAAAGGATGCTAAAGAGCTGCTAGTGCTTTCACTCCAGAGATAGATTTACCATTTTTGAAAAACACCTAATATTATTCAACAACAGAACAATCTCAGTTTTACCAGATTCTTATGAGATTGAGGTCGATGATCGGATTTTGCTTTTCACCTAAATTCCAAACCTAGCCACAGTGCAAAGCATTTGCAAAACATTTGGAAAAAGCAATTCGATTGTTACGAAACGTAAAAACTTCAGGAAGAGTGTGAAACAAAATCCTGAATACCCAAGTTTCAAAGATTTTCAGTTGTCTCTGAAATAATATGTAACATTCTGATTATAATGGAATATTTCCGAATGCGATCACAGTCTGTGATCGCACCGCTCACAGTTCGTGCTCAGAAGTATTTTTGCCTCCTTGATTGTGAGGCGCGATTGTACGAAGCTAAAAGTAGATCAAAAACTTGCAAGTTTAAAAATCCAGAGTCAAAAAAAAACTAAATTTTAAAAGGATCATCAAATGAAAAAACTTACTCTAAATCTCTGTGCCGGTGTTTCTATTCTATTACTTCAGGCTTGCGACAATTATACGACCCAGCCCTTGTGTGACGCTGGCAATGCAACAACGATTCCTGGGATTGAAGGGACCTATACCGTTTCGATTCAAGGTCCAGCTCACGACATCGCGACAACAGATGTTAAAATTGAAGCCAACCCGCAGGATTTAAGTCATCTAAAAATGCGGAGGTTTGACCAAAAGAAATCCTTAGTTGAAGAATCTGATGCAACATTGTGTCACATCAATGGGAGAAACATTCTTCAGACCAAATCCGAAGATGGAATGGGTTTTTCCTATGTGGCTCTGATTCACTCGGCGGAAAGCCTAACCTACCAACCCGTTGCCTTTGATCGAGTCACTTTAGATGTTTTAGGAATCGGCTGGAAAGTGCAGCCCATGCCTGAACAAGAATCCCTTCGCTTCGGCGGGCAAAAACTTCAAAATTCCGAGGATGTGAGAGAAGCGTTCGTGGTGTCAAATGACGGCGTTGCCTTGCAAGAGGTTTGGAAGTCAGCTAGAATCATGCCGGTTGGTTTAAGTCTTCTAAAAAAATAAAGATTTCGGGGACGTTCATGCAAGTCGATACCATTAAATTGCCAGATATATTTGATTTTACCGACTACCGAGCGTTCTTAAGGGAACGCTTGGTTGCGCTTCACTCCAACAACCCCAAGTATAGCCAGCGCTGGGTAGCTAAAAATGCAGGATTTCAGTCTCTTCATTTACTATCTATGATTCTTTCTGGTGCCAGGAATTTGGCGAAAGATAAGGTCGAACCTCTATCGCAAGTCCTCAAACTTGATTCGAAAGAGAGCGAGTATTTTAAATTGATCCATGCCCTTGCGGAAGCTTCCAATCATGAGGAGCAAAAATCGATCCTTCGTGAAATTAAAGTGGCATTTAAAAATGGTTTGTTTTCTTTTTTTGGCGAGGAAGCTGTAAAGGCCATAACCACCTGGTATCTGGGTGCTATTGTTCAACTCACTGTCCTGAAGGACTTCCAAGAGTCTCCTCTTTGGATCGCAAATCGTCTGGGGATTTCTGAAAGTGAAGCAGTGGATGGGCTCGAATTTCTATTGAAGCACCAGTTCCTAGTCCGTGAAAATGGAGTCCTCGTTCGAAGTCAACCAAGTCTCCACAATTTCGGCAAACTTCCACCGTTAACGGTAGCTTCTTATCATATGCAAATATTTGAAAAAGCCTATCAAAGCCTAGTGAAAACGAAAGAACATAAATATGTGGAGACTTTGACCATAGCGATTGCTAAAAATGAACTTCCACAATTTAAAGATGCGATTAAGAAGTTTTGTCGAGAAATGGATCTAGATGCGGAATCGTCGGCACAAACTAGAAGCGATGTTTGGCAATTAGCGGTGGCGTTTTTCTCTTTAACTCCAGTTTCAGAAGAATAGATTGAGATTTCGATTTTTATATTTTATAATTGCAGTGCTAAATTGGGGGAAACTACGAGTGAATTTCAGGAATGTCACACAGCTCTGTTGTGGGTTGGTTTTGAGTGCCCAGTTACTTTTTTCTTCCCTCGCTCATGCCGGCTGGGGTGTTGGAAGTGAGTTTGCTCCTTATAAAAAGGACGGCTTTGATTTTGCGATGTCCTATCCCATCGAATGGACTTTGCAGGAAAACTCCCCAAGTCTTGGGGAATGCACTAATTATGGGTGTTTTCAGGAAGTAGCCATAGATAACAGATCTAAGTTTCCCAAAGAGACTTCGGAAGTTCGAGCGAAGTTTTATCAAGGTCTGCAGCTCACTTACGAAGATTTTTTGAAGTCGATCCCTCCGCGTCACCCTGAAATACCAGCAAGTGCTTGGACTGTTCTCACTCAAACGGGTGGGTATTATCCTTCCATCACATCGGGCGAGCGGCCAGGGAAATTGCCTAACGAGCGAGTGGTACAGGAATATTATTTTATAGGATCCGGCCGGGTGATTCAGGTGGAATCCCATGCTTTTGAAGCTGGAAACGGCCTTTACCTCGTCGAAAGGATTCGTTCTTCCATTGACAACTCCAGCAAGGGACCTGAAGTCGTTGATATAGGTTGGGACAAAGAAAAGTACTTTCCAGGAGAGTCTGCTTGTCTTTCCATTACGGTCGTAGATACACCAGGTGCCGTCGGTGCAGATAGCCTTAAGAGTCTTGAACTGGTAGGAGATACCGGAGCTATTTTTGAGAAGAAAATCGATTTTTCGGTATATAGCGAGCAAAAAAATGCGAGGAAAATGAATTTTAACTCCACCTGCTCCCAACGCTCCGGCGCAAGCAAAGATAACACTCCCGCCAGCGACAAGAGCAAAGAGAAATCGCGCTTTCAAATCGAGATCAAGATTCAGAACTATTTTGACGCGCCGGACCTTCATATTCGCAATCTGTCGTTTACAAATCTCAATGATGGGCAAACCTGGTGTTCGGTTGAGCCCCAAAAGGGCAGTAAGGAAGGTTTGTTATATTGCGTTAGCGGCAAGGATGTGAAAATTGACAAAAGCTATCCCTCGGTGTCTTGGGCCGAAGTAAGCAATAGCAATCGAGATACTCAAAGTCCTCGAGTCACTAAACTGCAGATAGCTGAAGATCATCTTCTTAATATTGAAGCTACTGATAAAAGTGGCATTGCCTTTGTCATTTTAGAACTTGAACATTCAGACAATAACACAATTTTGTTGTTCCCTGATCAAATCGGTAAGGAGAATTGGGTTGATTTAAAGGATAAGGGAAAGTGGGGTAGGAATAATATCAGCCGTATTGTCGTGGTCGACAATAATAAATTGTATACCACTTTTAAAGCTAATTTATTCGGTAGGTATGAGTGCAAGAGCTTTGAGCTGAAGAAAGATGAGTTTTCAGTTTATAAGAGAGTTCCTGTGGTAGGCGGATGTGAGGCGGAATTTCCCGCTATCAGTTTTAGTGGGGGTGTTAGAAAATGAGATTTCTTACAATTCTTTCTGTTCTCTTAACGTTGACTGCTTGCGGGGGCGTAACTTTTAGAAACAAGCTGTGTCAGCCGGTAAAGAAAGCCATTCCTACTGATTATAATGGCACATATAGTGTGGACTTTAATTCGGGATCGTCCCTTTCCATTCCTGGGTTTCGTTATTCTAGTAAAAGTTATGTTATGGTGGATGTGGAAAAGGGTCTCATCAGAACTGTTTTGCCTCAGCTTCCGGGCAGTGTTTCCCAAGGTTTCGACTTTGATGGCGGTTTTTGTCCCGTTGATGATCATCTCTATTATCAAGAGTATCAAGCTTCGACGAGTACTTGGAGTCTTTATCAGCTGGGATTAGAGCCCGATGGATTCTCGATGCAGTTTCTTACGTTCGTGCCAAGTAAGTTGGCTCAATTAGGCTTTGATTATATCATTAAGGAGCCGGATTCCTATTTTTCCGAACAAGGAGAAGGCAACGGCTATCAGGATACTAGTATCGTAGTCAATAATCCGGAACCTGCGAGTGATATGAGCTCCCTTAGAAGCATTCTTAGAGCCGCGGGTAAGTCCTCGGTGCAATTTCGGTTTGTTCGCATAGAAGCGAACGATAAAATAAATGCCTTATTTAAATCGAAAGGAAAAACCTTTTCTCTTTATAAATAGAACTAGGTTCCTGCTTTAGCCCTCGCTAAAGTTGCTATTTTGGGAATGAAGATCTTGACTCAAGCAAGTTAGCCGGAAAAAAATTAGGCGTTTTTTTACTTTCCTGGCCTGAATCTATCGACGGCAGTGAATGTCCAGTCGTTCGGTCCGGCTCACTCACTCGAAGCAAGATTTTCTTTTCAAATATAGCAACTACAAATAGTTTCATAACTTTACTGCCTATTTCAGCAAGGAGCTTTTCAACTTCCGAGTCGGTACTAAATCTATTTAAAATTGCCCTGAGGGAATCGCTTTATGTTCTGAATGGAGGCCGACGAGTGAGGATTGAAATCTATTTAAGATGACAGATCTTAGATGCAACCTTAGAATGGTGGAATAGGTGCAGCTGGCACAATCAGCGACTTAGGATTTTGTGGAGAGTAAGGACTTCAGGGAGAAAAGCTATGGGTTATAAGAGCAAAATACCAGAAATTGATAAACTTCAGGAGCAAGTTGAAAATTTTAGGCCTATAGATAAAGCACTGCTTAAACAAATTAAAGAATACTACCGCATAGGTCTAACCTACTCCAGTAATCGAATGGAAGGGAATACGCTTACTGAAATAGAAACTAAAATTGTTCTTGAAGATGGATTGACAATCGGTGGCAAGTCTTTAGTCGATCATTACGAAGCCTCGGGACATAGTGAGGCTTTTGACTTGGTCTACGATCTTGCAAAAAAGAAAACCATTTCTGAAAAAGATATTCTAGGGATTCACAGGCTTTTTTATTACCGAATCGATCAGGCTCATGCTGGTCAATATAGGGATGTCCCCGTGGTAATCACAGGTACAGATTATACGCCCCCACCTGCTTCTAAAGTACCAAGCTTGATGAAGAAATTTGTCAGCGATATTCCAAAAATCAGAAAGAAATTTCATCCTGTGGAAGCAGCAGCACTCATTCACATGGGATTTGTGGATATCCATCCTTTTATTGATGGAAATGGGAGAACAGCAAGGCTTCTCATGAATCTCAGCCTTTTCCAATCGGGATATTCTGTGACGATCATTCCGCCTGTTTTACGAGCAGACTATATCAATTTCATAAAGCAGTCACAGACTGGAAAAAAAGACATGTCAGGATTCATAAATTTCATGAGTTCCATGGTTTATGAGTCCACAAAAGACTATTTGCGATTGCTAAAAAACTTACATAAAAAATAAGAAATGCTTTCATACGAGGTGTCCATTTGTTGCTGATATTCCACGAGTAAAAGACCTAGACTGGGAGCTTACCTTTAACGATCCTCGCTGTCGTCATGCCTTTGCCTCTTATTCTTCGGTTCTTGCGGTCTTTAACTTATTGCCCACGGCACTTCAGACAGAGAGTGACGAAATTACAGATTTAACCTCTCGTAAATCAGGCGTCCTTATAGAGTTGATACTCCTCAAAAGACGAAGACTTAAAGTTAGAAGCAAATATTCTTTTTAAAAAATGCCCTTCCGTCTAGATGGCTGAAGGGTTTGATTTCTTTAGACGGGAATTTTCTTCCACCCTCTGCGATTTGGAGTAGTAAGGGATACTTTTTCTCCTAAAACCTCTTTAGCCGCTCTTTCTCCAGATTGAATGGCACCATTCATATAACCCCACCAGTCTGGACTAGTATGTTCACCAGCAAAAAGGAATTTCCCTTTCAATTCGGTCTCGCCTTCACAGCCAAAAAGGGAAGTGTACTGTCCCATCTTGGGGCTCGTGTAGCTTCCGCGAGCTAGGGGTGTGCTTGGCCAATGCTGCATTTGGGAGTTTCCGTCGTGCAGCTGGGCCATGCCTGGCCAAAACGCATCTAAATCATCTAACATTCGCTTGAGATTGGTTTCTGGTAGGGCTTTGACGCCGTCGTTTCCGGCTAAAAAATTGGTCAAAATGCCTGAGTTTCCAGCTTGTAGTCGACTGGTTTCCCAAACCATGCCCATGGCAAGATCCGTAGTAAGCATTCCCGTGGAAGGGGGAACTTGACCAAGGCCTTTTCTCCAAGCTTTGCCAGTGAAACCTGCCATGTGTTTGACATTCATTCCATATCCTAGCTCTGCAATCGATTTCTTTTTAACAGGGCTAAGATCGAGATTTTGAATCCCATCCACGAGACGTAACGTCGAGAATGGCAAAGTGCAAATAACTTGATCCGCAGTAACTTCTAAAGTACCTCCCCCTGATTTATCAAATACCAATTCCAAGCCTCTACTGGATTCTCGAATGGCTCTTAAGATATGACCGCGATGGATTCCAATTTGATTCTCCAGTTTTTTCCCTAAACGATCTGTAATTTGAGCGTTCCCGCCCTTAACTCTTCTGGTTTCATCGCTGGAGCCGTACCAAGTAAATCCATCAGTAAGGTCTGTGTCTGCAATGGAAAGAAAGTTCAGTGCCGACTGGTTAAACAAGTCATCGCCATACTCCGTTAAATAAGATTTTGAGAGTAATTCTATAATCCAAGATTCCGTGAATGACCTTTTTGAGGAAAAATACTCTTGCAGGGACATTCTGTCAAATTTCAAGATAGCTTCATGTTCGCGCGTTCTTTGCGATGTTTCTTGAGGAATGGAATTATAAGTGATCGATTCAACCCCTTTGGGGAAGGCCTCTGCAATGTCCTTGGCAACGCTTTTTAAAAATGGTTTTAAATCCCTATAGAGATCTTCTTCAGTATATCTTTTGCCATTATAGTAAAACAGCTCGCCAATGGCCCCTTTATCGCCTGGTGCATACAATTCGATTTCTAATCCTAACTCTTCTGCTAAAGGAATGAGGTTGTTATTTAAGGTATCAACGAGTTCAGCGCCTCGTTCGATAAATTGACCGTCTTTATTGAAGGAACGTTGGGTCCAAATGCGGCCGCCGAGTCTGCTTTCTTCACCCTCATAAACACTCGAAAATACGCCCTTTTGCATGAGTCG
>JBAXBA010000051.1:0-25916 GCA_037142195.1 Pseudomonadota bacterium
GAAAATGTCAGAGAAAATGTCAGAGAAAATGTCAGAGAAAATGTCAGAGAAAATTTTATGACGCTAATCTCGCCACCATTGTCACGATAAACTGACTACTTCACTGCGAAGTGTCGAGAATAGCGTGAAACTCAGCCTCAACTGCCATTTGTAGATTAATTTAGACCCAGAATTTTGGTGACAGGGGCATCAAATAAGTGATAGGCCGTCTCTTGTACGAGAGAAATTTTTTCGAAACAAATAAGGCCTTGTAAAGCCCCCATTGGGAGAAAATGGATGAGATTGAGAATAAAGCCAGAAGGAATTTTTCAACTTAAGATAGCCCTGTCCGGGTCCAGCCCTCTTATCTGGCGTAGGGTCCTTGTGCCGTCAAATTTTAGTCTTAAAAAGCTCCATCAAGTCATTCAAATCGTTATGGGCTGGCAGAATAGCCATCTTTATCTGTTTTTAATTGATAATGTCACTTATACAGAATATGAACTTGATTTTGAAGATGATTCGGAAGTGAAGCCAGCCTCCATCAAGTTATCTAAGGTCTTTACCATCTCCTCTCAATTTACCTACGAGTATGATTTTGGGGATGGATGGGAACACAGTGTAACTCTAGAAAAATCTCTGGAGTTTGAAAATACCTATAGCTATCCAATTTGTATCGGCGGGGGAAATGCGTGCCCTCCTGAAGACTGCGGCGGCTTGCGCGGCTACTATAATATGCTAAAGGAAATGAAAACTCCTAATGATGTCGAACATGAATCAACCAAAACATGGCTGGGAGGTTTTTTTGATCCGAGCACTTTTGATCCGAATAGGATTAATAGAGATATGCTTTGGGAAAAAAAATGGTGATCTTAAAAAGGTGCTTTTAAAGGCGTTTCTGTTGGTGGTTTTTCTTTAAAAATTCTGGTAAAAAATCTGTTGAATTCGTTTGTTTGTTATAATTTTGCTCAAGGACCCAACGTGCCAGTTTGATCCCGCCCAATGGGGGATTTCTTTAAAAAGTAAAACATTTGAGTGGCGGGATTGGAATTAGTATTTTACTTCATGAGTAATGGCGAAGCCTTCGTTATTAAGGATAGTTAAACTCTAAAAATAGGAAGGACGACTTATTTTGTGGCGTTCTTTTTTTCATCGAAGAACTAGGGCTCTTTCTGTGGAAGGCTCAATAAAATAGAGAAAGGTAGGATTTATAGCAATGGCAGATTTTTCCGTACACCCATCAAATATTGGCCAAGCAGCCGCTGGGTTTATTGCATCCCTCAAATTAACAGCCAAATCTAAACGTCAATATGACGGCATTCTTGAGCTTTTTATTGAAAGTCTTAAGGGCGACTACTCAACCTGCCTCAAGCTGCCATCGGGAGCTTTCGTGCTTAGCGATGATTGGGATGAATTTTACGGGGGTGCTATCTCTGTTTTTCTCGACTGGTTCTTACCACGAAAGACGATGCTGTCTGATGATGAGATGAAAAGTGCACCGGGAATCCTAAGGAAATTTGTCGATTGGAGCTTTCAGCAAGGTTATTTTGACAGGGATCGCTATGATGATTTTAGGGAGTCCCTGCCGAAAACTAAGGTGAGTGACATCCAACGCTTAAGAGATCTCGAAGAAGGCCTTTATCTCTTGCATAGTCCCAATCCTGGAGCGTGGGTAAGGGGAGAATTCGATAACGTTGAAACTCTCACAGAAAGACGCCGGCCCGAGGCGCTTGAAGAGGGCTATATGACCTTTCTAGAAGGCCAAGGAGAGAGAGGCTATTTCCAACTAGAGCGTAAAAAGATCGGTCCTGTATTGCTTACGACTAAGATAGTATCAGGATTTAAGCGCGGAGACATCGCAAACCTCACACTTGGCCGGTTTCAGAAGGTCTGGATGGTTCTTGAAACAGGCAATGTGTATCAAAAAGGGGTCTTTTAGAGGCCTGACCATTCTCTAGATCTCTAGAGTGCCCTTAACAAGGACGCCGCCTTGGGACATATGGTTGAAATCTGAACGATGGGTTAAAATGTATGAGATCGTTGGTTTTTTACAATATTGATTTTTATAGTGATTTTGATAAAAATATAGTTGTAAAAGTCAATTGAAAGGGAATAGGAAGTGGAGTTTTTTATGGGTTACTCAAAATCCTCTTGGGAGAGTTGAGGTAATGGCGATTCCTGAAAAATATAGAGTCTGGATGGAAGCTCGAAAGCGGCACCATTTGAGCCATGCCCAAGTGCAAATGGCACGAGAGCTTGGTCTGAATCCAAAAAAGCTAGGACGTATCGACAATCACAAACAAGAGCTTTGGAAGGATCCACTGCCAGTGTTCATTCAAGATCTATATTTCAAAAGATACAAGAGGGCCCTTCCTCTTAAGGTCTTGTCCATGGAAGAGTGGGCCCGAGAAAAGGCTAGTAAGAAGGAAGAAAAGCGGAAAGCATCTCAATTACAGCAAGTCGTACAAAAGGAGTTCCAAAATGCTTGATCGTCCGAAAACAGGTGTATTAGACCGTTTGAATTCTCAAGGGAAAAAACTTTCAAATCTACCGCATGAATTTATGCAGCAGCTTCAGAGTTTTGAGAAAGTAATTGAGGAAGAATTTCGCGCTAATGATGAACAGGGCGGAGTTATCGCCGCGATTCAGAATTCTTTTTTGATGGTACAAATTTTAGCTGCGGCCCATTCGCTTGATAAAAAGTTTCTACCCCTAAAAAAATGTATTGATGATATCTCAAAGAGATTCGGCGATGATGAATCCTTTCAAGACGATATCCTTTTGTTCTCATGGATTTATTTTAATTTTCCGGCAACCCAAGGTGGAAAACCTATTGGATATGAAATTGCTCAGGATCGGCCTGAATTGAAACCTTTTCTCGATGCTGCGCTTGATTCTAGGCTGGGGATTTTTGAAATTACTAAAAGCTCTACGGAAGAATGCCATCTGCGTGAGCTTTTTACAGGCAAGCAATGGAAATTAAGTCATGGATTGGATTTACGAGGAGATAGCATGGACAGATGTCTTGTTTTTGCAAGACCAATGCATGCTTTTGGGCAACAGTTTATCTTTGGGGATTATTTCGTGTTTCCTTCCGCAAGGCGGCCCGCAATAGAAGACTCCATCAGAGAAAAAATGAAGACCAGTTTTTTTCATGAGAATGATGTGGTTTCTTATGAAACATTTATGACTTTGGGGGCACCCTATTGGTTTACCATCTTCGCCAAAAGTGATAATTGCGGTATTTTAGCAGCGGACCACTATCTTCAATATTACAAGAAAAAGTGAGAGAAGTTACACCACTAAGTCTAGGAAACCAAACTCCTTAAGATTTAGCGGTGCCTGAATTCAAATATAGAAATTTTACTAAAGTTTCTTTTTAAGTTCATTCCATGCGGCCTTAGCCGCTTTTTTTTCAGCTTCTTCCATCTTAATCAGGTTGTCGGTCTTGGCTAAAACCAGCTTCTGGGGTGACCCTTGACGAAGGGTCACGTGAGTTACGGGCAGGGCGGATTCTTCGAGGACAGTGTGTATATGCTGTCTGCGATTTTTAGCTAAAGGCCAGCTATAGGTTTGGAGTTTTGGACTTGCTAAAAACTCTTTCAAATGTTTGCAGTCTTGGCATTTGCAGGATGGCATGGTTGTGATGGTCCAGTCATTTGGAGGGCGTTTTGTCGAGATAATTTGAGTCAGACGTTCTATGGTCGTGGCCTCGAGATTCTTCCTGAGGGTTAAGGGGAAGCCGGCCTCCCGTAACTCCAAACATAGCTGTGCTGTGGAGACTGCCGAATAAATTTCTTGGTTTTTCATTATATGATTGACGATATTTGAAGCTATTTCCGCATGCGGGGCAGCTCCTTGTAGGAGTTCAGATACCAACTTCATATGTTTTGGTTTTTCAGCAAGAAAATCTTTTCGAGATAATTTTTGCCGACTTTTGTCTATGCCTATTATTCGCTCGCTTTGATAGGTCAAAAGCCAAGTTGAAATACTTTTATATTTAACATTCCATGCCTCAGCTAATTTTTTTAGATCGTGGATTGTATTTTGACTGCGGTGTTCTTTTTTAGATAGGCCATGAAGCACTTCGATAAACCAATCTTCCCCGTAAGCTGCTATAAGTGTTGCGATTTTTGTCAGATTCTTCCCTTTGATTAACTCAAGATCAAAATTCAAAAGAATTTTTTGTGCTAATTGGGGTTCTTTAGATTTCAGCGCAATGTCAAATACTAATTGTGTTTCTTTGGGTTCACTTGTTGTCAGTCTTTTAATATGGGGAGCGAGGAGCTTTAAGTTTTCTTGACCATTTGCTAAATCATCTTTTAATTGCTCCGAAAGAGCCTTCAACACCGATGTTGGCGCTAGTTGGAATCTGCTCAAGATGTCGGTGGTTTTAGGCCAAAGAATGATGGCGGCTCTATGATACCACTTGTCTAAAGTGTCACCATAATTCCCCATGTAACCTTCATACTCGGTATTAGTAGGTTTAAAGGTATCATTTGCTTTAGACCAACAAACCATTTCATCATTGACGTATTTGGGATTAAAATCACAACGCTTTCCATCTTCGCTCACCCAGTGGTCAAGGGTGGTTTCGTGGAGGATGAGCTCTTCGCCCTCCATGGTTTCTGGGTCGTCTGAGGATTCTTCTGTTTCATCATCGTAATCCTCATCGTCTTCATCGTCCCAGAAGCGACCAGACTCTCTATAATTAAAATCGAAGTCTTGTTCTACGGACCATGACTCATGAACGTCGGCAAGAGCTAAATGGGCTACGAGTCCGAGCTCCTTGGCTGCCGCAAGAAATTGAGCTGCTGAGTCTCGGTCAGCACCTTTGAGGCCCTTCCAGCTGAGGCTTTTTTGTGTGTATTGATGATTAAAGAGATAGACCAGCCAGCGGGGGCTAGCTTGTTGCCAAGAGTTATTACTTGTGCCGAAATAGCTTTTGATGCTTTTAGATAGCCCAACATTTGGTGACTTAGAAAGTTGCTTAGGCACTCCTTCTAGGACAAGATTATAAGTAAGTGCGATGCGATGTCCTGCTGTGACTTTGGTGATTTCATGGTGGCAGTCCGCATAGAAGGCTATATAGGTAAGCTTAGTCCTCGTGTAATGATTGGCAACATATGTGCGTTTGTCACCGTGCTGGTCGATATTAAGGGAACCTCCGCTGAACTTGGAGGGGAGTATGACCACAAGCGTGGCTACCATGCCGTCATATTTTTCAGTGTCTTGGTGAGGGGCGAAAAATTGCCCTTTTTCGTATAGGAGTAAATTATGAAGATGGGCAGACAGGTGGCTTCCTATTGGCATATTGAGATCTTTATGGACGGTTTCAAGGACGCTTTTGAGCTTCTGATCCCATAGGGGAGTGACAATGCTGATTTTGTTTGCCACAATTTCCCATACGTTGCGCACAGAAGGGTCGTATAGGGTTTTGTCTTTTTTGCCGAATTTGGCAGGCTTTGCTACGGATAGGAGTGACTTTGCGGACTTTGGCGAGATGGGTAACTTTATCATGCCGACACCATCTACCTTTAGCTCAAATTTTCCTACTTCAGTTCTAATTTGCGTGCAAAATCCGTCCTGCTTGCTCTTGCCCATCAATTGTTTGATTACCGTCTCTAGCATATGCCATGTCTCCTTGTTGGAACTTATGTATCAAAGGGAGGCCTTGGGAGCCAGACTATTTTGGAACTGATGTTTAGTCCTTGATGCTTTGTCCCGCGCATTCTTTAGGGTCCTTTGGCCTCTCAGAGGGGCGACTGCAATGTTTTGCTTAAAACAAGTAATGAAGCGGCATGACCCCAACTTTTTACGCTTCTAACCTTGCCCCATCTTTTTAAGAACAAGGCAGACCCGCCTAGACTGCCGATTTAGTTAAGTGTAAAGAATGAATCTAGATGACCCTAGCCTTCAGAGTGTGCTTTCTGCCTTTGTTGGACCTATCACATGGTCCGCTGGGTCGTATTTTTAAAAGTTTGCTAATTCTGACAAGATACGTCAGTTCGAGGCAACTTAGGGGACTGTTTTTAGACCCCCTTCAGAAAGTTGATGGGCTTAGTTGAGGGAGGAACTGGAGAGTTCTAGAAAAATCCTTATCAAGCCCAAATCACGCTCACTTTAACAAAAAAGTTCGGTGGAATTCTTTGATAGAAAAATTCCACCGAACTGATTCTGAAAAATATCACCCATTAAATAAAAAGTGCAGATTCTCTACTTTTTGGCACTGGAAATTGTCATGCGGCTTTCTAAAGTATTCTTCAGTAAGCGTTATTAATGTCGTCATAGAAATCAGGCATGATAACGTCAGCAAAATAATCTGCTTCCCCCACAATAGACATCCAATAAGGTCCCGATATTTTCATGAATTTTTCGTACCGCGTAGACAGTAGGGACTCAGATTCCTTTTTAGTAACTTCTAAGCAATACAAAGACATTTTATCTAACATCATATTAAATATTTGGCTTTTATTTTCAGAAGGCCAGCAATGGGTCTCACCAAAGAGAAATTTATGGTCCCCTGCCGTCAATACTCTTGCCAAACAGATTTGGCCTTTCTCAGGCTCCTCTAACTTATGAAAGACCGAAATCACCTTGTCGGTAAAAAACTCCTGAAGAGTAAGAAAATCATTATTTATATCGAGGATCTGATAAACTCCAAGCCGAGAGCGGGCTATTTGATCTCCAAAATCTCGTAGATCTTCAGGTCCATCTGATATTATTTTCTCGGCTAAGCTCAAGTTTTGTTTTCCAAATTGAAAGTCAGCAAGTATACAACAAGCCATAAAGACTTCATCGCTAAAGCTATCTCCAAATCTCTCCTCTAGCTCTTTCCAACATTGGGTCAAAGGTGGAAATTCATCTGTATGAATGGAGCACATGCTTAGAATGAAAAATTGGCGCCAATTATGAATGGCTTCTGTGAAATATTTGGGCCCCGGAAGGTCTTCTAAAAGATACCCGTTAAGTTGTGATAGAATATCCTTAAGGTGCAATTCGCTATTAAAATCGTCAGAGAATTCATTGGGGAAGAGTGACTTGTCATTCATTTTATATAGTCCTTTCTTCAAGTTGTAAGATCTCTTTTTTAAGATTCTCAATGATGTCCGCTATTTCGTCTTTGTGGGCATCAGAATCGGCGTACTCTAGAGCTTTTTCATACCAAGTGAGAGCCTCAGAAAGTGGGGCAGAGCGAAGTTTAGTCAGTTCTGCCATAACAGTATAACCTTCCATGTAATGGGGCCATTCCTCAATGATGCTCTGCGCTATAGATTCTGCTTCTTCCTCTTCACCAGCGAAATGCCCAACTATAGCCATCTTTGATTTTAAATAACGAGCGCTCCCACCAAAGTTATCCACGCCATAACTTAAAACTTCCCGAAAGAATATCAAACCTTTTTCGGCATCTGATCTATGAATCATGGCTGCTTGAAGAAAAGCAAATTCAAGCTTGTGTAAAAATTCATTTAAATCAACTTCAAATCTATAGACCCGCCTGATGTATTCCAAACTAGGAATTAAAGGATCGATTTTGACTTTAAGAAGATCCCAAGCTTTGAGTAAATGCTCGCATACTAGACTAAAGTATGGATACGCGTCGTATCCACGGGAGATGTGCCTTTCCACTTCCTTAACATACTGCTGTTGAAGGGTATCTTCTTTTAAGGCGGCAGCTTCCTTTTCGGTTTGCAAAGGTAGGCAGCACTTCTTATATTTTTTTCCGCTCAGGCAATAACATGGATCATTGCGCCCCAATTTAGGGAGGGTTCTTTCAAGCGGTGGGATGGGGGCGAGGTCAAAATCAAATTCTGATTCCTTGTCTTTGGGCATTAATTTGCGCTTAAAAGTTCCCTTGTCTTTGGGCTTTTCTTCTTTGAAGCCATGCCATGAAGACATCTCAACTATGGGGTCAGAAAGGTGTTTGAAGTGAGAAGCTTTTTCTACATAATTGATTCTTTTTTGGTACTCTATGGAAAATTCCGCCCTAATTTCCATATTGCCACTAAAGCTTACATCCAATTCAGCGGGATCAATAATTTCAGTCAGCTTGGCGAGAAGTTGCTCATCCTTTAGTATATAGCAGGCATCTTCCAATTCGAGAATCATCGAAGTATCATCTTCTTTGGTATTTTCTAAAATCTGGCTGACGAAGTTAGCCAGCTCTTCCCGGGTTATATTTTTCCAATGATAGAGAACTATAAATGTTCTGAATACGGATGCCCTTACAAACTCATCTAACTGGGCGTCTAAAATGATGGGCTTGAAACTTTCAAAATCACCATTATACGTGGAGGCTAAAATTCGATGCAAACTCTCAGTGATGCAGTCTCCCAAAAGTTCGTCAGTATATTCAATCGGTTGTTTGCAAATGGCAAGAATAGGCTCCAGTGCACTTGTTTCTCGAAAATAAGATAAAGTATAGATAGAAAACATGGTTAAAAACCATTCGTCTCGATCCAAGGATCCCTTTAGATCAAGGGCAGCTTTTTTTAATTCCCTAAGGAGTAGAGGTGTGATTTCTGTCTTTAATTCCAAGGCTCGCTTAGCATCAGCGAATGGAAAAGCGACTTCATCATAGGTCCGTAAGCGCTCGATTAAAGCCTCTGCCTCATCTATGTTATGTTTCTCGATATTCTCATGGCGTCGGATTTCCATGGTTTTCTCCAAATATAGTAGATTGAGTCTTGATCTTAATTCAGGTGAGTAGATTGTCCATATTCTAAATAAGGTGCCCCCAAAAAAACCGCGCTTAAAAGCTCCATTCCGCAGGATGGGCTTCTTTAAACACAAGCATCCATTATAAGCACTTCTTCCTGATTTCTAATGGGACAACGCCTCAAAAGGAAGCAAGCCTCAAGTAAGCTGAAATCAAGCGTTAAATCTATACAAGACCGCGGGTGTTCCTTGAAAATCGAATATTGCAATTGCTTTCAATCATTTCAAGTGAACTTGGCACTACCTGAACCGATCTGATTGCCATTTAACTCAACCGTGTACGAGATGGGCACAGCCTTAGAAACCATAGCGGAAACGCCGCAATACTTGGACTGGGATAATTGTACTGATTCCAAAAGAATCGCTGAATCTAAGGGGCCTGTGGCTTTAAATCCGAGCCGAACTTCTTTGAAGATAATCGGATGAGAGCCTTCTGTCATATCGCATTCGGCATGAATTTCGAGGCCTTCAAGAGTCTGTTTATGTTTTCTTAAAAGACCCACTACATCCATAGCGGTGCAGCCGCATATGCCCGCTAAAAGCAGCTGCTTGGGAGTCATGGCGCTACTGTCACCAACGGGTGACTTGGCATCCATAGAGATCAGATGACCATCGGCACTTGATACAAATTTCATTTTTTCTTGCCAAGTACATTCTAGCTTCATGGTTATGGTCCTCTCACGGGAAGGGTGTGCTTAGTTCAGAATTCTGTTAAGACTAACGATCTCACTTACCGAAAAGGCCTATCCATTTGCCTCTAGGTGAGATGCCAAGTTATAACATGGGTGGATTTAAAATTCTCTAAAATGCACCGGGCTTAGGTGTGAAATAGAAGCTTTTTACCAATGAATTTAGGATCCAGTCGTGGCTTGGCTTTGGTAATGTCCGATTTTTTGAAATCTAGGTTGGGAAAGATGGAAAAAACCCAAGAAAAGACTCCTAAAATTTCCCACTGGAAAGTGGACTCTTGAGGGATATATTTTCGGCCTAGTAGCGAAAAAACAGGACAGCAGCCTCCTCGGCTCCTAGTTGGAAACTCAAGGATTGCGGCTGCTTAATAGACAGCATCCCCTATCCGTCAAGAATCTAAAGTTCACTTTGATTTCAAGTGAATATTTCTGGTCTCATTACCATGGCATCCGTGACGTAAAACCCAATGTCATAGTTTTTCAAAAGATGCGCTTCGATGTCTTTTAAGATCGGCCTAACTAGGGACTCTGTCGCAAGGCATTCGATCTTAGTTTGCGACTCATTGATATCCATCGAAGTGGAAGGCTCAAACTCCTCCATAACAATAGAGGAAATGCGTACGCTTTTGATGCCGTGGCCTCTAAGGATTTCTTTAATTTTCTTGGTGGCTGCGTTTTCCGCTGTGATTGAGATGAGCTTTAAGGCTGTAAGTTTATCTGGCATCAGTCATTCCTTCAGATTAATTTTGAAAATACCATTGGGCGAATTTCAGGTAAATGGGGATTCCGAGCAAGAGATTAAAGGGAAATGTAACGGTGAGAGCGGCCGTAAGGTAGATTCCTGGGCTCGCCTCAGGGATGGCGATTCGAACCGCTGCGGGAGCTGCAATATAAGAGGCACTGGCGCCCAACGTACCAAGTATCACCGATCCGCCTAGGCTTAGTCCTGAAGCATAACCTAAACTCACACCTAGAAAGCCATTTAGAACCGGCAAAAGTGTTCCGAAAAGAAGAAGAAACAGTTTAGATCGCCCAATGTCTCGAAAACGCTTGGAAGCTACGATGCCCATTTCCAGGAGAAATAAGGCCACGGCTCCTTGAAAGGGGGGGCCGAAAAAAGGTTCGACTTTTGCGTATCCCGATTTCTTTGCTAAAAAACCTATGATCAAACCGCCCACCAAAAGAAGAATACTTTTGCCAGTAAGCACCTCGCGTATCGCTTCTTTAAATTTATCTAAGTTAACGGAGAGCTCTCCCATACGAGCAAAAGCCAGCCCCATAATGATGGCTGGGATTTCGAGCAGCACTACCAAGGAGGAGACAAAGCCCTCGACGGAAATCCCAAGGACATTTAAAAAAGATTGAGCGGCAATAAACGTCACGACGGATACGGAGCCATAATGAGCTGCTAAGGCAGCGGCATTATAGCGGCTCATTTTTCCTAAATATCGGGCACACAAAAAAGCCATTGCCGGCGTTATGAGGCCTAACACAAGAGTTGCCAAGGCTGGCTTGATCACTAAAGAGGCCTCAACTGAGGAAAGCTCAACCCCGCCTTTTAATCCCAGCGCAAACAAGAGATATATGGTGAGTATGGCGTAAATGGGTTCGGGAATCGTAAGGTCGCTTTTAAGAAGTGTTGCTACAATCCCAAGAAGGAAGCAAAGAACAACCGGGGAAAGGAGATTTGCAAAGACAAATGCCATTGTTTCAGAATATCCCATTTCTTATCTCCCATGCTCGTTCTCGGCACCCTAATTTTCATCTGGCTTATATTGAAGAGAGACCTTGAATCCGTCAATCTCTTTGTGGCTCTGCGGCAATATCCTAATGAATAAAAGGATGACCTAAGCTAGCAAGATCAGAGCCAGTGAGTTTTTTAGGAAGCTTCCTACTTCCCATCTAACACGAGTAATAGATATCCTAGGAAAGATTTGGGGATTCTGCATTGAGAAAATCGGTGCTTTAACTAAGCAGCTTTCTGACCCGTGATATATTTCTTGAGGGTCGCATTGAAATCCTCTGGAGTTCCAATCAGAATAGCTGCGCCCATCATGATGGCTTCCCGCGGCATGCCAAAAATCGTGCAAGAAGCTTGATTTTGTGCAAAGGTAGTCGCACCTGACTTTCTTAAATGATAAAGACCCTGCGCCCCGTCGCGACCCATCCCCGTAAATAGCCCCGCTACGATCTTGGTGTCGGTCAAGAGAGCTGCTGACTGAAACATCACGTCTACAGAAGGCCTGTGACTCTCGACTCGCTCGCCGTCAAAGTAGCTTACGTAAAGCGAGCCGTTTTTCTTTTTCAAAGTAATGTGGGCGTCAGCTTGAGCCATATAGAGGCAACCCGCGCTTAGGGGCTTCTCCAAATGTTCCATGCCATTTTTAAGGCCGGAAGCTTTCAAGAGTTGAGCCATAAGATCTTTGGAAAAATCCTCACCGATATGTTGAACGATAACAACGGGTGGACAATTCGCTGGAAGGTTTTGCAGGGCCTGTTCAAGAGCTTTGGGGCCTCCCGTGCTGCTACCAAGTAGAATGAGGTCTGGGATACTGTCAAATCTTACTTCATGGGGATTTACAGAATTTAAACGCTCTGCCACCGAATATCGAAATGAGGACAGAATGTCTTCTTCTCGAAAGGGCTTCGAAATGATATCGGAAAATCTTTCATTCATGAAACTTTGAATGATGGCCTTACTTTTAACGGCAGTGACCATAATGACTGGTAGATCATGATCAGAATGCCTTAGTTTTTTTAAAAGGCTGAGTCCATCGAGTCCTGGCATGTTGAAGTCCAGAAACGCAAGATTAAATGAGCGAACCTGCTCCGCAGTTAAAGATGCAGCCTTTAACGGGTCGTTGAATGAGGTAACACGAACGCCTTTGTCTTTTAGTATATCAGAAAGTAATTCCGTGATTCCCTCTTCATCATCTACAACAAGAACCGATTTAGGAACTTTACTTCGGAGTGTGAAAATATCCGGCCGAGGAGATTTCTGAGATGTGAGCTGAGAGGGTTCTTTTTCAACTTTTTCATATCCGCCATGACCCTGATGGCTGAGTCCTAGGGTTGCGGCCTCCACATGCTCTCCCGTCGCCAGGTAGAGCCTCCCATGGGACATAAGGCAGGAGTGTAAATTTTTAACAATAGAGTCCACCGCTTCTGGGTCAAAATAGATGATGACGTTGCGACAAAATATGGTGTTATAGTTTGGGTGATCTTTGTAGGAGCCGTTTAAAAGATCAAAGGTTTTAAAGTCCACCTTTTTTTTAATCCCATCTGGAATGACATAAGCGACTTCTTTATCATTAAGTGTTTTTAGGTGTAAAAGGTTCCTATACTTTTCCGGAACATAGGCTTCTACTTCTTTCTTGTCATAATAACCTTTTCTAGCTATGCCTATCACAAGCGGGTCGATATCCCAGCCGTCGATATGGTAGTCTTTTAATATGCCACGTTTGACTAAACTTTCCATTCCAAGTGCCAAAGAATATGCCTCTTGGCCTGAGGAAGCGCCTGCACTCAGGAGGCTTATTTTTTGCATTTTTTTGTTTACGCATTCTGATTCGACCCATTGGAAGAAGAGTTCCAACTGATGAGAATCCCTGAACCAGCGCGTGGTGTGAATGGTTACAGCTGACAGCAGCTGACCTAGCTCATCTTGGTCACTTAAGGCAAATTCGATGTATTCAAGGAGTGTTTTCTTTTTAAGGGCGTGCATTCTGAGCCCGATATTGAAGGGAATGATATCAGGTCTAAAACTCAAGGAAGACCCAGTCAGTCTTCTTGCCACTCCAAAAAGAAAGTCTAACTCTTTGCTAGAAAATGTCATGCGGCATCGCTCGTGGTAGGAGTTACCCATTTTTGAGTTTCGATCATGGCTTTAACCGCCATGCACGGTATAAACTCCTCATTTTGACAAAATACCCCAGAAATGAATTTTACGGGGACTGAGACTTCATAGTTGGGATTGGACTCAAAACTACCAGAATCCCGACTCGCTACTGAAAGAACTCGGTCTACCTTTAGCCCCACAAATCCATGCCTAGCTTCGACCACTAAAATGACATTTTGTGCCGACTCAATCTCGGGGAGTGAAAATCGCTTTCTAAGGTCAAGAACCGAGATCAGCTGTCCTCTGAGGGAACCAATTCCTAAGAAAGAGGGCTCTGAAGATGGGACTTGTCTTAAGGGAAGAACTTCCAAGACTTCAGAAATATCTTCGAGACTCGCACAAAATTTATTGCCGCCAGCATCAAAAATTAGGTATTGGGCTTCCATTTTTTCTTCTACTTGAGAGTTCATGCAGCTTTTCCTTTCCAAGAAATTTCGGTCCAAGAGAGTTCTTTTTTAAGCTCGACGAGATCAAATACAAAAGCTGGCATGCCGTCACTAAGACGAGTCGTACCTACGACTCCCGCTAGGTCTAAAAGGTTGGACGGCAGTTGCTCTAAAATTACGGCCTGGTGTTCGTTTAAATTGTCCACAGCTACACCTGCAATTTGTCCTCGCGATTCGACGATAAAGACCGAGCAAAACTCACTGATAGCATTTGAGGGGTTGGGCTTGGCACCAATAGCGACACCAAAATCAGTCACAGACACGGGCGTGCCATTAAAATTAAGAGTTCTTCCAAGGGCAGGATGGGAATGAAAATCCGATCTTTTCACCAACAAAATTTCTCTAATTTGACTTGTAGCGATGGCATAGTTTGCTCCTTGGTGGATGACCTGAATCGTTTCCACAAGTGCCAGTTTTGCTTGGAAAAAAAGCCGAAAGCTTGTGCCGCGGCCTAGTTCCGAGACAATTTCAACTTTTCCTTTTAAGGCGTTTATTGTCGAACGGACCACATCGAGACCCACTCCTCGTCCTGAGACATCGGTGATTTTTTCTGCGGTCGAGAACCCTGGAAGAAAGAGCAAATCAAAACATTCTTTTTCACTGAGTTGTGCGGAGGCAGAGAGCAGCCCTTTTTCAACGGCTTTTTTTCTGATTTTTTCTCGATCGAGTCCTTTGCCGTCATCTTTGATTTCCACCCAAAGGCCGGCAGACGTCTTATGAGCCGAAATCTCGAGCCTGCCCACGGCACCTTTGCTGGTTTTAAGGCGAAGTTCAGAGTTTTCAATGCCGTGATCCACAGAGTTTCTCACAATATGCATCAAAGGGTCTTTGATTTTTTCTAACACGACTTTGTCAAGGCGCTCACTGGTGCCGTCGAGAAAGACTTCCACTTGCTTGCCTGTTTTCTTTGCCGTGTCTTGGGCGGTTTTGGAGAGGTACGCAAAAAGAGAGTCCACCGGAGCGAGCAGAAGAGAAAATAAGGATTCTTGAAGTTCCTTGTTCAAGGGATTTACTGACACGAGCAGGTCTTTGAGGGGAGCAGAGGTGGCGCTCATTGCGGCACCTTTACTAGCTAGCACGTAATTTACTTCATTTGCCAAGGCTAAAATTTCTTCCACGCGCTCCCGCGGAACGCGGATGGTCTCTAGAGATTGCTGAGAAGGTCCAGGCGTGGGACTCCCCGTCCGAGCCGCTGGGTCTGAAGTTCCGGTGGCTTTACTTTGAGGCGCAATAGGCTGGGCCGTGCTTGGTGAGTTCGGTGTCTCTTTAGGACCATTTTTAAGAAATTTCTCTTCATCGAGGGTATCAAATAGAACAAAGCCATCAGACTCCATTTCGGGCTTTTCTCCCGCAACACGGGCAATTTGATCTGCGATTCTGTCATAAAGGCTTTTGGGATAGTAATCGGAGTTCACATTGTTCGACAGATTCATTTTCCATTCACTCAATGTCTCTAAAACTTCTTTGAGCAATTCCTGCTCGATTTCGTTAAAGGGCCGTTGCCCGTCGCGAATCTGGGTTACAAAGTCTTCCACTTTGTGAATGAAGCCACCAAAGCTCTCAAGCTCCACGGATAAAGACGCACCTTTTAAGTTATGAGCAAAGCGAAACATTGTTTTCATGGCAGTCGGCACATCCACGTCGTGAGCCAGGACCTCATTGTAAAGTTGAAGCCAGGCATCGAGGGTGTCCGTCAATTCATCTAGAAATGTGGCTACAAATTCCTCATTAGGCGACATTTGATTTGTTGTCTCCGGCAGATAATTTTTGTAATACAGCATCCATTCTTTCATCTTCAGACGAGCGAATGGGGCTAACGGTTGCAACTTCTAGATGCTCAACTTGGGGAATATCCTGAGATGGATGAGGTCTGCTCGCACTGCTACCGTAGACGATTGCAGTTTGAGCGTCCTCTACAGCCTTCAATTTGCTGATCTTTTCTATGATCTGTCCGGAACGTTGGGTGATATCGCTCGCCACTTGACTTACAGCATGGGTACCACTATTCATCTCTTGCATAGTTATAGTACATTGATCCACGCCATCCGCTTGTTCCTTTGCGCCCAGCTCAACATCTGAAAGGGATCCTGTCATGGCCGCGATGCGCTCCGCAAGTCCGGTAAACTGATTTTTCACTTCTTCAGCTACCTGCAGAGTTTCGTTTACTTTCGAAGTTGCCGAAGCAACAATTTTAGAAACTTGAGACTTGGTTTCGTCTAGTATTTGTTGAATTTCTAGTGCTGTTTGGCCGCTCATTTCAGCCAGACGTCCTACTTCTTGCGCGACCACTGCAAAGCCTTTGCCCTGGGTTCCGGCACGCGCAGCTTCGATAGAAGCATTGAAGGAAAGAACTTGAGTCTTGAAGACTATATTGTTGATCGTGCCAGTTTTATTCGTAACCTTTTCCATGTAGTTTTGTATTTCTTCGAGTTCGCTATTAGATTCTTTAAGGGCTTTTAGAGTGGCCATCATATTCGAAGCCGCATTGAGTCCTAATTGCGATTCATCTCTGCTTTCGCGGAGAGCGTTGCTTACCACAGTAAGATTTTGATTGTTTCTTCGAATAACACCTTGAATTTCTGTCATTGCCGACACAGTTTCTGTAACTGCAGAACTCTGAGAGCTCACTACTAGACTTAGTTTGGATGAGTTTTCCTGAAGTTTTGTCGAACCTTGGGCTACATCTTTTGCTATTTCACTAATTGATTTTGAAGCGACGTCGAGAGAAGTAGAAATGGATTTAGCCGTCCGGCGCCCAAACCAGAAGATCCCAATGCTAGCAAAAGAGACTAAAAAAATGCTTAGAAACAGATGGGATAACTGTGTGTCACTTTCCATTTTTTGTTGATACTTATAGGCCTCATCCAAGCTTGCCGATATTTTTTTAGTGATTTCTGTAGCAGATGTCTTTAAACCATCAATTTTGTCATCCAGGTCTCCATAGATCTTTTCACTACCTTTTCTTGTTCGGATAAGATCAAAAGTTCTTTGGGCTGCTGAAAATAGTTCTTCAGAAATCTTAAATGCGGAC
Organism: Pseudomonadota bacterium; assembly: GCA_037142195.1. Lineage (GTDB taxonomy): Bacteria > Bdellovibrionota_B > Oligoflexia > Oligoflexales > CAIMVM01 > CAIMVM01. Next base: position 16,759 of record JBAXBA010000051.1, read on the forward strand.
TCAATTTCATCCTTCTGGCCCACACTTATAGCTGCCTGAAGCAGGGTGTCTTTATCTTTTTTGAAGGAATTCATGACGGATTCCACTTCCTGGGAGACTTCTTCTGCAACTTTCCCAGACTCCTGGTCGATCATGGCATCCATGGCCGCAAGGTTAACCTTCGCTAAGTTAAACTCAAAGTCAGAATACGCTTTGCTTTGCTTGAGAAGCTGATTCGTCAATTCAATAGATGCTTTCTTTTGGAAGTATTCCATTTCACCCACTCCTATGGCGAGAGCTCCTAGAAGAAGCGCTCCAGAAGAAATGAAAGTTAATTTCCCTTTTAGGCCCAATTGGTTAATATATTTGATCATAGAATCTCCAGAGGTTAACTAGCGCCTGAACTTCGGTGATTCCGTGGCAGCTCTTTAGTTTTTTTTGGGGGTGACTTGGGAAGGTGGTATGTATTCTTAATATTTTTGTTGAGTTATAAACTCAGTTTTTCAAGATTTTGGATCTCTAAAGGGTAGTCTTTTTTGAAAGAGGCAAGGGAAGCTTGGCGGGCTGAGGCTTATTTGGGAGCTATTTAAGGATTTACAACAGAACCCTAGTAATTACAGCTACTTACAATACAAACGATCACGTTTGCAGAAGTTTTTTGTTAACCGCCTCAGCCCTCAGAGGTTTTCTAACCTAACTCAACTTCTTCAAGTCTTTTAGGACCCTTATCGTGCTTTCGCGCCAATCTGGCAGCGTAATGCTCAGCGTCTTTTCAACTTTTGAGACGTCAAGTCTTGAGTTCAGGGGTCTTTGGGCAGGAGTCGGGTATTGACTACTCATGATGGGTTTTACTGTTTTGATATTTAAAGGAAAGCCTAAATTTCTTGCTTCTTTAAATATCTCGCTCGCAAATTCAAACCAATTGGTTTCCCCACGGCATGCAACGTGATAAATCCCTCCTAGATGATTTGTTGTTTTAGGATTCCTCATCAGGGATGCAAAACGTAAGGCGACATCGGCTAAGGTGGCTGCAGCAGTAGGGGCGCCTACTTGATCTTTCACCACATTTAACTCTTCTCGGTCACGACCTAATCGGAGCATGGTTTTTAAAAAGTTAGTGCCATGTTCGCTAAAAACCCAGCTGGTCCTAAGGATGATTCCTTCTGGTAAGGCAGCCAAGACATTTTGCTCTCCCAAGAGTTTGGAATGACCATAGACTTGGAGGGGACCAGTGGGTGCATTTTCGTTTCTTGGACTATCGAGTGTGCCATCAAAAACATAATCCGTTGAGAAATGAATCAAACGGCAATTATTTTTTGCTGCCCATCTGGCTAAAGTTCCTGGGGCCTCGGCATTAGCTTTAAAGGCATCTTCTTTTTTTTCTTCGGCGAGGTCGACGGCTGTCCATGCAGCTGCATTGATAATGAGGGTGGGGTTTACTCGATCTAAAATGGAAAGGATATCAGACTCGGGTGCATTCAGGTCTAAGGCAATCTCATCACTACTCGGAGTGCGACTTGCAAACTGAAAAATGTTTCTATTTAAATTGGGGTAGTGTGCTTCCAATTCTAAATTTGAATGGACGATGTCTTTAAGAGTTCTGCCGACTTGACCTGTAGCTCCGATGACTAATATTTTTGGTGGCAAGATAGATTCCTTAGGCAAAAGTTGGCTTTATCTTACAATGAAAGGAAGCCTATTTTCTATCGATCTTTTTGAATTCCATCCATGATCGTGACGTATTTTGGGGAGGAAACCTCTTTAAAAGCAGCTCCGTGAGAGGATTTTCAGTGACCAGAAGACATGCATAGTCTCTTGGAATACGCCGATAGGGCCCGGTTAGGGACCCAGTTCCTCAGGCCTTAAGAGGCTTACTGTTTCCACTCCTCTTGCCTTGGATGGTTTATGCTCGGCTATTCATGAGTTTGAAAATTCGTTTTGGCAAAAATCGTGCGGCGCGCTTCAAAGATTTTACGGGGCCTATGAGGATCTCCTCATCGTCCTTGTTTAGTTCTTTCATGACGCTATCCATAAACTGGTCGAGAGGCATGGCGTGGGGGAGGGGCGTGTTTTGACCACGGTGTAAATTTGTTTGAACTAAAGGTGGCAAGATTTCGGTAACTCGCACGTTCGTGTTTCTAAGCTGATGCCTTAAGGACATGGTAAAGGAATGAAGAGCAGCCTTTGAGGCGCAGTAAAGCGGAGCGCTTGCTAAAGGCACCAAGGCAAGACCTGAGGAAATATTTATAATATGGGCTTTGTTTTGGCGTCTTAAAAGAGGCAGCAGGGCCGAGATCAGCTGAACACATCCGAGAAAATTGGTTTGCATTTCTGCAGTCAATTCTTGCGAACTAGGTAGGTTGGAGCCATCAAAAGAGAGTTTTTTTTGAATTCCGGCATTGTTGATCAGAGTATCTAAGTCGCCGTGCTCAGCCATAAGAAATTGACTGACGCTTTCTATTTCACGATGATTGCTCATATCTAATAAGACGTAGCACATTCCAGGACATTCCGAGGATATTTCCCGCAGACGTTCTTCATTACGTCCCGAGATTATGACTTTCTTTCCTTCACTATGGAAACGTCTCGCAAGCTCCTCGCCAATTCCAGAGGTAGCACCGGTAATCAAGATTTTTTTCACGACGGAATCCTATGTGGTCAAACTTCTTTTCTCATGTGAGACCTAAGATAACCTACTATTTCTTTTCGTAAACTAAATTAGATCCCACCCAGATTCTAAACATTTCCGTTGTATCAACAACCAAAATGTAACCGCCCGCAGAAGATTGATTGTGAAAACGAAATTGGTCGATACAGACAAAAATTCCTTTTTTCTTGAGTGGAAGGTATTCATGCCTGGAAAGTTCCAACATTTCATTAAGGGAGATTCCCGTGGACTTGGCAACAGCGTCCATAAAGGGTGCACCATCGACATCAAACATTCTGAGTCCAAAGGGGTCTCTGGGGAGGTTGGCTCTTTCATCAGCGGCAATCACAAAACCTATCGGCTTTGTGCTTCCTTTTACATTCACTAGCTGCCCACATAGGGACTCTGCCAGGGATGAGCTCGCATAATCTGCCAGGGATGAGCTCGCATAAAACGAGACAAGGGCTAAAAGGCATCTCACCAGTGAGTTTGAATTTAGAAATGGCATATAATCTCCCAAGGGACCGTCAGCGGCGGATAGAGCTATCAAATTAAACCTGCCGAGCCAAGACATTTTTTGGAAACCCTTGGCCCCGTCTGGAGAGAACCGAAGTGAAGGCTAAGTCCATGATTTTATGCCATAAAATATGACCATTGTCCCGCAGTCGAGGACTAAATTAGGACCCTATCCGGGGCACTTTAGAAGGGAACGCTCTATGGGGAGGAAGCTTCTAGAAGAAAAACGTTATCTTGATCCCCGTCTTTGCCGTCAAGGCCCACTAAAAATTGGTGGTTACTGAGCACTAATAAGGCTTCGGCGTGCTCAAGATACAAGGGGTAGGAGAGGGCTTCAAGGACTGTAAGCTGAGCTAAGTTAGGGTCTAATTGCGCCTTGAGGATCATATGACAGGAGGGGCTCAGTAAAAAGTAGCTGTCTGCAAAGAAAGCCAATTCGCTTAGGGTGCAGGTTTGGTAAGGAGACGGTAGGTACCAAGATCGAGTTGCTTGAGCTGTTCGAATCTGAGGAAATCTATTTCCTGCCCATGGATTGTCTTTGATTTCAAATAAGACAAGGGCACTAGGTCCTAATTGTTGGGCTAAAAGAAATTGCTGATTAGAAATAACATGAATCCCCTCATAAAGAGTGTTTTCCTTGTCTTTTAAGGAAAGGTAACGGGGACTCATCACACGTTTTTGCTTCGCTCCCTCCAAGTTTATAATAGTATGCCTTTTGGTTACATCGGCGTCAAAAATATGGACGGATTCCGTAGATTCCTGCAGTAACCACAGTTGCTGGTTTTGGTCAATATCTGCCCCTTCCCACTGGGCACTAAGACCTTCTCGAGTCTTCTTACAAAATTTACTTGAGTTTTCAATGCATTCTGAAAGCAAGAATCCCATAGGATGGAGCAGGTCCGTGAGAGTCTCCATGGCAGATGGAACTTTCGAGGCGTCTTTTAAGTCTAGTTTGTTAGTGCGCCATAGTTTTGGGTCACGATCACTTAACGCAATAAAACCACTTCTGGTCGGATCACTTCCGGGAGCAGCTGCAAATGCCGATAACTCTGCAATAGGCAAAAGACCACTCTTTGTGACTTTTAAATCGGCCAAAAAGTTGCTCTTCGAAGCGCTGATGCGAAATTTAAAATCGACTAATTGTAACTTTTGGCGAGGGTTGTTCTCCGATGCTTCTACTAAAAGAGAGTTTGATAAACAAAATAAGATAATGAGCCCATACCAGGCCAGTCCATGCCTGTGCGGAATATTTCTGCATTCTATCAGTGCCATGCTGTGTTCCTTACCCCTGACTCCCAGGATAAATTTTAATTCTGTAATAAGTGTGGCAAGATTAAACTAAAAAAAGGGAAGATATAAAACTTTAATTCTTCCTTTATGAGATCTTTACGCCAGCCGCACATTATTTGTGGCTGCCTCAAACACATCCTAAAACACTTCCCCATAGCTTAGGGGGAGTTATTGCTCGTTCTAGGGAGCAGGTCTCTTCTAGGTCAAAAATCCTTCCTGCACCTGCCGTGTTATCAAGCTAGGAGCTGCTCTATCCTAGAGGTTTAAAGAAGATTCTCCATTATGGGATTTTTCTGCTCCCGTAATACTTTCTTTTAGGGACACGCGCATCAGAATTTCACGTGTCCTAACTGCGGCTTACAGTACTTTTAAACAGGAAATTCACAATAGGCTGATCTCGAGCGGCAGTCTAGATCCAAAAAATCCAGGATAGAGACGATTGAGGTGCATTTCACCGATTTAACCAGAATTCCTGAGCTAAGTTGGGACAACTATTCCTCAGATTCCTTATCATCACCATTTGCAAATACTAGCTCATAACCAAATAGGGTGAGAACTTTGCGTTGAGAGTCAAATTTTTTAAACAGAAAGCCCAAGCAAAGTAACATAGAGACTAAAAAAAGAAGTCCAAGTTTAGGAAAAGTAGAAGTTAGGTCCTCATTTTCTAAACGAGATAAATCGCCTAGAAGGCCGACTTGTTTTCTAGGCTCATTGCTAGACTCTGCTGGAAGCGAAGAGGCGCCGTGTGTGCCGATTTCTTTGTAGCCAGATACCATGCTCGAAAACAGTCTCGTCTTAGTTTGAAAAGAATGAATCATTACTCCCGAGATATGCAGCAAGGCCAAGACAAAAAAAGTATTCGCAAAAATACCATGAATATCTTCGAGCTGCTCTTTGTAGCCTAGGCTCATCAAAATTCCGGTGCTTGCGAGGGCTAATGTAAGGCCTAAAAAACCAACAGTAGCCCAGCTTGAGGCGGGGTTGTGTCCTGCCTCAAAATCACCTTTATTTTTAGGCATGTCTTTAAAATAGGAGATCAAAGACTTAGGATTTAATTTAAAACTATCAAACTTTGCGTACTTTGTTCCCCAAACTCCCCATAAGATTCTCAAAACTACTGATAGACTTAGGGCTAAGCCCATCAACATATGATAGTAAAAAAAAGTAGATTCCGAGTCGACCTGATCCGCTAAATAAAAAGCTACCGAAAATCCAATGGCAAAAAACCAATGAAAAAATCTAGTAGGCACATCAAAGACCAGCAATTTTGGAAGAGGTTTTGTCATATATTTTTTGCTCCTGAATGGGAAAAAAATGAGGGACTTAAAGCCAAAGGACCCGTCGTTAAGTGTAGTTACAAAATCCCATTTAAAAAAGGATCGATCTATTTTTTCAGGCGCTTTCTCTATCCTATAATGTTTTGAGCTCAAATGTGAGCTTGAATGGTCCGTTGTAGTAAAAATTCTTATCCCCTAAAATTTTTTGATTTTCTACGTTCATTTCTAACGGTTATGTTCTGGAAAGGCGGCCTCAAACAACAAATCTTGGGAGTGTTGCCACGTTTCTCATCATATTCTTAGGTGGCTCTTGCTATACAATAAGAGTGCATTGAAATCATTCATCAAAGGAGTTCACATGAAGTTACGATTTGGGTTAGTGGCAGCATCATTGGTTTTGGTTTCAGGAGCGGCATTTGCAAAGAAATCTTGCACAGATCAACCTAAAGACAAGTGGATGACCGAAGAAGCCTTTAAGGCCAAGGTCGAAGGAGAAGGGTATAAGATCAGCAAGTTTAAGAAGCCTGGAACATGTTATGAGATCTATGGTACGGATAAAGACGGAAAAAAAGTTGAAATCTATTTTAATCCAGTTGATGGAACCCCAGTTAAGCACAAGTAGTTTTTTTTTATTAGGACTTTGACATAAAAACCTAAAAATAGCTGAAGCTCTGTCTCCAGCTATTTTTTTTGGGATTTTATCACATTCTCTCTCAGGTCAGCGTGCTGGAGCATAAGCGCCTCAAAGTGGCTTTTGGTGAGAACATAGAGATCCCCATAACTTATGGCTTCTACATCGGCAGATCGTGGTTCTTCTTTGATCAAAGCGGTTTCTCCAAAAGATTGGCCTTTGCCAAGAGTCGCCACAGTTTGAGAGTCGATGATCACTCGCACGCTTCCGTGAGCAATGATATACATTTCGTATCCTACATCTCCTCTTTTGATAATCATTTCTTTGGGATTAACTACCTTTCTTTGCAAACTATGTGCGGCATCCTTGAGACAAGCTTCGGAGCACCCTTTAAAGATTAAGGTTCTAGAAAGCGGAGCGATATTAAGATAGGTCTGTATTTCGTTTTTGAGTCCAGATGGAAGCTCTGTAAGAATTTCCTCTTCTTCATCATTCATTTTAGCAAGGAGACGATGCTCATAGAAACTAAAGACTTCCTGCCGAAGGTTGCCAGGAATTCTGTAGTGATGCAAAAAAGCTGTGAGGTGCTCCATCTTTTCATTGTGAGCTTCCGACCTGCGATCGTTTTGAAAAAGAAATGTCGATATTCGGCTCACAATAAAGCCGTAGAATCCGACTCCGAAAAACATAACGATCATGGCAAAGATTCGCGAAGCATTCGTTGTGGGAGTAATATCGCCATAACCAACGGTGGCAATAGTGGTAACCGTCCAATAGACAGCCTTTATATAAACGGTTGTAGGATCGTCCGCTCTTCCGGTGAGTGTGATCCAAATGCAAGCAAAGAGGTTTATGGATAAACCGATTAGTGCCATGGTCACAATTAAATTATAGTGGCGCTTCATACCAGGAAGGGTGGCTAAAAATTTTGTGTTAGCAAGAATTTTAATAGCATGGGGAGCTTTTATAAGCCAAAGGGAATGAATCAGGGGACGAGTCAAACCCAAGAAACTAAAGCCACTTGCGAAAGGAAAAGCCAAAAGCAACGCCTTTCCCCAGGTGCGCATGTTTTTTTTACCTTCTCTCAAGAATTCAGCAACTACGATCAATACCGAGGTTAGAAAATCCAAGTAAACTGCAGATTCCCCGAAACTATTTTGAAAGGCAATTTCCCAAGGGCCTACACTGAAAATCAAAATAAGGCTCACAAAGAGCAAAAATCGATGGAGGATTTCTTTTCTAAAAGTATTCATTCTATCTCGCGCGTAATCTGAGACATTTTCGGCTTTTTACACTTTTTCTTTAGAAAAGAACTCCGCTTCATTTAAAATCTGAAGGGAATTTCTCTATAAGACGATCTGATACACATCAAGTGGTATGCCTAGGAAGGGACCGCGTTGCAAAGTTTTGGAAGTCCCGTTCAGAAAGTATTGGCCGGCCAGTCAATAAACGGTTGACATTTACTTAAGAAAGATTAAAAGTAGCTGAAATTAAAACATATTAAGAAGACTAGAGCGGCGGCAGGGATGCTGGCCGGCGGAAGACGCCGGCCTTGCTTTGCTCATGTGGCGAGCTTAAGTGGCGAAATTCGTGATCATATCGGCGGATTATACACTTCATTCAGGGTTCCTTCGGGATCCTATCTCGGGAATCCCGAGAGAAGGTTTATGCCCATTCTTTAACCAGCCCCCAAGCCGCCATTAAATCAGTGAGCTAAGGCTAGGGGTGCCGGGCTTTGGGGAGGAGACCTTAAAGCGTACCAAAACGGGGTAAAGTTGTACGTACCAGAACCAAAGATATTGCGCTCATGGCTAAACGCCTGGTTATCCACAACGATTCCGATACCATTTTTTCGGTCTTTCCAATTTTGGAACATATAGGTATGTGCTGGAATGCCAGGATACTCTGGAGGGGGGACGGTCATGACAACATCGCCAGGCAACAGCAGATTTACGTCTTTAATCACCCTCCATTTTAGGGTTTTGGATAGGTAGTCACTGAATGCTATCGTGACTAAGGAAACATTATAGCCATTGATGACTTTATCTCTGGGCACAAACGTCTGGGTGAGACGAAGTGCTGAACTCAAAAAAGCCACACAGCCGTTAGATCGCCCATCGGGATAAAAAGATAGAACCTCTTTGTAAACGCGGTCATAATTAGGTTTCTTTGTATAAAAGTCTAGAAGCCTCTGATTGGCTAGACCTTCGATTTTAATTTGAGTGGCTTCAGAGGAATTCGGATCGGATTTTTGAGGACTGTCTTTGGGCTCTTCCGTTTTAGTTTGTGGCGGATTTTGGTTGGTAGACGCGCTGGATTGCTCTTTGGATGGATCTTTGGATGGATCTTTCACTTGCGAGTCCATGGATTTGTCGGAAGGGGGCATGGAATCGTCAGAAGCTGAGGACTCGCCCGGAGGGGCTTTTCCCTCTCCTTTTCCAATGGTTGTGTTTTGCTTGCCGCAACTGCTGATCCCTAGAGTGATACCTAGAATTGGTAGCCATGATTTCATGCTTCTTTCCATCCGTTCTCCCCCCACACATTATTTCAAATTTTCCTAGGTGGGGAATCGGCACTAATTCACCAGTGCTTGAGTTTGATGGATTGAGATAGGACTTCTAAGGAGAGCAAATTAGGGATAGTTTTAGGTTTGTCGGCGTTTCCTAGCTGAGACATTTTAGAGACTTGAGGTTAAGAGCAAGACCTAAGTTTTTATGGAAAATTCAAGGAATGAATGTCTAAGCAGATGTAATTTATATTCTTACAAAAGTTTCCACTCTTTTAATGCTAGTTTAGTCTGGGAGCCCCTGTTAAACCT
>JBAXBA010000052.1:0-25381 GCA_037142195.1 Pseudomonadota bacterium
TCTGAGAACATATCCGAGTTCGCAGGGGCGGGACACAATCTTTTACACACTACCATCAAGTTGGCTCATGGCAGTAGTGACTTGAGCAATACCATCAGACTGTTCTTTAGAAGCTGTCGAAATTTGCTCTGACATTTTTCTCATTTTTTCGGCATTTTCACCAATCAATCGTAACTGTTTAGCAGTGTCTTGAATGACGTGGTTACCGGTCTCGACTTTCGACTTGTTCTCACCAGCAATCTGCTCTGCGGTACGAATAGAATTTTTGACCTTGCTGGAAATCTCTTGAGCAGCTTTTCCACTCAGTTGGGCTAGATTTCCTACTTCTTGGGCAACCACTGCAAAGCCCCTACCGTGCTCTCCAGCTCTTTCAGCTTCCACACTAGCATTGAACGACAAGAGCTTCGTTTGGAATACAATTTCATCAATGATCTCGGTCTTCTCTCCAATCTCTTCGATAAGTCTCACTAATTCCTGAATCTTTTCGTTGCTATCTAGCATACCTTTCATAGAAACAATGGCCTGGGCCATAGACTCATTGCCCTCGTTGGCTCCGCGTCGTACGAGTTCCGCGACATCCAAGCTTTTTAAGGCATGATCGGCGTTATTCTTAACCATGGCACTAATCTCTTCGATAGAGGAAGCTGTCTCTTCAATAGCAGCTGCTTGTTCAGTTGCCATCTCACTTAGCTTTTGACTGGTCTCACTCAAGGAGTGGGTCGCGCCCCCCATAATTTTAGAGGACTTGCCAAGTTCAGAAGCGACCTGTAGCAAAGGCTTCGCAATCGCGGTACCAAAAAACCATCCCACCACCAATGTTATGGCAATAGAAAATAAAAGAACGATGCCAATAGCGTGTCTAAAATTAGCTAGCGAAAGAAACGCTTCTTCTGTTTCCATAGTTGTAAGGACAATCCATTTATGACCTTGAAAATTAACTTCTAACGCATCTGCAACTACCTCTTTTCCCAAATAATCCGTTGTGATCATGGGCTCTACTTTTTCGGTAAGAGCTTTTTTAACATAGGGCATGTCTATGTAAGCGCGATCTTTATGAATCCAAGAATTTTTCAAACTTCTATTCTCTTTGTCTTTAAAACTGTCATTTCTTGCTAGAAGGTCACTTCCAATTAAAAGAGACTCTCCTGTCGCACCTAATCCTGCGCGATCGTTCAGTGTCTTGCCGAGAACATCAATGGGGAGCTGATAGGCAAGAACTGCGACCAATTCCTCACCGTTGTAGATAGGAGTTGCTGCAAATCGTGCCGGTAGATCGTAGCTAGGCGGATAATTGTTAAATTCTGTAGAAACGATCTCGCCTTTCTTGGCTTTAGTCGCCAAGCCAAATACCTTAGCCAAGTCGGTAGAAGCCCAAGGGCCGTCTAACAGATTGGAAGCAAAGTCAGTTTCTTTGAAAGCTGTATAAAAGACATAGCCCGATTTGGGGTCGATCAAGAAGACGTCATAGAGCCCATAATCAGTAACCATTCCGGCAAAGTGCTTGTGGGCTTCAGCGTGCACCGTATTGTAGGAAGTCTTATCCTTAGCAACGGAAAACTTAATTTTCTCGCCAGCAGGATAGGGGTTTTCAAAGATAAATTGATTCGCCAAGTAAGCTTCAAGGGGATCAATCTTAGCTAGAGTCGAGCCAACGGCCCATTTGGTGCCGGTGTTCTTTTCGTAGAGTTGTGAAAACTCACCGGTCATGTAATTGGCAAACTTTTCATCTAATTTTGCTAATCCCTTGACTGACTTTTGAAGTTCCACAAAAGCCTTTTTGAATTGAACGACGCGCTTGATAGTATCCTCATTAGCTGCTGCTGAGGCTAACTGATTGCCCATGGTATCTAACTGCTCTTGAATAATTTTAGACTTCATGGAACTCACAGTTTTTAAGGACTCTAGGGTATCTTTTATGGTTTCATTTCGAGTCTGCGTGTAGCTCACATAAGCAAGAATGAGAACGGGAATAACGCCAATAGCGAGAAACGTTAAGATAAGCTTGTTTTTAAGTGTTAAAACCATAAATGTCTCCTTTAAGCAACTTTGGTTGATTTAAATATTTTAAATTCTGAATTATCGAATAGCTTCATAAGATCCAGCATGAGAACAAGCTGATCGTTTTTGTTGTCTTTGGCGACCCCAACGATGCCATCATGCTTGGCATCTACATCTTTCTTTGAAAAACTTTCCACCTCTTCCTCCTTAAATTGCGAAACCTCCTTAGCTGAATCAACGATAAGACCGAGTTGTATATCTCCCAACTCGACGATTACGATAACAGAAGACTTTGGATCATGGGGGATCTCCTTCATATTCAACTTTAGCCGCAGATCTATAATTGAAAGGATCTGACCCCTTATGTTGATAAGACCCTTATAGTAGGCAGGAACCCTTGGAAGTGGTGTGATAGGTAGTATGGCAACCACTTCCCTCACTATAGAGAGCGGTATAGCGTAATTAAGACTATCCAATGTGAACAACATCTGTTTTGGAGCTTTTCGATTCATGCTGCTATACCTTTCGATGCGATTATTTTCAGTAAATCGATAATGAGAGCAACTTTTCCATCGCCTAGTATGGTCCCGCCCGTGGCTTCTTTAACAAGTTTGGTTTCTGGTCCCATTTCTTTCAAAACAATTTGCTCTTGATAGAGAATGTCAGAAACGATGCAGGCAAACTTTTGATTTTCATGCTCTACAACTAACGCTATATTCCTCATATCAGGCTTCTTCGTAAACTTATTCCCAAGGCGATCTCTCAAATCTACGAGTCTCATGAGCTCCTTATTGAACTCAACGATAGTGCCTTTTTGATCGGACGAACGTCTGTTTTTGTTAGCATCAAGAGAGATTGTCTCCCTGTAATCTGTGTTAGGTATGACGTATTTATCTTCGCCTATTTTAACAACGGTGCCGTTGAAAATGGCAAGGCTTAAAGGAATCTTAATGGTAAAGGTGGACCCTGAGCCATCGACAGAATCAATGTCTATAGTTCCTTTTAGCGATTTGACCTGTTGTTGAACGACGTCCATCCCAACCCCGCGGCCGGAGAATTCAGTTGTACTTGCCTTAGTGCTAAATCCGCTTGCAAAAATCAGCTTAAATATATCTTTAGTCTCTGGGACAAATCCTCTTTGCACGATGCCAGACGAATGAGCTTTTTCGAGAATTCTTTCTTTAGAAAGACCCTTTCCGTCATCGGAAATCTTGATTTCAAAGTTGCTTCCCAAGCGACGGGCAGATATTTTTACAGTTCCGCTAGGCGATTTATTCTTTTGTTTACGTTCTTCTGGCATTTCAATGCCATGATCAACGCTATTTCGAACCATGTGAACTAAGGGGTCAATGAGTTGCTCAAGAATATTTTTGTCAATCTCATTATCGCCGCCTTCCAGCTTGATTTCCACCAATTTGTCCGTGGAAGTGGCCACATCTCTTACTGCACGACTGAGTCTTCCTAGAACGGAGGATACAGGCACCATTCTTAAACTTATGATCAAATTTTGTAAGCTTACACTTAGTTTTCTGAGCTGAGAGAGGATTTTTTCGGACTGATGCATATCGATGGGATCTTGAGCTAAATAATGTTCCAACGCAGATTGAAGAATGATCTGTTCCCCAAATATATTTTGAATTTCTTCTATCTTAGAAAGATTGATTCGAATGGATTCTTCTGTTTTGGCTTTGCTATTAGCGCCGGCTGCTTGGGGAGCACCTGCACTTTGAGCGAGGGGCTCGCTGGCTATGCTTTGTGCTGACGCAACTTGGGGTTGCTGGCCTAAACTAAATTCTGGAGCCCCCAATTCTCGGGCTCCTGTATCGAAAGGCATGCTTGGTTCGGCGTGATTGGTATTTGATTCACTCGAGTCAGATTGGTGAGGCTTTTCTGAAGTAAAGTCAATGAAATTATTGTCAGAGGATGGAGGCTGCTGCGAAGTGTTCAAAGGAGTCTTTTGACTCGTAAGATAAGAGTAGAAGGAGATTGGGCAGCTAAGTGGAGATTGGCGATGGCTCGGTCATAAATCGAAGCGTCTTCGGTGCCATTTTGAATGGTTTCAGAGCCGGCCTTCATGGCGTCTAGGGCTTGCAAAAGAGCATTTACAATCGCGAGACTTGGGCTTACTTTACCACTGCGAATTTCAGAAAGAATATTTTCCGCAGCATGAGCAAGCTTGGCCATAGCGTCTAGGCCAACCGCTCTACTGGATCCTTTGGTATTGTGCATCAGCCGAAAGATTTCATTAATACAATCCGCGTCAGCTGGGTTCTTTTCTAGAACCATAAATAGCGTCTCCATGCGGGACGCAGACTCTAAAAACTCCTCCAGGAAGGTATTTCTTAATATTATTGTAAATTCATCCATTTTTAGCTCCATCTTGCCTTTAAATAGTCGACATGATTTGATACAAACTTTATACTAAATGAATTCAGAAGGCGTAAGCTCCTGATATTTAGCAGCTATTTTTTTTAACTTTTCATGTCGTGCCGATAGAATTACAAATACTAAGTGAGGTCGTTGTGTCCTTTAAAATTTTGATCGTAGATGATGACGAAGATATAAGGGAGTTACTGGAAAGTGTCGCGGGCTCTTACTTTAAAGAACAAGAAACCGCGGAATTTTTTCAGGTATCCAATGGCCTAGAGGCGCTGAATTCGTGTTTCGAGCGAAAGTATGATCTTGTTTTTTGTGATATTAAAATGCCACAGATGGATGGACTTTCCTTTTTGCAGACTCTTAGAAAAAGTGACAGTAAGAATGCTGAAGCATTTGTAATATTGGTTTCGGGATTTATGGGATCTGTAGAGGCTAAAAACGGTCAAGGATTGGAAAATACTTATCTGTTAGAAAAACCATTTTCGACAAAGTCAATTGGCACGGCCATGAATATCTGGAAGGCTTTATGGTTGAAAGAAATGAAGTCCCTATCTGCTTAAGATTGCACACGGCGGATTGTTTCGCGCAGCAGTGTCTATTTTTAGCCATAGACTGACATCTATTTTAAATGGGTCCCTTTTCCGGCCCGTTTCTGCGGGCTCTAATTGTGGAATCCCCATAACAGAGGGGTAATATGCTGCTTAGACTTAGAGTGAGGACTGATACGCTGTTTTTGCCGGGTTTCTTAGGTAAGATTTTTTAGGTCAATTCCGATCCGTTTATAAATATAAAGTGAGGCAGTTGTGTCATATAAAATTTTGCTCGTAGATGATTATGAAGATATTAGAGAGATTGTTCAAGATGTGGCCGAATCATTTTTTAAAGAAAATGAAAAGCCAGAGTTTTTTCAAGTATCAAATGGGCTCGAGGCACTTAATTCTTGCTTCAAACAACAGTATGATTTAATTTTTTGTGATATTAAAATGCCGCAAATGGATGGACTTTCTTTTTTACGGTCGCTAAGAAAGAGCCAGAGTATGAACTCTGAAACATTTGTTATAATGGTCACTGGCTACATCGGGGTTATACATGCAGATATGGATCAAGGATTGGAAAATACCTACCTGGTAGAAAAACCGTTTTCTGATAAATCAGTTATAAATGCAATGAATATCTGGATGGGAATAAAATTGAGGAGCTCCAAAGAGAAATCGTCCTAGACCTATTCTGCTGCGCTGGATGTAACTGTTACAAGTCTACTTGAAAAGTACTTTGCTATTTCGATTATAATTCGCGGCTAGGAAGGACTTCTTAGCCGCGAAAATTATATGGTTTGTGATTTTATGGAAGTAGCTTGAAAAGTGAGAATTGCTTCTAATTATTTTAATGCCAATAGCATGATTCCATAAGGCAGTTGTTTGCTTCTCTTGGCTCCTCTCAATTAAAATATTACGAGACCTCAGAGTAAATTAGGTTTTTGTAGCGTAATTGAAGGAAAATTCGATTTAGGACAATCTATTAAGATTGTGGTGGGGACGAAGAGACTCGAACTCTTACACCTCTCGGCACTGGCTTCTAAGACCAGCGTGTCTACCAATTCCACCACATCCCCGGCGGACTGGCAATCTACGTATTTAGATGCAATCGGTCAAGGTTTTTTTAGTAGGCGCTTTTTGTTATAAATAATCGGAGGGTTACTCCACCGATCCGAACTCTGTCGTCAGAATTTACCGGCTGCAGGCCTGAGGTTCTGATTTCATTGATAAAGACGCCGTTGGTTGCCCCTTGGTCCTCAACAAAGATTTGGCCTGTATTCGCTACTTTAATTTTCAAATGCTTTCTGGAAATCTCAGTATCAAATTCAAATTTTCCAAAACTCGAGGTTCGGTCGATGTAGACTACTTCTTGGTTGAACGAAAGGACTTCCTTTGTTTTGTCCCGATAGGTGACTTCAATCTTTAATGTGGGAGTCCTTTGATAGGCTAGTCCATTCTCAATAAAAGTCTCGACGACACTTATTTTTGAGTCGTCTCGATTTTGAGCATTGTTTTTTAGGACTGATGATATGTGTTGGGTTGCGGTTTCTTCTTCCATAACAAACTTCATTACGGTTTGACCTATGGTAATGGAATCTCCATCTTCTAATTTCTTTCGAACAATCCTTTCATTGTTGACCCAAGTGCCATTCGTGGAGTTCATATCAAAGACATGGTAAACGCCGTTTACGCTTTGAATTTGGCAGTGAGTAGATGAAATTTCTTTATCTCGAATAATGAAATCGCCCTTAGATCTTCCAAATATTGTGGCATCTGTCCTAAGCTTGATCGCGTCAGACGTGCCGTCTGCAAATGCAAGATGGAGAATAGCTCGTAGTCTTTTTGCGCTCATGGGTATCCAGTTGGTCTATTTGTCTATTAATCGGCAATATAATTTGAGGCCTTAAGTGGAATAAGTTGACCAAACTCATAGAATTGGAATATCTTTTAGACATAGTAGCTAGTTAGAGGAGCCATTAATGAATACGAATCAGGAGACAACGCAATTTTCGCAGCTCATTTTAGGCTTTTCTTCTGCGGCTCTCTATTCACTCGGTAAGGTGGATGTCGAAGATCGAAAGATCAATAGGGTTAATTTGCCGCTAGCTAAGCACAACATTGATATTTTGGAAATGATTAGGGAAAAAACAAAAGGGAATCTTTCGGCCGAGGAAAGCACTCTTCTCCTTCAGGTGATTCATGATCTTAAGATCAAGTTTGTAGAAGCAACTTCGGAAAATTAATCCGACCTAAACTATTCTCGTCGTTTGCCGAAGGTTTTAAGATAAAAGCCCGAGGTTACTGATGGATGTGTCTCGATATAATTATAATTGTCAAAAAGCATTGCACTTGGGTTGGCGTCTCGCTCGCAAGCTTACCCACGCAGAACTTGAAGTGGAGCATGTGGCGCTCGCATTTATTCAAAATGGCATTATAGAGTTACCAAGTAAAGAAAGTCTTGAGAAGGTTCTAAATGCTTTTTTAGCGAGTCGGCCGAGGGTTATGGGCACAACTCGCGTGGAATTTGGTAAGAGGCTAGATAGGGCATTAGATAAAGCAGAAAGCGAGATGACCGTTGTCGATGAACGGCTCCTCTGGAGCAAGTTAGTGGAGCAAAGTACTCTCTTGAAGAATGGCACCTACAGTAAAGATCAAGATGGTCATATAGAGGCTCATCAGTTTCAAAATGATTTTTCTGAAGATAAGTCTGGAGTGGAAAAAAATAAAAATCGAACAGCAAATAAAGGAGCCGATCCGTCTGACACTAAAAAGAGTGCCGACCTCTCAAAATACACAATTGATCTTACAGAACAAGCGGAACGAGGAGATATCGATCCGGTCGTGGGAAGAGATTTTGAAGTGAGACGACTTTTGGAGGTTCTTTCTAGAAAGAGAAAGAACAATCCAGTTTTGGTAGGAGCTGCAGGAGTAGGGAAGACAGCCATCGTGGAAAGTTTAGCAAAAAGAATTGTCGATGGTAATGTGCCAGATCTATTTAAAGGAAAACGCGTTCTATCACTTGATATTACTTCTATGTTAGCGGGAGCGAGATATAGAGGCGACTTTGAAGAAAGGCTGAAGGGGGTCATTGAAGCGGTTAAGGCAGATAGGCGTGGAATTATTCTCTTCATTGACGAGCTTCATATGCTGGTTGGTGCCGGTAAGGGAGAGGGTTCCATGGACGCCGCGAATATTTTGAAGCCAGCCCTTGCAAGGGGCGAACTGAGCTGTATTGGTGCGACGACTGTGGATGAATACCGAAAGCATATTGAAGCGGACCCCGCTTTGGAACGGCGTTTTCAACCGGTAGCTGCAAGAGAGCCCACTCCGAATGTGGCTATGGGTATCCTTCGAGGAATTAAAAAGACTTACGAAGTCCATCATGCCGTTCAAATTGATGATGAGGCGATTCGTGCAGCGATCGATCTCTCTGTCAGATTTCTGCCGGATCGTCGCTTACCAGATAAGGCAATCGATTTACTGGACGAAGCGGCTAGCAAGATGCGCCTTCAAGTAGAGAGCGCCCCGGCAGTATTGGAAGATCTAGAGTCAAAAGCGGCGCGATTTGAAGTGGAAATACGAATACTTGCAAAAGATAAGAATGCCGATAAGCAGCGCATTGAGCTTTCTGCTGCTCTCGCAATGGTGAAGAAAGAGTTAGAGGCAGTTCGCGAAGTATGGGCAACCCATAAGTCACTTCTAAATCATTTGCGCGTCGTAGATGCAAGACTATCTGGTGCTCAAGAGTTGTCTGAGTCTTTGCAGCGTGAACGGTTCTATTCCAATGCGGCGGACATGGAAGTAGACACAATACCTATTTTGAAGATGAAAGCTGAGCAATACAGAAGCGATCTGACTCAAATGGAAAAAAAGTCGCCTTGGCTTAGACAAACTGTGGGCAGGCCAGAGATTGCCCATGTAGTTGCTCAGTGGACCTCGATTCCGGTCGAGAAAATACTGGCAGATCGTTCAGTGGTTTTGGAGGATTTGAAAGAGAGACTTGGGCGTAAAGTTGTGGGTCAACCAAATGCCATTAGCCTAGTAACTAAAGCGGTACGTCGCTCCTATTCAGGCTTAGAAGTCAGCAAGCGTCCTCTCGGAATTTTTATGTTTATTGGGCCGACAGGGGTAGGCAAGACAGAACTTGCCAGATCTTTGGCAGAGGAACTTTTTAACGATTCCAAAAATTTCATACGATTTGATATGTCTGAGTTTATGGAACAACATACCGTATCGAGACTCATTGGCAGCCCTCCTGGTTATGTGGGCTTTGGTGACGCTGGGGAGCTTACAGAGAAGGTGAGGCGCTACCCCTATTCTGTCGTGCTCTTTGATGAAGTCGAAAAAGCTCACCCCCGGGTGTTAGACCTTTTGCTGCAAGTCTTTGACGAAGGTCGACTTACGGACTCTAGTGGTCGTCTGGTGGACTTTCAAAACACTTTCCTAATTTTAACCTCAAATTTGTTGCATGAATGGACCAAATTTGGTTCCGTCCATCCTGATGATTTGCGCCACGAACTCGCTAGGATTTTGAGGCCGGAGCTGGTGAACCGAATTGATGAAGTCGTGCCATTTAAGCCTCTCAGTTTTGAGGCTTACCAAGCTGTTTTAAGCAATCGTCTGGCTAATTTGAATCGTGGGCTAGCGTCTCGGTCTTTGAGGATAACTTTGAGTGAGAAGATTTGCTCGGAAATTCTAAAAGGAGTTTCAACAGAGGGCGAGTTTGGAGCAAGAGAAATTCATCGCAGATTTAGAACGTTAGTGGAAGATGCCATTACGGACCGAGTGCTAGATCAAGGGCCCAACTTTACGGGCGCCTGGCTGTTGGATCTGAATGAGGATTTAGAGTCCAAGTGGTCCCTAGAAGATAAGCCTTCCACTTATTTAAAGGCTTCTGGAGTATAGGCCTGTTTGGGGAGCGGAAGTTCTATTTTGAGGCTGAACTGGTGATTTGACGAGCAAATGAGGCATAGATTTTGATGTGTCGCCTCAAAACTTAGCATTTCCTAACTAATCGAGGTGGAATTCTTCTTTCTCACTTGACTTGCACCCCCAATAATCTTAGAAAGTTGACTCGCTACGCAAGTGGCAAGTAGGGGCGTCGTCAAGTGGCTCAAGACACTGGATTTTGATTCCAGCATTCGTAGGTTCGAATCCTTCCGCCCCTACCACTTTCCATATAGCATCGGAATGTAATGTGTAAATGTGATATCAAAGACCAAAAGTTTCATTACTTTAGGTCTTTTGTTCTTTTTTTAAGCATGAATTCAGGCAGTACGATTGGAAAGGGATACAGATGAACAAGGATGGCGAATTGATTGTTTTTACCGGGACTTCAAATCCGGAATTAGCTAAAGCCATATGTCGCTATTTAGATGTTCCTCTAGGAAAAGCCATTGTTTCCCAATTTGCAGACGGGGAAACCCGAATAGAATTGCAGCAGAATGTGCGCGGCTCTGACGTTTATATCGTTCAATCAACAAGTGCTCCAGCCAATCATAATATCATGGAAGCTTTGATTATGATTGATGCTTGCCGGAGGTCATCGGCCCGCACCATTACACTCGTTTGCCCCTACTTCGGGTATGCCCGGCAGGAACGCAAAAGCTCCCCCCGAACACCTATTTCAGCAAAAGTAGTTTCCGATCTTTATGAGGCAGTAGGCGTAAGCAGGCTACTAACCCTTGAACTTCACACAGCAGCAATCCAAGGATTCTTCTCGATACCAGTTGATCATCTTTTTGCAAAGCCGGTTTATAGTGAATACTTCCAAAAATTTGAAAACGAAGACATGATCGTCGTTTCTCCAGATGCGGGTGGCGTAGAGCGGGCAAGAGCTTTTGCGAAATTGCTAAATTGCGGCCTGGCGATCATTGACAAGCGCCGCGATCGCCCCAATGAAAGCGATGTCATGCATATTATTGGGGATGTCACAGGTAAACACTGTCTCATCATTGATGATATTGTAGACACGGCCGGGTCTCTTACCAAAGCTGCCGCCTCTTTAAAGGCTAACGGTGCCGTTTCTATCTCTGCTGCCATTACCCACGCCGTCCTCTCAGGGCCCGCTGTAGGGCGCATTGAGGAATCCTGTATTGAAGAGTTGATTGTAACGGACTCCATACCTCTCAGCCCATTAGCAGCCAAGTGTTCAAAAATAGTACAAATTTCAGTAGCGGAACTTTTGGCTAAAGCAATTCGCAGAATCCACAATCAAGACTCAGTAAGTTCCCTCTTTATTTAGTCCTTTACCTCATTGTTATAGAAATATGACTTGGGGTAGCAATAATTTGTTGCAGACTGGCAACGGAGGCGTTATAACGCCCCTTCCTATTGAGATGTAGAGATTTTTACAGCACTTGGGAAACCACGCCAGGGTAGGCGTTAATCATCACAATTTGTTCTAGAATAATCGTTTTTTGGGGTTAAAAAATGTCAGATTTAGTAAGCATTGAAGCTCAGGTACGTGTAGGCCGAGGCAAGAGTTATACCAGGAAGTTACGCGCAAGTGGAAAAATTCCTGCAAATATCATTGGAAAAGGCCAATCAACAGCGGTTGAATTGGACCCAAAGCTTCTTTCCAAAGCTTGGAAGAGCACAAAGCAGTTTAACCTTGTATTGAATGGGGCAACTCGCGTTGTTTCGATTCAAGAACTTCAAATTGACCCTGTGCGTCGCTTAGCGTTGCACGTGGACTTGATGTACGTGTGAAGCTCATAGTTGGACTGGGAAATCCAGGACAAAAGTATGAGGGAACAAGGCACAACGTGGGATTTATGCTCTTAGATGAGATCATCCAACGTTGTGGAGGCAAATGGGAAGGGGTTTCATTCCAGGCTGAAGTTTCAAAACTTGAGCTATTTGGTGAAAAATCACTTCTTATGAAACCTCAGACTTATATGAATTTAAGCGGACGATCAGTGAGAGATGCCGCCAAATTCTATAAGGTAGAACCACAAGACATTGTGGTGATACAAGATGATCTCGATATGCCGCCCATGAAGGTTAAACTCCGAACAGGAGGGGGCCATGGGGGAAATAACGGGATCAGAAGCATCATTGAGGAGACATCGGTAGATGGGTTTCATCGCGTGAAGATAGGCATAGGTAGGCCATCTGAGCGTGGAGACGAATCTTCTTGGGTACTCTCAAGGTTTAGTACTTCTGATGTTGAACTTATTAAATCAGAAGTGTATGACTCTGTAGTTCTGCGACTAAAGGAAATCTATAGTCGAAGTTAGAATTAGAAGCTTAAAGTCATTGAGATCTCATTTTTTTTGAGACGACAGCCTTAAGCCTCCTTTGCTCCAATAATGGAGCTCTCAAGCCACGAAGGAGAATAAATTGGTTAGAGAATATGAATTTACTGTGATTGCAAATGCACAACTTCCAGAAGCAGAAGTAGCAACCCTGATTGAAAAGTATGAAGCAATCATGCTTTCAGAAGGTGGAGAAGTGCTTCGAAAAAATGTTTGGGGTTCAAAAAAATTGGCTTTTCCTATTAAGAGCCAATTCCGTGGATTCTATGTAAGCTATGACCTTGTGGCAAAGCCGGAGCATATGAAAGAAGCAGAGCGACTTATGAGAATTGATGATAACATTCTCCGATATCTTTCTGTTCTATTGGACAAAGAAGTTGATGTTGCTGCACGCAAGGAAGAACTCATTGTTCTTGAAGCAGAAGCAGCAAAACGAATTGCGCAAGCGGCAGCAAACAATAACTAAATCGAATTCTAGAAGGTAGACACATGCGTGTAATTCTTACTTCCGACGTAAAACAGCTAGGCGCCATCGGCGACGTACTCAATGTTAAAGATGGTTATGCGAGAAATTTTTTAATCCCAAGGTCATTAGCTGTAGTTGCCAATGAAAGCAACAAAGCAGAATTTGATCATAGAAAAAAAGTATTAGAAGCAAAAAAAGCCAAGATACTTGTAGAAATGAAAAAGCTTGCTTCACTTCTAGAGAAAGCGTCTCTAACCATTGCTAAGCAAGTGGGTGAAGACGAAAGAATTTTCGGAACCGTTACAACCGCGGAAATCGAAGAAGCCCTAGACAAAGCGGGACATAAAGTTTCTAGAAAAGATATCAAGCTTGAAGACATCAAAAAAGTCGGTGTTTACGAGGCCCATATCAATCTTCATCACTCAGTTACTGCAAAAGTAAAAGTGTGGGTTGTTGCTCAACAGTAATTTCATGGGGGAGTAATTCCACGTGTTTAAAAAGAGTAGAGTTTCTACTCTTTTTTTTGTCGTGCGCCTTCTCATAAAAAAATCATTTGTCGATATATCCTTCCTTATCACCAGGAAAAATCTTGAGGGGAGGCAAAGGTCGGTGCTGGCCTCTTTTTGGGGGCAGCTAAAGATATCAAAATAGCAACTCAAACTGAGAAAAAGTAATTTTCAAACGAAACAGACTGCCGCCGCTCTACAACAAATCATAGAAAGAAGCTCTGCTTGAAATATCTAGTATCTAACATGAAGAATGTATCACCTATACTTTTTTCTATGGCAGACAGCAAAAGCATCATGGGAGCCATTTTCTACCACCAGGCATGTGGAGACGCTAAGGATACAAAGACCTACAAAGTGCGGCCTTTTCCCAAGGGAGACACTATCTTCTGAGATGTTCCAGTCGAGCCTACTGGTGATTGGTTGTCAACTATTCAGTAGATCGAGTCGCAGAGAATCAGGTTCCTTCGGGCTTTGTTTCGACTTCTTGAAAAGGTGTCAATGAGCTTTCTCGAAGACTTCTAATTTTAACGATCAATTTTGCCATTCTGTCCAGGGCTTCGGAAATTCTCCCAAGGCGGAGAGACTGACTTTGATCGGTTATATTTCGGCTGAGCCAAAGCACATTGCCCAAGGCAATAGTAAGTGGATTGTTAAAGTCATGACTAAAAATGGAAAGACTTTCGCCTAAGCCTTGGAAACGGCGAAGCTGATGCAGTTCCACATAATCGTTTTTAAGGGAAATCATCGATAGAATCTTTGCGGTCAAAAAATCTAAACTAGAATCGTTCGGCAAGCAATCATAGGCCCCAGCAGATAGCAGCGCGCAGGCCAGTTTTTGATCAAGCTCAGATATTAGATACAAAAAAGGAATGTGCTGAGCCCGTCTGTCGCCTTTTAAAGTGCCGCATAGCAGCAAGGGATCATAGCTAGAGGCCTGCGTGTTTAGGATTATGCAATCAGGAAGTGACGCTTCTATATAATCAAGCATTTCCGTAGGGCAATCCGCTCTCTGCAACAAAAAAAGCTCGGAATCAAGGTGTTTTTCCAAGGTTTTAAAAGCCAATTTACTATTGTCTAGAATGAGAACTTTATACATAGAAAAAACCTTGCGTTTAGATGCTATCGAGCCAACGACTCCGTAACAAATAGATAGTTCGGCGCTTCAAAAAAAACCTTTAAAAAGCAAAAAAAGATAGCAAATCATGAGATAACGCAGGGAATCCTATCTGTAAAAGACTTCTATTTTACAAAAAATCAATAGGACTCGGCACAAATCGCACCTAATCCTGGCCCGCATTCGGACGAAAAAAACTGAGCATTTCGGTTCCGAATGGAATTTAGGGGGGAGAGAACCATTATGGGTATTAATATCAAAGTCATACGTTCTTCATTTGACCTTGTAAAGCCGATGGCCCCCATTGTGGCGGATCGGTTCTATGAAATACTATTTCAAGACTATCCAGAAGCGAAAGTGTTTTTCTCGAAAATAGATATGCCAAAGCAAAAAAACGCCTTAATAGCATCGTTGGTCACTGCTATTAACAACTTAGACAATCCGGATCAACTTACGCGCTTTCTATTAAATTTAGGTGAGAGTCATGGCCGCTATGGAGTGGAAGACCAGCACTATCAATGGGTAGGGCAATCCTTAATGAAATCCTTAAAGCAATGTCTTTCGGAAGCTTGGACCCAAGATGTGGAATATCAATGGGCAGAAGTCTATGGAATCATGGCTGAAGCTATGAAAGCTGGGGCTAAGAGATCGAAGTCGAATGTTCGTGCTATTCATCGAGAAGCTACATCGGGCGCAATACCTCCATCAGATGCAAAAGTTGATACCCCTCAAGAATCCCAGTGGGCTCTTACGGATTCTGCTAAATTACACATTCGTAGTCTCGTTGAGGAGGTATTTGATGGCCTCATCAAAAAGGAAATTAGCATTTGCATTGAAGATTATATGCAAAATATTGAAAAAATGTCCTTAGCTGATATAATAAAGAAAGCTATTTAAACAAACCGCTAGAAGCCATGACCTCCAAGGGAGGCCGGTGGTTTGGCATATTCTAGTACGCAACATCCTTCGTCCATCGCCTTTTGTATGGTTGATCTGAGGCTTAGGAAACACCTTTGTAATTTTGCTCCGTCAACTGTTACTAAATAATAACAATCTCTATCTGATGCCAAGTAGCTTAAATAATTGCGCTTTATGGATTTGCCGTGCTTAAGAGGATTTTGCCCTATAAGCAAATTTGAAGAACTATTGTAAAATTCTAAATAAAGATAATCAGAATAGAATTTACTCCATGAAAGAAAGAGCTGCCTTGGCTAACTTCGATTTAAAAATTCTATGCGTTGATGATGAGCCGTTCATATTAGAACTTTACGAAAGTGCGGTCAAAGAAGCAGGCTTTTCAGCGATTCTGTGCACAGACCCAGACGAAGCTCTCAAGGTATGCAAGAATGAACAAGCGGATATCCTTCTCGTCATGAGTGACTTTCATATGCCTCAAATGACGGGATTTGAATTCAGGAAAAAACTCTTGGATCAAGGGACTTCTCTGCCATTCGTAATCGTATCGTCATATGTTACTAAAGAAATGGCTCTAACGGCACTAAGCCTTAAAATCGCGGCGTTTTTTGATAAACCCATAACTGAAGATGAGCTTGTTAAACTCATTGAAAAGCACAGCAAACCACGGCTAGAGTCCATCAGAGAAAGCCAAGCCCTAGAGACAGTCTTCCTAGAAGAAGCGTCTAATATTCTAGACGAGATGGATTCTGTACTTCTAGCGCTAGATCATGATCGAACAAGCCAAGAGAAACTCAATCTTATCTTTAGAGCCGCACATACTATTAAAGGCTCCAGTGGGGTTCTTCCTAGTGACGTAGTGACTCGCTATGTTCATAAATATGAAGACATTATTTCAGGAGTAAAAAAAGGACAGCTCCAATTTTCTGATCAAGTCTATGAGGTACTTCTAAAAGGCTATGATCGCATCAAAGAACTTATAGCTGCTGCAGCAAACAAGAAACTCGGAGAATTTCAATTAGAGGCGCTTTTACCAGAACTAGATCTTACGTCAAAATCTAAGTCATCTGAAAACGAGGCGCAAAAACCGGAGGCTAAATCCCAGCACGCACCAGCCTCTCCATCGCTGCAGAAAGCAAAAGACACCATCTCTGTTCCAATCAATATGCTTGAGCAGCTCTCCGGCTGCTCTGGAGAAATCACAGTCATTAGAAATATGGTCAATAAATTGGTTAAAGGACTGGAACTCCAATATATCGGAAATAGAGATATTCAAAACCTCGGCGAACTTCTCGAGGAAATGCACAAAATCAATGGTACCATTCAAACCTACATAACCGATTTACGCAAAGTTCCTCTTTCTGGGGTACTCAAGCCTATACCTCGCATTATTCGGGATCTCGCCAAAGACCTTGGGAAATCCATTGACCTTACCATTGAGGGCGAGAAACTGAGAGTCGACAACGCTCTAGCGACAGTCTGCAGTAACAGTTTGGTCCATTTAGTGCGCAATAGCGCAGATCACGGCATAGAAGATCAAGCGACGAGAAAGAATTTGGGTAAGCCAGATTCTGGCTATATCCAGATACAATGCAAAGAAGTCGGGGACGAAGTTCAAATATCTATTAAGGACGATGGCAAGGGCATCGACCCAAAAATGATACGAAACAAAGCTTTGGAAAAGGGACTTTTTACTGCTCAGCAGCTGAGTGAAATGAATGAGCAGCAAACCCTGGGTATTATATTTGCTTCTGGCTTCAGCACTGCCGCCAAGGTCACCGACGTTTCTGGTCGAGGAGTCGGCATGGATATGGTGCGGTCATCAGTAGAGGCTGTGGGAGGGCAGATACTGATTGACTCCCGACCCGGAAGCGGATCGACATTTCTCCTTAAACTACCCATACCTAAGTCGGTACTAATCATCACCGCGCTTCTAGTGCAAGCTGGGCGACACGCCTTTGCAGTACATCAGGATGCCATAGAACGGGTCATGCGCATTGAGTCTGAAAAATATTCCTCTCTAGTTCAGATGGCTTCCTTGGGTAGGACGCTTCGTTGCGGCGAAGACGTATTGCCTTTTCTATCACTTTCCGAGATTCTAAATATTCCTGAGGCAGGCGAAATCAGTACAGCCAAAGGAGCCTCAAAGACGGTTTTGGTGCTAGTTCTCAGATCGGACAATCTAAGATATGCGCTTCAAGTAGATGAAATTGGTGATGCTGAGGAAATTGTCGTCAATAGAATTCAAACCTATTTTAACCCCAAAGCAGCATTTGCAGGTGCTACATTTATGGGAGACGGATCGGTAGGTCTGATTCTAAATATTAAGGGTATTGCGGATCTAAGTAACATTAGAAGCGAAGAAAAAAAACAAGAGAGCGTTTCGCAGCGAGAGAAAATGTCTTCTACAAGTGCTACATTGGATGAAGCAACTAGAAGCTTCCTGCTCTTTAAGCTTGCATCGAAAGCGCTTTTCGGGGTCCCCCTCGAGCAAGTCTTTAGACTAGAAGAATTTGAATCATCGAGAATCCAGATAAGCGGGGGGGAACGAGTAATTGTCTATCGCGATGGAGTCATGCCCCTATATTCCATTGAAAAAATCCTCAACTTACGACCTTCTTCCGCTAAAAATTTGCCCGAAAAAGAGTCTGACTCCAAGACAAAAGTTTCCGCTATAGTAGCAAAATCGGCCGATGGCTACTTTGGGCTTCAAGTTGAGACTGTAGTTGATATTGCAAGTTCTGATGAACCCATCTCCGATTCCATCCGAGATAGAAAAGGAATTGTGGGAAATGCTTACATTCGAGAACAAAACGTTACCATTCTAGATTTGTCAGTCGTTTTAGGTCTACCTTTGAGTGCTTAAATACCCGAGTAAATTGGCAATCTTAACGAGAAAGAATTAATCCATGCCTAGTAGTAACAAAAATTCAAAGGAAGAAGCTGCCCTAGTTGAGTACTTGGATGAGTGCACCGAAATGCTCGAGCGTTTCTCAAAAAATCTTTCGCTCATGGAATCCGGAAAAGTCAGCCCAGAAATGCTCGCAAGCATTTATCGCGAAATGCATACCATAAAAGGAAATTCCCAGTTCTTTGGATTTTCGCAAGTAGGAGTTTTGGCTCATGCAATGGAAAGCAGCCTAGATCCGGTTCGCAAGGGAACTGCTGCCGTAACGCAGTTATTAGTAGACGGGCTCTACCAAGGCGCCGATGTGATTTCGACTCTCTTGGCTGGAATACGAAGAGATCACAAAGAGCCAGATCTTCATAAACTAGTAAGTGATCTTGTCCCAAGGCTGGTAGATCTGACCTCTAACATCGTTCCTGAGTCGAAGTTACCGGAGCCACAAGTTGAAAAATCTGAGGTTTCGAGTGACAACGTTCAGCTGAGTAAAGACCTCAAGGAAAATGGTATGCTTGCTCCAGTGATAGGGGAGACTCAGGCTCAAGGGGGCCCTGAAGCGGAAAAACCCAAAGAAGCAGAAGTGGAAGAGGAAGAAATTGAAGGATTTGTGCTTTTCGACAATCTTCCAGAACACTTAAAGCTTCCAGTAGCGCAGCCTGCGGCCTCTGATTCGTTAGAATCAGGGAACACATCAAAAGTCGAAGATGGGCAACAATCCAACTTCGAGACGACTTTAAAGTCTGGGGATCAGTCAGTCAAATCAAATGGGGATGAAGTCCAATCGGAAACAATTCGAGTTCAGGTAGCGTTGTTAGACAATCTCATGAATCTTGTTGGTGAGCTGGTGCTAATAAGAAATCAACTGCTTCAGCACGCCAAAGTAAATGACAGCGATTCTGAATTTGACAAGATGAGTCAGCGCCTAAATGTACTTACCGCTGAACTTCAAAATGAAGTTATGAAAACAAGAATGCAACCGGTAGGCAATGTTCTTAATAAATTTACCCGCGTGGTTCGGGAAATGGGCCGGGAGCTCGGGAAGAAGATCGAGCTTAATATTTATGGTTCTGAAACAGAATTAGACAAAACCATAATCGAAGCTGTTAAAGATCCTCTGACGCATATTATCAGAAATGCAGTTGACCACGGAATTGAGTTGCCGGCGGACAGGAAGGCACTGGGAAAGCAGGATACGGGCCGACTAAATATAAAAGCACATCACGAAAGTGGCCAAGTTATTATAGAAATAACCGATGACGGCAGAGGCCTTGATCCTAAGGCAATCGGGACCAGTGCTGTCAATAAAAGACTTATCACTTCAGATGCGCTGGCTAAGATGACTGATCGCGAAATCCAGTTTCTCATTTTCGCACCTGGCTTTTCTACAGCCGCAACAGTATCTAGTCTGTCAGGACGCGGCGTGGGCATGGATGTTGTAAAGACCAACGTCGAACGTATTGGCGGGATGGTAGATTTGGCGAGTAAGCCTGGCACCGGAACAACTGTTAAGTTAAAGATTCCTCTTACACTGGCTATCGTGCCTGCTTTAATTGTAAAAGCCCTGAATCAAAGCTTTGCTATTCCGCAAAGCAAGCTCGTGGAACTAGTTCGAATTGACAAATCCGACTCCAAAAGTGAGAAAATCGAGGTCTTGCAAGGAAGTCCGGTTCTAAGGCTTCGGGGTAAAATTTTGCCACTTCTTAATCTTTCGGAAGTATTGACTCATAGAATTCAAGATAATAAAAATTTGAATATAAGTCCCTTCGACGTGGGTTCCGTAAATATTGTGATCCTAAATGCCGATGCCTTTCAATTCGGCTTGGTAGTCGATGCAGTCGAAGATACAGCTGATATAGTTGTAAAATCCCTTTCATCTTTTCTGAAAGAGATCACTCATTTCTCTGGTGCAACGATTATGGGCGACGGATCCGTGGCACTCACTCTTGACGTGATGGGAATCTCTACCTCTGTGCGCATGACCGCCGAATCTGAAGCAGCAGGAATTGGAGCCCTAGGCGGATTTCATGACTACCGTGGGCGGCATCAAATGGACTCTTCTGAGTTTCTAATGATAGATGTAGGTGCGCCAGGAAGTTACGTGATTCCTTTGACGGTGGTTAGCCGCCTGGAAGAGTTTGAAGAAGAAGACTTCGAGCTATCAGGAGAGCAGAAGGTCGTTAGATACCGAAATTCTCTACTGCCGATTTTTTCTCTCCCTGAATTTTTACATCTTCCTTTCTCTGCTGTGGTGGCAAGGAAAGAAAAAACTCCTGTAGTTGTCATTAGACGCGGCGATAGTCTTTTTGGAGTCGAAGTCCTGCAGATACAAGATGTGGCTGCATTTCCCTCTACTATCGATCAAACCGTACGAGACCGACCTGGAATATTAGGGACTATGGTGGCGGATGACCATGTTTTAGTTGTTGTAGATATTTTTGGTATGATTGATGCGGTTAAGCTGAAACTTGCAGTTGAAGCCGGCGTAGAAGCAAGCGAGTCTGATCTAGGAAGTGGATCTTCTAGAAAAGACATTATTAATAAGCGTCGAAAAACGCGGATCCTGATTGTTGAAGACAGCTCTTTCTTTAGAACTTACATGCGCCAGATTCTAGAAGATGCAGGTTATCTTACAGATACAGCATGCGATGGGCTCGAGGGCTGGAGCGCTCTTGAAAACGCAGATCCCAAACATTTTAGCATGGTTCTGTCCGACATTGAGATGCCGGGTATGACAGGGTTAGAGCTGGCTCGAAAGATTTCAGATGATCGAAAATACAGTCATTTACCCCTTGTTGCTATCACAACAAGATTTAGTGGCTCCGATTTCGAGCGAGGACGCGCCGCTGGATTTACACGCTACCTTGAAAAGTTAAACGCAGAAAAGCTCTTAACGGAAGTTGATGAGTTGATTTCTCAAGTCAGTTCTATGTCAGAGTCAAGAAAGGAGTTAAAACTTGCAAGCAGCAACTGAATCGCGCAGTGATAGTAGTAAGGATGGAGCCAAGGGGGGTGGCAAATCCTTGGCAGAGTCGTCCCAATTTTCCACTTTTTATGTGGCAGGTCGACTTTACGGCATTGATGTGACAAGAGTGCAAGAAGTGGTTCGTCCGATGCATATAACTCCTATTCCTCTTGCACCTGAATACGTCGTGGGGCTCATCAATCTAAGAGGGCAGGTAACAACGGCGATTGGCCTTAGAGAGTTATTTGGTTTAAAAGACACCCCCCCCGAGACTTTTATGAATGTAGTTTGTCGTATCGATGGCTCGCTTATTTCTCTGCAAGCAGATGAAATAGGCGATGTGGTTGAAGTCATGGAAAAGGACTTTGAGTTAACCCCTCAAACCGTTCCAGCGGAAGTTCGTCAATTTATGTCAGGTATCTATAAAGTATCTGATTCTTTATTGAGCATTATTGACATAGATCGTATTGGTAAATTTTTGAATCATAAACTTTAAACTTTTTTTGGAGAGAAACGAACATGAGTAGCTCAGCGAACGACCTAACCAACAGCGACAATATCATCCGAGACAAAATAGTATCTTTGACTTCTCAAAATGATAGTCAAGATAATTCAGAAATGGTAGCGGCCATAAACCGAGTTCAGGCAGTTATTTCATTTAAGCTTGATGGAACCATTCTAGATGCCAATGAAAATTTCCTAAGCACTCTAGGATACACTTTATCTGAGATTAAGGGTAAGCATCATCGCATGTTTTGCGATCAGACCTATGTTAATTCAGATGCCTATAGACTCTTTTGGGAGAAGCTAGGTAGGGGTGAATTTGACAACGGCGAGTATAGAAGAATCGGCAAAGGTGGCAAAGAGGTGTGGATCAACGCTTCATACAATCCCATTTTTGATGCATCTGGAAAAGTTTCCAAAGTGGTTAAGTTTGCCGTCGATATTAGCGCGCAAAAGCTTAAAGATTGTGAGCTGGCAGCATTGAGAAAGTCTCAAGCTGTGATCGAGTTCAATCTTGATGGTACAGTGATTGCTGCCAATGATAACTTTCAAAAAACACTTAACTATTCCCTGGACGAAATCAAAGGCAAGCATCACTCTATGTTTTGTGATCCTGCCTATACGGCATCAGCGGAGTACAGGAATTTTTGGGCGGATTTAGCGCGTGGCGAATTTCAGACTGGGCTCTATAAGAGAATAGGCAGACAGGGCAAAGAAATTTATATCCAGGCATCTTATAACCCTATATTTGACCTTAATAACAAGCCTTACAAGGTCGTCAAATATGCTACAGACGTCACAAAGCAGACCCTTGAAAGAATGGCACAAGAAGCAACCGTAGGCCGTATTCAGTCCATGATGGATAATATTCCTATCAATGTGATGATGGCCGATAAAGATGGGACGATTCTGTATATAAATCCGAAAAGCATCCAGACACTAAAGACTATTGAAAAAGATCTTCCGATTCCTGTCGAAAAGATTTTAAATCACAGCTTCGATGTGTTTCATAAAAATCCTGCTCATCAGAAGAAGCTAGTTGCCGATGACCGCAATTTGCCTCATGAAGCGAAGATAAAGTTGGGACAAAATACCCTAGCCCTTCTGGCAACGGCTGTTTATGACAATAATCGAAAGTATTTGGGGCCGATGGTAACATGGGAGGTCGTCACAGATCGCCTTCTTTTGGTGCAAAATGTTACTGAAGCTTCTCGTCAGCTTGCGGCAGCATCTGCTGAATTGAACGCAACGGCGACTCAGCTTAGTGGCAATGCAGAACGTTCTACATCCGTGGCAAATTCCACGGCATCAGCCTCCGAAGAAGTTTCTCAGGGAGTTCGAACAGTTGCCACAAATACGGAAGAAATGTCAGCATCCATTAAAGAAATCGCGCGCAACGCCGCTGAGGCCTCTACTACCAGTGCGACAACATTGAAGCAGGCTCAGGCCACGAACTTGACGATTACGGCATTGGGTCAAAGTAGCCAAGAAATTGGAAATGTGATTAAGGTGATCAGTTCTATCGCGCAGCAAACCAATCTATTGGCGTTAAATGCTACTATTGAAGCCGCTCGCGCCGGTGATGCCGGTCGCGGATTTGCAGTGGTTGCAAACGAAGTGAAAGAGTTGGCTAAGCAGACTGCCAAAGCCACTGAAGACATTACTTCCAAGATCACCGGCATTCAAAAAGAGAGTACGGGCGCTGTCGAAGCCGTTGCCGCCATTGGCCATACTATTGAGAAACTCAATGGAATTGCTGGAGCGATAGCAGCATCTGTTGAAGAGCAAGCAGCCACAACAAATGAAGTTTCTCGCGTTGTACAAGAGTCAGCAAAAGGTGTTCTTAATATTACGGACAATGTAAAAATTGTATCGCAATCTGCGTCGGAAACTCTAGTGGGTGCGAACCAAGTTCTAACTGCCGCAAAATCTCTGAGCGACCTTGCCACTCGTCTCGATGAACTCGTGAAGAAAATTCAGATTTAACCGTTTTTTGGGGGTTCCGGTTGTCGGAACCCCAGCCTTACCTTAGCCTGGACTACTTAAATGCGAGTTATGGTTGTTGATGACTCAGTCGTATTTCGCTCCCAGCTTAAGAACTGTCTTGACGGAGAGCAGGGAATCTCGGTGGTTGCCACCGCAGCAAATGGAAAGATTGCCCTGGATCGACTTGAGAGAGAACCTTGCGACCTGATTATTTTAGATCTCGAAATGCCGGAAATGAACGGACTTCAGTTTCTAGAAGAATTTCGACGACGAAAAATGCCCCAGAGAATCATTATTTTTGCGGCTCAAACAAAAGAAGGGGCAAGCCAAGTAATGGCGTCTCTCAATGCTGGAGCAAGTGATTTTATTGCAAAGCCTACGTCTGCCACTAATCTGCAAGATGCTCTGGAAGGGATTAAAAGAGACCTGCTTCCAAAAATACAGCAATTTAAAAAAAGTCATCACAGCGCTACGGAAAATACCAAAGGGTCTTTGTCAACACTGGCGAGCCAGAGTCCCAGTGAGAAAAGCTCGGATCAGGCACCCGCCTATAAATCTATTCGATTGGAAACATTTAAACCGCAAGTGGTTGTGATTGGTTCTTCTACGGGAGGCCCTATGGCCCTAGAAAAGCTGTTTTCGGCACTTAACGGCAAGGTGCCTTTGGTCCCGATTCTTATAGCGCAGCATATGCCCCCCTACTTTACAGAGGCTCTTGCAAAGCGGATTGAGGCAGTATCTGGCATTCCAAGTGCTGAAGGCAAAGCTGGCGAACCGATTTTGCCAGGACGAGTCTATATGGCACCTGGTGATTATCACATGAGTATTCAGCGTTTGCCTCAAGGTTCCAAGCCTGTCATAAAGCTTGACCAGAGCGCAAAGCGCAATAGCGTAAGACCTGCAGTTGATTTTCTTTTTGAATCAGCTGCAAGAGAATACACCGGTTCTTGTGCGGGATTTATTCTGACGGGAATGGGAGAAGATGGAAAAGATGGTTCTGTAGCCATAAAACGCTCCCAGGGCGGTATTATGATTCAGGACAAAGAAACCTCCGTCGTTTGGGGAATGCCGGGTTCCGTTCATAGTGTAGGTGCCTTTGATAAAGAAGGAAATATCGAAGAGTGTTCTAGAATATTGCTCCACATGGTGAGTTAAGTTTCAACTACAAAGGGAAATCGGTTTCATTGACCATTCTATTTGGCGAATTTCTAATTGATAAGGGCCTTCTACCCAAAGAACAGGTATTAGAGGCCCTTATCTATCAGATGAGCTCACACTCGTCTCTGTCCCAGTTGATATTTGAAAATAAGCTACTTACTTGTGAAGAGCAGTTGAAAGTATTGTCCTATCAGAGACGTAGCGGCAGTGACTACCAAAATAGTGCGGAAGTTCTCGGTGTTTGGAATCAAGAACTGGCAAATAAACTGAAGTCTATCGAAAAAAGTAGAGGCAAACCGACGCTAGGTGAAGTGCTCATTAAGCTCGGCTTTTTTGATATTAGCGAAATGACACAGGCACTTGAGAGTTTCTTAGAATATCGCGATGCCATTCGCAGTTCAGAGATAGATCGCGGGGCAACGGGCCCTTCTCAGCAAAGAAGCGATACATCAACTGAGGCAGAGAGACTGGCCCATTTTATTGAAGATCGAATGCTACCAGAACTCCAGTTGGCGCAGGCAAAGCTAGAAAACCCCACTTGTTGTCGCAGCGCTATTGATGAAGTTTCTAGCTCGCTATTAGCAGAACTTAAGACTTTAAGAATGATGAGCGACGTGAATAGAGTTGAGAAATTAGGGTCTTCCGCAGAATTAGTGGGTGCTTTTAGGTAAAATGTCTGCGAGTTCCCCG
>JBAXBA010000053.1:0-25031 GCA_037142195.1 Pseudomonadota bacterium
CTATTTCTCAAAACCTATTTCTCAAAACCTATTTCTCAAAACCTATTTCTCAAAACCTATTTCTCAAAAACTATTTCTCAAAAACTATTTCTCAAAAACTATTTCTCAAAAACTATTTCTACAGTGTCACATGGTCATGATGCTCTAGAAAATGAGGGGCTTTTTGACCTGGTTTCTTTAAAGGACAACAGCCTTCCGTAATATGAGCTTCAAACTCTTTTCGAAACTTTTTGAGAGACGAAAGCGCGGGTCCTGTCACGGCATCTGCAAACGCACAAATGGTTTGACCTGCCATATTCGAACAAAGCCTAGCTATCGTGTCCAAATCTTTGGTATCGCCGTGCCCAGTTTCGATTCTATGAAACAAACGCGCCAGCCAGTGGCTTCCTTCCCGGCATTGACTGCATTGACCACAGGATTCGTGTTCATAAAACTTAAGTAAGCGTGCTGCGGCTTCGACGATGCATACGGTTTCATCCATAACGATAACGCCACCTGATCCCGCCATTGTGCCCGCTTTCATGAGGCTATCGAAATCCATGGCCACATCGATTTCCTCAGCAGAAAGCATAGGGGCCGAGGCACCGCCAGGGATCACGGCTTTGAGTTTCTTACCGCCCTTAACCCCACCACAATGGCTGATTAAGTCTCTTAAAGTTATATTTAAGGGAAGCTCGTAGACTCCCGGTTTTTCCACATGACCTGAAACACAAAAAAGTCTGGTTCCCCCGGAACGTTCCGTACCTACCTTGGCAAAGGCCTCAGGGCCGTCTCTTAAAATCCCGACTACGGAACAAAATGTTTCTACGTTATTCACACAAGTAGGCATGCCAAAAGCCCCGACCATTGCAGGAAACGGCGGTTTAAGACGCGGTTCGCCTCGCTTGCCCTCAAGGCTGTTTAAAAGTGCTGTCTCTTCACCGCAAATGTATGCACCCGCACCCCGGTAAATCGACAATTCAAAATCAAAACCTTTGCCCATGATATTTTTGCCAAGAAAGCCTTGTGCATAGGCTTCTTCGAGAGCTTTTTTTAGAATGACTATTTCTTGATAAAATTCACCACGCACATAGATCCAACCTCTTGAGGCGCCAATGGCGTGAGCGGCAATCGCCATACCTTCAATGAGCTTATGGGGATAGCGATTTAAAAGAAGCCGGTCCTTAAAGGTTCCAGGCTCCCCCTCATCCGCATTGCAAACTAAATATTTAGGCTTAGGCGAGCCATCAGGATGCTTGGGCTCCTTAGGCATAAAACTCCACTTCATCCCTGTCGGAAACCCGGCCCCACCACGACCACGCAAATTTGATTTTTTAACTTGGTCGACCACTTCATCTCGCGTCATGGTCAAAGCTTTTTCTAGCCCCGCATAACCTTGAAGTTTGGAGCGATATACAGAAATTGTATGGCTATCAGGTATCTGATCTTTGGTAGTTAAAAATAATTCGGACATAAGTTCTACTTCCTTTTTCAGTTCTTTCCCTAGGCCATTCCCCATGCCTTTCCCCAGGCTCAGCAGAATCTATTAGTGCGCTTACTAGCTAAAATCTAACTCAGGCGATCAATCAAAGCCTGACAGGAACTCTCATCTAAATTTTCATGGTAATCGTTATTGACCTGCATGACCGGAGCGGTCCCACATGCAGCAAGGCATTCCACTTCTGAGAGGGTAAATTTTCGGTCTGCTGTAGTCTCGCCACAGGAAATGCCGAGCTTTTTTTCAAAACAGGCCACAAGCTGATCAGAGCCCCTTAGAAAACAGGCGATATTGGTACACACTTGAATGTGATACTTCCCCACAGGCTTTCGGTTGTACATCGTATAAAACGTGACAACTTCTTTTACTTTGGCTAAAGGCAAATGCAAAAATTCGGAGGCTTCACGCATGGCGCCTTCTGAAACCCAACCTTCTTTGGCTTGGATCTCGTGAAGCAGTGGTAAAAGAAGAGCCTGCTCCGTGGGAAACTCCGAGCGAATCGCTTCCATTTTAGACTTTATTGTTTCACATAAAATCACGGACTATCCTCCCTAGCGATCTAATTCACCAGCAATAATATTTAGACTTCCGAGTATCGCAATCGCATCAGGAATTTTAGCGCCTTTGATCGAATGCTCATAACTTTGAAAAAGCGCCAGCGATGGGGACTTAATTTTAATCCGCCAGGCTTTTGGTCCACCACGACTGACTACATAATATCCAAGTTCCCCATTGGGAGCTTCTATAGCGCGATAGGATTCTCCAGGTGGAACATCGATGCCTTCCATAAAAATCTTAAAGTGATGAATCAAAACTTCCATCTTCTCATAGACATCTTTTTTCTTGGGGATAAGCACTCGGCTATCCTCAGTCCAAATGGATCCACCAGGAAGTTTTGCACAAAGTTGCTTGAGGATTTTAAGGGACTGACGCATTTCTTCCATCCGTACAAGATAGCGATCATAGACATCGCCTTTCGTAGCCACCACCACGTCCCAATCGAGATCACTATAATTGTAATAGGGACGATCTCGGCGCAAATCCTGATCCACTCCCGAAGCCCGAGCTACAGGACCCGTAAGACCGAATCCCAGGCATTCTTCTGCAGTTAAAATGCCCACATCCTTGGTTCGATCTACCCAAATTCGATTGGCAGAAAGAAGTTTTTCCACATCATCAAGCGTTTTAGGAAGACCTTCCATAAAGGTTTTCATTTCCGCTTGAAAGTTTTCAGGAAGATCATAGGCCATGCCGCCGATGCGCGCGTAGGAGGTCGTAAGCCTCATCCCACACATCCCTTCAATGATCGTATAAGCCTGTTCTCGCCAGGTATAAAGCATCCAAAAAACAGTCATAGCCCCCATATCGAGAGCATTGATGGCAACACAAATAATATGATCAATAACGCGGGCAAGTTCTAAGCAAATCATGCGGATGTACATGCATCGTTCCGTGATGGTAATGCCCATCACATCTTCCACAGCCATGACATAACCCACATTGTTTGCCAATGCGGAACAATAGTTAAGCCTATCTGTGTAAACGATCCATTGATGATAGGTCTTATGTTCCGCCAATTTTTCAATGGCTCGATGCAAATACCCGATTTCACAAGAGGCGTCTTCAATGGTCTCCCCATTGACCCTACACATGACACGAAGAGTTCCATGCATGGCGGGATGGGAAGGGCCAAGGTTTAACAAGACGTTGGGATTATAGTAATCTTGAAGAGGGGTCACGAGATTATTTTTAAGAAGAGTTTCCATTACTTGGACACCTCGCTTTCCGTTACCATACGAATTGGCAGGGAGTCGCTAAACTGCTGTCTCGCTTCGAGGGCATATTCTTTGCGGAGCGGATACCCCTCAAATCTCTCATCCATCAAGATGCGGCGCATATCGGGATGACCACGAAAACGAATTCCAAACATATCAAAGCATTCGCGCTCCAGCCAATTCGCCATAGGCCAAACCCCTGTTAATGTCGGAACCTCTTCCCCATCTGCCACAAGGCACTTAATGCGCATACGGGAATGAAATTTGGACGAGTAAAGATGGATAAAGAACACAAAGCGCCCCACACCATCAACTCCATCGATATTGTCATAAGCGCTTAAATCCGCCAAACGATCCATGGCGAGACTAGAATCATCTCTTAATTTACGAACAACTTCGGGAAGATCTCCCGAACTCACAAGCCACAAAATGCCTTCTTGATTGGCATCCTCGTCATAGCGCCCATGCTGTGTATAATTTTGCTTTAAATGCCCGTTAATCCCGTCTTGGGCTTCCCGATTCTTTAAAAGAAGACGACTCACTAGCCCTCCTTCTTAGAATGCGTGGATTCACTTTTCGCCGTTTCAGGCGCAGGTGACTTGCTAAAACTCTCATCAAGAGAGACCTTCGCGGGGTCTTTAAAAATGGAATCCGTAATCACTTCACGATAGGACATCGCATTTCTAGCTTGTTCGGGAGTCAGTCTTTCTGCTTTAGGACGAGGCAAGCCTTTTTCAATGGTCTCTTGAAGACGCATAATCGCGTAGATCAATCCCTCCGGAATCGGAGGACAGCCAGGAACGTAGATATCGACAGGCATGATTTCATCGATACCCTGAAGTACGGAGTAAGTGTTAAAAATGCCGCCTGATGACGAACACGCACCCATAGCAATGACCCATTTGGGTTCGCACATTTGATCATAGACCTGTCGTAAAACCGGTCCCATTTTCGTGGTAATCGTTCCCGCAACCAGAAGTAAATCAGCTTGCCTTGGCGAAAAACGCACGACCTCGGCCCCAAATCTGGCCAAATCATAAGTTGACGACAACGTCGACATCATTTCAATTCCACAACAGGATGTGCCATACGGCATCGGCCAAAGGGAATTCTTGCGTGCCCATCTTACAGCATATTCCAAGGTCAATGGGAATACCGCTGAACTACCATCTTTAGACATATATCCCCCTCAATCCCAATCTAACCCACGACGCCCGATCAGATAAAAATATCCCGCGACGAGCAAACTCATAAAAACACCCATCTGAAACAATACAAAAGGCCCTGTAGCGATATATTTTTTAAAGACAACCGCCCACGGGTATAAAAAAACTACTTCCACATCGAATAGAAGAAAAACAATACCTACGACGTAATATCTTACGGAAAACTGCTGCCTGGCGTTACCAGTCGCTGGCACACCGCATTCATAAACATCAGTTTTTTCGTGCCCAGTTACCTTAGGGGTTTCCCCTAAAAGCTTGGGGATCAAAATATTTCCACCGATCAAAGCAAGACCAATCACACCTGCAATCGTCATTAAAATCAAAATAGGCAAGTAACCAATAGCATCAGGATCAACCCACGTCAAAAGAGCCCCCTCCCTTAAATTCCAAAAAAATCCCAGTTCTCTTCAAAACATCCTTTTAACGTTTCATAAAAATATGTTTCCAATAGAAATGGACTCATGATTGTAGCACGCGCCAAGTTAAAATCGCCATTATTTTTTATGAAAAATGCTGTAAATATTAATTGTTATATCTTAAGCAGCCTCAAAACGCCTCTCTGGTCATCTACTGCTCAAATAGATATCTGGCCTGCTAGAGATGAAAAGCCAGGGAAGCTAACTTATTAGGCAGACAGACGCGAGTGGCAGCTGGAGGAGAGCGGCATAGAGAGATGCTATCAAGTAAGGATGCTACATCACTACGCCTGTGCACAAATCGGGCATTTTGTTCGTGGGATTCTTCTGATTTACCTCAGTCAGTCGGAAGCCTTTAAAAACGTCAATTGCCTTTTTGTTCAAAAGAAACGTTGAGAACGAGGGAAGAGTCTTTAATAAAGAGTTCCGATTTATTTAAGCTTGCAAAACTTCCAAGAAGTCCTCCTAGGCGGACTTCAAATCCAAACAAATCCGCCGCAAAATCTAACCCGTAACGAAGATTGGGCTGACTTAAAAAATAAAGTTGCCAGTCCTTCTCCACCATGTCAGCAAGACCTTCGGCCATCGTTGTCGAGGATACGATTTGAGTCCTCGCACCGTCAAAATCTGTTTTTGTATAGTCAGCCCAAGGCACGATAGAAAACTGTTTGAAGAAGTGCCAATTGAGGTTAACACCCGCCGAATAGCGATAGAAATTGTAGTTTAAAATCTTCATATCTTCATCTTGAATCTCAATCTCATGATTTGAGGACTGGAGAGGACTTATGCTATGTTTTACGGACAAACTCTTACCATTTAGAATAAAAGCTAATTTCAGCTGCCTATGGAGCCTCGGAAACGGAACAATCGCCGCATTGAGGCCGACCCCACTCGTAGCCAAAGTGCTTTTTTGGCCCTGATAGTAACCGCTGCCAGAATAGGACTGCACATACTTATACTCTCCGACTTCCGTATCTCTTAAAGCGGAAAAGCCAAGACTTATATTTTTGAGGGAGACTGCGATATGGGGCTCTATCTTGAGGCCCTTTACACTGAGTTCATCAGATTCATAAAAGACAGGATCTTTGGGAATGATTTTGTAATCGCTTGAGGTAACACCCAGAGCATAGGTAATCGTATTAAATGAGGGGACGAGATGATAAATGGGTGTGGATTGATAGATCCCGGGATTGTCGCTATGAGATTTCACATAACTATCGATGAGTTCCGCACGCTTTCCCGTTTCCTCAGAAAGTCCTGCTACACTCCAAAAAAAAATCATAAGCGTCAAATAGCTTTTTAAAAGCAACGTAAGGGCCTCCCTATGGCCCCTACGTGTCGGAAACTGCAAAAAAAAAATGAGCCTTCGCTCTGGCGTCCATTCCAAATCCCCCTGAAAACCTACGTTAAGATGGACAGAAGTCTCCATTTTTAACATTTTTTAAAAAAAATAAGTCAGCCCTTATTTCCTCTCAGAAAAAAGCAATGGTAAGAAGAAATAGCCTCATGCTACCTGGACTTAAATCGAGAAAGTGCCCCAAGGCGAGGATACTGAGCATAACCACAGGAAAGCGCAGAAGGTAATCTGCTAGAAGGTCCGCTAAAAGCATGTCCTCGACGAAGCTGTCCGTTCGCTGAAGCCAGTACAACTTTCGACAATTCTTGCTGCATGTTTTGCCAGGTCAAAGCGGACGAAAATGTAAAAGGCCCTAGGTATTGATGAGCTTCGACTTCAGATGCAATATTCCACTGTCTAAAACAGGTAGAATGATGGGGATCGTTCAAGTCTCCGTAAAATAAATTTAAATTACGGCCTTCAATCTTCCAGCCATTTTCTTGGAGAATCAGACATTGGTCTTCAGAAAGACCATTTAAGTCGCGGCTGTCTCTGGAGTTGGATACAGAATAAAGTGCTTTCCCTGAAACTTTCGGGTCGATGCCAAGAAGGCTCAAAAGCTCCAAAGACATTTCATCGGCTTCTTGTTCGGTTGTATACCAAGAAAGTCCTTCTTCTCTGGCCCGCTCTAAAAGAGCACTTCTTAAATTTATTTTTTCTTCATAGCTCGCAACATAATGCGCTTTTAGCTCGTCAAATCCGGAAAATGAAAAGGGCAACTCGCGGGATTCAAAGATTAATGAAATAGCACGGGTAAGAGAATCTTTAATCTCAGGCGGAAAGGGAGAATTTCGCTTGAGACAAGCCTCAAATTTATCAGACAAGTCGCGGTAAAAGGCAATACTTTCCTCTCCCAACTTACTTCCTGACAATATAAAGCGACTTATATCTAAACGAACTTCATCATTTTCTTTTGCGGCAAATGTCTCACAACCAGGATATGCGGCTAATCGGTTTTGAGTGTCGGGATCGCTAAGAAATACCGCCAAAGTCCCTGGGAAGTTCTCCTCTGGATACTGCTTGGCGATGAGGCGCATGTAAACCACTTTCGCCAAGTCATCCGCAAGCAACTTGGCTTTACCGTCAAGATCTGCTGTAGGCCTTTCTCTCAGTTTGCCTTGATCTCTAAAGTAGAAAAAGCCAAACCTATTGGAGTGTTCCCAAAAAGAATGACTTCGATAATAATGGGCGATTTCATGGGCTAAGATTCCATACATTTCAGCTTCGCTTACTTTTTTTACGAGCCCCGCTGTAATTTTAATAAAGGGAGCCGATGCTTCATAAACGATTTTTTTTGAGTTGAAGTCAACAGCTTCGCATGTTTTAGGGATAGACAAAACCCCTCCAACATCTTGAACCATGCAAGAGGGGTCGACATTTTGATTAAATGTGCGAATCAGAGCCGAAAGATCCGAAAGCTGAGCTGAAGTTTTAGGACACACAAACTTAGGATTTTCTTCACTCAACCAACCGCTGGGATCTATCCGCAAATAAGGAACTTCTGTATTAGCCCCTTCTTTTTTGCTCCCCGAATCCACACAAACCGAAGCACTTAGCGCTTCGGCAAAGACCCCATCATCATCTACAACAATGACTTGGGGAGACGGAGTATTCGAAAGCTGGTTGGGATAAGTCTCACGGGCTTTTTTGTCAATGACAAGCACAATGCGATTGAGCTCTGCACTTACACTAGCTGGTGACGATAGTTCCTTAACGGATCCGCCTCGCCTGATAAGTTGCTCCCTAAGGAAGTCTTCTTTAGAAATGCCAGCCCATTGAAAAGAATCTGGGCTCCAAGTCAACTCACCTAGTTTATGGGAGAGTTTCGAACTGCTATGGTTACAAGCCAATAGAATTAAATTTACGCTAAGAGTTACGCTAAGAGCTACGCTAAGAGCTACGCTAAGAGTTACGATATGAGCTGATCTTATTTTTGCAAGTTTCAAAAGAGATCCTCCTGATCTCATGAGATTACAATAGTTTTCCAAAATTAGCCCGCTTTTGGCACCTGAATTTTTTGTCCTGCTTTAAGTCGATTTAAAGAAATTTTATTGAGTTTCTTAATTTCGTCAGGCGTAGTGCCATAACGGCTTGCTAATTTTTCAATCGTGTCTCCAGCCTTGACCAAATGAATGGCTGGCGTAGGAGTTTGAGTTACTAGTTTAATTTTTTGTCCCACGTAGACTCGTCCACTTCGAAGCCCGTTAAGGGAGCGTAAGGTAGCCATGGATACGTTATATTTGGCAGAAATCAATGCTAAAGTGTCACCACTTCGAACCTTATGAAAAGCCTTGGGGGCAGAGCTTGTCGCCGCTGACGCCACGTCTTCTTGAACCTCTCTTTTAAGCTTGATGCGTGCTTTCTGGAGTTCCTCTGCAACGGAGCCTAACTTGCTTTCTGAGCCCTCTGGTACCCAGAGATAATATTGATCGTTGGCCGTGCTCGGGGTAATCCCCTTTTTAAGGTGGGGATTTAGAGACGTTAGTTCTTGAAGGGGAATACCGGCAGTTTTGGCGATATCCGTCAGTCTGACGCCAGCAGGCACCAGGGCAGCAACAGGAAGTTTCATGGCTGCATCTGGATTTAAGTCAAAATCATATTTCTCGATATTTTTGCCAATAATGGCTGCCGCCATAAACTTAGGAACATAGTCTGCTGTCTCTTTCGGCAAAAATCCGCCCTTGGCCAACTCCCAAAAGTCCCGGGTATGCCCCCGCATGATAGCTCCTAATACACGACCTTCGCCTGAGTTATAGGCAGCCATGGCAAGTTCCCAGCTTTGATAGACCCGGTAAAGACTTGCTAGGTAACGGGCCGCAGCTCTGGTGGAACGAATCGGATCGTGGCGCTCGTCAACAAAAGAATTGATTCTTAATCCGTATCTAGACCCGGTTCCTTGAATAAATTGCCAGACTCCCACCGCACTTGCATGTGACTTTGCATAGGTGACAAATCCCGATTCAATCATGGCTAAATAGTAGATTTCTGTAGGTACACCTTCTTCCTTTAAAATGTTGGAAATCAATTCTTTGAATCGATTCCCTCGCTCGAGAAAGCGTGTAAATCGCTCTTTGTCCTTAACCGAAAAATATTGAATCCAATTTTGAACAGCTGCCTCTTTTTCCATCAAAGTGATAGAGCCTACTTGATTGCCTTTAGGATCTTTCAAAGCATGATCTAAATCTTCTTCGGCACT
The DNA here is from genome assembly GCA_037142195.1 of Pseudomonadota bacterium. Lineage (GTDB taxonomy): Bacteria > Bdellovibrionota_B > Oligoflexia > Oligoflexales > CAIMVM01 > CAIMVM01. Next base: position 9,487 of record JBAXBA010000053.1, read on the forward strand.
AGAAGCTTCCAGGATTTGCGAAAGTTGCAAGGCTTGGGGGGATCCTTCGGGAACACAAACCATGCCATTATTTACGACCACCTCGGCTTCAGAATTGTCATCTTCATCGGCTTTTAGATCGAGTGCCGAAGACTTTGCTAAAGGTTTGGCAGCGCTTACGGGGCCCTGAGGCTTAGAAACAGCTAAGTCTTCTTCGAGCTTTTGCCCCTTAGCCGGAGTATTTTTAGATTTAGAAGCAGCGCCAAGAGTAGGTCTCTCACCTGTAGTTGAGGTCACACACCCCGTGAAACTTAAAAGACCAAGAAAACAAAAAATCAATCCTACCTGCTTCATAGACATCCTTTCCTGGACGTAAATGCTGACCGATTGTCCTGGTATGGACAAGACTCCACGATATCGTAGGAGATTCCAGCTTTTGGGTGTTCTAGGATCATATCATGATTCCAGAGCTCGTAAAAAATCTAGGCTTCATAAACTGGCTTCTCGCTGCAAAAAGGCCAGGCTTTCTACATGGTAAGTATTGGGGAAAAAGTCTAAACATATGATTTTCTCAATTCTATAGCCGTTCTTGGTTAACCAGCCAATATCCCGCGCCAGGGTCACGGGATCGCAGCTTACATAAAGGATGGCCTTAGGATTTAACGCGATCAATGATGAGAGACCTTTAAAGAATCCCTCGCGTGGGGGATCTAATAGGATCACGTCGAAGTCCGTGGGTGGCACTGCACTTGGGGATCCAGTCTGCTCTCCTGCCCCCGCTTTTTTTTGTTTCGCCAATTGATCCAGGTAGGCCACCGCATCACGTGCGACCCAATGGGTATTCCCTAGCTCATTTTTAGCAGCCGATGCCTTCGCATTCTTGATGGATTTTGGGTTGAGTTCCACACCGGCGACGTAGTCACTTCCCTTTGCCAAGGGGAGCGACAAATTGCCACTACCACAAAATACATCCAAGATGCGTTTCCAGCCTTGTTTCTGGGCATAGGCCAAAACATGGCGTCTCAGATGGCGGTTGTGGGGCACATTGATCTGCTGAAACTGCCCCGGAGTCGCCACAAAATCGATTCCGAGATCCGACTCAAAGATTTGAGGTGAGGCCGATTCCAGTTCAAAAACGCTACCTGCCCATGAAACTAGCGGATGACTTTTTACACGCTCCAAAAGAGCTTTTAAATCTTGAGATTTTCCTTTTGTGGGAAAAACAGTAATCCAAAGATTTTGGGGGGTGTTGGTCTGGATTTCTTGAATTTCCAGCCGAAAGCTTTCCCCACGATTTTCGGGCAACTTGAGCTCGGCGACAAAGGCTAAAAAAGTATTAAGGGAAGGGGATGCTAAGTCGCACTTTTTGATCGCAACCAACTCACGGGTTTCCCCTTTAAAGTACCCCATAGAGACCGCGCCCTTTGAGTCCACATGTACCCGAACTAACACGCGGGAACGATAGTTCCAACGATGGGGAGAAGCCTCGATGGTGAGCTCCTCCACCTTTATTTTTCCCACTCGCTGCAATGAGTCCGCTAGAAAAGACTTCTTCCATTCCAGCTGCGTCTCATAAGGAATATCCTGCCATTGACAGCCCCCGCATTGACCAAAAACGGGACAAGGAGGCTTTTCAGAACGCAAAGGGGATCTGGTGAGGAAAAGTTCTACCTCCCCTTCGCCAAAATGCTCTTTCGATTCCAAAGGCCTTACACGCACGACATCTCCAGGCACGGTTCCTTTGACAAACCACACCTTACCTGCCACACGCGCAATCCCCTTGCCACCAAAGGCAACGGAAGTTATTTCTGCATCAAAATTCATCACCTTCCCCTCGTGGATTTGTGGTTTACCCTAGTGAGAAGCGCCTAGACAAGGTTTTAATTGGGTATAGAGACTTTTCTATTTGTCCGATCCCGGATCAGAGTGACTCGAAATTTTTAATAATGTTAGGAGTTACTGATAATTAAATCGTGTTCAAAAATAAACAGCACCTGTTTATGCCAGTCCCATCTCCTTCAGTGGATTACTTTTTTGCTCGAAGACGGTCTCCCAATTCCTAAGAACTCCATTGTCAGAGGACCACAAAAAGCATGGAAAGGTTGCGGACCCCTCAGAAATGCCGCTAAAGCAGTAAATAGTAATGGCTTTAGAGTTCTAATGTGGGCTATCATGAAGCGAAAGGACTATTTTTACTGCTTTAACAGAAAAATATGACAGGTTGTGTAGCAATGAGGTGTTTTTTAATGTAGAATATCAATATTTACCGCTAAACCAGTCTATTTGAGGGTTTTATGTCGCAGTCTAGTCAGCAGCCGCCTGGATCCGATCAAGTGCCTTTGACTCTCGAGCAACTCGGGCGCGTCATTAAGTTTCACCGCGGCAAAGCAGGTCTGACTCAGGTCCAGCTGGCTAGGCTTGCGGGAATTGGGAAGACGGCTGTGTTTGACATGGAAAATGGAAAGAAATCAGCGCGCATTGATACGATATTAAATATTTTTTCCGTGCTGAATGTAAGGCTTTTAATGGTAAGTCCGCTTATGGCGCTTTTTAATGGGCTTGATGAGAAGGAGTCACATGCGCAAAGCTAAAGTCTACATGCACGGTAGGGAAGCAGGGCTGCTCGAGGAGCTGCTTCCAGGGAAAGCCTACAGATTTGAATATATGGCTCACTATCGTGGAGATCCCATTTCCTTGGTGATGCCCCTTTCGCAGAAGACATATGAATTTGCGGATTTTCCGCCTTTTTTTGAAGGGCTGCTTCCAGAAGGCTTACAGCTAGAGGGAATGCTGCGTCGACTCAAAATTGACAGGAATGATTTATTTAAGCAACTCATAACAACGGGAGCCGACTTTGTAGGGGCGATCACTGTTGAGGAAGTGACCGAAGATGCGTAAATGCCTTCTCACATATAATCCTTGTGCAACAGATTATTCCAAAGAAGGCCTGCGCAGTCTATCGCCGAAGCTGACGACCCTTCATCCCATGCCCTTTACTGCCGAGGAGCTGCGCCTGGAAGCGTCCCAGCGCGCTGGGAGGATGTCCATCCAAGGGGTACAGGCAAAATTGAGCGCAATACTTGAGCCTAGCAAAAACCAACTATCCCTCGTGGATGCTGGAGGCCGCTATATCTTAAAGCCTCAATCGGCTCTATTCTCAGAGTTGCCTCAGAACGAGGATTTGACAATGCATCTTGCGAGGTTAGTGGGAATTGAGACTCCTGTTCATGGGCTCGTCTATTCAAAAGATCAAAGTTTAAATTATTTCATTAAGAGATTTGATAGACACGGTCATTCCAGTAAGTGGGCCGTTGAGGACTTTGCGCAACTTGCCCAAATGACGCGAGATACAAAATATGATTTTAGCATGGAAAAGCTCGTGGGAATCCTCGACCTCTGTACGTTTCCGCTTATTGAAAGGCAAAAGCTACTGACTCGGGTAATTTTTAATTACCTCATCGGTAATGAAGATATGCATTTGAAAAATTACTCGCTCATAACCCGCAACAAGCTGGTAGAACTGGCTCCTGCCTATGACTTTCTTAATTCCAGTATTGTTTTGAAGAATCCTGTGGAAATCGCATTACCTATTGCGGGCAGGCAAAAAAATCTTACGCGTGAAAATCTCTTAAACTATTTTGCTCGTGAAAGAATGCTACTAAATCAGAAAGCTGTGGATGATGTCATGAGTCGCTTTCAAGGCGTCATTCCACAATGGAAAGTCTGGATCGAAAAAAGCTTCCTATCGGCCCCGCTACGCGCGTCATATAAGGACCTATTAGAAAAACGCAGTGAGGCGTTGGGCCTTTGATATCTCGGAAGCTTATTGCGTCTGCGACGGAGCTGCTCGATTTAGCCGCAGCAGCCTATAGGAATCCAGTAAAGTTTACGCTACAACCTGCCGCCCCCCCATCAATCCCTTCGCTCAAATTACAGCGGAATATTCGGTCGAAGTATTGTAATTTATATCGACAAAGCGCAGGTTAGCTTTCTCGGTGCCATATGATATTTGAGGCATAAGAAGGAAAAGAAGGAGTCGTTTTGCTCTATAAAAGCACCCAAGACGCAGTTAAAGACCTAGAGTCCACAGGTCAACTCATCAGAATTAAAGAGGAAGTCTCACCTGATGGGGTTATGGCTGAGATTCAAAGGCAGGCTTATAGCCGAGGCCTCGGGGCTGTGCTTTTTGAAAACGTCAAAGGGAGCCCTTTTCCAGCGGTATCCAATCTCTATGGAACCCATGCTCGAACAGAACACTTGTTTCGCAAAACTCTACCCGGGATCATGGGGATTTTTGCCTTGAAAACCAATCCCTGGAAGGTCCTAAAAAGCATCTCGTTTGTGCGCACTTTTAAGACTCTCTTCCACGCACTCCCCCTACCAACCCTGTTTCGAAGCCCTTCGATGTGGGGGGAATGCAAACTCAGTGATCTTCCCCAAATCAAAAGTTGGCCCAAGGATGGCGGCGCTTTTGTGACCCTACCCCAAGTGTTTTCCGAAAACCCAGGCCAACCTGGAATTTGGGCTTCCAATCTCGGCATGTACCGCATTCAAATAAGCGGGGGAAGTTATGTGCCGGAAAAAGAAGTGGGCCTGCATTATCAAATTCATCGCGGCATTGGCATCCATCACACAGCTGCTCTGAATGCAAAGCTACCTTTGAAGGTCGCGATTTGGGTAGGAGGACCGCCTGCCCATGCCTTTGCAGCTGTAATGCCGCTTCCTGAAGGAATGAGTGAGCTGATGTTTGCAGGCATGTTTGCCGGAAGAAATTTTAGATATAAAAGATGGAATGGCTACGTCATTTCTTCCGATGCGGATTTTTGTATTCTGGGTGAGCTGGAAATGTCAGGCCTCAAGCCGGAAGGACCCTTTGGAGACCACTTAGGTTACTACAGCTTAAAGCATGACTTTCCCTATTTAAAAGTCGAGAAAGTTTTTCACCGAAAAAATGCTATTTGGCCCTTTACCGTCGTAGGTCGTCCTCCCCAAGAAGATACAAGCTTTGGCCATCTCATACATAAGGTCACTCAGTCCCTTGTCCCAAGCGAAATCCCTGGTGTAAAAGCCCTACACGCGGTCGATGAAGCGGGTGTTCATCCTTTGCTTTTGGCCATCGGTTCGGAGCGTTACACCCCATTTGCCGAACGCCGCCCCATGGAACTTCACACCATTGCCCATCGCATCTTAGGTTTTGGTCAGTGCTCCCTTGCTAAATATCTATTTTTAGTTGCGGGCGAAGACGAGCCCCATCTTGATGTGTCTGATGTTTCCAGTTTCTTTCAACACTTTTTGGAACGAATAGACCTGGAAAACGATCTCCATTTTGAAACACGAACGACCATAGACACCCTCGACTACTCAGGGGAAGGGCTCAATCGAGGATCTAAACTCTTTATAACCGCCTGTGGCAAGAAGAGACGGAAACTGATTTCAGATGCGAGTTCTATCCAAGTATCAGGTGCCTTCAAGGAACCAAAGTGCCTCCTACCAGGAGTTCTTTTGATCCAAGGGCCGGCTTTTGAGGACTCAAGTCGAGGCCAAGTTTTTGAAGATTTATCTACCCAGCTTCAAGCTCAAATCGCCGGATTTCCATTAATAGTTTTGGTAGACGACTCCCCCTTTGCTTCAGAATCCTTGGCTAACTTTCTCTGGGTGACCTTTACCCGCTCCAATCCCAGTTTGGATGTCTACGGCGTGGAAGGAAAGATCATCGACAAACACTTTAGCGCCGGTAAAGCTATGGTGATTGATGCGAGAATCAAACCCCACCATGCTCCAGCTCTTGAAGTCTCCCCGGAAGTTTCTCGTTTAGCTGCAGAAATACTGTCCCGAAGTCTTGGTTAACAAAGCGGGAGCCCTCGGAATTCTCTAGAAGTCTGTACACCTTATTTCTTTAGACACGCACCACTGGAGCAGTCTTTCGACTACCGATACCAAGTTGGTTTGTTCTCTTAATTTCATGAATCATTCGGGGCGCTTTACGCTTACCGCTGGCTTTTTTCCTACAATCTTTCATGAAATCAGGTGGCTCAATCTGAGTGAAGACCAGCAAGTGGGGGAGTCTAAAGGGAAAGGGAAAGAAAAAGGCAAAATAAAAGTGGATTAATTTTAAGCGTAAGTTAGTTCAGGATTTTATAAGGCGCGATATCTAATTAATTTTACTTTACACTGTTATGAGACAGCGCAGGGCAAAGAGTCGCATTCTGCAGTTTTGGATGAGATTCAGTAAAATCTATTTCAAATGAGATTAAAAAAACTTGACGAGACTCAATACTTCAATATTGGTAGCCATGTACCAATATGAGTGACCCGATATAAAAGCTAACCTCAAATTTTTCTCTAAAAACAGGATTCTGGGTCGGTATATAGTTGAGCTTTCGATCTATGAAGTAGGCAAATCAAAAATTTATCCTTTCGGTATTAAGTAGGGATTGCTTTACAAGGATTTGAAGACAGGATCCTAAGTCCTCATGGACAACCATCACCAAAAGGTCCGCATGTTCACGTGAACGATCGAGAGTTCTTATATAAATACGTTAATGACGACCTACAATTTGTAGGATTTCAAAAAACGCGTACTGAACGAATTAGGAGTGAAGCTATAAAAAAGTTAATTGTTTCCATCAAGTCTTCTAGTGAAAGTCTATCTGACTTCAAGAAGTCATTGAAAAAAAAGCGCAAAGGAAAACTGAAAGGGGATCAGTATGAGTTATCATTTGATAACAAGAAAGATTTTAATCGCTTCGTTAAGAACTTGGGGCTCTTGGCCGCGATTCTGAATCATCGACCTAAATCTATTTATGAATTGGCTAAACTCTTGAGTATGGATGTGTGCAATTTGATTAAGTTCATTGATTTTTTTGAGACTGTCGGAGCCATCAAGATCAAATCTAAAACTGTATCTGGTCGGGAGGTAAAGTTGCCCATAGTTGAGTACGAACAGATAGAGTTTGATCTGAAGGTTGCTTAGGTCCATTTGCGGAGTATATGCTCAGAGAATTATAGATAAAACTGTGCGATTCTTCCTCAAAAAAGGTTTACAATTTATGAGACTGGCGCACTGCGGAATTTTAGGGATATATCGATTGAAATCTTCATGGAGATGAAAAATCCCCCAACAATTAGTTTTTTATCGCCATAAAAATTAAATCAACAGTTGCCCCACGGAACGAAAATTCGCACACTGCTCAAACAAAACTCATGAACTGATGCTGGCCCGCAAAGCCAGCAGAGATTTCAATATGGATCAGCGCTGGTTGATTTAATAAGAATAATTGCTTAATCTTTCCCAAAAAGGGTATTCATCTTAAACGATAGCAAAATGAGAACTATCAGCCATGAGTATATCTCGAGATTTTAAGGACAAAATAGCTCAATTCACGGTTGATGATCTAGATCGGATGGTGCGGATGGGGTGGGAGGATCGTTCTACATTTGAAGATATCGAGATTCCATTTGGATTGGGTGAAAATGAATTTGTAAGATTTATGAGAACCCAGCTTTCAGCTTCCGCATTCACAACATGGCGAAAACGTGTTCACAATCAGGGTCAACCTAAGCATAAATTAAAGCGAGGCTTTAAAACAACACGTTTTAAAGCGACCGGACAATCTATTGAAGGCTTCACCAGGCGAAGGAAGTAGGCAGAATGGAGCTCCAAGACCTATTAATTGTTGGCGCGGGTTTAACAGGGTTAAGCTGTGCGCACAGCCTTTCCACCTCTGGAAAATATTTGAGAATTCAAATATTTGAAAAATCAAATGGTTGTGGTGGACGTATGGCTACTCGAAGAGTAGGCGAATCTAAATTTGATCACGGCGCACAATTTATAAAAGCGAGCAAAGAATCAAGCAAGCTGATTGATCTTTGGCAGGAATCAAAGGTTGCTTGTAATTTTCCTTCTGAAAATTTTGAGGCTATCTGTGGCCAATCGGGAATGACGCAGTTAGCCAAAATCATCGCAGCCAAATTGAACATTAAATACAACTCAAAAGTGATTCGATTAGAAAAAAGACTTCCTTATTGGCTGGTTTTTTTGGAGCAAGGAGAGCCGCTACTAGCCGAAAAAATTATTCTTACGTGTCCACTACCCCAATCCGTTCAGATTCTAAGGCAGTCCCATATAGACTTCGATCAAAAATTGACTGGAATCCGCTACCACTCGTCTATTGTTATTTTGGCAGGATTCGATTCTAGTCTTGATTCAGAAATGAACTATAGAGAAAACTTGAATGGAGATATCTTTTCGATTTGTTCACAGAAGGCTAAAGGCCTATCCGTTCAAGCTGATTACACCATTGTTATGCAACATTTATGGAGTGCAAATCATTTCGATAAATCTGATGATGAAATTTGTTGGGCTATTGAAAAATTATTGAATAAATTATTCCCCAAATCAGGCGTCTTAAATCTGATTGTGAAAAAGTGGCGCTTTGCATCACCCGAAGACACCTGGGAAAGGCTCTACGAAAATGTTGCGAATGGACTATACCTAGCGGGAGACGCGTTTGGTGGGCCCAGTCTAAATGGGGCTCTCAGAAGTTCCAATCATTTATCGGATCACCTCAAATCAGCAGCTGATCCTTTCGAGAGTGAAAATTGAAGATTTGTGATAGCTGCGGCAGAATTATTGAACCTCGAAAGAAATGGGCTAAAAATTGGGATCAAGTAAAGTATTGCAGTGACCGTTGCCGCAAACATAAGCACAAGGACCTTTACGAGGAAAAAATTATCGCGCTGCTGGTATCTTGTAGCTACAGTAAGACCATTTGTCCCTCCGAAGTGCTTTTTGAGTCAGAGAAAAAAGATAAATCCGTCATGGAAAAGGCGCGATCCGCGGCGAGGCGTTTGGCCGCAAAGGATAAAATAATTATTTTAAAGGATGGAATTCAAGTGGATCCCTCCAAAGCTAAGGGACCCATTCGCCTTAAACTTATTCGAAAGATGATATAGATGACAAAAGATGTCTATATAGGTATCGATCAGACAGGCGCCGTAAATCGGTTGGGGAAACCTAAACCTCTTCCCTTATGTTTAATGGAAGGCAATAGAGTTGAATTTTTTTATTTGGAGACTTTTTCTAAAGAGTCTATTTTTAAGACTCTTAAGTTGAGTCCGACACAAAAGATTGTTGCTTGTGTGGACTGCGTGCTAGGGGTGCCGCAAGAGCTTGGCTTAACTTGGCGAAAAGCCCTAGAGCTTATAAAACCCTGGGAAGGCTATGGACAGGAGTCTGCGAGAAGTTTTTTTCTGAAGTTAGGCGGCGGTCAGATTTTTTCAAGAAGAGTTGAGATTCAATCACGGGCGAACTCAGTTTTTAAGGAACATCCTTTTCAAAAAAATATTCAAACGGGAACCTACAGATTTTGGAAAGAAATTGCCAGTTCCTCAGAAGATTTTGCAGTTCCATTTCTTGGCGAGGTAGTAACTGCGGAAAAAATTCCATTGTATGAAGGATATCCTACGCTTTCATGGAAGTTGATTTTTGGTGTGAAATGCAGGATGCCAGACCGGCTGCCTATGTTGATCGAAAAATCATTTCCTGATCTCGTAGTTTCTCAGGAAAGCTTGAGCTTGCTGAAATCAGATCCTAATTTTGCAGATGCTTTTGTTTTAGCTTTGTCTTTGAAACAGTTCGGAAGAGTCTCACCACAAGAAGAAGTCTTTCGCATAGAGGGATGGATTTTAGGGCAAGACATTGAGGTGTCCAAGAATCAGAACTAAACGCTCATCCCGAATAATTTACAATATTTCTTACGAATTTTTCTTTGTTCCTAAATACTTTTCGACTTCGTCTAGCGTCCGGTGTGGATTCGGCTGCACTCAATTCAAAAAATCCTGGGAAGACTTCTTCTTTGTATAGCGTCCTTAAGGATGAATACTTTTCATTACAAGTCAATGAGCTCAGAAGAGCAGCTCACTGAATAATGTTTTGGGAAAGTCTCAATCCCTTGGTTTTAGAAACTAAAGTTCAGCATGCACTGATCTCATCAGAATCCAAGCTGCTAAACACATAAAAAATGCCGCCGGAACAATATCGAGGAACGGATCTTTAAGTCTTAAGCGCAAGATGACTCCTGCCGCCATCAAGATGGCAAGACCTAAAGTTGATAGAAAACCTAAGATAGGCACCTGGTAGCCCACTAAGATGCCTGTAGCGCCTGCAATCTCCAAAGAGCCTATAAACAAGCGTAACTTAGAAAGCTGAAATCTATCAAATTCCCTAGCCATACGTTTAGAATATATACAAGACCATCCATAAAACAAAAAAGAAAGGGCAAAACCTATTTTGGCAAAATCTACATAAGAAAACACAGATGATATCTCCCAGAAAAAATTCACTTGATTACGTTCTACTTTCAGCTACCTTTATGACAGAGCAATTTACTTTACATCAGACTTATAATTGAGGTTGGAAATCCTATGGTCATTGTGCATAATTTCATCGATATTTTGATTGCAACCTCAATATTTTTTGTTTGGGTAATTCGCTATCAAAATATCGTGAGTGAATTCAAAGAGTGGCAACTTCCAGATTGGCTGCGGGATTTAACTGGTATCTTTAAATTGACGTTTGCATTTTCTTTAATACTAGGCCTTAAAACTCCTTATCTTAGCATCTTGGGTGCCGTGGGTGTTGCTTTATTGATGGGTTGTGCACAAATTGTCCATTTACGAGCCAACACACAGTTTTTTAAGAGACTCCCGTCTCTTGCACTTCTCGCCTTATCTCTAATTTCTTTCTTTTTCAGCTTTTCTGGCAGTATGGGAACAAACTAAAGAAAGATCTAAGTTAGCTCGGCAACGATTTAAAGCGAGAGTCTTAGAAAAACGACAAATCCTTTTGTAGTCCGGCAAAGTGTCAGGTCATTTTACTTTTGTCAGAATGAACATTCGCTCGTTTTGCATTACAATGTCTTAAAAAGGAGCTGTGCTGCAAACTTTGCAGAGTACATCGCAGTTAACAGTAATCATGTTTTACCCAAAAGAAAGTTTAGTTTACTTTTCACATCGTTCACAGTACTATGAACAATATGAAAAGTAAACTAAACGTCAAAAAAACGTCCAACCAACTGAAAAAACTATCCCTCTCGGTGGGAGACTTCATTCGTTTCTGGGGATTTCGAAGGATACATAGAGCCATTTGGACTAAAATCTATCTCTCTAAATATCCCCTAACCTGGACAGATCTCACGGCCGTTCTAGGCTTCTCCAAGGCTTTGATCAGTCTGGCTCTTCATGAGCTTGGTAGTTACAAACCTAACTTTGAAGCCCCGGCTTCTATTGACAAAGTCAGAGTCTATTCCGCAATACAAGACGTGAATAAGGTGACACGACAAATTCTAAAGACTAGAGAGCTGAAAATTCTAAAGCAGATTACCAGGGACGGCTCTGATTTAAAGAAAAAAGAAGCCGATGCTCGTGATTTGAATATCGAACGCCTGGTCAGCCTTGAAGAGATGACCTTCTCTGCTAATGTCATGCTAGAGGTTATGCTAGAGGTTATGCTAGAGGTTATGCTAGAGGTTATGCTGGATCAAAAAGATCTCATGAACTTGCACATAGAGCTGGATCTATGAACCTATTCCTTATTTTAGGAAACCAGCTTTTTGACCCTGCAGAATTCTCTTCTATGGGCATTTCTAAATCGAATACAGTATTCTTTTTGCGTGAAGATCGGGAGTTGGCAACCTACTATCGATTTCACAAACACAAATTAGTTTTTTTCTTTGCTTCCATGAGATCTTATCGAGATGAGCTAAAGAGGCATGGCTTCCGGGTTCATTATGAAGAGCTCGCAAAAGAGAATCAACATTCGGCGCCTAAAACCTATGAAGATTCCCTCTCTATGTTTATTTCTAAAGAGGAAATTTCTGCTGCGATGGGATTTGAGATCGAAGACAAGTTTTTTGAAACGAGAATCAACCTGCTCTTTAAGAATCTTCTTGTGCCTTTTTCCACGCTTCAAAGCCCCATGTTTTTGAATTCTAGAGAGGGGTTTAGGGCTTACTTATCAAGTTCGCGAAGGCCCTTTATGAAAACCTTCTATGAAGGCCAACGCAAGCGCCTTGGGATTTTAATCAGAGACGGTATGCCGGAAGGTGGAGCTTGGAGTTTTGATTCTGAAAACCGGCATGCCTTTCCCGGTCACCTACAGTCTCCACCGCTCCCAGTTTTAATTGCTAGTTCTTATATTTTAGAAGTTTCAAAGATGGTACAGAGAAACTTCGCGGACCATCCAGGGCAGATTGCAGATTTCTGGCTTCCTGTGGACCGCCTCGGGGCAAGGGCCTGGTTAGCATCCTTCCTCGAAGAGCGGCTGGCGGAGTTTGGTCCCTACGAGGATGCCATTCCTCCCCACTCGGAGTTCCTGTTTCACTCGGTTTTAACACCCTTTCTCAATTCAGGTTTGCTCACCCCCCGTGAGGTTATAGACGGTGCTTTAACGTTTTCTGAAAAAGTACAGGTCCCTTTGGCTTCCCTAGAAGGCTTTATAAGGCAGGTAATAGGGTGGCGTGAGTTTGTTCGGGGCGTTTACCAGAATTTCAGTGAGCAGCAAGATACAAAAAACTTTTGGAATCATTCCAAAAAGTTAAGTCCACTTTGGTATGAAGGAAATACAGGCATTCCCCCTTTAGACGAAACTCTCCGCCGGGTTCTAAAGCGCGGCTATGCCCACCACATTGAGCGTCTCATGGTAGTCGGTAGCCTTATGGTTCTTTTAGAAGTAGAACCAAAAGAGGCCCACAAATGGTTTATGGAAATGTTTGTGGATTCGTCAGACTGGGTCATGGGTCCTAACGTTTATGGCATGGCTCTATTTTCCGATGGAGGCATTTTTGCTACGAAACCCTATATTTGCGGATCGAACTATCTCAGAAAAATGGGCGGATACAAAAAAGGAAGCTGGTGCGACGGGGTCGACGGGCTGTATTGGCAATTTATTAGGAAAAATAAAACATACTTTTTAAGGAATCCTAGGCTGGCCATGATGGCAAAAACTTGCGAGAGACTCTCCCCGGACCGCTGGCAAGTGCTAGATCAGGCTGCCGATCAATTGAGAGCTAAGCTAGTGATTTAGGCTTATGCGGCAGAGATCACATCCTCGACCGAAATTGACGGCCAGGCATTAAATCAAAACCTTTCGAAACTTTCTGACTGAAAATTCGTTCACTTCAATTTAAAATGTCTTGAAACAAAGCAGGGCGAGTCCCCATGAACTGAGGCAAACTTGTACGAAAATTTGGATAGGCTTAGTAGCGAGCGTAGAGGATATCCGCAGGCTTCTTAACCACAATTCGGCTGAAACCACTCAGCGTTACATTCACTGGACCGACGATAGATTATTATCGCTTATTTGTTTTCTCATTTGATGTTTCTCTTCTCTGACCTTTTATCATGGGGTCAGACCATGAGACACCAATTTTCCGACGGTCCCAGGTTGTATGTCCTCTACGGCCTTAAAATCTTGAATTTTTACTCCCGACTCTATCTAAAGGCAGTGGCTTGCTAACATCTATTACAGGTCTAAATTGAGACCTAGGCTCCTGATCACCACAGCTAGATGAATGCCGAAGCAATCCCAGAAATAAATTTTAAACTTGAGCTCATATTATAAATTCCTTTGAAATTTTGTAACCATAAACCTGGAAAAGTATCTAACGTGTCAAAATTATTACTTTTATATGGTTAGAGTCATTTCGAGTAAATCTTTTTAACTGATAATTCGTTCGAGTCAAAATACAGCGCCTGGAATCATCTTAATTTAACCATCCGCTATTATTAATATTTATAGCATTTAGTGCCTTGCCTCATGGAATTGTTGACAATACCCAGGATTTTACGTTAAAATTCGGATTATGATTAGAAGACTATGCAACCTTACAAAATCTAACAGCTTTTTTCTATTCGGTCCCCGCGGAACGGGAAAAACCACAATGATCCTTGAGCAGTTTGCAAGTGAAAAAGCTGTTTATGTTGATCTTTTGGATATTGACCTTATGGACCAGTTGTTGCTGGATCCTAGCCGATTTAAACAATTGATAGATAGTCCAGAAAACTATCACAAGTCCGTTATAGTCGATGAAGTACAGAAATTCCCTAGAATTTTAGATGTAGTACATTTTCAAATCCAAAGTCGTAAACGCCAATTTATTTTGACGGGATCGAGTAGCCGACGCCTAAAGCAACAAAGCAGCAATCTACTTGCTGGGCGAGCATGGGTCTATAATCTTTACCCCCTTTCCACGTTGGAGCTTGGAGAATCCTTTAACCTGAAGAAAGCATTAGAGGTGGGAGGACTTCCCGAAGCTTATATTCAAGAAGATCAGAATTCCTCCCATGAGTACCTTAAGGCCTACACTTCGACCTATTTGCAAAAAGAAATTCAGCAAGAGCAGTGGGTAAGAAAGCTAGATCCTTTTCGTAGATTTCTAGCCATCGCTGCGCAAATGAACGGGAAAGTAGTCAACAGATCTAAAATTGCAAAAGAAGCTGGAGTAGACGACACGACTGTAGCGAACTATTTTGAAATTTTAGAAGATACACTTCTAGGCTTTTACCTTCCTGCTTATCATAAATCAGCCAGAAAATCCCAGACCCTTTCTCCAAAATTCTATTTTATAGATCCAGGCATTAAGCGAGCTTTAGACAGAACATTAACAGTTAATCTTCTACCTCAGACCTTTGCTTGGGGGGATGCGTTTGAACATTGGGTCATTCTTGAAATAGTCAAGAACGTGAGCTACAGTCGATTGGACTGGTCTTTTTCATTTATCCGTACCAAAGACGGTGTAGAGATCGATCTTGTTATAGAGCGGCCAGGCATACCAGCACTTTTTATTGAGATTAAATCAAAAAACTTGGTAAATGAAAGTGACGCCAAATCCTTAGAGACTTTGGGGCGAGATACAGATCCTGACGCTGAACGGTGGCTTTTGTCCTTGGATCCTCTGGATCGTTTTTTTGGAAAAACCAGAGCACTACACTGGCAGAAGGCAATAACCGAGCTTTTTGGAACTCTTCTCAAAGGTAGCCTCTGATAACTCATTTTCAATAGACACGATGAGAAAGCGCACTGTAAATTATCTCGATCCTTTAGACTATATACTATCGGTTCCCCTTTGTTCCAGAATGAATTCTCAGCGCCTGTTCATGTTTCGTGATTCACTTTTCACCGAAAATTCGTCAAAATTACGAATCCATGACTAGAATCTCCACCCGCCTTGATCTCAGTTTTGAGCCAACTTCTTTAGCTCCAATACCTTTAGAACTCTGCCTTTACTACTCAACCTTTGCTACCCGGAAGCTAAAATCTCATTTTGTTGCGAGATTTTAGGCGCTCAATCAATGGCAAAAAGGTATTTTCAGACCAAAAGCAGGACGATGGATACACGGCCGGGTTAGATTTTATGCTTGACGGCAAGCGGAGAATTCCTTCTTGACTTGTCCATTCCAGGGCGGTTAGACAGGATAGGTTCGTTAAAAGACATCATAGCGCACGAAAGAACACGAAAGAACACGAAAGAACACGAAAGAACACGAAAGAACACGAAAGAACACGA
>JBAXBA010000054.1:0-23877 GCA_037142195.1 Pseudomonadota bacterium
CAATATGCGCAAAATCCCTAGGATGCGGTTGGGGTTTCGCGCCAGCGACTAATTAGCGAACCATTCCTGAGTAAGACAATCTGGCACTCCAAGCATTTTCTTATCTAGCGCCAAATCAGCGCACTAAATCCCTTTAGAAAACAAAATCCCTAGATGAAGATGCGGAATGATTCCGCACAAAGATGGATTCCTCTTCGGGTTCTTTTTACGAATCAAAAAGTTAAACCTCTGACGAACGAATTCTCTCTGTCCTATGGAAAAAAGGACTTATAGGATGGCGCGACAGCCCCATAAAATGGCTCCATCACCGAACGATTGCCGGCTATAAAAAAACGGCCTTCTCCAAGCACATAGTTTCTCCCTTGTAAATCCCAGGTGAAAGCTCCCACTTCTTTAAGAAGGGGAATGGCTCCAGCGATGTCATAGGGGCTCAAATCGCACTCCCAAAATCCTTGGAAACTCCCCGCAGCAAGAAAACAAAGATCCAAAGCAGCAGAGCCACAGCGACGCATATCACGGGCCCCGCGTAAGACTTCAGCGCTAGCCGCAAAAAAAGGCTGATAGAGTTCTTCAGACTTGAACGGAAACCCCATGGCGATGAGGCTTTCAGAAAAGTCCTTAGGCTTTAACATCGGTAGTGGCTTTTCATTCATGAAAGCACCTTGACCTTCAGAAGCCAAAAACAAGTCTCCCGTATAGGGACGGTAAACCACACCAAGTTTGGGTTCATTTTTGTAGCATAGGCCCACGGAGATGGAAAACATATCGAGTCCATGGAGAAAGTTTGTGGTCCCATCAATGGGATCGACCACCCAGCACCAATCACTCGGGGCATTTCTGAAACCAAACTCTTCGCCGAGAAAAGCGGCCTTAGGGTGAAGGATAGAAAGGCGCTCATAAAGCATGGTTTCGCAAGCCTTATCCACTTCTGAAACCAGATCGTTTCGACCCTTAGTTTGTATGGTTTGGGAGCGTCTAAATTCACGAAGCTGAACCTGACCGACATCCTTCAAAACGACGGCTACTTGCCTAGCTAAACTTAACGAAAGTTCCATTAGAAAATTCTCCTCAAAATAATTATCGACTAATCCCTCACGAGGGTCAATGAAGCCACAAAAACGGCCGTCATGCTAAGGCAACTCTCCCCGACTATTTTCTAAAATAAAGATCAACCTGAAGGAGGCCTGGGCCATTGCCTTGAGGTGTGGGTAATAAATAATCAACGGGAGAAGGAGTAGAGTTTATAAAGTAGACACATTTGAAATCCTTCAGGTCAAACCATAGGCAGAATCACCTGGGAATGCCGGTGTCATTTGAAATATATGCTATTTCTCAAGTCCCAACTTGACCAAAGATTGCAGACACCCGAGAATCCTGGCCAATTGGCATGTAGGGGAAAATCATGAAAAAATATGCGTTAATTTCTGTCACTGACAAAACCGGTATCGTAGAGTTTGCTAAAGGCCTCATTCAAAATGGATTTTCTATCATTTCCACTGGAGGCACCTCTCGCCTTCTCAGAGATCATCAAGTCCCCCTCGCTGATATTAGCGACTTCACTGGATTTTCGGAAATCTTAGATGGGCGTGTAAAAACCCTACACCCTAAGGTGCATTCCGGTATTCTTTTTGACCGCAAAAAACACGCCCAGGAGGCAGAGGCATTAAAAACAGAGGCCATTGATCTCGTGGTAGTCAACCTCTATGATTTTGCTAACGAAGCAAAACGTAAAGAGCTTGGTCTTGAAGAGGCCATAGAATTTATTGATATTGGTGGACCCACGATGCTCCGGGGAGCCGCTAAAAACTGGCAATATGTACTTCCCGTAATTGATCCCCTAGATTATGGGGACGTTTTGAACTTATGCTCTAGCGGTGGGTTTCCTAGGGAATTTAGAATGAAGTTGGCTCGAAAAGTATTCGCCACGACTTCACAGTATGATGCCATGATAGCAAACTACTTCCAGATTTCTGAGCCAGGAGAGCAACTTCCTTTGAGTCTATCCCTTAGCTCACATCTGCGTTACGGGGAAAATCCAAAACAAAAAGCAGCACTCTATAAGCCTTCGTGGGCCCATTTAGATAGCTTATGTGAGGTAGAAATCCTCCAGGGAAAAGAGCTCTCTTACAACAATTACCTAGACTTAGATGCTGCTGCAGCTCTCATAAGAGAATTTCCAGATGACATGGCTTTAACGATTGTGAAGCATAATAATCCCTGCGGCACGGCCATAAACAAACCGGATGACACTTTGGTTGATGTTTACCGAAAAGCCTTAAGCGGCGATCCTCGATCAGCATTTGGCGGCATCGTCGCGACAAATACCGAAATCTCAGAAGAAGCCGCCCTTGAAATGAGCTCCCTGTTCCTTGAGTGCATCATAGCCCCTTCTTACTCTGAAGGAGCCAAACAAATTTTCTCGCAAAAGAAAAATCTAAGGCTCGTTAGTGCTGCCTGGATTAAGACAAAGCCTCAGCCTGAACTTACATTGAAATCGATTCGCGGCGCTGTCTTAGTACAAGACCAAGATATTGTAAGTGAAGACAAGTGGCTTCTTCCCACCCATGAAAAGCCCACCCCCGAACAGACAAGAGATCTAAAATTTGCATGGAAAGTATCAGCCCATGTCAAATCCAATGCCATCGTTTTTGCTAAAGATGGTGTGACTTTAACCGTCGGAGCGGGGCAAATGAGCCGCATCGATTCGGCGACATTTGCTGCGGAAAAAGCCTTAGCTGAAAACAAACCCCTACGGGGCTCCGTAATGGCAAGTGACGCTTTTTTCCCATTCCGAGATACCGTAGATTTAGCCGCCAAATTCGGGATAAGTGCGATCATTCAGCCTGGAGGATCCCTGCGCGATCAAGAATCCATTGACGCTTGCAATGAGTCTCATATAGCCATGGCCTTAACTGGCGAGAGGCACTTTAAACATTGATCGTAAATATCTAAAACCCGTAAGTGCAGAAAAAGGCACTTGGAACAGAGGCTTCATCTTCTTAAATTTGCCTCTCTAAGTATTCAATGGAAGGCTTCTAGATACCAGGCGTTCCCTTGCAATTGAATTTTAAGCGCGGCATGGACTTGCGTAAGTTCTGGCAGAAGAGTCTTCTTAGTCCATGCCTGCAATTTTGGAGTTCTCTAAGAGTACTATAGAATTCGATTCTTATACTATTTTTTGAATCCTAAATGAGGAGGCTCCTAGTAAGTCTTGACTAGGCCCATTCCTAAACGTTTTACGGGATACCTATGGTCTCTATGTAGATTCTAGTTTAGGCTTATTGCCTCCTTCGCTCTGCATGTTCAGAGATGCCCCAAATAAGTCAAAGCAAGGTAGATATAAATTACAGTCCCCAAAAAGGACATGGATTCTGTCTCAAATGAGTGATGGACACTCCGTTCTGGGAACTGATGATCCACCACCAAAACTTCGGACCAGTTTGGCAGGCGATGTCCCATTGACTTGAGCTATAAGCTCCCAGGTGTCAGCACTTCCCGTCCGCAACGTAATCAAAAATTAATTTGCTTAATTCTGGATTTGCCGCCAATCTAACCGTTATACTTTTTAAGGAAAATGCCATGAAACTTATTCTAAGCTTGGTTTTTATGTTGGGTTCACAGTTAGCCCTTGCTAAGGCCCAACCAAAGCTCTTAATTGTTTTTGTCGTGGATCAAATGCGAGCTGACTATCTTCAGCGATTTCATGAGTATTTTATTCCAGAAGGCCCTCAGAAAAAAGATGGCGGCTTTAGGTGGCTTATGGCTAATGGAGCTTCCTTTGCCGACGCAAGGCACCTCACCATTGCTGCTATGACCTGCCCAGGACATGCGACCCTTCTCACAGGAACAACTCCTTCCAGACATGGGATCTTTAAAAACTCTTGGTATGATGAAAACACAGGTAAAGAAGTTTATTGCGTCGAAGATGAACTGGCTAAAAGCAAAACGGACACAGATCCTTCGTCAAGTCCTAGAAGACTTCTAGCTCCTACATTAGGTGACGAAATCAAATCAGTTTCCCCGCTGTCAAGAGTCTATAGTGTCGCCCTTAAAGACCGAGCCGCTATCATGATGGGCGGCAAACGAGCCGACTTGGCCATTTGGATGAATCATAAGAAAATGAGCTGGACAACCTCTGACTGGTACTTGCCAAAAACGACGCTACCGCAGTGGGTTATGGATGAAAACAGGATGATTGATAAAGACAGAAAATCTGTCTTTACTTGGAACGCCTCCATCAAAGACTATCCTAAAGAACCTGCCCTTGGCTTCTTATCAGGACTGCCTATACAGTTTTCAAAGAATGACGAAAGCTCACTGTCGAGCCCCTATGGGATTGAACTAACCGAGCGCATGGCCCTAGCCACCTTGAATAAGAATGGTCTTGGCAAAGGAAAATACACCGATATTTTAGCCATAAGTTTTTCTACGACAGACTATGTCGGGCACCAATTTGGGCCGACCCACCAAGCCATGCTTGAAATTCTCAAGAGCGCAGACGCTGCCATTGCTAGAATCATTAAAGAAGCCCAGCGAGGAAGACAACCCTCCGAGATTGTTTTTGCCTTAACCGCTGACCACGGAATCCCACCTGTGCCTGAGGGAGCCCCGAGTTCTCTCCTTCTAGGTCAGAGAATTTCTGGGAAAGAGGAATTAAAGGCCCTCGAATCCGCCATTTCCGCAAAATTTGGCCCTGCAAAAAGTGGAAACTGGATTGCGGCGAGGGGAGAATTTCACTTTTTTCTGTCTTCACAAGTACCGGACGATCAAAAGCTAGTCATAAGCCAATTTGCAAAAAAGTATCTCGCGAGTAGAGACTGGGTTTCAAAAGCCTACACCAGGTCTGACATAGTGGATGGCAAAATCACAGATCAGTATTTAAAAATGCAACTGGAAGCCACATTTCCTGACTTTGGGATTCCGGATTTTGGCGTAGTTGTAAAGCCTTATTCTACCGCAGGTGATAACACAGTTACTCACATGACTGGCTACACTTACGACACCAGAGTCCCACTCCTACTTTCGGGAGCAGAAATAAAGCAAGGCACCTATAAGGATCGGGTCTATATTCACGATTTGGCTCCAACCTTAGCTTATTTGCTCGGATTTAATCCTCCCGCCTTGGCCACGGGACGAATCCTATCAGAATCCCTAAAGTAACTCTGAGGTTCTGGTTAAACATCAGAGATAGATTGTTGGAATAAGAAGAGTCTCTATGACGACTCTGTGATAGAGTCTGCCCCACTCTACAAATACCGCTTAAATCTTGAGTGGAGTGCATCTCAAGATCTCAGCATTCTCCAAGAAAATCCCTAAAAGGGACACATGGTGCCTCGATGTCGATAGAGCCCTTTGCTAAAGTAGCGCAGCATATTTAGCGCTTCTAGGGGCTGTCATCTATTCCAATATCGCCAAAGACTATAGAGACATATCTTCGACGAATCACCCGCCTCACGACTCCTGTGATGACTCGATAGCGTCTCAAACGTAAAGACCACAAAGTTCAGGAAACACTATCACTAATGCATTCAAGTAACCTAGAGAATCCTACAAAAGAAACAGCCCTAACAACTTCCCCTGAAATCACGTTCTGTAAGTATTTACGGCGGTTCTTTGGAAGTATTTTCTTCTTTTTGTCTTTATGCTGGCTTATTTTGATCTGAGATAGAAACGCTTTTTCCCAATGGGCTGACCTGCATCTAAATCGCCTGCATTAAACACTTGAAGATAAGCATAATCCTGACATCCACCGTCATTGCGATTTATAAAATCGCAGGTGCTAGTGTCCACTTGAATGGGGAGGGTGACTTTAGATTCTGGTGAATCAAGCATAACATCGATTGGGCCAACGTCCTCACCCACCCATTTCATCGCCCCTTGAAGAGCGCCACCTCGAAAGGCAACTCGAATCGTCACTGGGAATTTGAATTTCGTGGAGTCACCGTCTATTAGCGAAAGATTCAATTCGTAGGTTTGAATTTTAGGGCCATTGGCGTCCACCAGAATAGGGGAAGCTCGAGATCCCTCTCCGCGATCTGTAAGGATGGAATCCTTGTACTTAATCTCAAATTTCGCTGGGGTTTGAGAAGGACTGTAGTTTCTCTTTGCTAGGGATTGATTGATGATTTCAAGCAATTGTCCAGCCTGACGATTTAAAGTAGGTATCTCTCGATTTAAAGTATCAACATACTTCATTTGTTCAAACCAAACTTCCGCTGTCAACCTAGGGTGATCACGAGTGAGCCTCATAGTTTCAAGCGTTAGATCCGTCATTCGCAAAATCCCTTCGCGATCACCAAATTTGTCCATCATGGCGTCTAGCATGACATACATAGCGCCACCATAGGCTTCGCCTTCATCGTGAGATTCATTTGTAAGATAGAAATAAGTATCATTTAAAATGCGAAGGGTATTTCGAAACTCAAAATCCTTGCTGCCAATTTTATCTGCGATAATGATTTGGGCCAAAAAGTCGGCCATACCTTCCCAAAGGCCGTAGCCCTCTGAGCTATCCACATGCGGTCCCATGAGACGGTCTTGAAGCCCGTGTCCTAGTTCGTGCCAAATGGTTGAGTTGTCACGCGCGTAATTCATACCGTTAGCCGAATAGGTCATAAAATTAATCGTATTATCTGAATAGAAGGCGTTGTCCTTTCCTTCTATGTCGGGGTCAAAAAGAATCGCAACGAAGGGCTTTGTCGAAAGTTCGGGGTCTTTGAAGCCAAGGTTTTGAAACGTAGATAAAAAGGAATCTGTTGCGTAGTAGACTTGCGCCTCATCAAATCCAGACCGCAAAAGTTCCGCAGTATTTTCAGGACGTGGTTTTTGACCTTCAGCAGCTGGTAGCCTTCTCAACAGATCATCTTCCTTAACAATAGGAATTCCCCAATACAAGGGAGAGAAAGTAATCTGATAGTCTTCTTTGTCGTCCTGGGTCTTTATAGGATTGTAACTTGAGTTAAATTGAGGGGAGAGATCCAATTTCGGCGGATTTTCGCTAAAGATCTGGGGTGCATTTTTGTGAATAAGTACGATAGCATTTTTTCCAAACAATCGAACCCTCTTTGCTTGATTCATTTCATTTGACAAGAGTCGCCCGTGATTCTCCCAGGAGTCAGGAAATAGAAAATTTAACAAGTCCTGGTTCCAGTATCCTTTTAAGTAATCTTTAAGAGTCAAGGGTCCATATTTATGCAATGATTCTAGGAATGAAATTTTCTTGGAACCAATATAGGTGGCGTAATTGATCTCTGGTACTTTGGTTAATAGGTTTGGTAGCATGACACTTGCAGGGGTAGCTACCTGATCCGGAGGGTTCGGCGATGACACGATCTCCCAAAGTGGGTAGACATTTGCGGGTAGGGAATAAGTTTGATTTTGTGGATCCTTGGAAGGCAAGTCATGAGTCGTCTTATTAAGGAGAGTTGCCGACCGATTGGCAAAATCATAAATTAACGTGCGATATTTTTCTTTTACTTCAATTCGACGAACAAATCCTTGAACAGAATCGGATGTACTGTAGATATTGCTTGTTTTGATCGAAATAATATTTGTCAATTTAAAGCTATTTTTTACTTCTTCGTTCACTATTTTCAAAACTTCCGTAAAATCTGTATTAGGGGTTTTAAAGTCTAAAAATTTATAGAACGGAGCTCGAAGTAGAGAGCTTGAAGATTTCACAGAGGGAGTGACTGCAGGTAACAAAAAAGCTTCTACAAGGATCGGTTCCTTTGTTTTAAGTGAGAGCCACACACGTATGCTCGCTCCTTCAACTTCTGAGTTAGCGATCACTTGGGCGTAGCGCTGATAGTGCGACGTCATCAGTAGAAGGTCATCGGTTTTCTTAAAATTTGATTCTTCAAAGTGAACTCCAGTGCGATTAGAGATGGCACTTACTAGATCAGACAGTTCAGAACCCTGAATTTCACCCTGTTCAAAGCGGGCATAAATTTTGTTTTTTTTTTTTGCGCTATCAGAATTTAGGCCTGCAAGTTTGTCCACTTGGGCTAATGTGGTTTGAGCCAGAGTCGAGCTCCCTCTTTCCCTGGAACATGAAGCAGCAACAGCGACAAGCGCAAAGAAAACCAGCCGTCTTTGAATCAATGGGAATGGTGTCATTTATGAGCTCCTTAAGTAAGATAGCAATCCTAGGGGTGCCCTAGTTTTGACTGCCCTAGAACGGCGCAATCTATGTAATAAAATGAAATATGTCATTCTCTATTTGATAAAAATGCCCCAACCCAAAATAGCTGTTAAAAAGAGCAAGTCCACTACAAATCTTAAAATTTGTAGACCTTTAACATCAATTCGCTACGCTTAAATAATTGAAAAAGGCCCGTTTTCAGGTGCCCGCCTAGTAGAATCCAGAGCTCTAGTGTCCAGAACTCTGGTGTCCAGAACTCAATGCTTCAAACGTTTTGGCTCAGCAGCTTGCCTCATGGTTGGATTTCACCAAGATTGAGCCAGCTGATTTCACCAAGATTGAGCCACGTTACCAAGCGACTGCGGATTTGATATCCCTGTCGAGATGCCATTTATTTATGCATTTCAGAGTGAGTGTGAAGAAAACCAACGCTAAGAGCAAAGGGCAGAGGGCAGAGAAGGCTTCCTGAAATTAAGAGAAGGAACGTACTTGGTGCCAGCAGGCGGAGGACTCCTCCCCCCAAAACGGAACCCTCATTGCGTAGACGCATCATCTGATGATAAAGTTGCGTCATGATGGTAATTGCGCCTCACATTTTATTTATCACTTCTGCTGCTGTGCTCGACGGTGTTGCCACCTCTCAGCAAGTGATCTTTCTTGTTGTGCTTTTGGGATCACGGAAGCCTATTTACAATTCCACCGCCTATATTGCGGGCATTGTCGGCGCATATGTATTGTGCGGCTTAGTGGGTTTGCTTTCCATCGACCAACTGAATGCATTTCTGAAAAAGTTTTTCCCTTCCCTACCGGAACAGCAGAGTCCTTCGTACTATCAAGCACAGCTCGTGCTGGGAATGATTCTTGTTGTCGTGGGGATAAACCTTTTTAGAAAGCGAAAATCATCTGGCGGAGCTTCCCAAAATAGGCTGTTAAACAAGCTTAAAGACGTAAATCCCACCTTTGCGTTTCTGTTTGGAGCCTTCATTTCCTCCACCAGTTTTCCAACCGCCCTACCCTATATTGGCGCCCTCGAAAAACTTTCTACATCGACCTTAGGCTTTACTAGCCAAGTCGGGTTGCTTCTCTATTACAACTTCATATACATTCTTCCAACCGCCATCCCTTTTGTGATCTTTTTAGTGCTTCGAAAGCATAGCGCCGACATCGAAAAACGCATTCACTTTCACGCGGAATGGGTCAACTCATTTGTAAGTGTGCTCATGTTTGCGGGCATTGGGATCTACTTTGTGGCCGACTCGTTCTGTTACATGCTCTTCAATCATCCCATTTTCAAGGCAAGGCTTTTCTAACCGGAGTCATTCAAATATCTAAAACCTGGACAGTTATTTCTATGATTCCATCCGCCTCAGAAGTAAACCCTAACCAGCCCCTGCAGTTACCAAAAGATGCGGGAACAAAGGCATTTTTAGAAATGAGTCCCTGATTTTTCCAAGTGAGCCGCCCTGCAAGACAGTCTCCCAGTCTTTTTCAAATTCAGCTCCGAAAAATAGAAGCTTTTCGTATTTTTTAAGTGGCACTTTGCTTTCCAACTTTTAACTTTGATGGCTTTATCCCTTGGTGTCACATAGAATGCTAGCCAAGTTACTGTTTTAATTAAGGTAAATAACACAAAATAAGTCTCTTAAAAATTTCCTTTACGTTTTTCGCAAGGTTCCGAAACGTCTTGTCGAGGGAGGAATGAATGATGAAGCAGATAACCCCAGTACCGATAGAGATTTTTATAAACAAATCCCTTCAACACGCAAGAGTATTAAAAATAATAGAGCCGTGGAATATGGAGCCCGAGCATATTGTCGGTAATCTTTTAAATTATTTCAAAAAAATCGGCCTCGAATATGTCCACCCTATAAAAGAAGGTGACATGGCTCTAGAGTTAGTTCTTTCTATTTTGAAAAACTCACCTGAACTAAAATCAAGACTCCTTGAAATCCAAAGAAACTCGGAAGATGCCATGATGCGTCGTAAACGTTCTGGTTGAGGTGAGCCTTATCTAGAGAGGAGTTAACTTAGCTTGATAGAGCTTGGCAACGACAGATTCCACCTGATCGACAATCGTCCTCGTCGATTGATCTACCTCTACATTGATGAGATCGCCCAACTGAACCTCTTTGAATTTAGTTACTTTCAGGGTTTCAGGAATGAGAGCGACAGAAAACACATGATCTCCAACAGAAACCACCGTAAGTGAAGCACCTGCTAGGGAAATAAAGCCTTTTTCAAATATATATTTACTAAGTTGGGGGCTTACCTCGATACTCATCACCCAAGGGCTCGTTTGTAAGGAAACAACCCTTCCCACGCCGTGGACGTGACCTGATACAAGATGACCACCAAGTTCATCGCCTAATTTTAGGGAACGCTCTATATGAACCTTAGAATCTTTCTTGAGTGAACCTAGGGTTGTTTTAGATAGAGTTTCTGAAATGACGTCAAAAAAGATTACATCGTTTTCCTGCTTTACTGCTGTAAGGCACACCCCATCGACAGCCACGCTAGCACCTATATTTAACCCTTGCCCATGAGCTGTCTTGATGCCTAGTTTTAAAATATTTCCAGACAGAGTTGCCTCTGTAACGTAGCCGACTCCTGCAATAATACCAGTAAACACAATAGCTCCTTAAATACATAACCAAAAGCGAGAGCGTAGCTCGAAATCTAAAAAAAAAGAACCTCAAAGGAGGTTCAGAGATCCTAGACAAGAAATCCAGTGACTTCCTACATGCGGCCAGACCTGCTATTTCGGCTCCGGGGCTGTTTTACGCGAATGGGAATCATTTTAGGCTTTGGAACCTGGGCAATAAGAAGTCCTGATCCAATGATCACAAGAATACCGAGTAGTATTTCCATAACCTGCCCTCCTTAATCCCTAATCCTATCGGACAAACCATGAAGGAAACTTAAGGCAAATCTTACTTTTTGCTCCCAAGGCCAAAAAGTGACCTATCCATAATGATTTGGGCCACCGAGGCAGGTACAAAGCTTTCCCAGCCGTTTGACATTGTCTCAATCATTTTATGGACTTGCTCTTGACTTAGGTACTTAGCTGTCTCCTCACTAGAGGGTATTTCCTCTACCCCCCCGCCTTCCATCAAATACCGCACGAGGTGATTCGTCTTAGAATCTAAAGAAATTTGGCTAAGGCGCAGCGCTCCTTTGTCCATCACAATTGGATAGAAGTACTGTTTCGTGCCGTGGGACAACATGCGACCCAAAGCCTCTAATATTCCGCCATTCACATGCTTGTAGGTATCTGAAGCGAAAAAATTTTGAAGCCTATGGGTGCCTTGAACTAGGGCCCTTTGACAGGTGCTATATCGATGAAGATATTCTACCAAGCTGTAATCATCTTGCAGGGACGTCACAAGGGTGGGAATTCCAATACTTGCTAACATATCGACTCGAGCCAAAAAGTCAAAGGGGTCAAAGCGTCCATCTTGGGTCAATTCAAACATGGAGATCTCTGCTAAGGCTAGAACCCGACTGGGATCTACTCCTTCACTCGCTTTAAGTCTCGCGACTCCAGCCTCAATCATCTGCTGAGTTGCAATCGTAATCGGCCTGAAATGGCCTCTTAGAGCTAGAATATGTTTGCGATAGAGGTAATCAGATGGGCTCGTTGGTTGGCCGGTATGATCAAAAATAACTGCTTCGGTCAACTTTTCTCTTACAAGCTCAATTTCCATCAGACGGTTGTCCAAACCTTCAAATGCCGGCCCTGTAAACCTGATCGCATCTACTTCAAGGCGCCCTTCTTCAAGGTCATCTCCCAAAGACTTTATAAAAGCAATGGGATTGTTTAAATAAAACAGGGTGGCATAAATTAAATTAACGCCTACAACCCCGATCGTTTCTTGTTGAGCAATAGCTTGTGCATCGGTCATACGAACATGAATACGGACTTCACTGGGATAACTTCCAGGGCTAGACTGAAATCGGATACCAACCCAACCATGCCCTGGGGACCTGTTCGCGTAGCTG
The DNA here is from genome assembly GCA_037142195.1 of Pseudomonadota bacterium. Lineage (GTDB taxonomy): Bacteria > Bdellovibrionota_B > Oligoflexia > Oligoflexales > CAIMVM01 > CAIMVM01. The sequence goes on from JBAXBA010000054.1 coordinate 12,143, forward strand.
CCCGTGGCTACCGTATTGGCAAATGAAAAAAAACAAGTTGGTTCTTTGCGTCGCCCTTCTAGGCGCTCCATAATCAGATCGAATTCGCGAAGCAGCATTTTTTGAAGTCGAGGTTCACAAACATAGCGTCCGCTTTCCTCAGGGCCGTATATCGCGTCAGAAAAAATCATGTCATAGGCTGACATAGTTTTAGTTATCGTTGCGGAAGCTCCCCCCGCTTGGAAAAAAAATCTGGCTGTCTCTTGACCAGCACCGATTTCTGCAAAGGTACCATAAATTTTCTTGAGACTATTAATCTTGCGTGCTTTTTCAAGTGTCGACATGAGAACCCATAGTTCGAAGAAAGATTATCCTTCCCATAATCACGATCATACCAGTCTTTGCATGAGAGGCTATCGGCAATTTTTTACCTAAGGAACTCCTATGAGATCGACTTTCCTCAAGTCCCAACACACTGAAGACCCCTATTCCTCCTACCAGGAAACTACATGGTAGCTGGTGCTGTGCACTGCTTCATTTCGAAATTCAAGTCATAAGTCCAGGCGTTCCAACCTGTAGAGTCATCAGTCCCAAACTTTACTTCACCCCCAGAGAAAGTATCTGAAAATGCACCCTTGACATAAAGGTAAGTAGACAAGGTGCCGTTTGTAATATTTGAGGTTCCAGGATCCACTACAAACCAATATTTCGTTCCTGAAGTAAGAGCTACAGGCTCGCTAAATGTAAAGGTCACAGCGCCTAGGGCTGTTCCCACGGCTGTCCCTTGCACCGTCGCAGTGCCTAAATCCAAAACTTCAGGATTCCCGCTGACACTCGAGTTTGATCGAAGCCTAAGCACCACCGTATCTAAACTAGCTGTCTGGCCTTTATACAAGTTCAGGGTAACCTTAGCCAAATCGAGATTGGAGGAAGGCGTAAAGGATTGAGCCATAACTAAGTTGGGAGATTCATAAGCAAGAGTGGAGGTACCAGCCGAGTTAGAAAGTTCGGAAACGGCCGTTTGGCTCGAACAGTAGTCGCCAGTCCCGGTAACGGAAAACTCTGGACTCGTTTGTCCACTGTAACTGAAAACAAGTGCATCCTTATGGGGAACAGCTGTATAGACGGGGACAGTTGGCGCATACTCCACAACCACCTTACAACTTGCCCCACCGGCCAATGAGTCGGTACAAGTACCACCAGTGCCGGGAAAGGTTCCCCCTTTTAATGAAAACGGCGCTTCTAGGCCCGTTTCACTCAATGTGGTAGCACTCTCTTCACCTGTATTGGAAACAACGATCGTAACCTCTTTTTTCTGACCTTGAGCCACCGTGCCAAATTCATAAGTTTGGGCATCTGAAGCGCCCTCAACTCCCATGCTCAATGATGCTGGGCTCTTTTTTTCCTCTTTTTTGCTACAAGCAAAGATCCCTGCCGGCACTGAAACCGACAGCAGAAGAAAACCATACTTTGTGAGATTTGATTTATTTTTCATGGCGTGTCCTTTTTCCAAATAAGCGAAACTTGAATTTATAAGAATTATTCTTGCTCTATTATAGTCATCTTTTAACAACTTGAGAATGTTCTCACAAAATGAAATCAAAAATTCTATTTCATACCTGCTCAATCTTTCTTTGTTTCCTTTCGTTTGGGATTTTCAGCCCCCTTGGGTGACTTTACCTAAAAGTCAGGAGGACTCCCATTGTAATTCCAAAATCGAAAGGATGGCCTTAAGCCAAAGTTGACCCACTTAACTGTGCTTCTAATAGACTTTTTCCCGAACTTGTTCCTAAACGAGTTGCTCCAGCAGAAACGAGATCAAATGCGAGCTTAAAGTCCTTAATTCCACCACTTGCTTTTATGCCAAGCTTTCTATGGAATTTTTGATCTAATTCTTGGAGCCTTGCCTGAATGATCTTCACATCGTCCACGCTTGCCCCCCTGCTTGCATAGCCGGTTGACGTCTTTATAATGTGAACGCCAGCTTCAAATGCGATCTCCGTCGCCGTTGAAATTTCTAAAGGAGTTAAGAAAGCTGTTTCTAGAATGACTTTAACCAGGCAACCCTCTGCCGCAGCCACAATAGCCGACATCTCTCTATGTAAATCCTTGTGCATCCCACCTTTGAGCCAGGCGATATTTTGCACAAAATCTATTTCCACGGCTCCTAACTGGATCGCCTCGGAAACCTCGGCACACTTAATTGAAGTCGATTGATAGCCCAAAGGAAACCCAGCGACAGTGCAAAGCAGCACAGGAGAAGTCCCTAATTGGGTCCTTGCCAGAGGCAGTGCCGATGGGGGTATGCAAATCGCCCTGAAACCTAATTGAGTAGCTTCTTGGGTGAGACTTTCTATACTACTTTCTAAGTAGTCAGGTTTTAGGAGCGTGCTATCAATTAAAGGAGCTAATGACTTTTGATGGTTAAGCGCTGCCTCATGATTTAAGAAGTCGACTTCCAAAGATGGATGAGCAAACATAAAGGATCCTTAAGTTCATAGTTTCGTCTATAATACGGCTAAGGGAGTGGCAAGAAAATGCATTATATTCACAATCTAAATCCCATCGCCTTGCAACTGGGTGAGTTGATTATACCTTGGTATTGGCTTGTCTATCTCGTAGGTTTTTTTTACATCTATTTTTGTGGTCAGTGGCTTATCAAGCACTTCCAACTCCAAGTCACTTCTTCAGACTGGAGCGACTCTCTGGTTGCTGGTTGGGTGGGCTTGTTTTTGGGAGCCCGCCTGGGGTATTTTTCCCTATATCAACCTGAAATGCTTCGAAGCGATCCTGCCGTTTTGCTTCGCATCTGGGCTGGGGGCATGAGTTTTCACGGGGGGATATTCGGCGCGGGGCTTGCTATTTTAATAGTCGGCTTTTGGAAACGAAAAAGCGTATGGCCTATTTTAGACACCATCTGCACCCTTTTGCCCCTTTGCCTTGGAATGGGCCGACTTGCTAACTTTATAAATGGCGAGTTAGCAGGGCGTCCGACAAACGTTCCCTGGGCGGTCGTTTTTCCCGAACTTTATGACTCGCTCCCCCGCCACCCCTCCCAGATCTATGAGGCCCTAGGAGAGGGACTCATCTTAGGTTTGATTTTGTGGACAGGCCGAAAAAACATCCTTATGGCAGCACGCCAAACAGCTCTTTTTGCACTGTCCTATAGCATCATCAGATTCTTTTTAGAGTTTTTTAGAGAACCCGACCCCCAATTGGGTTTACTCGCAGGGAGCTTGTCCATGGGTCAAATTCTTTGCGGATTCTTTTTTGTCCTAGGCCTGATTCTTTTTAGGAGATCTAGACCTACCACTCGCCCTGATTTTTCCGAGACTGCCAAGGTTCTTTAGGAGCAAGGCTAACGCCTTTTTGAAGCAACTCAATAGAATGTCCGTCTGGGGACTTGATAAAAGCCATGTGACCATCCCGCGGGGGGCGGAGAATGTCCACGCCTTTTGCTTCTATATCTGCACAAAACTTATAAATATCATCCACTTCAAAAGCAATATGCCCAAAAAAACGACCGGAGGAATAGGGCTCTTTTTGATCCCAGTTATGGGTCAATTCAATTTCGGCTCCCCCGTTTTCTGCATTCAGAAAAACCAAAGTAAAACGTCCCTCTGAGAAGTCTCGGCGCGACCTTTCCTTGAGACCAAGCTTGGAAACAAAAAAATCTAAAGCCAGATCTAAATCCTTCACACGTAGCATGGTATGCAACAATCGCATGGAACCCCCTTTGAGCCTAAATAGTAATCAAGCCCTTAGGTGTAACATCCTCAAAGCAAATAAAAAAGTAGAATAACTCTCCTTTTTTTGGCACAATGAGATTTTCGTCACAGGAGAATCAGAGTGGGCACAAAAGAGAAACCATATGGTGAAGAGTTCGAAAAAACAATTATCGCATCGATGATTGGGCTTATCATTTTGGCGTTTGTCGGCGTAGCTGTGCTTTGGAAAAAATTTCCACCCTTTTGCAACACTGCGGACTATACCTATTGCGGGGATGAGCCCAAAATAGGCGCTCCCCACTAGGCATATGCCCGGACACATAAAAACTTTTAAGAATGCTCTCCCAGCTGCTCTGTGCCGGGAGGCTATTTCTTTATTTGAAAAAGATTCTAGGGTTAAACCCGATCCCCAGCCCGACTATTCCAAACGGCACTTTCTAAAGCTTACCGGCACTCCAGGTTGGCAGGACATAGAAAGACGTATGCAAAAGCATATGGACGCTGTAACTCAAAGCTATTTTGCCCCCATTCGAGGCCTAGAGGAAATTGCCATCCCGGAATGGTCTGACGATGGACTTGTCATGTCGAGATACAATCCAGGTGACATTTGTGCTCTCCATGTAGACGGACAAACTGCAGCTCCGTCTGGAAATGGACTTCGACTGGCAACCCTTTTGTTTTTTTTAAACACGGTAGAAAAAGGTGGAGAGACTTGGTTTCCTTTTCAAAAGACAAAAGTTAAGCCTGAGTTGGGCACTGCTGTTATGTTTCCGGTTTCCTTTACCCATCCCCATGAAGTTTTAAAGACCTATGAAAAAAGATATATTATCCAGACTTGGATCATCGATCCGTATTTGGTAGTGGAACCACGTTCCTAGCCCAAGAATTCCGTAAGCAGCAGCCATGACACCTCTTGTTTTTTAAGAAGTTTATGAACTTTACTGCTGATCTCGACGGGGAGCTTTTCGACGTCTCTGTCGGTAACATTTGTACCTTTTTGTTTTAGTCTGCTGCACTAGATCCCATAAGAGCAAACAGGAATTTCTTCTCCACGAAGAGCTTAGGAACTACATTTGAAAGTTTTGGACTTTTTTGAACTTCGCCCACCAGGATCCAGTCAAAGCTTCCTTCCTTCGCCAAAATTTCATCTCGAAAATCTTCAGGATGTAGCAAAAGCCCTTCCTCAATTTCAATGCCGAGCAGATCTTATTTAAGAATCCTGAGATTAACAAAAAGCTCCCTGACAAAGGCAGTTTTGCCTACGCCGCGGGTTTCGCATAGAAAAAAACTTGTTCGTTTTGATGGATTAAGCAACCTAGAAAGAAGTATTTCCATTGGCCCGATAAATTAGCAGTACACTTGTATTCATGGAATGCTCTGAAATTTACGAAAGACCTGCTTCAGCCCTCGGCTTACTCGGCTGCCAAATTTTAGTTTTGGTCTTTGGCTTGACAGAACTCCAACCCCATTTTTTAAAAAAGCAGTCCTTTTTTAGAGGCTCTAGTGATACCTTAGAACTTCTCTAAAGAGGCTCTTTAGTAAATAGGCTTTCGATAGACTACATGTATTCCGCTAAAATCCCATAAAGGTTACACCGTGGCAGAACTAGATCGTGAAGGTAAGAACACCGAACTCCGTCATCCCCTTGGGAAGCGAGTGCCCACAGTTCACGATAAAGTCGAGCCAGACGAGCTTTTCGATCGTTTTTTGGAATATGTAAAAGAAAAAAATCTTGATCTTTATCCTGCTCAAGAAGAAGCCATTCTTGGACTCTTTTCAGGTCACAACATCATTTTAAATACTCCGACCGGCTCCGGAAAATCTTTGGTTGCCACAGCCCTTAACTTTCTGTCTCTATCCATGGGCCGCAGATCTATCTATACCTGCCCCATCAAAGCCCTAGTCAACGAAAAATTCTTAGCCCTATGCGCGGAATTTGGTGCCGACCAGGTGGGCATGATCACCGGCGATGCCACCGTCAACGGTTCGGCGCGAATCCTTTGCTGTACAGCTGAAATCCTTGCTAACTTTGCCCTGGCAAGCGGAGAGGATCCTGAACTCCACGACATCATCATGGATGAATTTCACTATTATAGTGACCGCGATCGAGGGGTTGCCTGGCAAATCCCGCTTCTTATGCTACCAAAGTCCCGATTTCTTCTGATGTCGGCTACTTTTGGAAACACGGAGGCCTTTGAAAAATACTTAAATGATCTCACCACAAATAAGACGGTCGTTGTGACCTCGGATGATCGGCCTGTGCCACTTACCTATGAGTATCGAGAAACCCTCCTTCACGAAACCATTCGGGATCTCATGACCAAGGGCAAGTATCCTATCTACCTTGTCAACTTTACCCAAAGGGAATGCGCTGAAGAGGCCCAGAACCTGATGTCAGAGGACCTATCCAGCAAAGAAGACAAGCAAAAAATAAATGCTTTTTTATCAGGTTTTAAGTTTTCTAGCCCCTATGGAAAAGATATTCAGAGACTTTTAAGGCACGGCATCGGCATCCATCACGCAGGCCTTCTACCCAAGTACCGACTCCTCGTGGAGCAATTATCTCAACGCGGCCTTTTAAAAGTCATTTGCGGTACAGATACCTTAGGAGTGGGAGTCAACGTGCCCATTCGCACCGTAATCTTTACGAAACTCTGTAAGTTCACTGGCGAAAAAGTAGCGATTCTATCAGTGCGCGACTTTAAACAAATTAGCGGCCGAGCAGGCAGAAGAGGCTTTGACTCTGAAGGCACTGTAGTGGTCCAAGCTCCTGAACACGTTGTCGAGAACTTGCGCCAGGAATCAAAAGCTGCGGGCGACCCTAAAAAAACAAAAAAACTCGTCAAGAAAAAGCCGCCAGAGAAAGGATATGTGGCATGGGACCTACAAACCTTTAACCGTCTTATTTCCTCTCCCGCCGAGCCCCTAAACTCTTCTTTTAAGCTGTCCTATAGCATGCTGCTTCAGGTCCTTAGCCGTCCCACAGAGGGCTGTAAGGCCATGCGTCGTCTTATTCGAGACAGCCACGAAACGCCTAAAACTAAGCTTGCTCTAAAAAAGTCTGCATTCCAAATGTTTAGAGCCCTTCACGAACGGCAAATCATAAAATTTGAATACACCCTATCTAGCCGAGACAAACAAGTCATTATTGATGAAGAGCTGCAAACTGATTTTTCCTTAAATCAGTCTCTTTCACTTTATCTCATAGACACGCTTAAGATTTTAGATCCCACCTCCCCCGACTATGCTGTGGATGTTTTAACACTTGTTGAGTCGATCATTGAAAATCCTGATGTCATACTGCGCCGTCAACTTGATAAAATCTCCACCTTAAAAATGGCTGAGCTCAAAGCTGAAGGGGTCGAATACGAGCAAAGAATTGAAGAGCTTCAAAAACTGGAATACCCCAAACCTAACCGAGACTTTATTTACGATACTTACAATCGCTTTTCGGCACTTTACCCTTGGGTCGGCCAAGAAAACATTAGGCCTAAGTCCATTGCCAGAGATATGTATGAGACGTTTCAGTCTTTTGACGATTACATCAAAGAGTACGGCTTACAAAGGGCTGAGGGCCTTCTTCTTCGCTATTTAAGTGACGTTTACAAAGTATTGATCCAAACGGTTCCTGAAGCGAATCGAACCGAAGATTTAGATATTTTAATTGAGTACATAGGATCCGCGATTCGGGGAATTGATTCCAGCCTTGTCGATGAGTGGGAAAAAATCCGAGTTGGAGGCACCCAACCTCGCGAACTTGCAAAAACTGATGCGCCAGCTATCAACGAAGTTTATGATATCACTAGAAACAAAAAAGATTTTTTCGTTAAGATAAGAAACGAAGTCTTTCGACATGTGAAATTTTTTGCCACTAAGAACTATGCAGCAGCGGCCTTGGCCTTGTCAAATGGAGAGCCCGATGAATCGGCAGAATCGGCCAAAGCACTGGAAAAGTGGCTGGAATCTCAGTGGCTCGATTTTTATAGTGAGTCACGTGATATCGTAACGGACCGACGCGCTCGAAGCTCCACCTATTTTCAGCTTACGGAGCTCCCCGATTCCTCGGGGTGGTCTGTAGCGCAAATCATATTAGACTCGGAGGAAATTGCTGATTGGGAAATACAATTCGTGATCGATAAGCAGAAGTCCATCGCCGCGAATGCCGTCTCAATGTCTATCCATAAGATTGGCCCCATCGGCTAGAATCTTGTCATAACCAAATTGGAAAATATTACTATTTTCCAAGGTTCAAAACTACAATTGGCTCACGGAAGCTTGTGTAAAAGCTAGGGAGTCACAGGTGTGCTTTTACCTGCTTCTTTTACCAATGTCATAACATCATTGAAAAGACCTTCATGGGTAGCTTCATCGGGTTTCCAAATGACTGAGGGAGCTTCGCCTGCAACCCAAACCCCCTGTTCCATGGCTCCTTTGGAATTAAGATCCATGCGATATTTATAGGTGAATTCCCCTTCTCCACGATAAGACAGCACCTTTAATTTCATATTAGCCATCGTATAACCTGATTTTTCCTTGGTCCATGTCAGATCATAGCCATGAATGATGTAGTTTTTACCGTCCCGCTCCATCAACAGTGATTTTTTTTGCTCGCCAATATAGAAAACAATTACTTGATGAAATAGTGCCGCTTCCATAAGACCTTGACAGTCAAACGACTTGCGTACTTTTTCCATCTCCTCACCGTAAAGTATCCGAGAGATCTTCCCACCTGCCAAGTTCTGGTCCAGGGCAAATCGAGAGGTATAGAAGCCGCTTTCGCACTTCCCTGCTACGGGTTGTGGCAGACGGCCTTGTTGATAATGAAGCCAAGCCAAAAGGGCTGCTAAATCCGTCGAAAAGAAAGGGACCGTGATTCCCGATGGGCCTAAGGAATCAATGGAATCAAATTTCCCTGGCACGAGAGCTACCGCAGCTAAAATATCCATCTCAGAAACTTCGACACCTTTTGAACTCCGCGCCCCACCCCACGTCGGGAAATCTTTAGAGCCTTTCCAAATGTCAAAGCGCATCAGAGGAGGAAGTTTTTTAAGCTCCAATCGAGATCTATTGGCTAGTTTAGAATAGTTTAAGGGTCCGCTAAAACCGCCCACCAAGTACTCTCTTCCTGCAAAAACCGGCACGCGGCTTTCTAGATAGACACTTGTAACCTGGTTGGCTACAGGTACCGTTAAAAAAGCCTGAAATCCAGGAGTGCCTTGCAAGTCATATTTAAGAGCGGGTTTGTAAACTCGATCCGTTACTTCCGCATACTTCCTTCGAACGGTTGTGCAGCTTACGAAGAACAAAGTGATTAAAATTATTTTAAAAAGTCGAAAAGCCATTTTTCTGTTACCTCATCCATGGAGTCTATCACGGTATCGGCAATCCCAAAACGGGGGTCCGCACGTGGTAAAACATTAGGCACAGCCACGACTGGAATTTTAGCTGCTTTTGCCGCAACAATGCCAAAAATGGAGTCCTCAAATACAAGCGCTTCAAAATGCTGGATATCCAAACTGTTCAGGGCGCTCAGGTAGACTGCTGGATGGGGTTTCCCGTAAGATTCCTTCTCCGCTGACACCAAAAACCCAAAAGTGTCCAGAAGTCCAGCTGCCCTTAAGACTCCATGGATCACTCGGCTACTAGAGCTGGAACAGACAGCTATCTTGAGCCCAAGTCGGCGAAAGAGCTCAATTGCCTGAATCACCCCGGGCAAGACTTTGGGATCTTTTTCAGCCATGGCTATCACTTTTGCTTCAATAACCGAAACCATATGAGATGTATCAAGGCGCAAGTCATATCTCTCTAGAAATACCCCCACCGCTTCATCGCACCTAAGCCCCATCACACGTTTACAGTCCTCTAAAGTAAGTGAGACCCCTACTTCCGAAAAAGCTTCCATCTCAGCTTTTTGCCAATACGTTTCCGTATCGACAAGAAGACCGTCCATATCAAAAATAATAGCCTTAAGCTTCATGCAAGTCTTTCCTACCTGTTTTGGATGAGAATCATTATGCCTATAGAGCTTCAATAAGGCGAGACAAAGTTGGTAGGATAATCAAACCCCTTTTTGTTAACGGGGCCTTGGGAACGGAGCTCTTGGAGTTGAAGATACCGGAGCTCAAAGTTGCGGCATTAGGCATGCATACCTATCACGCTTGCTCGGCAGAGAAGACACACAGGATATCCGCATTGGGGCCTTGATAGCAATACTAAAGGGACAACCGGGTGGACCAACGAATCGACATAAAAATGGAATTCGCCCGCCTAGTTTTTGGGTATCCTTAGAAAGGGCAAGATTATCTGCCTTGAACAACGATACCAGGGATATTTTAGCCGGAAAAGGGATTGGTGAGAACCAGGTCCGCTCACCAATATTAATAGTAAACCACAGCTTTTTAAATCGTTCCAGTCGATCGCTTAGGGACTACCGCCTAAATGAAAATTGTCTCCTTGAATAGTTTTTAGTTCACATCTCGCATTATCTCTATCACTTAAATCCAAGACGAAACTGTTGCCTAAACCTAGGTCGCTTAGGACTCTATCAAAAAGGCATTACACATTGTTTTTTTAAGCATTCTTTTAAGTTTATAACACGGCACGACGCGTATGGCACGACGCATATATGCACGACGCATATGTGCGAATTGCAAATTGAACCACAGTCGCCCAATAATAAAAGGAAAATCACTTAAACTTAAGTTTGATTGAAAAACACCGAAAAACAATGGTCCATTTGTTTGGAAAGCAACTTTATAGGGGAATAGGCATGAAGTCTGCAAATTCAATCAGAACAATGTTTGCTCTAGGGCTAATTTTAATTGGCCTTTTAGGTTGTGGAAAAATTTTTATTTCTAGTAAATCTCAGGCCAAGATTATTCAATTTTCTGTAAATGGCGCGGAAAGCACGGCATCAACTTCCAGTAATAGTATCTTCAGAAGTGTTTCTGGTTTGCGTGGCGCAAACTATGTGCGGCTAAGTCCAGTGGACGGGTGGCATTCCACTTTTGGAGTTGACAGGTACGACGCGGCACGTGCGCAAAAGGCGCTCAACGATCTTGCCGCCAGCGGCTATAATTCCGTTCGTGTGTTTATTGATGTGACGAGCGATACGGGAACCAGCGCTAAAATGTCGGCGCCGGGAATTAACGAAAAGTATCTTAACAATCTCTTTGATTTCCTAAGATATGCCCAAAGTAAGAACATCTTCGTGATCATCACTTCGCAGTGGTCGCCGCAAAACTACGCCATCTATTATAAGAATCTCAGCAATGGAGTGGGAGGGCTAAACGGCATGTACCTGAATCCGCAGCATGTGAACAGCAATATCAAATTTTTTGAAGATCTGGCGAAAGCAATTCAAGGCGCTTCGCTGGCCAACGCCGTGTTGGCTTTCGATTTGCACAACGAAGGTGAATTTCGAAACAATGAGAGTCCATTGAACTCAAGAACTGGAACGTTCAAAGCGCCAAACGGAAAGAGCTACTCACTGGCATCGGCCGACGAGCGCCAAGCCATGCTCGACGACGCGGTTATTCATTGGATCAATCTAACGGCCGCCGCGATTCACTCGCAGATTCCGAACGTCCTGATCACTCAAAGTGTTTTTTCGCCTTTTCTTGTGAGAGGAACGGAAAGAGTTGCATTTCGACTTGTCGCAATTGAAAAGAGTAGCGTCGATTATTTGGATGCTCATATTTATGCCCAGAACACCTCGGATATTGACACCGAAATAGCCGAACTAGGTGTGCGATCTTTGGTGCAGCAAAAGCCCATGATTGTTGGCGAAATGGGTTTTTTATCAAACAAGTCGGTAGCCGAAGGTGATAGCCTTATTAGGGCCACATACCAAAAAACTTGTCAGAGCGGTTTTAGTGGTTGGCTCTTTTGGACTTGGGATTCGGACGAGCAAACCGATTGGCGCAATTTAGTGAAAGACAACGGCGCGCTAAACGGTGTTTTTGCGCCAGTTGCTAGGGCGTGTACTCACATCTAATTTAAGTAGTTGAAATAAAGACAGTTTCTCAC
>JBAXBA010000055.1:0-23829 GCA_037142195.1 Pseudomonadota bacterium
ACAACTTTTTTATCAAAATTATTGTTTTCTTTTTAGATACTTAACCAATCAGTCCATCGCCAGGAGGAGGTTTATAGGGTAATTCTCCTGTGGTTACAAGAAGAAATTTGCATGAAATTAAAAAAAAATAAAACCCGGTAATATCATGTCCTTAGTCGCAGCCCTAAATAACAAAATAAATGCAGTTAACACTTCCATAAGCAAAAACCATGAAGAGATCTCATATTCATAATGAGCTAGAATCACTTTTTGACCGCAACCTTAATGATCTCCATGTGTCCCATCTGTTTTTTGCTGCTGTAAGCCATGCAGAGTATGTAGGCCAGGCTTTTCCGCTGGGGTTAGGGCGAGAAAAAACTTGTCGTGATTGACCTTCAGAAGAAGAAACTTGCCGTGATTTTATGGACTTGCAAAAGACCCCTTATGGTGCAAATATATTTGAAACAATTCCAATATTACTGCGACTCGGAAGGACACTATGAGACTTGCATTTCTATCTCTTTCTATTTTTATAGGCACAATCGCTTGTAAATCTGCAGAATCTGGTAATGACTCTTCCATAAAAGCTGGTCAAAGAGACCTTAGGGATCTGAACACTTCTGTTGGGACCCAGGTTCTCTATGAATTACAAGTGAGGACCATCAACGCCTGTCGTGCAGATGTAGGTTCTTCAGAACAACGCGCCGCATGCGCTCAAAAAGCCGCCTCAAAGCAAGCCCCCCTAGTGGAATATAAGGCTGAGCATATGTCTTGTGGCATGTTTGCTAGCGAACTAAAGCCCATACAACTCGGTACTTTAGATGATTTGATGGCAAACACTAACGACTATAAAAAGGGTATTACTTTAAACTATATAAAGGAGCTAGGAGCCACCACGGTTTGGATAATGCCTCCATTTCCAAACAACGATCGCTGGAACATCCCGGACGGTTGCGACAATTTAGGCTCGCCTTATGCCGTTAGAGATTATCTGCATATCCAAGGCTCACTAGATTCCAAATGCAATTCCATGGGAGCCGATGAAAATTCATCTAACCCTTGTTGGGGTAACAATAAATTCAAAACATTAATTGATCAGGCACATGCCAAAGGCTTGAAAGTTTGGCTTGATCTTGCCTTTAATCATTTTGGACATAATTATATGATGTATGATTATGAAAACTTCAAGTCTGTCCATGAACGTTTGAACGGAAATGAAAATCTAAATGATCTATGGAACTTTGACAAAACCTTCGATGAAAGCCTCATTCGACCAAACCTCCTAGATTCAGAAGCTGCTCTCACGAAACTGATTGCTGCTGAGCCTCACAAATCGATTTTCGAGGCTTTTACAGCCCGCTGTTCTAACAATATGCCAAAAGGTCAGGATCTGGTAAGGGCCTACGGAGCCTGGAGGAACGCTCTGCAACACGAAAGAGATCAATTTGATTGTAAGCAAAACTTTTTAGAAGGCCAAGTTCCAGGTTTTTATATGGGGCAAAACGGCTCCCCTTCAAAAAGGATCGGAGACAATCTTACAAACAATTGGGTGGATGTTAAATTTCTGTATCATAAAGAGCAGGATCCTAGTCAACAACATACCTTTGTAAGGAATCGAGAATATCTTTTTAGAGTCATGAATTACTATGCTTCTCTCGGCGTTGATGGATTCAGACTTGACCACACAACGGAAGAAGGTAGCGGGCTAAATGCCAACGAATGGCGGTATTTGCTAAATAAAGTTGACTATTATGCCTGGAAGAGAGATCGAAAAAAATTAGCATATATGGCTGAGGAGTTTTCAAATCAAATGGCTATGTCTCCTATCATAGATGTAATGACTGATGGCTATGTTGGAGACATGCTAGGGCGGAACATACCTAAAAAAGGCGCCTCACACGTCGAAAAAGTGATCTCAAACATGGATCGCTTCAATGGACAGAGCTATGTCATGAGCGCCTTAGAAACCCATGATGAACATAGGCTTCTTGAGAAAACAGGGCTCAACATTTGGACCGGGGCTGGCTTTTGGGGAATTGGATTGACAACTTGGTCCGTTCCTATGCTTCTTGGTGGACAAGAATTAGGTGAGCCTTGGGGTCTTGGATTTAAGAGATCGGACTTTATTCGCTCACGATTTGAAGGCAGCAGCAATTTCAATCCATCAGGCCCTGAATTGAGAGATTTTTATGCCCGAATGATTTGGGCTAGAACAAAAAATGAAAATCGAGCGTTGTATTCTTCTAAACGCCACTTCTTAAGAACTAAAGATGCAAATAATGTCGATGAGAGAATCTTTGCACAAATGAAATGGAGTGAGGATTTAAATGTCGTGTTCACATTCCACAATTTATGGGAAGAAGATGTAGAACAGTCTTATTTTATTCCGCCAAACGTAGCCAGCGCCGCAGGAATCCGGGACGACAAAAGCTATGTATTACGTAACGTTTTAGCTAACGATAGCCCTCGGGTGGGCGATTGCAAGTTAGGCAAAGATCTCAAATGGAATTTCTATGTGAAAATGGCGAAGAGCGAACGGGCTCAGTGGCTTCGACTAGAAGAATGCAATTAGCCATCTTCCATTAAAAGAAGTGCTGAGCCAAGCAAAACGCGCACTTTTGAACGCGCCCTTTTGAATTGTTATGGTTTTACGCAACCGTGTTTTAAAGAAAGTGCGCTGTTCAAACCAGCTGCGCAATGCCTGCCGTTTTGTCGCTATTGGCAGGCTACCTAGGACAAAAAAGGAAACGAAATAGCGGACCAGACCGCGCATACCGTTTCTTTTTGATCGGGAATGTATTTTAAATCCATGAAATCATTGGCGACTATTCGCGGCCCCCACGAGAATTGCCTTGAATCAGAAACCATCCAATGATACCAAATAAGGTATCAGACTCCCTGGGGGAAATTTTGAAACGCAGCTTTTCGAAAAATTGCGCAGCCAATAGGCTATTTGCTCTTGGGATAGGGTTAGCCATGTTTTTGAGTTGTGCACTTGCAAGAGCGGGAGCCGACCTAAACAGACCCATTATCTATCAATTGGTAGTTAGGCATTTCGGTAACGAAGTTGGCTTGAATAAAACAAACGGCACCCTATCTGAAAACGGCGTCGGAAAATTTATTGACATTAATGATGAAGCCTTAACAGAAATCAAGAAGTGGGGCGTCACTCATATTTGGTTAACAGGTGTATTTAGGCAAAGTACTTTGACAGACTACTCACAGATCGGACTTCCTTCCGACGACCCTGATATCGTCAAAGGGCGAGCTGGCAGTTTTTATGCTATCAAAGATTACTTCGATGTTTGTCCTGACTATGCGGTAAATCCTAAAAACAGGCTTCTAGAGTTTAAAGACCTGGTGAGACGAATCCACAGTCATGGCATGAAAGTTATGGTAGATTTGGTGGGAAATCATGTGGCAAGGTCCTATCAGTCCCTTCAAAGGCCCGACCTAAATTTAGGCGTCCGAGACGATCAATACACCTCCCTAAAGCTGGAAAACAACTTCGTTTATCTTCCCCAAAATCAGCAATCGAATCTCAGGCTACCTTTAGAAAAAAATCAGCCTCAAGTCGAAAAGCGAGATGGACTTTATGAACGGGAATCCGGATTGAGTGGTAGCTTTGTTAAAGCAACTGGAAATCGCCTTTTGTCTGCAAACCCGACTCAAAACAGCTGGTATGAAACCATATTGCTCAATTACGGTTTCGATTTTCTTTCTGGCCGCAACTTATTTAATACGGGATCAGAAACGCCTGCAAATTCCACCTGGGAAGTACTTGATGAATTTGTCAGGACTTGGACTGCAGACTATGGAGTCGATGGTTTTCGGGCCGACTTCGCCCATTGGATTCCAAATGAATTTTGGACTTGGCTGATCAAGAGAGCTAGAGCTAGAAGTAATGATTTGCTTTTTGTGGCAGAAGCTTACGAAAACAAGCAAGGACTTGTAAACGCCGGCTTTGATGCCGTTTACGATGATCCTACCTACGACACCTTAAAAGGAATTTCCAATCAGACCGCGTTACCTACGCAACTAGAAAACCTTTGGTTCGCCTCCTCGGCCACGGCCGCTAAAACTTCATTAAGATACTTGGAAAATCACGACGAACGTCGCCTAGCATCGCCTTTAAATATTGGGTCCAATCCTGACGAGTCAGGATTCGGCTCTGCGGAAATGGCGTCTTTGGTAGGCCCTCTCACCTACCTTTCCGGCACAGGCCCCATCCTCATCTATAACGGACAGACCGAAGGAGAGGAAGGCAGCGGGCAGGAAGGGTTCGACAGCGAGAATGGCAGGACGTCTCTTTTTGATTATTGGACCGTTCCGGCTCTTGCCAAATGGCGAAACGGCGGGTCCTATGACGGTGGTGGACTTTCAGGAGCCGCAAAGAAACTTCAGATTTATTACCGGAACCTTTTGAATCTTGCCCAGACTGAGACCTTCCAAACTGGAAAGTACTATGGACTCAACTATGTAAATCGGGGACGTCAAGATTTCCCCCAAGATAAAGTTTTTGTCTTTGCGCGCTACAACACGGACCAAAAGCAACTCATGATTGTGCTTGGAAATTGGCTTCAAGATTCCTTAACTATAAACCTCAGCCTCCCCGAAAACTTAATGCTCCAGGCCGGACTTGATCCAGGGCGCTCCGTTAAAATACAGCCGATCTTAATTGGAAAAACATCGGCTCCCGTAAAATCCAGTCAAACCATTCATTCTCCAGAAGATATTCCATTTACAGCCGTAGGAGCGAGTTCTTCGGTTTTTCGAATTACTCAAGATTGAGAGACTTTGATTTAGCAATAGCCATTTTAGTTTCCATCCCCGAAAATGGCGGTCTTTTGATGAAAGAGTTTATGAAAAGCTAAGTAGCAAGGTGCATTTAGGCTGTCTTTGCGGAGCTAAACTTTTGCTGAAAGCGAGTAGGCTCCTTGAAGGGAAGGCTTAGGGCTTCCTTAAACCACCAATGGCTCCAGTTTTCCCACTGTCTATCGATATCTAAATAAGCCATTTCTACAAATTGATCTAATAGACTTAAAACCGATGAAGTTTCCGCTTCTAACACAGTCTCCATGATCTTGTGCTGCACATGTCCTTCATCAGTCAGGTTCGCAAAATGGAGCGAAATGCGACAAGTGTCTCCATTTGCCGCTGGCTCTAGGGACACCTCATACCAATCTCGAACCTTGGGATCACTTTTACTGGCTAAAAGAAGAGAAAAAGTAGCTCCTTCAGCAAAGACTCCCTCTCTATTCTGCACATAGAGAAAGAGAAAGCCTAAGCGGGTATTAGCGGCATTTGCTTCAGTAAGCCAATTGAGATGGCTCTCATCAAAATGACCTGACAATTTTTGTTTGAGGCTTCCTAGAAAATCACTATCCCGCTTTCTTAGAAAAAAACCTTTAGTCACAAATACTTTACCTTTGACTTCATTTTGATAAAGCCATCCCCATAATCCATCTGCATGACTCGTAAACTCGCGCTTTTTAACTTTATTTGTTATCTCTAAAGCCGCATTTAAAGACATCTTCTACCCCATTCGCTCACAGTTCTGCTCATATTCTCCCACAGTTGCGGCGAAAAGCAAAAAAAGCAAACGCTGAAACCTAGGTGAAAAACATAATCAGCAGATCACACCCTATAAAAACAGCAACTTAAAAATCAGAGTTCCTCTTCGAGCTCAATCCTTTCGCAACACTCAGCCAGATAAGCCTCAATCCTCAATCCTCAATCCTCAATCCTCAATCCTCAATCCTCAATCCTCAATAGCCCATGATTTTTATTCGTCTGCGGCTACTATGATTAACCAAATTTCCTTGGCTGATTCTCATGAGATTGCGGTCATTGCCTCAGCTCCTTCTAAAAATTTGCTTTACGTTATCCGTCAAACACTAGAAAAATGTCCGTAATCATGGATAAAATGAATCAATTTTAATCAGACCCACAGCTCTCGTGGTTAGGAGAAAGTTGCTGATAACGTAATCAGAATCCAAATATTTCTGTCTTATGTAAATTTTAGGTTGCAATTAGAGCCCTCCCTGCCCCAATCTAGAGAGTCTTAAACACTGCGTGCGACTTTCCCAAGTATTGGGTTAGCTTTTATTGGCAGCATGGAGGAATTCGTGGCCAGCTATACAGAAGACCATATTAAGTCCCTAGATTGGAAGGATCATATCCGCCTGCGCCCCGGAATGTATATTGGGAAGTTAGGCGATGGTGCTATGCCCGATGATGGGATCTATGTCTTAGTGAAAGAGATCATAGATAACTCCATCGACGAACATATGATGGGACACGGAAAAAGAATTGAAATCGAAGTTGATGAGAAGTCAGTTCGAGTCAGAGACTTTGGTCGAGGCATCCCCTTAGGTAAAGTCATCGACTGTGTCAGTAAGATAAATACCGGCGCTAAATATGATTCCGAAGCCTTTAAAAAGTCAGTAGGCCTAAACGGAGTGGGTACCAAAGCAGTCAATGCCCTCTCGGAGTGGTTCAAAGTATCCTCATTTCGTGAAGGTAAAGTAAAGTCGGCCGAATTTGTGCGCGGAGAGCTTACTACTGATGGTCGGATAAAAGCTGCCACTGAGAAAGATGGCACCTTGATTGAGTTTACGCCAGACTCGCAAATCTTCAAAAACTACCGTTATCGACCCGCGTTCCTAGAAGAATTGCTTTGGAATTATGCCTATCTTAATTCCGGACTTACAGTGGTTTGCAATGGTAAAGAATATGTGTCAAAGAATGGTCTGCTTGATCTTTTGACCAAAAAAACAGAAGGTTTTGAACTCTATTACCCCATTTTACATTTCAAAAACAAAGACATGGAAATCGCTTTGTCACATTGCGAGCAGAGTTCAGAAGTACATTTCAGCTTTGTTAATGGCCAACATACCACCATGGGCGGGACTCACCAGCAAGCCCTTCGCGACTCCATTGTAAAAACCGTTAGGGATTTTTACAAAAAGGAGTTTGAAGTTTCGGACATTAGGTCCGGCTTAGTAGCTGCTATTTGCGTGAGGGTTCAAGAACCTGTTTTCGAATCTCAGACCAAAACAAAATTGGGTTCACAAAATGTCTCGGAAGATGGTCAGACGATCAAAGCTTGGGTTCATGATTTTTTTGGCCACCAACTCGATTTAAGACTTCATAAAGACAAAACAGTAGCTGATGCACTTCTTCGCCGCATCAAAGAGGCGGAAAAAGAACGAGAAGAGCTTGCTGGCATTAAAAAACTTGCTCGAGAGCGAAATAAAAAAGCCAACCTCTTTAATAAAAAGTTGAGAGATTGTCGCGTTCACCTTAATACCAACCATAAGTTTTCTAAAGACTCTATGATTTTTATAACGGAAGGCGACTCGGCATCTGGTTCGATAACGAAAGCTCGGAATCCAGAGCTTCAAGCAGTATTTAGTTTGAGGGGCAAACCACTCAACTGCTTTGGCATGAAGAAGAAAATCGTATATGAAAACGAAGAACTAAATTTGCTTCAGCATGCCTTGAATCTAGAAGATGGATTGGAAGGTCTTCGTTATAACAAAATCATTATCGCAACCGATGCGGACGTCGACGGCATGCACATTAGGCTATTGCTGTTAACGTTTTTCCTTCAATTCTTTCCAGAAATTATCCAAGCAGGCCATTTATTCGTTCTTGACACTCCTTTGTTTAGGGTCAGAGATAAAAAGCAAACATTCTACTGTTACACCGAACAAGAGCGACAAAAAGCTGTTGAGAAGTTAAGCGGTCCGCCTGAAATTACTAGATTTAAAGGCTTGGGAGAGATTTCTCCTGATGAATTTGAAGCGTTTATCGGCAAAAAAATGCAAATTGAACAAGTTCATTTTATTGGCGATGAGTCTGATTTGCATAAAACGCTAACCTTCTACATGGGGAAAAACACCCCTGCACGCCAGGACTTTATAGTTTCCAATCTGCGTATCGAGCCCAATGAAGTGACGTTGTGAGGACCAAATGACTGATTTAAAAGAAACCGGTTCCATCCATAATCTTTACCAACATTACTATTTGGATTATGCCTCTTATGTAATTTTGGATCGTGCCGTTCCTGCCTTGGGCGACGGCCTAAAGCCCGTTCAACGTAGAATTCTCCATGCCCTTGAAGAAATGGACGATGGAAGATTTAACAAAGTAGCCAACGTCATTGGTCACTGCATGCGCTACCACCCCCACGGGGATGCCTCCATCGGCGATGCACTTACCAATCTAGGTCAAAAAGACCTCTTAATAGAAACACAGGGAAATTGGGGCAACCTTTTAACGGGCGACAGCGCCGCCGCCCCGCGCTATATTGAAGCAAGGCTTTCTAAATTTGCAAAAGAAGTTGCCTTTAATAAAGAGACCACCAGCTGGCAGCCCTCTTATGATGGACGCAGCAAAGAACCTGTCATTCTCCCCATTAAGTTCCCCCTCCTATTAGCTCAAGGAGCAGAAGGCATTGCGGTGGGACTTTCCACTAAGATTATGCCCCATAATTTCTTAGAGCTTTTAGAAGCTAGTATTGCAGCCCTTAAAGGCGAAAAGGTTGAGATTTTCCCTGACTTCCCCACAGGCGGAAGTGCTGATTTCTCCGAATACAATCAGGGTCGAAAAGGCTCAAGACTTCGCGTTCGCGCCAAAATTGAATTTGAAAATTCCAAGCTATTGAAGATCACTCAAATCCCCTGGGAGACCACCACAACTTCCGTAATTGAGTCCATCGTTTCCGCCGCTGAAAAAGGCAAAATCAAGGTAAAAAAAGTCGAAGACAATACCGCAAAGGATGTGGAGATATTGATTCACTTGCAGCCTGGAGCCGATCTCGACAACACAATAGAAGCCCTTTACGCATTTACAAAATGTGAAGTTTCCATCAATCCCTTCTGCTGTGTCATCGATGAGGCCAAGCCTAAATTTCTTGGAGTTGACGATTTAGTGGTTTACACCGCTCAGAAGACTAAAAACTTGTTAGGTTTAGAGCTGGAACTTAAAAAAAGCGGTTTACTTGAAAAAATATTCTTTGCTTCTCTTGAAAGAATCTTCATTGAAGAGAAAGTCTATCGGGCCATTGAAACCTGCGAAACTTGGGAAGATGTACTTTCAACCATCACCAAGAAAATGGCTCCCCACGCAAAGAATTTCCACCGTGCTTTAGCAGAAGAAGACGTCATCAAGCTGACGGAAATCAAAATTAAGCGCCTATCAAAGTTTGATAGCAATAAAGCGACTGAAAATCTGGCAAAGTATGCGACGGAGCTGGAAGAAACGGAAAAAAACCTTAAGCAGCTTACAAAGTATGCCATCCAATGGTTTAAGCACCTCCTTAAGGAATATGGAAAAGGTAAAGAGAGAAAAACGGAAATCGGTTCCTTTAAAGCCGTAGACAAAGCTAAAGTAGCCCATGCAAATAAAAAACTATACGTGAACGCTAAGGACGGCTTGATAGGAACAGATCTTAAAAAGGAACAATACCTTTTTGATGTTTCTGAGCTGAACGAAGTTCTTTGCTTCACACGTGATGGCAACTTTACTGTGGTCAAAACACCCGAAAAGCAATATGTCGGAAAAGACCTCATCTATGTGTCCCTCTTTAAGCGAAATGACGAGCTCACCACTTATAATGTCATTTTTAGAGACGGCAGAGATGGCCCCATCATGATTAAAAGATTTGCTGTAGACTCTGTCATACGAGATAAAGCTTACCCAATCACTAAAGAAAGCCCCGGATCACGCATTCTCTATTTGGGCATTTCTAAAAGCCCAGAAGAAAGTGACGAGGTTCTGATTCGCTTTGCAGAAGGACAAAAACTAAAGCAAAAGACCTTAAAAGTGGAAATGAACGAATACCCGGTCAAGCCAAGAACCGGAGCGGGATCTATCTTGAGTAGGCATAAGATTGATAAAATTGAAAAAATAAAGCCTGAGGAATAGACCTACTTCCTTAATTCTGGGAGTGCCAAGAAACGATCTTAGGAAATACTTAAAACAAAGCGTTGGAAGCACTCACCGTGCTCACCATAAAGGTATTCGTAGGGCGAAGGATTCGAGCCTTTTTATTTTCCAAAAAAGATCCGAGGCTTGAGGACGGCCAGGTCCTAAATTTGGCATTCAGCCATGAGACGCACGGATCGCCTATACTTTATATCCCGGGGCTTTGGGAGGACGAGCAAGTCGCTTCGCATTTCCCTAAGTTTCAAAAATTCATGAAATCAAAAGAAAATCTAAGTCAGGGTTTTATTTTTTGGAAACTCCCAGTCTTTCCAACTCTGACCTGAAGGCAACTAAAGACGTAAATACTTTAACTTTTTCTAGTTTAGAAAGAATTTCTGAAACAGCATCTTCTACAGGGCCACCTATCCAAATCTCTTCACCATCTGACAGCTGATTCCTGAGGTCCGTCGCATATTCCAAAATAGTTTTCTGAGTCTCACCAGGTGGTAACTTCTGAATACCCACGACTGCACATTGAGCTCCATAGTGTTTCATAGCTAAGCTAAGATCGCGGGCTGGAAGATGGGGCCCTAAAAAATGCGCTTCGAGGCCAGCTAAATTAGCAGCTATACTGGCAATAACAGTGGCTATTTTATGATGATTTCCTTCTATAGTCGTAATAAGCAGCAAGGGACGCGGCCCACGAGTTACTCCTATACTCATACTTCGAATTTCAGAAGAGAGCACATAGAGTTCTTGCATAACGGCTTCTGTCGCTTGATGTTCCTGCCAAATTCGAAGCTTGCCGTGGAAACAGTATTCGCCAATTTGATGGAGAAGCAACGTCACAAAATCAAAAAGAAACGCTTCCACATTGAGGACCAGCCGAGCCTCTTTAATGCTATTTCTTACATCTTGGGGGTTTTCAGAGGAAAGTGACAGTATGGTTTTAGTTACTAGCTCCGATATTTTCTTGGAAAAGGTTTGGCTGGAAACTCCGTTTGCTAAGGAGTCGCGCACGCTCTCCTCGAAATATACCGAATCTATTTTAGAAACCAATGTTCTTAGCTTTTCAAGGGGCAAGGTTGCCACTTGAGATATGCCATGCCCACGTTCTACCAGCGTAACAATGAGCCTTACCCTATCTAAATCATCTTCAGAATAAAGCCTTCTATTAGTTAAGGATCGGTTAGGATCTACGACTCCGTATCTACGCTCCCATGCACGAAGTGTATGCTCATTGATTCCTGCCAAATTGCAGAATGATTTGATATTGTATTCTGCCAAATAGATCTCCTCAAAATAAAGAAAAAGGGCCTCGAAGCAAAAGGCGAAGCCCCATATTTCTAAGATTCAAGTGCTGTTAAAAATAGCTTTCCTAGTCAAAAGGACCATAATTTCTTAACTGGCGACTCAAATAGTATACATCCTCATCCAAAATTACTAGTAGGTAAAGCACTTAATCAGAGTAAAATCAGCAACTAACCCAAAAAAACAAGCGATGGTTAGATCTTAAGTTCAATGGAAATTCTTCAAGCAGCCGTTGCCATCCTGATCCAGGGCTGCAAATCAAATAGGCACACCCTCAATTCCTCACTTGAAAACCGCAAAATAAACCCCTAACCTCTGCTCTAGGATTTCAGAGGACACTTATAATATTGAGGTCCTAAGTACCAAACCTGCTCCAAAACAAGGAGCTCCCCATTTTCGTTTCATCTCTTTAAAAGGAAAAACATATGTCGATTAAAAATTTTGAAATTCAGTGGGAAGAAGACGATGGCGCCTTAAGCAGCTCACCTATACTCTCAAATGAATTTGCGTCACTACTTGCAAATGACACTCCTGCTGAAGATTCCTTTGACCGAGGAGAACTCGTCAAAGGCGTGATAGCGAGTACGGGATCGGGAGATCTTGTGGTGGACCTTGGCGGCAAAACTTCTGCCATCCTTCTTCGCGATAGCGTGGAAGAATCAGAAACCTTTGAGCTGGGGCAGCAGATTTCAGCTTACGTGGTGGGATTCACAGATGGCTCTATTATTCTCTCTAAAACAATGACTTCAAAAATGAAGGGATCCGAAGCATTGGAGCAGGCCTACACCTCCAAGCTCTCGGTAAAAGGAAAAGTCATTAAGGCCAACAAGGGTGGTTTTGAAATTCAGATGGGATCTAAAGGGGCCTTTTGTCCTATTTCCCAAATAGATTCCAAATTTGTTTCAGACACGGAAGAGTACATCGGTAAAGAATTTGAATTTTTAATCACCCAATACTCTCCCAGAAATATTGTTGTGTCTAGACAGGCCTTACTTCGCCTGAGAGAAAAGGAAATGATTCCAGCACTCATGGAACAAATCAAAACGGACCCTTTTGTAGCGGGTGTCGTGACCGAACTGAAAGATTTTGGTGCCATAGTAAGTTTAGGCGGCCCACAGGGGATGATTCATATTTCAGAAGTGGCTTTTGGAAGGCTCAACCACCCCAGTGAGGTTTTAAAAGTTGGCGACAAAGTAAGAGTCAAAGTATTGTCCATTGAAGATGGTGACAAGCCGAGAATTTCACTTTCCTTAAAACAAGCAGGAACAGACCCCTGGTCTGAAGTTGAGACTCATTTAAAACTCCAGGAGTCCTATCCTGGAAAAGTAACGCGCCTTGCTGATTTTGGTGCCTTTGTGGAGCTACTTCCCGGTTTAGAAGGCCTGATTCATGTGTCCGAGATGTCTTGGAGTCGAGTTTCCCATCCCAAAGAAATTTTAAGTGTCGGTGCGCAAATTACCGTGCGCGTCGCAGCTATTGATACCTCTAGCCGCCGTATTTCTCTTACTTTAAAAGATGCGGAAAGTGATCCTTGGCGAGATGCTGAGAATGTCTATAAAGTTGGAAGCTGTCATCAGGGAAAGGTTCAAAGCCTGAAAAGCAATGGAGCCTTTATTGAAGTGGGCAACTCTATCGTAGGATTTATTCCCCTTAGCCAATTGAAAGCAGCTTTTGGAGAAAACTACAGAAAACACGCCAGCCCTCCTAGAGAGCTTCAAGTTGAAGTGTCATTTTTAGACCTTCCGTCCAGAAAATTAGCCTTTAAAGTTCCAGGCGTGGGAGAAAGCGAATCATCAGATGCTGACTACAAAGAATATATTTCTATGGAAAAAGCAAAGCCTCAAGAATCAAAATCCACCGGAAGTTTTGGGGATCTCCTTAAATTAGCTTCCGACAAAAAAGGAAAATAAGTTCTTTTTGCCGCTGATTCCTAAGATTTCGGAGTGAGCGACCTCATACCATTTCACTTGTATTTACACGCTTCAGCAGTTGCAAAAACGACTGCTGAAGTTTTTTTGGGGGCGCAGGAGTCTTGAGGTTTTTAGAAGTCTAGCAAAACATCTGTAATTTCCCGCCAAGCGTGGTAGAGACATCTTATTTACGGCTTCCAGAGGAAGGCTCATGATCCCAAGCCAGAGGACGCTCACATCTCCTTTTTCCTAGTCGCTAACGAAACCAAGATAGATTGTGAAATCCCCATAAACCCCCAACTCCCACCATAGATTCAGCCCGTTAAGCAACAAAAGCGTTCTCCTCTGCCTGACTGTAAGTCCCTAATTTTGACTAAGCCTAATGGATTTCGACCGCAAGGCGGGCCTAAAGTTCGCCCTCATTACCATTCAGCGATATACTAGAACTTTAGGATCATACCACCACTTCTAAAGTTGCACCACCGTACAGGAACCCAAATATTCATGCGTAGATTTGATTTTACAAAAAATATGATCGAGAAGTTTAAGACATTTAGATACGCAGTGAAAGAATTGATCCGCTGGATGACTAAAAAAGACTTCTACGCGGCGAGACTACAGTGTGGTGACTGCTCGATCGGGGTGATCGGACGGCATGGCGTTATAAACGACCTCGTTCAAGTATTCCAATCCGAGGATCCCTTGATCGTTCTAGGACCCATGGGACGCAAAAAATGCCTAAAAAATTCCGGGGCTCTGGGGTCGACCGATATCTTTCTACGAGAAATCCCACCCTGGCAAAGTGCTAAGAAAAGCGATGATTTCATTTATCAACCACTCATTGAACAATGCATCGACTTGACAGATGGTTTTGACGCCTTTTTTGCAGGCGTAGATCGCAGCCAGAGACCTCGGGTCAAGGAATCCATAACCGCTGGCGACACCGTAGAGCTCAGCGATAGTCCTGAGGATATAGAAACTTTTTACAATCATTTCTTGCTGCCTACGGCGAAAGCCGGGCACGGCAGTCATGCCTCCATACCTCCTTTGCAGGATTTTTTGAATCTTTCTTCAGAAAACTGTCTGCTTCACATTAAAGACAGTGCCGGCGTCATTCAATTCACAGCTTTTATTTTTAAGAAGAAAAACTCTGAGTGGCGGTTGCTGAGGACCGGGGTCAACGATCAATCCCAGTTGGACAAACGCCGCAATGGTGTCCTGAGGTCTCGATGCTATGTAGAAGTAGCACACTATGCTATCGACTCAGGCCAAAAATCTCTGAGCCTTGGGCTCAGTCCAGCAGCAGCTGGAAACGGCATTTTTGGTTTTAAAGAAGATTTTAACGCCTACTATAGTCATAAATATTTGGTCTACCCGCGTTTTCTGGGATCGGCGCAAACCCCCCAAGGCGCTGAGAAAATGACAGAACTCAAGTTGTTGGTTCGACCTTGTATCGACCCCAGCAAACTTACTCCCTTTAAAACTCCTGAAGAATTTACCTTGGGCAGCAACTCAAAAAATGCCCCTGATGAATCCCATGTAAGAGTCGTCAATACCTTTTTGCATATGGGGATTGCAAGTGCCATAACCAGTGTCATGGGACTCGCACTTAAAATCGCCTTGCCACGCATGCTGGGGACAACCCAAATGGGTCAGCTCTATTTTGCGGAATCTATGGCTGCCATTTTTTTTGGTTTTATGCCTCTTGGTATCGCTTCCTATATAGCAAGAGAAGTACCTAAAAACCCAGAAGGAGGCGGAGGCATCCTCAGTACCGTGATTCCCTTTCAGTTGATTTTTGCAGCCATCCTGGCCTTGAGCATGCATGCATTTCTGCATTTCTCTGTAACCGACTCAGTAGCTCAACAATGCGGATTTGCATTCGCGGTTTTTAGCGCTGCAATGGTCCTTCAGAGATACATTGTGGGGCGAACATACATTGCCCTTGGAAAATCAGCGATCATTGCCTCCAATGAAATTTGGACTCGTGTGATTCTGTTGTTTATAGTCGCTGCAGCGATTTTTTGGAAACCAACCGCTGTGACTGTGGCGTGGTCTTATGCCATCGCCCATGTGATCGGCATTTCGCTGTTGCTGCGCAAATCCTATACCGACAAAATGGTGAAGTGGTCCCCTGATTATTCACGCTTCAAAGAGATCGTTTGGACAAGTCTTCCTTTTTTTGCGGTATCTGCTCTCATCGAAATTTATGGCAATGTTGATATTGCCATGCTTAACTATTTTTCAAATGGTGATGAAGTTGCCTTTTATGGTTCTGCAAACAAATTAAAGGGAGCAGCCTTAGTCTTTTTACCGATTTTTCAAGCCGCAGTTCAACCAGCTCTGGCGCGAACTTGGTTCGAAAACAGAGAGAATTTTGCTACTTTCGTATCCCATGCCATGCGAATCGTGGTGGCTCTTTCCTTGCCTATCGTCATCCTCATGGTTTTGATCCCAGACTACCTTGCAACTACCATCTTTGGAGCAGAGTTTGCCAAATCCTCTCTTGCCATAGCTTGTGTAGCCCCCATATTGATACTTTCAAGCCTCAATGTTCTCATGGGCTCTTGTTTAAATGTTATCAGCAATGGGGTGTCCTTTCTCATTGTCACGACCATAAGTGTTCTGATGAATGCTGTCCTTAATGCTATTGCCATTTCCTATTCGGTGGGAAAATTTGGTCCTGGCGCAGGTGCTGCCGCTGCAGCGATTGCGACCGTTATTTCAGAAACATTTGTATTAGTGGCCATGCGCCGCATTTTCAAGGTGGGATTGGATCAAAAACAAATGTGGCTGATTATGTTAGCTTCCATAGCTCCCTGTGTCATCATTGGCGCCAACTACCAGGCGTTACTCTCTGTCAGTCCCTATCTGCGCATGGGAGCTGCAGCGATTCTTGTACCTCTATACATGTATGTTGTAAAACTTCTCCGACCTGGCGATATCCGCTGGATTATCAACACCAGGCGCCATAAATAGAAAAAAAACAATGGAAAGTTCCCCTTAAAATGCTTTTAGAGCTGCTATTAACCACAATAGCAGCTCTTTTTTAATTTCTATCAGCCTACCTTTGCCTATTTCGATAAGGACTCAAGCGTTAAACCTAGCCTTTGATCAGGGATCCATAGAAGCAATGGTGGACACGAGCTCTAAGGAAAGGCTAAATCACTCTTGGACTCAGCCCGCAAATGCAAAGCCTTACCTTTAATAAATTTATCCAAAATATAGAAATTCTAGCCACGTAAAGCTACCTTCGACGAATTTTCCAATACTTCTTTAGACCGTACATCTTTCCATAAAAAAACTGCTAGGAGTCCACATCATGAACTCCTAGCAGAAAAATTTTAAAAACAACGCACTAGAAAGAACCAGATACTTAAAATTTAAAGGAGTGGGACTACTTCTTCTCTGTCCAGATATAGCGAAGAGTGGAAAGACTTTCATCAGCTCCACACCCTGTGGTAGTAGCGGTGAGCTCAGGAATTTTACTTGTATAACCCGTAGCTGGGGCTCCCGAAATGGTGAGGGTGGCTCCCGTAGTGTCTAGCGTCACATCTTGAAACAGAGCGGTGCTTTTTATACCAAGGGTCGCCTTGCCCACTTCAGCAGTACCACTCAGAGTCGTTACCGTAAGGGTACAATCAGCCGGCTCAAAAGCGTAAGTGGTCTTTAAAGAGAGACCTAACTTTCCATCTGCATTTGACTTAATACCGGTAGTTATGGTCAGCTTGCAGTCAGCATCCTTTTGAACTTCGACGAGTGCATCGCCTATGGTCACAGTTCGCTCAGTAAGGTCTGTAAACTTGCGAAACTGTGCTGCTTGATCGGAGACGCCAAAGGTAGGCTCACGCTTTTGATCATCACAAAATGGGCCCGTTATCGTGTAGGAACCTTTCGTAACGGCGTCACTTGAACTTGAGTCATCACTTTCTTTGGAGCAGCCAAAAAACGAGGACGTTAGCACACCGAGTATTACAAATCGGATCTTCTGATTATGGGTGAGTTTCATCGGCGAGTTCCTTAAAAATGAGCATTAACAATTTTAACAATTACTCATCAGTTTAAACTTCGCAGGGACCTAAATCAATCCAAGCTCATAAATAAATCTGATGGTGTGACTATAAGTGCGCCATTGTGGTTTGGGCTTAGGAGCTCATCTTCTAAATAGTACTGATTTTGTATTCTCAAAGTATGTATTTCCATTCCAAAACTCTCAATCCAAACGAATGATTTTGATAAGACATGAGAAAAGAACCACACTTCGACTTTGTAACGCATGGGTAATCATTGGCAATAATGGGTAATCTTGGGGAATAATAAATGCAGCGTCTCCTCTGACTTAACCTGCTCCCTTTACACTCGGTATCTCTCCAATTCCAGTAGGAAAACAGCGAAGACCTCAGAGATTTGGGTGTCATTACTCATACTCAAGGACTATGACCTGGTGGGAAAGCATTAGGGTCAAATACTCAAGAAATTATTTTCTTTACCGATGCCTCCCATAGGAATGGATTCCATTCATGGAGTTTTTGATGAGTGCTGCAAACAATTCATTACGTAAACGCATGTTGTTAGGTCTAATCGGCCTATTAGGTGCGCTGATGGGATTGGTGGCTCTTATCTTGTTTGCAGTTACTAGTGTTGGTAGCAAGGTCGAAGAAATAAGCAGCAAGGATCTCAAAATTCTGCTTGTTGCAAGAGAGAACCAAGACTCCTTTGTCCAAGCGGCAGGTGCACTTGAAGTCTCCGTCTCAACGGGTGAGCCATCCTTGTTTGATGAAAAAGAATCAAACTTTGACATAATATTGAAAAATCTCGATCTTTTCGAAGGAATTTATCAGCCGCTGCTGAATACAGACAAGGAAGAATTCAAAAAGAAAATCATACACTTTAAAGAGTATGCTAAGCGCTATAACACCCTCTCTTTTTCGTCACCCTCTCAAGGCGAACTCCTTTCCGTAGGGGCTAAGCTTGCGGACGAGCGTAGATTCATTGAAGACACCTTGACTCAAACCTTTATTCGCTCCCGTGAAAAAGTTGAAAACGAATTGAGTAGCCTTGGTGAGCGTTCCCGTATCGTCTTGGCCATCTCAATTGCCTTTGCACTTGCTATCGCTACCCTAACTACAGTGATGCTCTTCCGGGGCACGAATAAGTTTCTAAGACGTTTGACTAGGCTCACCAAACACTTTTCTCAAACAAATCTAGAACAGATTGAAATACTTTCTCCAGACGACCAAGGTGACGAACTAGCCGCTTTGCTCAATGTTTCCAATGGCATGCTTTCCAATATGAAGAAAGCAAAGTCGGAACTGATCAGCTTCCAATTTGTGGAAGCCGTGTTTGATTCTCTCGTAGAAGCGGTCGCGGTGGTGAGAACCAAAGACCAAAGTCTATTACTGACTAACGCGGCTCTTCATAGAATGCTTGGCATCCAGGGAAAGTCCGTATCCCATGACTCCGACCAAGACCTGTGTGCTCTGATGGTTCAATCTGGAATGGCAGTGGACCGCGAAATGCTTTCAAAGCTTTTAGTAGCAGGGGAAAGCATCCAACTCAATCGGGGTCAGGCCTCTGAACAAAGGACCTATTTAGGCACCAGTTTGCTCACTAAGCTCAACAGTGAAGAAGTAGCTATAGCCACATTTTCAGATGTCACCGACCTCGTCCGTGCTCAACGCGAAAAACATGACATTGAATTGCAACTCTTTCATGCCTCCAAGCTTTCCTCACTTGGCACTATGGGGGCTGGCTTAGCTCATGAGTTAAACAACCCGCTATCTAGTGTTATTGGCTTTGCTACCATGATTCAAACAAAAGAATTGAGCAAGGAAAGACAACTGGAAGTGATTGCTGGCATTCTACGAAATGCCGACCGCATGAAAAAAGTCATTAACCATATGCGTAGCTTTGCCAGAAATACGCGCTCGGAAACAAGCACTTTGACCAAGATTGAAGATCCGATCGACAATGCCTTTATGATTCTAGAAACACAACTCAAAACCAATAACATCTCATGGAAAATTATCCGTACAAAAGATGAGCTCTTTTTTAATGGAGATCCTACGGAGTTTGAGAGTGTCATCCAAAATCTGATCTCAAACAGTCGCGACGCTTTTTTGAGTCAAGCCACCAACCTACCCACTGACGGGCGCAAGATTCAGCTCGTTATCGAGCAGCTATTAGAAAAAAATGGCGATGAGCAGATTCACATCCGATACACAGACAATGCGGGAGGAATCCCCAAAGCCATAATGGAAAAGATATTTGAGCCCTTCTTTACCACCAAAGAAGTTGGCAAGGGCACAGGCATTGGACTTGCCATAGCTCAACGTATCGTTCAAGAAAACTTGGGAACTATTTCTGTTAGCAGTCCTCGAATAGGCGAAACTCAATTTGACATTAGCATTCCCTTGGCAAAAAAAGAGGACCGAGAACATTCTTCACTAAATCAAATACAGCCTGAAATAGCTGCCACTCCCTCAACGAATCCACCCGAATCTCGAGCTCCCTTAGGTGCACCCCTTAAGAAATACACCGTTGCCTGTGTCGACGATGAACCAGACTTGCTGGAACTGCTTAGCGAAATTCTATCGGACTATTTCCATGTCCGCGCTCATCTGTCCTCGCGGGAGTTTGTGGATGCTGTTCTAGCGGATCCCCCAGACATTGTCCTAAGTGACATGAGAATGCCGGGATTAAATGGACTTGAGGTCATTGGCAACATCCGTAAGAAGTATCCAAATCTTCCGGCACTCATTGTCAGTGGACATGCTGGTTCCGATCAGGACAGTAACCGAGCTTTTGCCGCGGGAGCTCAGGCCGTGTTGCCCAAGCCCCTTCCGGACGGGGAAATCCTATATGAATGCTTGCTGACTTACATTAATGCTGGAACAAAGCCTGTGGTCAGTATCTTTGGGTTCCCAAACCGTCAAAACGAAGCCCTAGTCAAAGACCTTGAAAGTGACTTCACTCCCAGAATCTACGAACAAAAACACGTTTTTGCACGTCAATTGATGATAGACTTTCCAAGAATTGTCCTATTGAGCGTCTCAGATGACCTTAGCTGGATTAAAGATGCGATGCCGTCGCTAAAGAGCAATCTTGCTGCGACCCAAGTGTTTGCAGTGCAAGAGTCTACCCTCTCTCCTGCATCTCGCAGTCAGCTTATGAATTGGGGAATAGAGCTCGTGAGCGAAGGCGACTTTCCTACATCTGCTAAATTGCATGCTTGCATTGCTGATCAGTTAACAAAAGTATCAAATCTGCCAAAATCCGCATAGGCACGAGGCACATCTGGTTGTGATGAAGTTTCCAGATGGAATCAGCGACTTCCATCGCCCTTATAAAGCACCTTCAAGCCATCTTTGACAGATGCTTCATTCAAATAACCTAAGGATCCGTGATTACGGCTGAGATAGTTTATCATTTCTTCAGTTGTTTCCACGACAATGGGTGGCTTGAGACGGCCCGTTAGAACTTTAAGGTTCCAATAAGCTCTAAGCTGCTTCACACTTTTTCCCAAAACCTTATCCGCAAACTCAATGGCATCAGCGGAAGAATCGGGTAGAAAAACAGGAACAAATGCTTGCTGGCCAGGACCAGCAACGCGCTTTTGAAGAAAAATGGCCTCAGCTTCTTCTTTGGTTAGTTTGGACATATTAAAGTCAATGGCTGCCACGACTACAAGAGACGCTCGCGATGCTTCGCCGCCCATAGCTTTTTCAGGAATCATGGTGCCGAAGCAAATAGGCAAAAAGAGATGCAAAGAGAGATGCAAAGAGAGATGCAAAAAGAGGACAAGAGTGAATGATATCCATCTTGGCATCCCCATAAGCTTCCATGTGTTGTTTTCTGATTTCATGTGTTAAAGTCCCTTGTTAAAACAAAAAATCAATACTTGCTTGTATCAGGTTAGCCGAACGAATACCTAAGTCTTTAGAACCCGATAGCGCTTTCTCAAGTGGCAATGCTGAAAGGCCGTAATTTTTATTGTCCATAACAACATGTGTTGCCTGAAACTTGACCGCGACTTCATCTGTTGCCAGCCACAATAACCCTCCCCCATATCGAGTGTGGGATTTAAAAAACAGAGAGTCTTTATCAGCTTTTAGAATGACCCCTAGTGCGTAGGGTTGTAAACTGCCCATCTCGTAGCCCACGTGAAGGTACCCGGTGGTTCCAGAAATGACCGCTGAATCAGCAATGATCGATCTTCCCACAGCTGCTTGCAGTACAGGATCATTAGGATTTTGCGGATCCGCCTCAGCGCGTGCTTTGGCAGCTCCTATGCGCGCCTTTTCCCGTTCAGCCGACGTAGCACTCGCTCTCATGCGGCCTATCTCAGATATCAAAACTACCGGACCCAATTGGGACTTAATGCTCGAAGTAAGATAGAAGGCTCTTACGGGAGTCATTAGCAAAGGGGTTAGTTCAAGCTTAAGCTGCTCTGAGATGAGCCCCGAAAAGATCCACTTAAAATCGTCACGCTGGTAGGTTATGGTGCCCGCTGTTGCAATATCAGACTTCACCTTAGTCCCCAGATATTCCGCATCGATGGAGCCCATTTGGAGATCTAGGGTATATCCTCCCACAGAAGTATCTATAGAATACTCTGCGGATACGCCATACATACTCGTGAGAGGGTTGATCCGATAGACGTCTGCGGGGAGCTCTGGCCATGGATACGTATACCCAATCGATTTTGTTTCCGAATAGAGCCAATTGGCGAATCGCGTCTTTCCCATGCGAATAATAATGGAATCCGATGCGCGCCAATTGACGAAGTACCACGAAGCGTCCATTTGGTTCGGCTGCGCTAAAATTTCCGCAAAAAAACTCAACTGCCTATCGTCTGTTACAGAAATATTTAAGCCGAATCGACTCATGTCGGACACATTTGTTCCCGAGTCAATATCAGCATAGGGATACTTGCCATCAAAGGTACCCATACCCAAACTACCAAAGTAACGGAACTGCTGTCTGTACTCAGCAAAAGCTGAACTGCCACAGAAACCAAGGGGTAATAGCAAGCCCCCCAAAGTAAGAATAGGTTGTTTTTTCAAGAGTCGTAACACTTTTTACCCCCAAAAAGTGGAATTCAGATTGCACAGGTTCTGTTAAAGAAGTTAGTGCTCGATTTGACTCAGAGATTCCTATCCAAGAATCTCTGCAATGCAAAAAATCTGTTCGCCTGTGAATAGGATTTTAATGCAAGGCCGCTAGAGAAATCAACTTTATTTTCAAATAACTACCCTCGACAGATATTCCAAACAGCTCATGCATCCGCCAAAAGCTGACTCCAAGAGAAACCATAAAATCTTTTGCTCTTAAATTGACTGAAATGCATCATCCCATTTGCTAGACCTGCTCAACTTAAATGTTAAGCCTTAGCCTTTCGACTGCGCTCAGCGATCGCACCCTCACAGAAATCTTGAGTCTAGATGCTTCACAACCTATCTAGATGCCTTTGTTAAATCCACAATTTGATCTGCACTTGAAGCAATCACAAGGCGCTTATTAAGAAAAATGGCCATTTGCTGAGCGATATGGTTGAACTTCGCAAGGGAATTGTTTTTCTTTATGATCTCTGCGGCCTCAGGAGCCATAAAACAGCTTTCAAAGGCAGTCCGATCTACACCAGAATCTGTGACAACCTCGTTGAGAATGGACTTATTGTCTGGTCCATTGGGGGCAATCTTCATGGCTACAAGATAGCTTGCCTTGATCCATGCGGACGTTTTTTCAGCTCCCTGCTTAGAAGCACAAATCGAGCCTTTTGCTAAATCAAAACCAAGATCGCCTTCAGTTTCCGAGTATGCCATATGCACAATATTTACATTCTCAGACATTTTATCTAAGTGAGATAGCAAGGACAAATAAGACTGACGACACTGGATACAAGAAAAGTCGCTTAGAAGTGTCAATGTGGAGTTCGTCTTCACCTTAGAAGGAATTACGGGTTGGTTTTCAACTTGGACTTCCACTCTGGGGCCACAAGGCGCAGGCAATAGATTGACTAAGGCTCCACTATTTTTGATAGAGCCCAACTTAGAGTCAGCCAAAGATTGAATCTCCGTTTCCGCCAAATGCACCCTAATTTGGGGAGCCATAGATTCCAAGGTACTTGCAGCAGGAAAAGACTTTTTGTTCTGCTCATAGAATTCCTTGACCTTGCTTTCAGGAACCCACTCGGCCCCAAAGATCTCCTGGAATGTGGGGATTCTGTTATCTGACAGATCCATACCCTTTTCCTTCGCCAATACCATGCGAAGTGCCGTCTGTTCGATGGACCTCACGCTCTGATCATAGGAGCTTTGAGACTTTTTAAGCAAATCCACCTGGTCCGGCAAGGGCAGATCGCTCAAATAGAAAGTCTTTCCTTGAAAAGAAAATACGGGATTTTTCGGAACTTTAGCATCATTTTTGTAGCATTGAGCATTGTCCATAAGTTTAGTCGCTCGAAGCGTCGAGGCAAAGTAACCAAGTGCTGCGCCAACAGCTAGGCACAGAGTCATATTTAAAAGTTTCATGAGCACTCCTAGGAATTTATATTCTTAAGCCTACATTTTAGCCGATCTTAAGTAAATTTACTAACAGCAGAGCTAGTTTGCTTTAAGCTGCCCTGAGGGAGCCCATCTAGGGCTGCGGCAGTTAGCCAAAAACTTACGCAATCTTGATCATTTGCCTTTTAACT
>JBAXBA010000056.1:0-23090 GCA_037142195.1 Pseudomonadota bacterium
TTATAAGACAAATGATCAAGTTTGAGTAAGTTTTCGGTTGACTGCTTCAGCCCCAGGCATTGACCTGTGTTTTATGCTTGCGATAGCTTGTTTGCATGTATGAGCAAAGAAAGAAGACAAAAGACGTTATCAGGTGCCCATTGTCGGGTCTTTTCTTAGCAGCACAAGCGTTCGTCAAATCATGGTAGCAAATGTAGGCACTGCCTGTTCAGAAAAAGAAGTTCCTGAGTTTAAAAGAATAGACGATTGCGAGATGGTAGAGATTAAAAATGCGGCTAGACGTTTTTAGAGCCGGCAACCTTTGATTTCGGACCGAGCACAATGATATAAAGAATAGAACCGACGACTTACCTACATCATGTAGACCGTTATAGGAAACTTATGCAAGCTTGTGCATGTAAACTGGCGGTTCATTTCCCACTTCATCGATGCTAGTGGATCCTTGGAAAAAATCCATAATTGTATTTTTCAGTTAAAATCCGCTTGCTATATCATCAGTTCTATCTGACAATTTCATTCATCGGGACAGTTAGAATGCCAAAGGTGGGTCTTTCGTAAGCAACAGATGTTTGAGGCAATTTTTCCAGCTTCTAAATGGAATTTGCGGCTATCTTTCGGCTAAAATCCTAGAAAGATGATGGTTTTTGTTTGAGCTCGAAAGGAATCATTTAAATGGTTGTTGAATTTGGAGTGCTTGAACGCGCTGTGGCTTCGTTAAGGGAAGCTCTCGCACGACCGCCAGCCAACGATTTGGAGCGCGACGGAGTGATTCAACGGTTTGAATACACCTTCGAGCTTATGTGGAAAACATCCAAAAGAGTTCTAGATACCATGGGGATCAAATCCAACTCTCCTCGGTCAGTTATTCGGGACTTGGCGCAGCAAGGATTCATTTCCGACGCTAGCGCATGGATGGTCATGTTGAATGCTCGGAATTATACAAGCCATATCTACGATGAATCTGTCGCCAAATGGGTGTTTTCCGTTTGTGCACCATTTCTTCACGCCGCAGAGACACTTATTCTGAAATTGAAGGCGGAAGTTAAAAAATGAAATTCGGCCTCTCGCCCCAAGATAGGGAACTTATCGAAAGCATTTTTCGCAAAGAGATCCCTAATCCGGTCGGGATTCGTGTTTATATCTTTGGATCGCGAGTCGGAGCTAGATATCAGAAGTATAGCGATGTAGATCTTCTCTTAGAGGGCGGCCCACTGCCAGCCGAGACTTTGTCGACAATTGCCGAAAGACTTGAAGAGAGCGTCCTCCCCTATAAGGTTGATCTCGTAGATGCTAGAAAACTGGCGCCAGAATACGCCGAGTCCGTAAATAGAACAAAACAACTGTTTTTCAGCATTTGAGAGCTTCTGATGAGAGCTTCTGAGTTAGTTAACTATTTCTTTTGCCGGAAATAGATAGTCCCGAAGAAGATTGCGCGAAAACTACGAAAAAAACTCCAAATAAACTAAAAGTAAAAAATGTTCAGTACCTTGACTTATAGAGGCTCAATCGTTTGTTTTCAGATGACAGTACAAGTAATTGATTTTGAAATGTTTCTCAAACACTCCCAACATCCAGGCGTCCAAAAATATTTATCATTAAAATAGATATAATGGAATGTAAAACTGCGATTTGTTGTGCCTATATTTGAATTTGGAAAAATGACGTGTGATCCCCACCATCCTAGGGTTTCAGAGGAATTTAAATCAACTTTGTGGTCAAAATGGGCTTTAGAGCTGAACCGGCAAGCTGCATAAAGATGAGTGCTCCTGACTTTGGGCCCTTAGAGCCATCAGCAAGGGCTTTGGTTTTGTAGTAGCTGTGAATCTCTTTGATGAGGATTCAGTAGACGGCACAGACAAAAGTATTTATAGCCAAAAAGAAGAATGCGAAAATTTGCTAAAACAACTTGTCAAAACACTGAAAATATTGTACTTTATTCTTGCTCAGTTTTATCTGTTCACTTTTAGCATTTGAAAGCCGAGGAGACTACGTGGCTCGGAAAGAGATTAAAACATCAAATGAAACGGTAGTCCATCCCGCAAAGGTTAAAATTGAAGACCTCGTGAAAGCGGTTTACTCTCAGGCAGTGATGATCATTCCCACCCGGCATGCAAAAAAGCGGCTCGAAGATCGGGAGGTGACGATGCAAGAGGTCCGGCAGGTTCTAAGTAGAAGTGGAAGTCGCAAGGCATCAAAGGACCAGTTTTGCCAATACGACTCAGCTGGAAACGAGATCAAATCGCTGGTCCTATGCTTTTGTAGGACGCACAACGGACAGACGAAAGCTACGCGTTTGTGTTTGAGTCGTGGAGAATCCCGATCGAAGAGTTTTGATTGTAACTGTGCTTGATGAAGAATGAACCTTTTAATTTGTGGTGTTGCCGATGAAAAAGCCGATGAAAAAGACAATTAAAAAAACTCTGATTATCAATTACTTTGGTTTTCCTATTCTCATTTTAGATTGTCCGCACCTGGAAGTAGACGGCGATTGGGAGCCTTCTATCAATTATAGTAAGCTCGAGGTTATGTTGTTTGAGGCCATGCCCTTCAAACCTTCCAAGCTTAACGGTGCGGAAATTAAGTTCATCAGAAATCATTTAGATCTGACTCAAAAGGAATTTGCTGCATGGCTGAATGACAAAAAAGTTGCGTCTGCAATTTCCAAATGGGAAGCAAGCGACCTTGAAGCAACAGGCATGGAGGACGCTGATGAGCGGTCGCTACGTTTGCAATTGATTGACTATATCAATACGATGAAGCGACGTAAGAGTATCAATTTGCATGAAACACTTAAGTGCCTGACGCTTTCGATCAGGCAAAGCAAACAGGAAAAAGACATAGCTGTGGATGCTGTCGATTATGCACCTGTCCCGGGATATGGCCTCTATCCAAAGCGGCTAGAAAATCATGGCCTGCGTGGCTTCAAGACATCGTAAAGTACAAAGATTTGATTTTCGAAATGGAGATTGCAAAATCTCCTAACAGGAAATGGTAAACTTGTATCATGGACAGAAAACACACGCACTCGGGCGCCGAAGCAAAACTGATAACTCCCTCAGAGAGGGATGTTCGCCGAGCCGAAAAAAACCAACTTCCAAGATCGTTGATAGGAAAATCAAACATCTATTCCCAGTGTTTCCTTTTCTTCTATCGTGCATAGATATTCTAAGCGTTGTTTAATGCGATCATTACGCAGCAATTTGATGCCAAAGAAACCTCGCGCTATTAGTGTTGCGAGCCTCAAAGGGGCGATTCTTAAGTCTGGCCCATCTCAACTAGAATTTTTAAAGAGCTCCGCAGGCACCGCCAGCCGGTATCCAATTCTAATGGTTGTGCTTCCCTCGAGATCATCTAGGGAACCCATTTCAAAGGGATACTCTTGAAACTGCGGAATAGCGGTAGCAGGAGGTTCGTGCTCCATGTACTGATGCTTGAGGCAATGGGGGGCTGCTCTTTGGTTGGTGATAGCGACTATAATAGCTATCTCTCCCTTACAAAGCTCACGTTTGGTCCTATCAAGTCAAGGTTGACCGCGAGTAAATCATACGGCTTTAAAAAGCAGGAAATAGCGAAAACGGTCTACTATCATGAACTCGCAAGAGGACACACTCCTTAAAGGACAAATACAATCCGCTGATGAGGATCTTTGAAGTGTCCTACTAAGGAGATCTATTTTTCAACATAGATAGCAAAATACAGAGCAGGAACCACTGCTTTCGGAGCCATAGTTCTATCTCTTTTAATTTTGGCTGATGTAGAAATTTTTTTGAGAGACATGCGGAGCCCCTAAGTAGCTTAATGACCTGGGATGTCATTTTCAAAGAATCTTAGTGGGTGTCCTCAATGCTTAGACAAATCGATAGGGAAGCCCCAAATAAAAAATCGTGCCAACGGTATTAGCTCTTCTACAGGTGCAATTATGCCTTTAGGTAAGAATTAACAGCGTCTGAAAAATCAATTTATTCGAGTGGTTAAGGATTTTTTTCTTTTGCAAAATGTCGCTAAGCCCATTGTTTTAAATAAATTCTTTATTTTTTTAGGGGGAATTCCGAATGACTTTCTTAGTAGGCAAAAGGTATCGCCATTTGAAGGAGTAAGTATGCGCGTCAGATTGGCAAATCTTAATATTTGGATGGTCGTTTGTGCAATGATAGTGATGTCATGCTCAAAAGGTTCGTCTACCGTCGCTAAGTCGCGAGAAAATTCTTACTATACAGCAAAGACTGCTAAGAACTATCTTAACATTCCAGCTCGATATACATTTAGCGATAACATCGAGTTTTTCGTAGCCACGCAAAACGGTACGCCTCTGCCTGCAATTGGATCAGAGTTTAAGGCGTTCGATATTACCGCTATGTATGAAGGTGGTACCGAACTTAAACCCGAAAAAGTTCCCGTGATGTTGAAGACGTTTCAGGACAATTGGAATACTAATTTTTTCAATTTACAAGCCAACGGGGAAATTTCTACGGTTGTGACTTGTGAAAATGCCACCACTCGTGAAGGGTGTGTGGGTGACTTAACGGGTTCCTCTTCGAAGACAGATCGTGACGGTAGAGCTTTTACCGGGTATAAGACTCCTGATGGTCTTGGATCCGTCGTTGCTATCGTTCTTAAAGTACCAGAAGGATCTTCTGCTTCCAATTTGATGCAATATGCAACCGTTCAAATTCAAGCGTGGCGTGATTGGGGGAAAAATGGCGAATCACCTTTGGAAGCCACGTTATTGCTTGTTCCCCAACTTGAAGATGATAATGGAAATCCCGTCGTTAAAGCTGGGGTTGGATTTTCAGTTAACTTGATAGTTCCAGGACTTCCCACTACCCCCAAAGGTAGCGGATTTGCATTTGATATTGAGACCACTGGAGTGGCAGGGGTTGACAATGACCGCATTGTTGTCCCAAACGGAAAGAAAGTAAACTGCAATTTTAGGGGAGGGCTTTGTTCTCTTCCTGGTGGTCCCTTTAAGG
Organism: Pseudomonadota bacterium; assembly: GCA_037142195.1. Taxonomy (GTDB): domain Bacteria; phylum Bdellovibrionota_B; class Oligoflexia; order Oligoflexales; family CAIMVM01; genus CAIMVM01. The sequence goes on from JBAXBA010000056.1 coordinate 4,971, forward strand.
TTCTTTCTCCTACCACCATGACCATTTCGGTCAAGCCATCGGATCCTAACTTTCCGGTCAAACCGGCAACCATAACGATTCCTGTGATCTCGGGACGTGCAAGAACGATTATGCTTAGTACGACGTATCCTGCAACAAAGGTGACGAATCTTTGTTTGTCCGATACGGATTTTTCAAGACCTTGTATTGATATTTCTGCCGATATCGACGAACTTCAAATTTATCCTTTCTTAGCAGATGAAGGTGGGAACTTCGTAGGATTTGTCCCCACGCAATGGTCGGCCACCGGACCTTTAGCGACTCGTCTTATGACAGATAAAGTAGATTCCTTTCAAAAGATCCTGCCTATCACCACAGGTTCGGGGATTATTAGCGTGTCGACGGAAAAAGGCATATCTGCCCAGTTTACTTACATGATCAGGTCCGGGGCTCCCGCTAAAGTGCAGTTTAAAACGGAACACTCCATTGGAAGCAATTCCACGGAGAGAGTGGGGGTGCCATTTAAAGTTATTTCCACTCTCTATGATAAAAAAGACAATCTTTGCGTCGACTACAATACGACATTTGGCGTTAAGTTGAAGTTGAATAATGCTTACCCATCAACGCCACCCCCGGGAATTGTCGCTACTGCGACCCTGGCCGATGAAATTGATCAGACGGTAAATAAAATTTTGGTGACTCGCGGAATTGGAACCACCACGGGCTCCTTTACAGTGGTAAAAGTTCCAGACATTGCTGGAGGCCAACTTTATCCAACTATTTCCATTTTGGATAGTACCCTTCTTGTGTCCATTATCAATGCGACACCGATTACCATTCTACCCGGTAATGTCACACAGTCCCAGTTAAGAAACCTTGCCGGTGGACTTGGAACGCCGTGGGATTTAGTAGCCTCAGGCGCTACGGGAACCTCTTTTGAGGCTGATCGGACTATTATTGTTCGAGCAGATCAGCAGTATTTCTTTAACAATGCTGGCTATGACGCAGGCGGAAACTATGTAATTGACGTTCCGTCTAAATTCTGGGGTGTCTCTTATATTTATCACTCGGGCACTCAGCCGGCGTTTGATGGTTTAGTGGCGAGTTTAAAGGATAAAGATCCCTCCCTTTACAGTGATGCCATTGGTTGTATCAATCCGATTCCTAATTCCACGCCATCCACAAACCAACTTCCCACCAATCAACCAGAAGGGAATATGGTTTATTGCGGAGTACACCGCGCTCTTGCTTCCAAGCAAGGTGTAAGCAGTCCGTTGGCTTCGGTAGGTATCCCAGGTGCCGGTCGTGTTTTAGCGATTCCGCTCGACATCACCGTTAAAGCGGCGATCTCACCTATACTTAATATTACTTCCGGTTTAGCATCCAAAATCAAGATTGATCTGGTTGATACCAATCCCGCAGCGGTGCCTTTTGTTCTGGGGAACCCCATTACCGCTGGAAAACCGTTTAAGATTAGACTGACAGCTACGGATAATGATGATGTGTTAGCTTCCGATTTCGCCGGGGTTAAAACCTTTGACTTTTCCAGTTCAGCCTCTCCAAGCTGGGGTGGTATCCCTCCCGTATTACCAGATGGCTCGAAGACTTGTACCTTTATAGCGGGTGTTTGTACGCTGAGTGATACTTACCTCATCTCTCGGGGGACAGGTACAGCGGGAGTTATAAGCTCGCAAACCATCACTTCGATTGCGATGGAACAGCTCATTCCCAATGGTGAGGTTGGGGTGGTTGGGATTAACACCCAGTTTATTCGCTCCATACCGGGAGCAGAAAAATACATATTCTTTACCGATAAAAAAGGTGGTACGACAACAGGCAGTATCGCTCTCCAACCTTCTTCTTTGCCAGGCGGTATTTCGATAAAGGCCTCTCAGGAATTTGGTTTTGGTGTCGCGATCGCGGACAGTTCAGGAAATTATATTCGCGACATGGCCCTATCTGATAATATTTCTGTGAAAGGCTTTGAAGGTACCTATACGGATTTGACCAATGGGCCTGATTATTTCTTTAATTTTACAACGGGTACCGCCAGTTCTACGCCCTGGCCAGCTGATTTTACAAAAAATGACATTTTGACTCCGAATGCAACCCCTCCTGCAGGAGTGGACCCCACTCCTAAGAAGTTTTATGATCCAAGCATTGCTGCGGATGTGGCAAAAATTTCAACGACTACGTTGAAGGATGCATCCAAGTATTCCCTTGTGTTGTCACCCCAAAACAGACTAGGAAAGGCTTTTGCGGTCCCTTATTCCGCGACCAATCCAAGCTTAGTAGGATGGCCCTCACCTAATATTGAAATCACACCGGGAGTGATCGATCACGTAGCCTCTGATCTTTATGATCCCAATGATGCGACTGTAAACAACACGAATGCCATGCCGGGTATCTGCAAAAACCTAAAATTTAAGTTGTCGGATGCTAAGGGCAATCAATTGTTGGACTATACCACGGTTACCAATGTTCGCCTGAAAATATTTAAAGTGGATCCAACCCATCCCAACGGTATAGACGACCCCAAAGTTAATGCTAGTAGCCTTGCACCAGATCAATATGCGCTTTTAAATGCTGCCGAAATTCCAGGCCCCATTCACGCGGGATTTGACGCCTTATCTGGAACAGGTGGCGCGGATTATAGCCTTGAAGCTCAAGCAAGGAGATTTACAGGTCCCTCTGCCAGCGTCATTAATAATTCAAACGCAAACACCGATCCCAATGCGCCCACATTGGTAAGTAATTACTTTTCTGACTGGTGGTATGGCTCGGTTCCCGTGAATAGTGGGCTCATTACGTTCCCAGGAACTGTTTGTTTTCATGCAGCTGAGACCCTGGCAAATAGGCTGTCTGCACCGCAAAGTCAGTATATTTTTCAAGTCGAGATTGAGCCAAGTACTTATGCGAATACTCCGTTACTTGGCATTGCTTCACGGGGCGCAAATCGCATCTTCTATGATCCTTCTACCACTCCCCCTACTGCCTACGGTTCGACCGCATTAGGGGCTGGGCATGAAGATATTATTACAGTCACTCGCGGCGGTGCTCATCACCTCCATCCGGCCTTTGTTGACGACTTTGCAGACCCGAAATTAGGTTGGATTGCGGGACCCCAAGGTTCCGGGCTTAGCGGAGGCGTCGATTCTCGTGACCAGCTTGGGGTAGAGTCTCCCTGTCCATACCCTACAGTGGGGTTTTTTAACGTGCAAAACAGGGGTGGCTGCGGTAGTAAGACGGTCTATTGGCATATACATGATAAAGCTTGTAATTATATTGGTCCTGCGACGGGCGTCTCAGTTACAGACCCTACTGCACAGGTCGGCCAGAGCTATTTGGCGGCAACTCCTACCGCCTCTGGCGCACAAGGTTCTTCTGCTCATTCCGTAAAGTCTAATAATAATTTGGCGGGAAGCGCAAGTCAATGGGCAACACGTTTATATGTATCTAAAGGCACCTTATTGGGCGGTTGGGCAACACAAACCCTTGCGGGAAAGCCCAGTTCTCTTGGGTCGAAAGTGACAGTTACCAATGGCTCTTTAAATGTTGATGAGGGATTCAGCATAGACTTTGGTCTTAAAGATCAATTTGGTAATGACGTTAGCGCATCAACTAAAGGCCCTGGTTCGCCTGAAACAAATCTCTATATTACCGATAGAATGCGTAAAGTTTGGACCAATGGTCTTCCTTCTAATGCGCCCACCGGTCAAGGCCCTAGCTACGCCGTTAATAACTCTCCTACGCGAGCATCTTGGACCTTCGATTCCTATGCAACAGCACTTGCAGCCTCCTCAAGTGCCCCGGGTCAGCCGGCGAACGCGGAGAATTTTCTTTCTTTTGTAGGCCTTCAATTCAGGAAAGCAAATGAGATAATTGCATTCTCAGCAGAATTTAAGGATGAGGTTGTCTCTCCTTGGTGCGCGATTCCGGGGAATTGCCCCACTACAGGACTCCAAACCTATACGATGAGCAGCAACCTCAATCTCTTACCAGGTGCTACCGTAGCTGCTGACATTCTGAGTCAGCCGAGTCAAGCAGGATTGTCGTTCACCACTGCCAATTTCCCAAGTATTTTTGGTGCCGTCGAATATCCTTTCACTCCTCGTCGTACGAATACGAGAGGCAATTATGCGCCCAAGGATGCTTATGGGTGCTTGAAAGACCAATGGGGAAATCTTTTTAATTGTTATACGGATTCTAGTTGGTCCATTGTGGACAAGCGGGACAAATCGAATGCCCTCACCAGTGATCCCATCTTGTCTTCTGACAATATATTAGGCTTAAATTTAGCGGCTACAAATAAAATGCAATTTGAAGCACTTAAGGAAGGGTCAGCGCGGCTTCACGTGGAGCAAGGGGGATTTATTGCAGAATCCGATCCTCTCGTAGTTTGGGCTGGACCTTTAGCCTGGCTGAGTTTAGATGCGGGCGCTAGTTTCAATAATGATCAGGCACCTTCCCCTATTGCAGCCGGTCAAGAAATTCCTGTAAATATGTGTCTGGTTGATGCTGCGAACAATGTGATCACGACTCCCGTCATTCACTCTGGTGTTACAAAAACAAACCCCAATATCCCTTACAATGTCACATTTACGTCCAATGTGCGGCAGAACGCTGAGGGCAATGGTCTTGTGATGTCGACGGGAAGTGGCGCCAATTTTGATAGTCAAATAATTCCTAATGGGACGAATACCATTTCATTCACCAATGGATGTAAAAGCATTTACTTGAAAAATTATTCTTCAGCTAATCAAAATCCAGGCGCATTGCTGTCGGTGTCCACTTCAGACCCACTTCGCCCCACTACTTCGATACCTAAGACGGATGGGCTATTCGTTTCGACGACAACGCCTGGTGCTCTTGATCACTTCGCGACAGAGTATGATAAGGCAGCCAGTGTTCCTGTGGGAGGTACTGTTCCTGCTTGGTCTAATGTCCAAGCTAATGCAGGATATGCAAATGCGGGTGGAAATAGATTTGACCTTTTAGTCTACGCACGTGACTTTTACGGCAATAGTGTGAATGTCACTACTCCCATTACCTTGAGTCGTATTAAGTCCGACGGGGTGACTGCAGTTTCGCGCCAAATGATTTGCCCGGGTCAAACTTCGATTGGAAATACTTCTTGCTTGACCGCAAATTTTAATAATTCAAATCAAGTTGTGATTACAGGACTAACTTCGGATATTCCTGGCATTATGTATGCTGTTGCCAGCAGTGGATCTATAACTACCAAAACTGCCGTTTCTAGAGCTATAAATTTCCAAGCTTCTCTACAAACGGTTAAGGATCTCGTGATACAAAACGTGCCAGCATCCGTTCCCGCAGGTCAGCAATTTGTAGTTCAGGTAGCAGCGCTCGATAACTCTGGTAGTCAAGTTGTAGGAGCAGATGATGTTCTTTCTGCTCAAGTGTTTTCGGCTACCGATAATTTGTCTGCGAACTTATCGACGCATCTTTCGCCCAGCAATGCGGCACCAACGATTCCCACGAGCTATTTGTTTGTATCAGGGGCTGCCAATGTGCCCTTTACTTTGACAAAAAAAGAATCCTTGCAGTTTAAGGTTGTAGGCTCAAGTGGAATGCAGTCCGCGCTTGCCAGTGTGAGCGTGTTGAGTTCAGACGGCATAAATTATTCCATTACCTGTCGCTTAGTATCCAACAATAACGATTGTTCGGGAACTTCCGGAAGTCCGTATCAAATAGTTGCAAGTCGGGCGAATCTTTTCAATTTGGTGGTGGAAAGCGTGGACATTTATGGCAACAAAAAAGCCGGCAGTGCAAGTCTCTACCTTGCCACTGTGAAAGTAAGTGCGCCCGCTGGAAATAGGGCTGTCATTGCTAGCACAACTTCTAAAAGCTACACCAATGTCAATACGGTTGATAATTTTATAACGTTCTCCGCTGCCGATGAAAATGGCATTACCCTAGATAATTTATATTATGGTGCCCCCAATCAGACTCTATCTTTTGATTTGCCCACTAGGGAGTCAGGTTCTTCCATTACCAAAAATGCTTATATTTCCTTTTTACCTCATATCGACGCTGTTAGGTCCTATGACTTGACCGGTTTCGGAAGCGGACAGTTTGCAGCTGGTACGACCAAAGCATTTAAATTGTCAGCACTTGACTACGGTGGAAACGTCATCACGGGAATCGATGCGGCCCTTAATGCGCAAACTTACGTCTGGACAGGCACAGGCGTGTCCGTGGGTGGCTGGAACAATGTTTTACCTACTGCTAGCTTAACCTTTACCAGTGGGGCCAGCCAGAATCTATCGGCGACTTTCTATGCGGCGGATAATGCTCTGCTGTTTAGCGTGAAAGATAATTTTACCACTGCGGTGAGTCTAAAAGGTGAAGGCGTGAACAAAAATAGATTGTCTAGGTCTAGTAATGGGGACAATAATTGGAGTGGAACTCTTAATATTGATCCCAAAGCTCCGTCAGTCTATACCCTCTCAGGGATTAGCGCGATCGCGACAGCTGGTACGCCGTTTTCACTTTCTATAAGTGCAAAAGATATCTATGGAAATGCGGCACAGAATTGGAACGATTCTCTTACATTTAGTTACCTATCGGGCGCAAGTTCAAGTATTGCGACTCCCGCCGATGGCACAGTTCGTGCGGCTACTAAGGCAGCGAATGTCACGAATCAGAGCTTTCCGAACGGTATTTATAGCGTACCAGGAACTCCTTTCACGCTTTATCGCTCCAATCTGAATGTTTCGGGTGTTGAGGAGAATACGGTTCTCAAAATTCAGGGAACGAATACAGCTACGGAATCTGGCGTAGCACTATCAACTACTTTCAATATCAAGACAGTACCCAAGCCTCAAGTTTCCTATACCAAAATCACGAACAATGCCGTTTATTCTTCTGCAAACGATCTGTCAGGAATCAATCAGAGTTATTCTTCAGATCAGATTTATAACTACTTTGCCTCGTTGTTTGACCAATACGGCAATTTCTTGACCGTATCAGGCGGAGTTGCCAGCACGGTGCAGTGGTCAGGCACAGGAGCTATGTCTGGTAAATTGTTTCCCACAACCGGTCTTACCTCAGCATTAGCTCCGACCGCACGAGGTACCGGAGTCGTTACGGCAGATTGTTCTGCCATATCGGGTTGTATTTCTGATTCTACAGGTACCATCAGCATTTCGACAGGTCCCTTGTCTGCATTTTCCATCGTAGATACACAGACCTCTGCACCTGTAAATTTAGGATCAGAAATTCCCTTTACTCTCTGTATGAAAGATGCTGTTGGAAATACGATCGATACAAGTGTGTATGTAAACAGTGTGTTGATTACCAATCCCAATGCCACCTTGAATCTAGAATTTAGAAAGGCAAATATCACGGACACCCCTGAAATGCCCGGTATTGAAGTTTCTAAGGCGTCAGGTGGCTCGTTTGCTGCCAATAAGTTGAATGTGGATCTGGGCCTGTCAAGCGTAACCTTTGTGAATGGATGTACTCAGCTGTATGCCAAAATCTACTCCAGTGCCAGCTCCTTTGGGGAAGGTCTTAAACTCCTGAACGTGAGATATGATGATGCCAATCAGCCTCTGAGAGGCACGATTTCCTCTCTAGGTTTAGATGTTCCAGGAGTGAATGCGACTGTCTTGGATCACTACGTAACGACTGCCTCTAATCTAGGAAGTGGAGCAGTGGTCCAAGCTTACTCCGATCTTGGAACTACAAACGTACAAGGTAGTGCCGGAGGCAACCGCTTCTCGATTACGGTTCAAGCCCGAGATGTTTATGGCAATGCCTTGGTCAGAACGAACGCAGTAAATCTGTTCGCCGTAAAATCAGATGGTACGACATCGGTCGGAAGATCTTTAGTGTGCTCGGCGCCTGCTAACGACACGAGCTGTATCAATCCGACGTTTTCGAGTTCATCGAGTCTTACGGTGAACAATTTGGCCTTGGATGTCGCGGGAAGTTTCTACATCAACGCTGTAGATTCCAACAGTAAAGGTATCAAAGCTTATTATTCCACACTCGTCGTGTTTAATGCGAGTCCAAAGACGGTCAAACAATATACTGTTATTCAGCCGTCTCTCACCAACGCTGGACTGAGTAACTTTATACAAGTGCGAGCAGAAGATAACTCAGGAAATCCTGTTTCTGGGGCTGATACAGCTTTAAATGCTCAGACCTATACTTGGTTTCACTCTGGGGACTCTAGTAACATGACAACCCACATCGCCCCAGATGGTACGAATCCCATCCTCCTCTCTACGTTAAGCTTTTCAGCAGGTGTGGCCAATGCCCCATCAACATTTACAAAGGCTGAAACCGGACTTCTGCTTAATATTCGAGATAATGCTTCACCACAAAAAACGTCAAGTAACGTGAGCACATTGGATGTTCTACCAGGCCTCCAACTCTACTACGATATCATTTGTAAAAAAGTGAGTGATGCGTCTGACTGCACGGGAACCTCAGGTTCGCCGGCAACTTTGATAGGAAGTGCGGCTTCGAAATTCAATCTAGAATTTCAGGCCCTGGATCAGTATAAAAATCCGAAATTGGGAGAAGGCGCAACACAAATCCGAATAATTCGGGTGAGCGGTGCAGCTACCGGTGTAGGGAAACTCGAATCGCCAGACCCTGTTAATTACGCCCCAGGCAATAGTCCGGAAATTCTCATCAATATGTCGACTACTGCCATGGTCCCCCAGTCTAATATGTTCTACCGTGGTGCGAATCAGACCAATAGAATTTGGCTTATCAATACCCTTGCAGATGGGTTTTACAGGACGCCTTATATTACCTTTACTCCGACCATTGATACCGTCACTAACTACGGTATTCAAATTTCGGGGAGCGGAATTGCGGGTGTACCCCAATCCGTGACGGTGTTTGCAAGGGATTCTGGGGGTAATGCCGTTTCAGGAATTGATGCCCAGTTAAATAGCCAATCCTACACCTGGTCTGGACTTGTAACATCACCCAATGGATCCACACCAACCTATCCAAGCAGTGCTCTAACCTTTGCCAATGGAACTACATCAGGACTTTCTGCGACGATGGTGAAATCCGGGGGGGCCGCTCTTAACTTAGTTGATAATTACGTACCTTGCGGCAGCTGTTCTAGCTTTGGCGGCGGCGGGCCATCAAAGGAGAGAACCGGTGGCGGTGGCTTCTCTATTTATCATGCACCAGCTAATTCCTATGCCATCACAGGAGGTGGGGCCTCTACCAATGCGGGAGTTCCTTTTGACTTAACCTTTACAGCTCTCGATCAGTTTGAAAACCCTGCGACATCTTGGACTACAGATACGCTCAGTTTTGCTTGGAGTGGTGCAACGTCTACTGTCGTCAATCCTAAAAATCCAAGCACTACTTTTAGCCCCACTCTTGCTTCCAATGGTTTACAGACCTTTACCTCTGGGGTTTATTCCACAACGAGCACTCCATTTAACCTCTACAAGGCAGAGTCGCCTACGTTGACAGTGACCGGCACCGTTACTGCCGGTACCAAAAACACCGCAGCAATTACCGGTACTCGAGTCTTCTCGGTTCTTCCCAATAACACAGCTGGTTATGTGCGTCTCAGCCAAAGCCCCGTATCCACCAATCCTACATTGAGTGGATCTACACTTAGCCTCTTTACGGACCTAACCATGAGCTTGTATGCCTACCTTTATGATGCATACGGTAATTTGAAAAGTGATGCCAGCGGCGTATCCTGGACCGGATCAGGCGCCTTGACAGGAAAGTTGAGCCCAACCACAGGAGCCGCGACCATTTTCGCTCCGACGTCTGTGGGATCTGGTACTGTGACTGCAGCCTGCACGGGAGTTAGCGCTGGATGTGTATCGGACGTGACAGGAACGATCGATGTTCAAGCAAGTAGCGTATCTAAACTTGTGTTCATAAGCCCTTCACCAAGCAATAACTTTACTCAGCTCACCACAGCTTGTCAGGAACTGAAAATTCAGACTCAGGACTTGGTAAGTAACCCGGCCAACGTCAATTCTCTTACGACCTTCACCTTCGCGTCTACAGGTGGTAATGGTAACGGAGATTTCTTCGCCTCTTCGACAGAGTGTAATACGACAGCACAAGGCTTTAAGAGTACATTGAATACCGCATCCTTTCACTCCTCTTCAACTTTAGGGGGTTCAGCCGGAAATCGTACCCTGAACATGGCTAGCGGAACCAATGTGTTATCGGTTTGGTATGCAAACCGTACTTCTGTCGCCAGCAATGCAGCGGTGATTACGGTCACTGCTTCAAACCGAACCGCGACTTTGAACGCTACCATTTTGCCTGATGTAGCTAAGCGAGCATCATTTGTGACCACGACACCTACCGTCAATGCAGTGGGGTCTCCTTCTGGGACATGTCTTACGCTCAACTATCGATTCGATGATATCTGGGGCAATCAGCAGAGTCTGACCTCGGCATCGACTATTAACTTGTCGGTTATTGGGACAGATCAAGCGGCAACCATCTACTCGGATTCTGGATGTACTGCCAGTATCACAAGTCGATCGCTGAGTTCAGGCAATCAAGATACGGTCTATTATAAAGATACGAAGGCGAACCGCTCTACGTTTAATATACTGAGCACGTCTACTTTGAATGGCAGCGCCATTCAGGCTGCAGTAACCCTCAATATTGACGTACTTCCAGGTACGTTTACAGTTACGCAGACACCTACGAGTGGAAGTAATACGAAAGATACCGTCACATTGCTGTGGGGAGCTTCAGCAGGAGCCAAAAACTACAAGGTGTTTAGGGCGACCGCCCCCAATTGTACTACGGGTGCTACGCCCATTAACTCAACTGTAGTGGGTACATCTGTCTCATTTACAACGGGTCAGAACGGAACCTACTATATATGTGTTGTGGCAAATAGCTATACTTCTGGCGGCACCAATTTGAATGCGACCAACTATGGAAGCTATTACTTTACCATCGACAATACGTTCTCTACAGGCAGCATTACCGCGCCGGCGGCTACCGAGATTGGTCCGGTAACCGCGCTAATGGGAGCGGGGTCAACTACAACCTTTGCCGGTACTGCCGCTGATACGGGTGGGTCCGGTTTGCTAAAAGTGGAACTTGAAATTAAAAATACCACCAGCAACACCTACTGGGACGGTAGTACTTGGACAGCGGGGCCGGGGCCTGTGGTTTTAGCCGTCAATACAACAAGCTGGTCTTATGTGATGAACGATTCAAGCTTTACGGATGGTGCGTCTTACTCTATTAGAGCGCAAGTTACCGATAATTCACTCAACGTCACTACAAATGCTCAGACCAAAACCTTCACTTGGGACGCTACGGCTCCGACGGTGAGTATCACGGCCTTTGGAAACCTGCTTTCATCGTACTACTACTCCAATTTGTCAACGCTAAATACTGCCATTACCACAGCTTCCGGGGCAATCAAATACAAATACTACACGGTGGCCGGCAGCTCTTGTTCGGGAGGCAGCTATTCTAGCCTTGCGAATGTGGGCACCAATATTACCGCAAGTCCAGGCGCTGATGGGCAATACACTCTCTGTGTCCTAGGACAAGATTTATCTGAAAACGTTCAGGCGACCCCAACGGCGTTCACGTGGTATAAGGACACCGGCTTGCCAACCATTTCAGGGGGCGTTCCCAATATGGGCCCTGTCAATGCGGCCTTTACCCCTTCTCTTACTGCAGCAACCGACTCGGGAGCTCCTTCAGGATCAGCGATCAGTTATCTTTGGAGCGTGACGGGCAATGCGCCTACCTGTGCGACTTCTTTTACTCCTGGAAGCACGACATCTACAACTCAAAACCCCGCGATCACATCAACATGTGGCAACACCTTTGGTACCTCTAATTTGAAGCTAAGAGTTTCTGACACGGCTGGAAATTTCACGGATTATAACCCCACATTCAATTGGGATCAGCAATCGCGGACTATTTCAGCTATAAGTTCACCTACTGCGACTAATGCGAATTTGAATGCTGGTAACACAGTTTATATTGATGTCACATTCTCTTCAGGTGCTAACACGAACTCCGCAAATGTTTTTGTGGCTGGAGGCACACCAACTCTCGCATTAAATACGACCCCGGCGCAGTCGGCTACTTATTTAAGTGGGTCGGGCACCACTATCCTTAGGTTCCAATATGTCGTGCAGGCCACTGACAATGTGGCAGTCCTCAATGTTGCCAGCACGTCCGCCTTAAGTCTCAATGGTGCGACAATAAAAGATACGTACAACAATAACGTATCGCTTACCACGTCGACAACCCTATTAACGACAAAAAACATCAAGATCGACACCCTGGCTCCAACCTTAGCACTTTCTGGTTTCCCGACCGGTGAGTCTAACGTCACATCTACCTTAAGCGTAGCGATCTCAGCGACTGATACTACGAGCTATACTTTTGATATAGTGAGTGGCACCAGTGCAGCTTGTCCTGGCACTCAAAGCGGTACTACTCCCCAAGCCACCCCTATCACACGTAATATTGCTGGATTAGCAGACGGAAATGTGACGATTTGCGCTAGGGCGACGGATTTGGCAGGCAACGTTCAGTCTGGATATACTTCCCAAACTTGGATTAAAGATACGCAAGCTCCCGCTACGGTAACTGGAGTGGGTCCAACTGTGGAAGTCAACACATTGACGCCAACGATCACTTGGACTGCAGGTGCCGCTGATGTGACTAACTACAAAGTCATCATCTATTCCAATACGGGATTGACTACCTCGGTCTATGACAGCGGATGGATCTCCTCTGCCCTCACCAGCCAGGTGGTTTCCCCTGCTCTGCCAAGGGATGGTAAGTACTTTACATGTCTTTTCAGTCGCGATCTTGCAGGAAACCAGTCGACTTGCTCAGCGGTTACCTTCTCGGTAGAAACGGATACTCTGCATACTTCATGGTACGAAAGTGGTGTTGTGAAGTACGGCAAAAAAACCAACACTTCTGCATGGGCTGCTGAAACGGCGGCATCTGGATTGAGCTATCAAGGTCGTACGTCATTGGCAGTCGATAATAGCGGTAACCCCATCATTGGGTACTCGACCATTAATGGTTCCGATTCTTACTTCCGCTATTCTAGGTGGAACGGTTCTGCATGGACGGCTTACTTGGCCCACACGAGTGCCACCTACACAGCGGGTGGAACCTTAGGAGAGCTGGCAGTAGCTAGTTCGAGTCCTACCTTTCACTTAGGGTTCTTGGGGTTAGAAAGTGGAATCCCTTCGTTTGGAGCAGAGTTTTTAAACATAACTAGCACAAATGTCGCCACGGGCGCCAATCAAGCACTTGCGGATGTCGGTGCTACATCCAAGGACCTCTCGGTTTTTGTGGATGCTGCGAGCTTAAGATATGTTGTGGCGACTCCCCAATCTTCCGGCAGCTATCGTCCACAAATTGTAGAAACTTCAACTCTGAGTCCCGCGCTTCTTGCATTGCCAACTAACTGTACAGATATGCCGTATATCTCTGGCGTAAGTACAGCGACAGGAAACAACTTTGTACTAGCTGGTCTGTGTGTCATGAATCCCGGAGGAAGTTGCCAAGTCTGGTCGAGCTCATTTACATTTAACTCAGGTACGGGAACTTTCTCTGCCCCCTCATGGACGAGCCGAGGAACGACCACTGCTTCCTCGTGCACGCTCGCTGGTCTGAGCTTGGCTGATCGCCCTACTATTATGCAGGACAAGCAGACGGATAAGACTACGATTGTCTTTGTCGATCGTACCAACAACAAGATCGTTCGTTCGACGAATGAAAGTGGCGGCTGGGCCAATGAAGACGTTGTTACCGGGCTAACAGGAACCTACGGATTCCCGTTCTTAGCTATAGATCAGTATAGCAAATCCTATGTCACCTATGTGGACAATGGGGTGCTCAAGATGATCCACAATAACGGCAGAGAGGTTGGAAACTTTTTGGGCGGATGGAATACACCGACGGTGATTTCCAACACAGGCGGGCTGTCAGGGTTTGGTGGTATCGGCATTACGGGCATGAAAGGTCGTGGTAACTTTACGGGTGGTAAGTAATCTTTTGACCTCTTGAATCGGTTCTCTTAAAACTCAAGGCCGCTCTTTTTCGAGAGAGCGGCCTTGTAGTTTTATGGAAGGTAGGGAGAGCTCTAAGAGAATGCTACCTGACTTTTTCTAGGGAAGGCATAGTCTATCGAGTTTGCGGGCACAGTCCTTGATAATCTGCGTCATTCATAAACCAAGGTTTGCCGAGAACACAGGCCAGGGACTGGGAAAACTCTTTGTAAAACTCTGGGTGACGTTCTGCTAAATTTTTGTGGGACTCAGGGCGGCAGTAGTACTCGCTGGAAAGTAGGATGAGTCCCCTGCGAACGAAAGTAGGGGAGAGTGGACCAGAGGCTCCAAAGTCTAAGAAGGGTAGGTCAGGATTAGAGAATAGTTTGAGGTTGGAAATGGTTTTATAGCGCCAAAAGCTGAACTTCTGATAGTCATTGAGCGGCTTTTCTGAGGCATCGATCGGTTTTCCTGGGGTCGGAGACATTAAGTCTAAATAATGGTCCTCTTGTTGGCGCCAGAAATAATCATAAACCAGCGAAAAAACTCCAGGCAGTAACGAAACGTTGACTTGAGAGTCGAAGGAGTCTTTAAGGTCTTCATCTTTTTTAAGAACAATACTAAGCTTCTTCTTTTCCTGATTGACACACAATAGTGGTCGGCCCTTGGGGCTCTCAGCAGAAAATTTACAATCGGCAGAAGGATCGTTGGCAGGTGTTACTGAAATTTGAAAGCCATTTTTTTTAAGCAATTGGGTGGCGTACATAGGAATCGCAGAGGCGTTTTCCTTAACTGCTGAGGCGACGGATTTCGAAAGAAAGGAGGTGTCAGCTAAAATCGGTTTTAAATCTAATTGTAGAGACAAATCTCCACATGCCGCTACTTCAGCTAAGGGAGCAGGATGTTGAGTGTCGGAAGGCTTAGGGGTGCGGAAGAAATATAGGTACAATCCTACCATCAGCACCATCACGAATAGAATTAAAGAAATATTTCCATACTTTTTTTTCATACTATTTTCCAACAAGCTTAAGATTGTTTTTACTGATAGACGCACAGCTTCCCGAATGCCATGCGCAGTCTGAATTCGTTCCACATTGTCCATAACCCATGGCGAAGCAGTCCTCTAGGAAAGAGATTCCTTGATGGGGCGCTTCGAGGGGGGATATGGCAAAAAATTTGGCCTGATTCAGATTTTTACTTGGGCTTTGTCGATCTTGGTTTTTTAGGGTTTTATCGGACCCGTGGAGCGATTTTTGGGCTAGTCCCTCGATGATGGGTCGGATAGGTTGGGATGGGGTCGTGGAATACTGAGATGAGTACCAGGCAAAAGAGGCCGTCGTGGCAAAGAAAGAGTTAGATTGATGCAGTTGATAATCACAGAAGGAGTTCTGGCCTCTCACTTTGAAATTCCATCGCGCCAAAAACTTGTCAAAGAAGCCAAGTCCGTTCTGTATGGACTGCTTGCAACCATCTTCGTCAAAAATTCTGACATTAAGGTTTCCCTCGCTAAACCGGCTTGGCAACACCTTTCCAGAAACCACCCATTCGCCGTTTTTGACACCTATAGTCACACCAAGCGGCAAACGATCTTCATAAATACCCATAACCCTTATAGGTCTCGTTCCGACGGTGGCTTTAAATTTCCAGTTAACTTCCCCTCCAATTTCTACGACGAGCGGAGAAACGGGCGCCACTTTGAAAGTCGAGGAGTTTAAGTCGATGCGCTCGCATGCCGGTAGGAAGGTAAGCAGAAAACAGATCGCTCCTAAAGGTCTCCGCCGCTCATATTTGCTTGAGCTAGAAGATAGGTGGTTTCGGTTCACGTCGCGAGTTTTCCTGCGCGAAAGTAAATGGCACTTAGACAAATTCAAAAAAGTCATATGGCAGCCCTTTAATAAGTTCTAAAACTTTTGAAAAATAGGGGAAATTCTAAGTTGCGATCAAAGGTCTCCCCGCGAAGGGAGTCTGACAAAAGGTAGCTATACGAGACGTCTCCGACGGGTATCATCATGTATTTTGCAAGTACAAATTTCTCTAAATCTTGAACCACCTTTATCGTTTGGTCGGAAGAGTTGTCTTTTTTGTCTAGTGCCGTCTCGAAGGTTTTAAATTCTTTTTTGTAATTCGGATATAGTTTTGTCAGCAAATCTAACAAATCATTTAAGTAACGATCCGAATAGCTGATCCTGGTGAATATAAGGTCATCTTTGGGGAAATTTCCTAGGCTTTCTTTTTCTGCGTTTAGTGCTCTTTCCATTAAATCTACGTTGTAGGTTACTTTTAATCGTGCCTTGAAAAAGGTGATAAAAGTCTTTGCCAAATCTGAGTCGTCATGGCTTATCTTAAGACTCGTAAATCTGGGTTTGAGGTGCTCCATCAAAGACTTAGCATCAGCAACCGAGGCAAAGTTAAATTCCGGGAGAGAAGCCACTAAAGGTTTGCCATTTTCAAGAGCAAAGTTATTGGGAATCAGATGAAAGTTGGGCAAAAGACTGGATCCACTATAGTTCAAGCCAAAGATTTCACCTCGATTCAGAGCTTTGGCTATAAATTCCCCGAATTTGGAATGGCCGTTTGGATCCAGTGGAGCAAAGATAGCAAAAAGATCTCCCCTGGAGCCTCTTCGTACTTTTTCCATGAGGCTTCTTGGATTCAAATTGCCTAGCAAAACAGGGCCAACAAAATCTATTTTTCCGCTACTAAAGTCTAATACTTGGTCTTCTGTTTTTCGACTTTTAAACACGACTTGTATCTGATCCACAGGAGTTTCATTTAGGTTCGAAGGCTGTTCCCCGGAGGCTTTCGGGGTGGCGGTTTGCTTGGACTCAGGAGAAGACGCATTCTTTGCGGATTTGAAGTCGGGGCTCGAGTTGAGTGTCACTTTGTCTTTTTTCCAAGCTATCTGGCTAAACTTGCCAAAACACCGCATTTCATCGGGGCGTTTGATGGGAGAACTTTCACGGGAATCTATAAGTGTTTCTTGTAGGAATTTGACGACTTCCTGGTGAGTTCTTTCGCTTGTTAAAGCAAGTTCGGATTCCTGAGCGGCAGTAAGTTCTTCGCCTGCTTCAAGACGTTTATTTAGAGAGAGTCGAATGAGATTTAAAGAGAGAGCTTCCCCAGTACCCCATTTAAGGTCGGGATTGATTTTAATGAGGTATTTATGGGAATCCGTCTTTTCTAAGGATTGAAGCCAACCGCCCTCTTCATTTTCTGGATCCTTAGGATTTGCCGGTTGGCAATGGCGATGAATCCAAAGAAAATTAGGATCCGCCTGGAAGTCCTTTTCGGAAATAGGATTTAGATAGAGGGAAATAGGGGCCTCTGCAGTAAAAGTTGGTGTAAGGGGAGTTTTTGAGAAGTAGTATAGCGTAGGTGCGGCTACCGCTGCACCTAGGAGCCACCATTTTCGCTGTCCAAGTTTCATGACTTTGTCCTCGTACCTTATTTCAAGCTATGCAATGCTACGCGATTTGATTCTAACATAGATTGAGAGGAAGGATTCCATTTAGGCTTAAAAAGAACTCGAACAGAGGGTGAGCGCTTTGAGGCGATTGCAAAAAAAGCGCTAAAAAGCTCTGGTTATAGCTATATAAATCTACACAACAGGGTCTTCGGGACCCCTAGGAAATGGAGGCCAGGAAATAGGAATCCGCATAGAGAGCGAGGGGAGATGCGAGGGAAGAGCCGAGGGAAAAGGCTGGTGCCATCGCCATGGGCTTTGCCTGGGTTTAGTTTTTATAGAGAACGCTGGTGCTCGGAGAGATGTGCAGGCATCTTCCAGGAGGCCGAAGCGCGATTTCTAGAGATTTGATGTTTATGCATCCTACTTAAGGGGCATATGGGATCACTTGGAGGTAGGCATTCGTGTCTCTTATGTTTTCTTTCCAGACGAGTTCTTTTAGGCATAAAGTCGGTTTAGAGAGATTGCAGTCTTTAAAGCAAATTCTAAGTGACGTCATTTCTCAATTCCATTTGCTCCCCTTTGTGGTGAAGTCACCATTTTGGGAAAAAATCGAGACTCCAAGCTGCCCAAAGGTATATGCGCGGTCTCTCCCGCTACATGAAACTTATGCAAACTTGGGCATCCAAGCCGGCTGTTCATTTCCCA
>JBAXBA010000057.1:0-23025 GCA_037142195.1 Pseudomonadota bacterium
GGAAAGCAAATCTGGAAAGCAAATCTGGAAAGCAAATCTGGAAAGCAAATCTGGAAAGCAAATCTGGATAATGACTTTAGCATCCCAGAGATTAAATCGGCTCCCGATTGTCCGTGGAGTCACCCTGTTATCGAGCTTCTAATAGGAAGCTGCCGACGAGAGTTTACTGATCCTATTTTTTTTGGAGGGAGTCAGATTTACTCGCAAAGCTTTCAGTCTTCCAAGAGTAGTTCAATTCTTTCCGCGTTCATTACAGTCGTGATGAGAAAATCCCAAATGAAATTGCAGGTGAGCGACAATGGGCTTCAATCGATCTTAAAAAAATTTAAGTGCAAGCCAGTAGGTAGGGGCATGTATTACACCAGCATTGCTGCATAAATTGGAATAATAGGAGCTGGAGTAGGGAAATGCCCCCTGAGCCCGAGTCACATAGGCGGCTTGATTTCCTTCGAGGGAAATATGAGGCCTTGCGCTTTTGGTGGCAAGTCTCACTGAGATACGTGGGAATATATTGTTCTTTATGACCTATTTTCCGACACAAAAAGTCGAAAAAATGAGTCCTAAAACGTCATCAGAATCGATATGACCTATGATGGACGTTAGGGCTCTTGCGGCTTCCAGCAATTCAAAAGCCTGCATTTCTTCGCCACCCGATCGAGCTTTTACCGCCCAAAACTCAGAGAGTGCATTTTTGGCGAGACCTAAAGCATGAATATGTCGGGGCTCAGTTACGAATGCATTTCCTTTGACTTTCATAAGAGCGGCATCGACAATTTCGGAAATTTTCGATTTCAAGTCTTCCATTCCCTTACCAGTCGACGCGGAAATACTGAGATACCCAGGGGGAGTGTCACTGGATAGAAGATCTGATTTTGTTTCTACGAATAGAACATCAGTTTCCTGATAGCTGGATGCCAAATTGGAAAGCCAACTCCGGCCAGCTTCCCCTTGGTTTCGGGCCGTCAAACCCAAAATCAAATCGGCTTTTTTAGAAATTTCTAGGCTTCTTTCCATTCCTATTTTTTCTACCTCATCGCCTTCCTCGCGCAGTCCTGCGGTATCTACAAGTTGAATCAATCGACCGTTGATCAAGCATTTTTCTTCTAGGTAGTCGCGTGTGGTTCCAGGAATTGCGGTTACGATCGCTCTGTTTTCTTGGAGCAAGGCATTCATTAAGGTCGATTTACCCACGTTGGGTTGACCGAGGATGGCGACTTTAAGGCCGTTTCTTGCAATACGTCCGCTACTTGCTGAGGCCAAGAGACGATCGATGGAAGCTTCCGCAAGTCTCACGCGCTCTTCTATTTCTTTATCGGAAACAGCTGAAGTTTCCCCTTCATCAGGAAAGTCAATGGTGGCTTCGAGCCAGGCCATGGCATTCATAAGTGTCTTTCGGACATCATCGATCAAGTGAAACAATTTTCCACTGGCAAGTTGCCTGGCAGCGAGCCATTCCTGCTCACTGCTTGCTTCTACTAGGGCTTTAATGCCTTCGGCTTTGGTAAGGTCTATTTTGCCATGTTCAAAAGCCCTCAATGTAAATTCACCCGGTTTTGCGGGGCGGCATCCAGCTTCAAAGAGAAGGCTTAATGTTTTGCGCACAATCCAAGAGCCTCCATGGAGGTGGATTTCTAGGCTATTTTCTCCGGTGAAGGAGTGGGGAGCTTTGAAAAAGACAACCAAGGGCTCATCGATGACGGTACCATCATTTAAATTTAGAAGTTCACATAGAGTTAATACATTGGCTTCGGGCTGAAAAGATGCCGGTTTCTTCTTAAAATGAAGAAGGGGGCGGACGATTTTATGGGAGTCTGCCCCGGAAACCCTAATGACGGCAATGCCGCCAGGACCTTGACCTGAGGAGAGAGCAGCGATAGAGGCCGTGGTGGTGTCGCTGGTTTCCATAGGGCGTCCGTCTTTAAAAAGTGAAAGCATAGCCCATAAAGGCTATGCTTGGATGGTTCGAGAACAACTTAATGGCTGGCTTCAACTTCACCGGTGTGATTTGCTGGAAGGATCATAAGCTTGCGATTGGGACCTTTGCCGATGGATTTTGTTACCACTCGATCATCTTGGTCTAAAGCCATGTGGATGATTTTTCGATCGTAAGATCTGCGGTAGTTCA
The DNA here is from genome assembly GCA_037142195.1 of Pseudomonadota bacterium. Taxonomy (GTDB): domain Bacteria; phylum Bdellovibrionota_B; class Oligoflexia; order Oligoflexales; family CAIMVM01; genus CAIMVM01. The sequence continues at coordinate 2,126 of JBAXBA010000057.1, forward strand.
AGACCATAGGCTGCTTGGACTCATGAACTTTATTCGAAAAGTCTTTAGCCATTTCCGCTAACTCGGCTTCGCGAAGTAAGCGAGTTTTCATGGCATCAACAAATACGCGAAACGGAAGATCTTGCTTGAGTTCGCGGGTTTTCTTTCTAATCAAATGTTCAAAAGCTTCCGCGATTTTCAAATTTTTAGTGATCTGTGCGGCAAGATGCTCGCTTTTCAAATCAAAAATCATGCGCTCGCCCACTTGTTCCGTCTCAACGGCAACAGTTTCTCCAAGCATGTAGCGACCCAACTCAGCGGCAAATGTAGAAAGCTCTGCTTTTACTTGCTGCGTTTGCTCCTCAGTAATGGGTGGAGCGGGCGCTCTTTCATAATCATCGTCTTCACCTTCGCTCTGGGCATAAGCCGCTGCGCGATCCTCATTTTGGAATCTGTTTTGATGGCGATCAGGTCTTCTGCTGCGACCATGGGGGCGACGATCGTCGTTTCGCGCGGAGGATTCTCCTCCTCGTTCAGATCGAGAACGTCTTTCTGTAGCTGTGCCGTTATCTCTGCTTTCAGCGGATTTAGCACCGGCTACTAAATCTTCCTGAGATCTAGTGTTTTGACGATGGTCGGGTCTTGGACCTCGTCCGTCACGCCTAGGCTCGTCTCTACGGTCTGATCTTTGGGGACGGTCTGGTCTCGTGTTGCTGCGATCATTTTTGGTCCAAGCCTTGATCACAACTTTTTTGCCAAACATGCCGAGAAAACCAACGCTTTTTTCTTCGATGGCATAAGCCATACGGTCCTGAGTTACTCCAAGCTGTCCTGCAGCTCTTACTAATGCTAGATCTAGGGTCTTAGCTTCCACTCGAATTGACATTTTTTATCTCCTTGGTATCAGGCGTTCTCTAGACGCCGGTTTAGGTACATCTGCTGGGCAATGGAAACCACAGTGTTAGTCAGCATATAAATCAACATCCCCGCAGGCAGTGTCAGCATCATCGCTGTAAACATCACGGGCATGATCATCATAATCCGTGCCTGGGTTTTATCAAGTCCTGTTGTGGGCGCTAGCTTTTGCTGAAGCACCATGGACACGCCCCACAACACAGGGAAAATATAGTAAGGGTCATGAAGGGTTAGGTCTTTAATCCAACCTAAAAAGGGAGCCTGACGCAATTCAATTGCTGTCGACAAAACCGTATAAAAGGCAAAGAATACAGGTATTTGGGGGAGTATGGGAAGACAACCCTTAATAGGATTGATTTTATGCTGCGCCATAAAGGCCATAAGCTCTTGCTGCTGCTTTCTGGGGTCATCTTTAAACTTTTCACGCAGGCGCGTCATCTCTGGCTGCCACTTCTTTTGGGCATGCATGGCGACAGCAGCTTTTTTAGTTAAAGGATAAAAAAGCATTTTGAGCATAAACGTCATAAGAACGATCGAAAGGCCCCAATTGCCAAATACTTTATGAAACAGTTCAATTCCTTTTAGGAGAGGATCTGTAAGCATCCCAAAGAAACCAAAATTAAACATTTTTCTAAGATCATTTGAGTAAGCATCTGTAATATGAGTGTCTTTAGGCCCTATCCACAGACGTGATTTTAAGCTACGCACCCCGCCCGGTTCGACGTCACCAAAGTTTTTGGCGAGGCGAAAGGTATAACTGCAGTGTGTCGAGTTAGGGATGGATTTCTTTTGGATATCATAGCCAAAGGTTTCAGCTTGTCCGCTTGGATTTCTAACGAGAAGACTTGAGGCAAAATAGTGGCGGTCAAAACCGACGATAGCAAGTTCAGCAGCGGGTTCACTGACTAAGCTTTTAACTTCGGAGTCTGCACAAAACTTTTCTGCATCATGTTGCTTTTGATCTTTATTGTAGCCGACTACCAAATGAGGTCTTTCAGTAGGAGCTCCAGGAATCCAAGAACCCTTCTTTTCAGGAGCTTTTGGAGAATCCGTAAAATTCAGAGTTGCCATCAAAGGCTTAGCTGCGGAAGACTGATTGACCCAAGTGGTTTCCACATCTATCCCATAGCCGGTTTCAGGCACCGAATAGGTGTGGCTAATTTTCCAATCTGGAGTCACTCTTGTAAATTTATACTGACGCCCTTGTTTTTCTGATGAATAGCTATTTCGTGGAATGGACTCATCCAAAATTCCAGGCTGAAATAGAATTTCAGGTTCAGCGAGGTTCATAGGACCTAGCTCAAGTCCCTTGGAGTAATCTTTAAGTTCCAAAGACTTTACACTACCTGTCGCCACATCAAACATAAGACGTGTGACATTTGTTTCGGCTTTGGACTCCTCAGGAGAAAGCAGAACCAGAGGCTGGTCAGTAGAAGGAGTTTGTGCTGAAGCTGTGTCGCCTTGACGAGGCTCTGGGTTTCCAGGGGAGCCGGCTTCGTTTTTAGAAGCAGTATTTTCTTGAGCCGCAGCATTGGGGCTAGAAGAATCACCTACAACTTGGGTGGTTGTTCCAGGAGTTTGGTTATGAAAATCGGGATACTTTTTATTAAGGTAAACGGAATAAGCTAGATAAAATGCGGCACAAACAGCAATTGATGCAAAAGCTTTACGATCCATATTCATGGGAGATCTACTCCTCCTTGGTGATAGGGGTGGCATTTCCCCAGTCTGATCATTGTTTTCGTACACCCTTTGATAAAACCATATTTCTCTAAACTCTCGATCCCATATTGAGAGCAGCTAGGGTAGAAGCGACACCGTTGTCCTAGCCATGGTGAGACTAGATAACGATAACCTTTCAATATAAGAATCCCTACTTGCGCCATGGTTTTAAACTCATTTCAAAAGAATCTTGCAATCCTTTTGTATGTAAGGGTCTAAGCTTAACTTTTTAGCGGTTAAGCTATTTCGTCAGTGCCCTAAGTCGTTGCCTTCAAATCCGATTTTTTCTTTGATCTTCGATCAAGCCGAGTCATGGCATCTAAGAGTTGCTGCTTGACTTCTTGAGAGCTGGCATTTTTAGAACCAGGTCGAGCCACCACGATATAATCATGTGCCACTTGAGGTGACGCTCCTGCTAACAAGCGAAACTGCTCACGAAGCTTTCTCTTGATGCGATTTCTCTCTACAGAGTTACCTACTTTTTTGCTGACGACCAAACCCATGCGTCTGCGTGCTTTGGCATTGTCCTTTGCAAAAATGACAAAATGCTTACACACGTCTTTATTGCCACCTTGAAATACGCTTTCGTATTCATGGGACTTCAAAAGACGAGAGGATTTGCCAAACCTAAAAGTAGGCCCGCTTGCATCCGGACTCCCGGTTAAACCTGAAATCAAGGGATCCGTCATAGGGCCACTTTCAAATCTATTTCTCGTAGACTGTAGCTGCTAGACGTCTTCTGCCTTTGGAGCGACGAAGAGCTAGAACGCTGCGGCCACCTGGAGTTGCCATACGAGCGCGAAAGCCGTGGGTGCGTAGTCTTTTTAAGTTGCCTGGTTGGAATGTACGTTTCACGATTAAGTTCCTCTTCTATATAAGATCTGGGCTAAAAGCACTTAGCTTTGTGTCCCTTTTACTTGATGACTTATCAGCTTTTGCATCTTGATTCAGGATCTGTAAATCCTAAATTTGGGTCAGAAGCCTCAAACAGTGGGCGGAAGCTATCAAAAGAGTAAACCTTTCGCAAGTGATACCTTTCATGGGGAACCGTTCCAAGGCGGCGAGTTTGAGTGGGACGGGCAAGTTTGAAACTAGGGCCCTGAGCGAGGCGGTGCGTAACCTCTCGAAACTCAAGTTCTCCATGCTCCGCTAGGTAAAACGGCTGGTTTTCAAGAAAGACTCCCGCAGGGTGGACGGCCGGACTCTAAATTTTAGTCTGCCCTCCTCTATACTACCTCGCAAAAAGTGCTAGACTCATTTCTAGCTAAGCCCCTGTTAAGTGAGGATATGATGCTTTCTTGGTTAGAGATAAGCCGCTCGGCTGTTTGCCATAACTATAGGATATTTAAAGACATGGTGGCCCCGCTGCCGATCATGCCCATTGTCAAGTCCAATGCCTATGGACATGGTCTGGAACAGGTTATGGCATGTTTAAAGGAGGAGAGTCTGGATTGGATCGGGGTTAATTACCTAAGTGAGGCGAGACTTCTTCGTGAGCAGGGGTTTGTCGGGGACATATTGGTTGTTGGCCCCTACTTTAAAGAGGAGCTGCATGATGCCTGGACTCATAAGGTAACCTTATTTTTGTCCCATTTTGAAGCTCTCGAGTCTTGGATAGCATCTGAGTGGAAGCCAAAAATTCACATTAAAATTGATACCGGTATGTCGAGACAAGGATTTCTACTTAAGGAGCTCCCGGAGCTGATTCAAAAAGTGAAGCCTTTTGAGAATTTAGTCGAAGGCATTGCTACCCACTTTTCCAACGTGGAGGATGTTCTCGATCATGCCTATGCCGATCAGCAAATGTTAGAATTTGAACAGGCTCGGGATATGTTTGAGAAAGCAGGATTTAAAAAACTTCTAGCCCATGCGGCTTCCTCCGCTTCCACTTTAATTTTGCAGCCGAGTCGCTATGACTTATGCCGCGTCGGCATTTCCCTATATGGATTTTGGCCTTCGCCCACCACTAAGGTTTCTTATCATCAGATTCATTCTAAAGTAGCGGGACTCAAACCGGCCCTTAGTTGGAAAACACGCATTGCGCAAGTTAAGGATGTAGCAGCTCACCGCTATGTGGGCTATGGACTCACTTTTAAAGCTCTCAAAGATATGAAACTTGCTGTGATACCCGTGGGCTACTATGAGGGGTATCCAAGAATCGCAGGTAGTGCCCATAGCTATGTCTTGGTAGATGGTCAGCGCTGTCCCATAGTGGGCCGTATCTGCATGAATATGATGATGATCGATGTCACCCACATTCACGGGCCCCATGTGGGACAACTTGTCACTCTTGTGGGCAAGGATGGAAGTGAGGAGATTGCGGCCAGTGACATAGCAACTTGGTCAGAGACCATTCATTATGAATTTGTGAGCCGCATTCATCCGGCGATCCCTAGAAATATAGTTCCATGACACCTAAAGTGGTTCAAATAGACATTCCCGTATCCAACTTAGAAGAAGCTTTGACCTTCTATGAATCTGTGCTTTCCCTGAAAGCTTCTCCAGCTGAAATCTACGGACGGGTGATTTTAGAAGTTCCGGACGGGAGTCAGGTGGGGCTTGCTTTAGTCTTAAATGAAAAGGAGGTCTCCCTCCCTAAAGATTCTCCCCCCTCTTTACCTGGTATAGCGGTCTATTTAGAGGTGGAAAACTTAAGCGAGATTCTATCGCAGTGCCGATCCTTAGGCCGAACTTGCTCGGAGGCTCAAAAAAATCCACCCTATGGATTTCTGGCTTGGATCGAGGATCCTTTTGAGAATCGCATTCATTTGTGCCAGCCATTTAAATCCTAGAAGCATTCAGCAAACCTAAAATCATTCAGAGACATCTGCTGAAAAGATCTATTTTTTAGCCGTTATTTTGAATGCAAGAGTCAGTTCGACGTAAAAAAAGCCCCATTGGGGCTAGCTTTATCAGAGGTGAGGGAAGTATTTAGGAAGCTGTAACTAAGGTCCTTTTTTCAGACAATTTAAATCCAGGAACCGGCTTTTTATTGTAGGTTTCTAGGTCTCGTACTTGCCAATTATGAGTTAAAAATGCGGTAGCTACTGCCCTTCTTAGGCGTGTGTTCTCATTGGAGTCATCAGACAGATATCGTTCCACAATTTGAGGAACTTCCTGGTCATCTTGGACACAAAGAAGTTCCACCGCTGCGTATCGAACTCTTTCATCTTGAACTGTCAGAAAATGAGCGATTTCTTTGTAGTATCCTGGAAGCTTGTAGTCCGCTAAATAGCATAGAATGTCATAATTTTTATCGGTTTTATCTTGATCAAAGGCGACTTCACCAAAATCAAGGCAGTCTTTAAGGGCCTGGATCACGGATGTTTCGTCAGTGACTTTGAGAAGCATTTTTATGGGCCAAGCAATGCGGCTGGTAGATTTTAGATGTTCCGCTATGAAGGGTAGGGCTTCCGTTCCGTATTTTACAATGCCTGACATGCACTTTTCTTTTTCTCGAGTGTCATTGATCCCGTGCTCTAAGCTAAATTCAAATCTTTGAAGCAACGCAGGTACCGCTATATTGCAGTCAGACATTTCCACAAAATATTCTATCGCGGCTTGACGGTCTTCCTTAAGGCTTTTAGGGTTTTTCGCAGCTTCGGCCATGCTAGAATGGCGTCTGTCCGTGCGGCCTGCAAAATACGCAATTATCTTCTCAAAAAAGCCCATGAGATCTCCTTAATGTCCGGTCCATCACTATACGCGCTAAGTGGCTAAAGGTAAAGGAATTGAGGTGAATCTCTTTGATGCATATTTCCAAGTTTCCTGGTAATCTCGGAAATTCATTTTGGCACTTTAATTTTCTATAAAGATATACTTTATAGACTCATGGGGAGACTTAGGGAATGTCAGCAGTAACGGCCGTAGTTCTTGCGGCGGGCAAAGGCACACGGATGCAAAGCGATTTGCCTAAGGTTTTGCACGAAGTTGCTGGGAAACCTATGCTTATTCATGTGGTAGAAAATCTGAGACGAGCTCAAGTGGGCCGTATCGGGCTTGTCCTAAGTCAAGACCTTACGGGTTTTGAAATTTTTTTAGCTGCGAACCCTGATCTCATGGTCTGCTTACAAAAAGAGCGCCGGGGGACTGCCGATGCGGTAGCTTCAGCGGCCGTTTTTTTTAAGAGGGCCACTCCGCCGAGCTACGCTCAGCTGGCTCTTTGGCGGGGCAAAGAGGAAGTTTCCGAACATATTCTTATTTGCGCCGGCGATACCCCGGCCCTCACTTCCGAGTTCTTTACAGACCTTTTTAGGTTTCACCAGGCGGAAAATTCAGACCTCACGATTGTGGGAATGGAGCAAGAAGACCCTTCAGGATATGGGCGTTTGGTCTTAGGTCAGAATGCAGTTTTGTCTCGAATCGTGGAACAAAAAGATGCGACGAGCGAAGAGCTTAAAATTAAGATCTGCAACTCAGGCGTACTTATCGCACGAACTCACCTTCTTTTTGCTTGGCTCGATAAAGTCGAGCCGGTCAATGCTCAAAAAGAATATTATCTTACAGATATCGTTCAAATTGCCGTGGATAATAAAGCTAAGGTAAAGGCCTATATGGGTCGAGACCCCGAGATTTTTGCTGGTGTTAATGATTTAAATCAAAAAGAGAAAATGAATCTTTACCTCCAATCGAGGTCATAGGAGCAAGTCTATGTGTGGAATTGTCGGTTATGTGGGATCGCGCGAGTGCCTTGATATTATCTTTGAGGGATTGGCTAAGCTTGAATATCGTGGCTACGATTCCACAGGGCTCGCCGTCGTCGGTAAGGATTCCAAGATCTATATTGAAAAAAGCGAAGGAAAACTTTCGAAGCTTCGCCCTCTACTTAAAAATTTGCCTCAAAATGCCCATGTCGGTTTAGGTCACACCCGTTGGGCAACCCATGGAGCAGCAACCACGGCCAATGCCCATCCCCATGTGGCAGATAAATTGGCGATTGTTCACAACGGCATTATAGAAAACTTTCGAGAATTAAAGGTGGAATGTGAAGCGAAGGGGGCTCAATTTAAATCCCAAACAGATACAGAAGTCATTTTACATGTTCTCATAGATCTCTATAAAAAAAATAAGGACATGAAGAAGACGTTGCTTTCGCTTCGCGAAAAACTGCAAGGGGCTTATTCTTTAGGAATCCTTGTCGAAGATGAGCCAACGACGATTTATTTTGTAAAGGAAGGCTCGCCGCTAGTCTTAGGCTATGGAGAAGGAGAAAACTTTTTCGCTTCCGATGCCCTAGCCGTTATTGAGCATACGAGAAAGGTCGTCTTCTTAAAGGATGGAGAAATGGGTCGGATGACACCAACCTCTATCGAACTTTGGGATGAAGAAGGGGCCAGTCTAGAGAGAGAGCCTCTGACCTTAGATTTGTCATCATTTCATATCGGAAAAAGTGGTTATAAGCACTTCATGTTGAAAGAGATCCATGAGCAACCAGCGGTTATGGCAAAAACCATTCAGAGGTTGGTAGATGTCGATAAGGGGACCTTTAACGAAGCGGCTCTTGGTTTAGATGCTATCGACGTCACCAAAATTAAAGCGATTCATATTGTAGGCTGCGGTACTGCTTATCTTGCCGGAGTCATTGGGAAGTATATTTTAGAGCCTCTGGTAAAGGTTCCCGTGCAAGTGGAGCTAGCGAGTGAGTTTCGTTACCGCGATCCTTGGCTCAATGAAGGAACTCTTGTCATTCCTATAACCCAGTCCGGTGAGACCGCCGATACCCTTGCGAGTTTGAAGCATGCCTTGGAAAAGGGTTGTCAGAGTCTTGCCATTTGCAACGTAAATTTTGCGACCATCCCCAGGACAGCTCATGGCACTTTATATATGGAAGCGGGACCAGAGATCGGTGTTGCCTCCACCAAAGCATTTACCTCGCAAGTGCTTTGTCTTTATATTTTGGCACACGCCCTTGGCGCCAAACTGAAATATGACATCCCTCTGAACTCTGTAATGGAAGCTCTTAAAGCACTTCCTCCCCAAGTTGAGCATGGCATTGGTTTAGGGCCCATTGTCGAAAAAATTTCACAAACCTATTATGAAGTTCAAAATTGTATTTATATTGGCCGCGCTGCCAATTCTTCCATCGCGCTAGAGGGAGCCTTGAAGCTTAAGGAAATTTCTTATATTCATGCTGAAGGTTATGCAGGCGGAGAGTTAAAGCATGGGCCTATTGCCTTGATTGACCAACATATGCCGGTTATCGCTCTTTGCCCTAAGGATCGCCATTACGATAAAATGATGTCCAATATTGAAGAAGTGAGAGCTAGAGAAGGCAAAATTTTTGGTATTGGTGCCTTGGGTGATCTTAAATTTCAAAATATTTGCCAGGACTTTATCGGCCTCCCTCAATCTAGCGATGAATTTTTGCAATCCATTATCAATGTCATTCCCCTTCAGCTTTTCGCCTATCATGTGGCTTGCAAGCGGGGAACTGATGTGGATCAGCCTCGCAATTTGGCGAAGTCAGTGACGGTGGAATAGTGAATCAGATTCAAGTCCATCATGAAACTTCTAGGCTTTGGCTACAGACTTTAAACGAAGTTCAAAAGAAAGCTGCGCTTCATGATCAAGGGCCTCTTGTCGTATTTGCGGGAGCTGGTTCAGGTAAGACTCGTGTCATTACCACGAGAATTGCCTTATTGATTGATTCAGGTGTTTTGCCAAGTCGCATTCTTGCCGTTACATTTACCAATAAAGCAGCCGGCGAAATGAGAGAGCGCGCTACGGCTCTTACATTAGACGCTGGGCTTGCCACGATCGCTACGTTTCACTCGGCCTGTGCTCGTTGGCTGCGAGAATTTGCCTCTGAACTTGGCTTTACCTCTGACTTTACAGTTTATGATGATAACGATTCCCAGTCTGTGATTAAATCCGTCTTAAAAGAACTCAATATTAAAATTGAAGAGTCAGTATCTGACTACAAATCGGCCATTCAAAGAATGAAAAATTTAGGCTGGTCACCACGAGAAGCCGAAACTTTTGAGTCAGAGTATCAAAGTCAATTTCCTCCCTATTACGTAAAGATTTACCGAGGCTACCAAGAGAAGCTGGCATTAGCAAATGCCATGGATTTTTCAGACCTTCTACTCAATATGCTACTTCTTCTTCGCAGTCATAAAGGAGTGCGTGCAGCCCTTCAAAAGCGCTACAGCTACGTCCTAGTAGATGAGTATCAAGATACCAATCCGACTCAATTTGAACTTGTAGCGCTTCTGCTCGGAGATTCTAAGAATCTTATGGTGGTCGGTGATGATGATCAGTCCATTTATTCGTGGCGGGGGGCTAATCCTTCCAATATCATCAATTTTAAAACTCATTTTCCAACTGCGATAGAATGTCGACTCGAGCAGAACTATAGGTGCACCTCCAATATCGTAAATGCCGCAAATGCTGTTATTCAAAACAATAAAGTACGCGCGGCAAAAACACTTTGGACGGAAAATCGATCTGGCGATCTTATACAATATGTCCAAGAAATTGATGGTGAAGCTGAATCTTGGAATGTGATTGATCTCATCAAGCGAGAAAAAAACATCTATCCATGGACAGATGTTGCGGTTTTCTATCGCACCAACTCACAATCTAGGTCCCTTGAAGAAAATTTACGCAGACAAAATATCCCCTATCAAATCTATGGATCTCTTCGCTTTTATGACCGCGCCGAGATCAAAGATATTTTGGCCTATGTTCGCCTCACCATCAACGATGGGGACGATGTAGCATTTCGACGTATAGTGAACGTGCCCACTCGCGGGATCGGTGACAAAGCTGTTGAAAATTTGAATGAAATTGCTAAAGCAAAGGGTCTTTCCCTCCTTAAAGCTGCGAGAGAATGTGTCTCTACAAATGTGCCCAAATTGGGCGCGAAGTTTAAGGTGTTTGTGGATATCATCGATTCGTTAAAGTCTAGATGTGAGGAGTCTGCCCCCCATGAGATCGTTCCATCCATCTTAGAACTTACAGATTATCGCCGACATTTAGACACCAAACATCCTGAAGAAGCCAAAGACAAGTTAGGCAACGTCCATGAACTTGCTGCTGCTATGAGCGACTTCCATGAAGCAAACCCTGAAGTTAAATTGTCGCAGTGGCTTCAAGATATTAGCATGACGGGTAGCGAGTCAGAATCTTCGACAGGTGTGACTCTTATGACGCTGCATTCTGCGAAAGGTCTAGAATTTAAGAGAGTCTACATTGTAGGGGTAGAAGATGGACTTCTTCCCCATTTGAATTCCATGGACTACGCTGAAGATTTAGAAGAAGAGCGCCGCCTTATGTATGTCGGTATGACACGAGCCAAAGAGAAGCTAAGTCTCTTTTCTGCTCGTAAACGTCGGGTATATAACAATTGGATGGCGAATGGGCCTTCCCGTTTTTTGAATGAAATACCCAAAGAATTTTTGCATATGACGGGCGTGGATCAAGAAGTCAGCATAGAAAAGGAACGCAGTTCCTTTACCGGATGGGCAGATGAAGAGGCGGTGGACGAGGGGTCTAAGGTCAAGCATCCGACCTTTGGAAGAGGAATTGTCGAAGCTGTCGAGAGTGAGTTTGGCAGCAAGAAAGCCATTGTCCGTTTTGACTCTTTTGGACTCAGGAAAGTCAATTTGTCTCAACTTCAGTCGGGAGAGACGCGCTATGAGTATGATTTAGATTGATCCTATCTCCATGAATTTTTTAGAATTTGTTCGACGCTTTCCATAAACTCCCAAATTTAGTTTTTGGCTCCATGCCTCCCATTCCCGTTGATCGTGGTAAAATACCACAGAATCAATGTCGGAGTGCTCGTGGACCCTATGTTGCCAGGAAGGGTTTTAGCTGGTCTTTGTGTAGCTGTGCTATGCATGGGAGTCGTGCGTGGTCAATATACGATGAAGAACTATTTTGAACTCAAAAAATCCTATGAAACTCTCAAGTCGGTAGTTGATGGTTTGAGAGAACAAAATGAGAAACTAGCAGTTGAGATAGAGAATATTGCAGCATCTCCTGACTACGCGCGAAAAGTGATGCGCGATAAGTATCATGTAACGGATGACGACGAAGAAATCATTATTGTCGATGGTAAGGAGTGATATGAAAGTTTCATTGGTATCTGGTTTTTTCGCCCTACTCATGAGTGTTCTAAGTGCTTGTGGTGCTTCCACGTCGCTAAATGGACTGCTTTTTGGAAAAGGAAGCTCTACGCAAAGGTATGAGGCCTTGATCGATAAAGCAAGAATCCAGTATGACCGTAAAGAATATGCCGCATCAGGGAAGACACTAGATGAGGTTTTAAAAGCATATCCAGCCAGCAGCGAAGCAGCCTCCATGCGAGCCTACTCTTATATGGGTGAAGCTGGGCTATCCTTTTTAGATATTGTGAGAGTGGTAGCATTTTCAGCTAAAGACGCGGAAGAATTAGATGATGGGCCGTTAAAGGTTTGTTTAACCACCAAGACAGAAGTAACAGACAAATTAGCCTGTGTATTAGGTGTGGATGTTCAAAATCTAACGGCAGCGGGTTCCGGGGTTTCTAATATTAGAACGATCAGCCCTCAAGTTGCTAAGCTAACCTCTGCCATTAAAATGCTTTGTCCCTATACCCCGGCCGACCTTAGAATTACAGGTGACGTCAGGCATGATGGTTGCGGAACGATTAGAAATCAAAAAGAAGCGTTGGGAGGAAAAGGAAAGTTTGCCTGGGCATTGCTTCACCTTCTCGAAGCCTCCATCTTAAATACCGAAGTGACTCGCCTTCAAAAAGCAGCTACAGAAATCAGCACCGGCAATGTAGACTCTCTTATCGGTAATATATCTTCCTTAGCCCAAGCGGTTGCCGCAACCGTTACCAATACGTCTGGAGATTCGATTGTTTCTGCACTTGATAATGACTTGACCGCGGTCGCTAAGGCGATAGGGAGTATTGGAAACCTTCCTCCCTCTGTAACTGCTGGTCTGGATCAGTTGAAAGCTAAACTCTCCCAAGCGGGCACAGGATCTACAGCTACTAACACAACTCAAAAATCAACAGCAGTAACAGCAAATACCAAAGACAAAGCCAAGACAGCAATCGTAGCAAAAGCTTCAGAGATAAACGCAAAATCCCCAGAAGACATCAAAAAAGTTTGTGATGCTTACGCGGTCATGGGGGGAACTAAGACGGATCTATCTGGGGTAAACTGTCCTTAAAAGTCACGAAGCTTGAAAATAAAAAACAAAGCCCTCTCCTTCAGAGGGCTTTGTTCTATAAAAAAGTTTAAATGAGTTTAGAAAACTGGCTCGTCATCATTGGCACCACGACCGACTTTTCGGGATTTTTCCAATTTCTCTTTGTGCTTAACGGAGTAACGTGTCCAAGGTGAAAGTTCTAAACGACGTTTTGGAATGGGTTCTCCCGTACCTTCACAAAGACCGAATTCCCCGTTGCCGATTTTAGCAATGGCGTGTTCAATTTCTGCCAGCTGCTGGTTATCTCTGTCAAGAAGGCGTAGTGATAAGTTTTGCTCAACAGTTGCTGCCGCTAAATCCACTTCGTCCATCATTTCATTGGAATCCAACTGAATGGTTCCTGCGTTAAGGGTCGATTTTGTTTTTTCCAATAACTTATCTTTCTCATCTACTAAAACTTTTAAGAAAGAAATGAGTTCCTCTTTTGTAAAAAACTCGTTTTCAGCGATATCAAAGTCAGTAGCATCAAATTCTTTTTTGTTACCCATGGCAAACTCCAAAAAGGCTATATTTCCCCGACCCTTACTCGGCCATGCTTAGGCTTAAAAGCGCGAGCCTAGGGACTCAGGATTATATATCTAGGGTAGGGTTAATACAAGCGCCAAAGGGTGGCGATGAAAGGACCTGTCTGGAAGCTATATTTTTTAATGATATTAAGAGGTTAACAAATAATTCCGCCTCTTCGCGACCCTGTTTTTAGGGGTTAGCCCCATGATGTCGGGCTTAAAATTAGGGCCTTCGTCCCATGAGAGCCATGCGGATCTAGAGCTATTTTTTAAGTTCTTTCGCACATTCAGAAAATATTTTGGCTGCTAAACCGGGCTCAGCGAAGATTACTTTCAAAGAAAAAAAGCCTCAATTTCTGAGGCTAGGAAACATCTAATGTGCTGGCAAATCAAACAATCCGCGGGGTTTAGCATGGTTTTGAGGCCGTAACAATTCTTTAAGCTCTGCCAGTTGATTTAAAGCCTGGAGGGGAGTCATTCGATTGAGATTTAATCCCTCCAGTTTTGAGATGAGCTTTGAGATTGATTCCTCCAACTCGCCTTCTGGTACTGCGATAACTTGGGAGTTATTTTTCTCTAAGCTTGCTGGTTTCTGTGGGCTTAAAGATTTCTTAAAGGGTTCTGAGCTATTAACAGGCATTTCCGTTAAAGGAAAATGGCCGCCCGTTTTGGATTCGTTTTGAGAAGAAGTCTCTAAAAACAACTTGGCACTGTTTAGCACATGTTCTGGCATTCCTGCCAACTTAGCGACCTCGATGCCAAAGGAGCTTTCGCTGGCACCAGGTATTAATCTGTGAGTGAAGTGAATTCCAGAATTCGTTTGTTCGACTTCTGTCTTTACAAGACGAACTCCAGCTAACTGTCCTGCTACGGGCACCAACTCATGGTAATGGGTCGCAAACAAGCACCATGATTGTAAGCGCCTTGCAATATCTTCTAGAATGGCAGATGCGATAGCCAGACCGTCTTGGGTTGATGTACCTCTTCCCACTTCATCTAAGATGACAAGGCTTTTTTCTGTAGCTTGCCTTAGAATCAAACTGGCTTCATTCATCTCTACCATAAAAGTAGATTGGCCACTGGCTAGATCATCGCTCGCGCCGACTCTCGTAAAAATCTGGTCAAAGACCGGCAAATGGGCCTTTACAGCAGGTACGAATGCCCCGATTTGACAGAGTATTGCGGAAACGGCAACTTGTCGCATGACGGTAGATTTTCCGGCCATATTTGGCCCCGTGATCAAAAGCAGTTTCTTGTCTGGAGTGAGTTCTATGTGATTAGGAACATACTTACTCCTTCCTAAAAAATGCTCCACTACCGGATGGCGACTGCCGGTGAGTAAAAGACCTGTCTTTGGATTTAGGGTCGGACGTACAAAATCGTGCTTTAGGGCATGCCAGGCAAAACTTTGAATCAAATCCAATTCCCCAACAGCATCACCTAAGGCATAAATCTCAGGCAAAAAAGCAGTGAGATCAGTCATGACATTTTCAAAAAGTATAGCTTCTCTTAAAATGGCCTGATCACGGGCGCTTGCCAGGGTTTCATCCAGTTCTTTCAGTTCCATGGTTAAAAAACGCTCGCAGTTCACCATGGTCTGCCGTCTTATAAAGTGGGAAGGGACCTTTGAAAGATGGGATTTAGTGACTTCTATAAGGAGTCCAAAGCTCTGATGACTTTTGATCTTAAGACTCGTGATGCCGGTCTCAAGCTTGAGCTTTTCTTCGTAAGCAAGAATTGCCCCTTCTCCGCCTCGAGCAAGCATAACTTTTTCATCAAGCAACGCATCAAAACCAGTTTTGAAAACATCACTGCCCTGGCCCATAAGTCCAGGCTCGTCTTTTAGAAAAGAAAATAAAGTTTCAAAGGTGGGCCTAGTTTTTAAAATAGCCTCTGAAATCCGGTTAAAAATAGGCGATAGGCGAGGTATCGTCTTCTCGGTAGCGAGGAGCCCAGAAAGCGTGCTTCTTACTTTTCCAAGTTCTATGGGAGACGCTCTTCTCGACTGAATTCGAGTGGCAATTCGACTTAAGTCGGCCGTCATTTTAAGATGACCTCGAAGTGCCAGTAACTTCGTTTCCCCCTCTGCCAAGAGAATATCAATGGCATCATGTCTCGTTTGAATGCTTTTCTCATTTGAAAAAGGATGGGAGAAACTCCAACGTAGAAGGCGGCCACCCATGGGCGTAAGGGTTGCATTGACCGTGCGAAAGAGACTTCCCTCCGACTGCCGGCGTCTAGCGGTCTCAAAAATTTCTAAGTCTCTGATCGCAATATCGCTTAAGGCCATAGAGTCTTTTTCTTTTATGGGCCTCACCGTTAAAAACTGATCGACGGGAGCTTTTAGGCTGCGGAGATACACAAATAAAGCGCTCAGTAATGCTTTTCCACCGGGAACTTCGCCGCAAGGCTGTGACTTAAGGTTTTTGTCACCAAAAAGTTTAGAAAGTGTGACATTTTGCTCGGCTTCATCACGCAGAGCTGCTTCAGGAAGAGGGCTAAAAACCATTTTTTGATCGGAGTGCGACGCAGACAACATCTCTTTAAGTTTAGGTATCTGAAATCCTCTTGCTAGAATTTCCCTAGGGCGAAATAAGGAAATCTCTTTCAAGGCATCTTCTAAGGAACTAGCAGATCCGAGGCGAAGCTCTGAAGTGGAAACGTCGGCAACAGCCATAGCCCAATCTTTTAGCTTAGGATCTTGCCATAAAGCAAAAATGTAATTTTGGGAGTCGGAAGAAAGTCCTTCCAGCTCATCGATGCAACCTGGAGTTAGGACGCGGACAATGTCCCGCGCGACAAGTCCTTTTGTGGTGCTAGGATCTTCAATTTGATCGGCGATCGCAATTTTATAGCCAAGACTTAATAGCTTTAACCAATACCCTTGAGCGGAATGGTGGGGAACTCCGCAAAAAAGAATCTTTTGTTTATCGCCACGTTCCCGTGACGTTATAATAATGTCCAGCTTCGGCGCGACTTCTTCGGCGTCATCTCCAAAGATCTCATAAAAATCACCCATTCTAAAAAAAAGAATGGCGTCCTCAGCTTTATTTTTTAAGTCATAAAACTGGCGTAACATCGGGGTCATCGCAGCGATCTCTTGCTCAGTTGGTCGTGCCACAAAGCTCTCCTTACCAGAGATTAAAGCGGACATTCTTCACATAATAGGATTTCATTGCAAGGCTTCTTTAAAGGCTGGTCTCCCCAGTTAAGGGACCTAAGATCCCTTCAAAAACGGCCCCAAGCTGCCGAGATTTAGTAGAGTCTTTCGAAGGTTATCTTAATTTCTGGCGGGAAGCAGGTTTATAAGTCCATGGCCCTAGATCGCATGAGGGCCAAGATCTTAATCTGAGCCCGCGGATAGACGGACGCTAACTTCAAAAAAGTCCCGCCGCTGGTAAGGACATCGTCGATAAGTAGAAGGCGTCCGTCGCCAGGCTGAGCCACTCGTTTTAATAGGTCCTTATGCTGAGTGACTCGCCGCCTTGAGGACTGCTTGAGAAAAGTCCGGCCGCAGGGTTCATAGCGCAGACCCTTGCCAAATCTTTGCGATAGGTAGTGACCTAAAACTCGGGGTGGATTTGATTTCAATTGCAACCAGCTGGAGAGACTCTGGGGGGCACATACAATGGTTTCACACCACGTAACCACCTCGGTCCATTCGGCTTCACAGCTCTTTAAAGCCTCTAAAAGAGCGCTTTCAAAAACCGGAGATCCGGTCGCTTTATAAAGAATGAGCACTCTTTTTAAGGGCTCATCATAGCTATAGAGAGTAATGACATCTGAGGAGAGACTAGGAATCTTTTTAAGGGAGTCTAAGCAGTCCTGACACCAAACCTCTACGCTCCATCGAAATCGTTGACATCCTGGACAGTCCTGCATAAAAAAATCAGCCTCCTCAGGCTGACTATAGGAATTGGCATGGATATCGCAAGTCTTGAAATATCTCACGACACTGGAGAAACAGGGACTCAGTGATTTTTTCTTTCGAGCTTTAGCCGTAAAAATTCAAGAAATCCGAATAACCTTTCCACTTCTATTGGTAACTAAGTCCTGATCTTTTAAACGCCATGGAATTGTCCGCAACTCGCTTCGCTATCCAATCTATCGCACACTTAGACCTTGCTCCGACATGATTTTCGCTGCATTCACTGGACACTTCGCCGTTTCGCCCAGCTCCCTCATAATGGCTAAGATCCGAAATATAGAATGCTGAGGAGCTGTCATTACCCCATTTTGCGTTGGCAGGTGCGCCGGCCTTGCACGACTGAATAGGTACCATCCCATCGTTAGTAGTGTCAGTAAAGCCGAGTTTTTCATATGCTTTAACGTCGCCAGTTCGGTATACCATCTCGCTTAAGGTGCCAAGCAATACAGAGATCAGGGGGTGGTGTAAACCCATTGGACTCGTACTACAGTGGACGCCAGCCGTATGCGTGCTCACTAATTTTGCCAATATCCCAGATGCCAATGTTTCTTTAACGTTATTGCCTGGAGCGGTGCGTGGATCTAGATCTTTAGTCGCCTCCGTACGTAAATCTATAGGCTCAGAACCATGATCCTCATTTTTAACGTCTTTTTCATCCATACAAGCAGAAAAAATCGATGCAAGTTTTGCAAGAGGATGGCATGGGGTGCAACCCTGAGCCAGATAATAGGCTGCGGGAGAGCCAAGAAATGGTCCTTGAATCGCATAAAATTGGAAGTCACTTGGCAAAAAACCGCGTCGAATGGCGTTGGCGAGGATATTGTTGCCCATCGAATGCGCGAATACGTTGTGGGGATAAACGCCCCCAGTCATCGAGACGCCATTTTTGTCTTTACCCATCGCAAAGTTAGCGTATGCTTTTAGAACTTTATCATCACGCCAAGTCTGAAATTTAGTAGGAAAATCCCCATAAAGAAACTGCGTACACTTAACTTTGTGCCATCCCATTACATAATGTCCGTCCTTGTCCCTCTTGGTTCCCCAATAGTCTCCAAAAGGAAAGCTCCAGCTTTGCTTAGGCTCAGCATGAAGTCCAACTTTCTCAGGTGGTGCATTCTCTCCAGCCCCATGAAGGAACACACAGATCCGCTGTTCACTCGCGGCTTGAGATTTCTCTAAGTTTGAATTTTCACTACTATTCTGGGTGCGGCAGCTGACACTAAAAATAAATAAAATCAAAGATGCATAGATTCTTAGTCCACCCAATAAAGAATAAAAATTTGTCATTCCCATACTCCTCATGGCGATTGGGGTTGCCATCACCAGGTGCTATTAATTTTTAAAACGCAGCTCTTTAAAATGGAAAAAATTATACTAACAGGTTCTTGAATTTAAGTTTCTACAAAACTTTTAGTGTCAATTCGAGCGTTTGCAACAATTTTTAATACTTAAGATTAGTTGAGCGCTCTTGTCTTGTCAACTTGCCAACATCTCAGGAACTGATACAGGCGCTTAGTTTATTGCTCGTATGCATCCAACAGCCTATTAGTTTCTGCGTCTAGAGAGGTCTATTGCCGAAAAAACTTGTATACTGAGAAGTATCTGAGGTTTTTTGGTACGCGCTTCTTCGAACACTTATATATAACCGCCAGCAAACCGGAGTGGACATTTTCTACATGTGTTGTTCTATTTCTTTAAGAGAAATCTTGCTAAGAATAATTCTCTTTGCTCCATTTAGGAAATCGGTATGGATCAATTTAAGTTTTTATTTTGTCACAGCCAAGAATATCGAAGCTCGGCTTTAAAGGGATGTTGCACTTAGGGGAGAGGCTTATTCATAAGCAGCCCATAGAATCGTAGAGGTGTTCAGATGCTTTCAGAATTTAAGCCAACTTACAAAGAAGATTAAAGATTTCATTTTTTGCCAGATCTTTTTCGTATGAAATTTTTGACCCTTTTTTATGGTGTTGATGAATTACTTTTATCTAGATTCATTAATTTGTATTTGAGCTTAATGAGAATCCATTCAAAATACAAATTAATGAATCTAGACATACCCTGACGACGAATAAACAGGAAAAAGAAGTCTTCAAATCTTCATGGCTTTAGATTTTTGGCATGCTTGCAGAAAAGAAATCAACAACCAGTTTTTCAGCAAGCTGCGTATTGAACTGCCAAGCTTTGGCGTGAACGTTGTCTTGAAAAAACCAAGTTTTAATACTGGGAGATGAATTTAATAGTTCTTCTGCATGGGAAAAAGGAACAATGGGATCCTGCGTAGCATGAAAAATCATGACGGGTCGAGGGGCTATTTTACCAATATAGGATGCAGGATTCATATCACTTAGATGAGCTGATGTTCGAGCTTCAAAAAACCACAGTGCAAGGTCAACCAAGGGGAATCGGGGGATTTTAAACATGCTTAATGCACCGAAAGCAATGACATCGGCGGCATTAGCATAGGAACCTTCAAAAATCCCTATTTCAATTCTAGGATCTAAAGCCATAGTGATAATGCCTGTAGCGGATCCCTGACTAAATCCAAGTAGGCCGATTTTTTGGGCGGCGCCTTTAGTTGATGCGAAATCAATGATCTTTAAAAGGTCTCTTCGCTCAAAATAGTCCATGGAGTCAAAATGGCCTTGATCTGGATTAGAACTACGATAATCAAACGTCACGATGGAAAATCCAGCGTTGTGCAGTGCCTGTGCATATCTCATTCCTTCTCGACGATCACCACCATGACCGTGAGACATGATGATAATTCCTCTTGAGGTCACCGCTGGAATCCACCAACCAGAAAGTTCTAGGGCATCTTCTTTTGCTACCTTGAAATTTTCAAAAGCCAAATTCTGCTCACTTGGTTCCCCACAATATACAAAGTGATCCTTCGTGCATGGAATCTTTTGCGGATACATAAGGACAGAGGATAGTATCCAGCCAGATCCCCCTAGGATCCCCAAGACACTCAAGAGTAAGATTTTAATTTTGGTTTTCAAAAATGAGTCCTAAATGTGAGTGTTCATCATGTTACTACAAGATATGCAAAACCGCATCTGTATACATCCCGCGCTCCTCCAAAAAATAATCTTTCTCTGTTGTCAAATCGCTTGCCTGCATTAATGCCTTGTGCCCCATGCCTAAATGACCATCGATTCTTAATCAGAGCAGATACTCTCGGTGATTTCTTAAGGATTTTCAAGAAACTTGTTAGCTTAGAACTAAACAAACATGAGTTTTGTCTTTTTAAATTTCATGAATTCTCCCATAGTAGCCAAGAAAAAAGCGATGGCCCAAAAAGCTAACAGGAATTCGCAACATGCATCAGAGGAATCCTCTCCTAAGGGCCGAGCGCTGATTTCTGCTTTGGGAGCAGCCAAGAAAGTGCCTTGTCCAGCCCCGTATGGCTTGACATTGAATTGCGCAGTAAGTCCTGTCCCAAGTATCGTTTTGAAAGCGTATTTCTCAAATTCTCATTCCTCACTTACAATGCTGGCACTGAGTCACATCGACTTGGAAGACTTTAGCCAGCATTTTGCCCCAACTAGAGTTTTTGAGGGGGCTCTCGTCTGTACAGCCACTTTTGACGGGCCTGCCTTTCTTTTCCTCTGGCTTTAGAACAATCTTACTGCGGCAAGGTGAGT
>JBAXBA010000058.1:0-22903 GCA_037142195.1 Pseudomonadota bacterium
ATCCCCAATTTCATCTAAGAAAAGAGTGCCGCCTTGGGCCATCTGAAACTTTCCAATCTTCCTCTTATCTGCCCCAGTAAACGCACCTTTTTCATGTCCAAAAAGTTCCGATTCGATAAGTCCTTCTGGAATAGCAGCACAATTGACCGCTAAAAAAGGGCCATTCTTCCTCTGTGAGTTAAAATGCAAAGCTCTAGCAACGAGCTCTTTGCCTGTGCCAGATTCTCCCCGAATTAATACGGAGGTATCCACTTTTGCCAGCTTACAAATGACGTCAAAAACTTTTCTAATGCCTGCTGAAGAGCCCACAATCTCTCGGCCTTCAGAAAATTGAATCGTTGGCGAAGACATTTGCAAATCGGAGACTAAAGACTCCGCTGCTTCTGCCTTAGCCATCAAAGAAATCAATCTCTCAATCTCAATAGGTTTTTCGAGATAATCAAAAGCGCCAAACTTAATTGCCGTAACAGCATCCTTCACATCGGAATAAGCTGTAAGCATTAAACAGAAGGTTTCAGGACTGATCGTCTTGATTTCCTGTAGTGCTTCGATACCGTTCATAACTGGCATATTTACATCTAAGAATACCGCTGAAAACTCTAAATTTCGAACCCGCTCCACGGCTTCTTTGCCGTTTTCAGCCAAATGGACTTCATAACCGTGAGAAACCAGCTCCCGCGCCAGATTTTCACGCAGAGTTCTGTCATCATCTACGACCAGAATACGCTTCATAAGCAGAACCTCTTTAGCTAAAATCACCGCCATAAACGACAGGTTCTATCTTCTAGAGCTAAACCCGCCGGGCGTCAAGCGTCAATAGTGAATTAAATATTTGACTCAAAACCGCTCACCTTACGAGGACTTGGCGGGATCTTAGTCCTAGATATGCCGGCTGCTAAAGCAATGGCAAAAGCATCCGTGGCGTCCAAGGGAACTTTTGAGAAGTCTCGGGAGAACTGAAAACTCAAATATTTGGCCAAGTCTAGTTTGGCTGCCCCCCCGTGCCCAGCGACCATACTCTTGACCTGAGTTGGAGAAAGCTCCGACAAAGGCAACCGATGCCGATGGATGGCCGATATCAGGGCCCCGCGCGCCTGGCCCAACTTCAATGCTGAGCGGGGATTAACTCCGCAAAAACTATCTTCAATAGCCACTTGGGTTGGCTTAAGTTCTTGAATTAGCTCGAAAAGCCTCTCATGAAGAAGCCCGATACGCTCAGGAAAAGAGAGTTCCACTCGGGCCTTTAAAATACCCAGGTCTAAGAGCTTAAAATCTCCGACATGAATCGGAAATGATTTAACGGACTCTATTAAAGCGAACCCACAAACTCTAGAGCCCGGGTCTATGCCAAGAATTCTCTCCATAGGAAACCTTTTCTCTAAGCTTAGCTCATTCAGCATAAGGCTTAGGCTATAAGCAGAGTCAATTAAGCCTCCAGCATCTTTCCCAATCTTAGGCAAAGTCGGAATGTAAACGTGAGAAGAGTATCAACTAAATAGGCAGCGATTCCAAGTTGAATCTACGAAAGTTTCAAAAACCGAATTCCGAGCCCTATAAAAAACTAGCAAAAATCAAGAAAGACTTTAGAATCGTTTTTGATCCATGAAAGGTTATAAAAATGAGCGTTTTTGGAGCATTTCCTCGCCGCCGCATGCGACGAATGAGATCCGCTGAGTTTAGTCGCAGACTTCAAAGAGAAACAAAATTGTCGGTAGATCAATTGATCCTTCCGGTATTTGTTCACGGTGAACCCAACTTAAGAGAAAGTATTCCCTCGATGCCGGGCGTCGAGCGACTTGGTTTAAACCATCTTCTGCACTTGATGGATAAAGTGTCTGAATACAACATTCCTGCTATCGCATTATTTCCAGTCATTCCTGTGGAACAAAAGTCCTTAGACGCCAAAGAGTCCTATAATCCTGAGGGACTGATTCCAAAAGTAATCCGTGAGTTAAAAAAGAAATTTCCAGATGTGGGTATTATTACAGACGTTGCCTTAGACCCCTATACGGTCCATGGACAAGATGGCTTAATCAATGAGTCAGGCTATGTGCTCAACGATGAGACCATAGCAGTGCTTAGAAGACAGGCCCTTTCTCATGCTGAAGCTGGTGCCGATATCGTCGCCCCTTCAGACATGATGGATGGCCGAATTGCTGGCATTAGGTCGGCCCTTGACGACCATAATTTTGTTAATACCCGAATCCTATCTTACGCTGCAAAATACGCCTCCAGCTTTTATGGGCCCTTTCGCGATGCTGTAGGATCTTCCAAAGCATTAGGGAACTCAAATAAGCTAAATTATCAAATGGACCCAGCGAATTCCAATGAGGCACTTCATGAGGTAGCCCTCGACATTGGCGAGGGTGCCGACATGGTTATGGTAAAGCCTGGACTTCCCTATCTAGATATCGTCCAGAGAATTAAAGAAAAGTTTCAAGTACCCACGCTTGTCTATCAAGTAAGCGGTGAGTATGCCATGCTCAAGGCTGCAAGTTCAACAGGCTGGATTGACGAAAAATCTGCCGTTTTAGAGACTTTACTTTGTATGAGACGCGCGGGCGCCGATGCCATTTTGACTTACTATGCCCTACAGGCGGCTGAATGGCTAAGCGAATGAAGCGAAACTTCTCGAACTTTATGGCATTGAGGCTACTTATATCGAATCGCCAGGATAACTTTTTTTCATTTATTTCTTTACTGTCCGTGATGGGAATTGCCATTGGAGTTGCCGCAATGATTGTGGTCCTCTCGGTGATTGATGGGTTTGAAACCGAACTTCGAAATAGATTTTTAGCAGCAAATTCCCATGTCCTCATTTTTCGCTTTCCCTCCGGCATGACGGAACCGCAAAAATGGCAAAACGATGTGGAAACCAAGTTTGCAAAAGATGTAACGGGTGTCTCACCATTTATACATATGGAATCTATGGCGCGATACAAAGGCGCCATGCATCAAGTGCTCGTTAGAGGGATATCTCCTTCCAAACGCGCAAAGGTTCAAGATCTAAATAAGTTCGTTCGACCTTTAACTGCGTTGACACCTTTAGATGAGGAAATTCTAAATCCAGAGCACTTGGCCACTCAAGATTTCGAGCCTTCCGTAGTTCTCGGTGTTGGCCTTTTAAAAACCTTAGGATTAAAAGAAGGCGATACCATTGAGCTTTTATCCCCTACTAGCGAAGATCCGTTTGGAGCCCTTTCCAAGTTTAAGATTGCGGGCACCTATGACTCTGGATTAGCCCACTATGATAATAAGCTCGTGCTTATGTCGATTCCTGCCGCCCAAAGGCTGTTTCATATGGAAAATTTGGTTACAGGACTGGAGGTTGGTCTCAAAGCCCCCTGGAATAGTAAGGAAATCTCCGCAAAAATGGCCGATGAGTTCCCGTATTTTTCCGTAAAGGAATGGCAAGATTACAATCGCAATATGTATGACGCCATAGAACTCGAACGAAGTGTTATCGGACTGCTTGTCGCTATTGTAGCTTTGGTTGGCGGATTTAATATTTTGACGACACTCGTGATTAGCGTTGTCCAACGGCAAAAAGCAATTTCAGTATTGAAAGCTCTCGGCGCAAAAAACAGGCAAATTGTGAATATCTTTGTACGACAAGGGGCACTCATGGGGGGCGTGGGAGCTCTCGGTGGATTAGTTTTAGCTTTTATCGTATCCCTTGCCATTGAGAGATACCAATTTGTAAAACTTCCAGAGATTTACCTTCTTGCGAAACTCCCGATGAATTATGATGCCAAAGTATATTTTGGAACAGCGCTTGGAGGATTTTTGATCAGTATTTTTGCTGGAATCTATCCCGCTATAGTCGCGAGTAAAATGGACCCTTCACAAGGCTTTAAATCCCTTGAGAGCTAGCCTTCAACAAAATGATCCCATTTGGAGTCCCAAATGAAAGATGACAATACCAGTAGTACCACTGTAAGGCCAAAGAAAATACCTCCAGGCACTGTTTCTCTCATGATCGCAGGGGAGTTGATTTATGCGCAATGCCCTAGTCCAGAGTATTCTGGACTCTTTAGAAGATACGAAGAGTTATTCGTTTCTTTTGCGAGCATCAATAAGGAAGACCGCCAACTTGTCTATAAGTTTTTTACTGCACTCGTTCTCACAAGTTTGGCCAAGAAGTCTGAATCAACAACTGAAAAAAAACATCTTTTTGATTTAAAGAATAAATTATATATAGAAATCGCCAAGAATCCTGACTATCGACGAAAAGTCACCTTCGCCTATTTGCAATCAAAGAACTTTCGGGTTCTGGAGTATTGCGCGAACTGTCAGAAAACAAATTCCGAATTAAACATCGACAAAAGAAATTGGAAATTTTGCAAAAAGTGCAAACTCGATAGAAATTTCTATAATGTATTGTCCATGCGTCATAAGTGGAATGATGGAGAGATGTCCATATTTCTTTCTAATGAACTCATGAACGAAGTGCCGTTGAACCGGCAAAAGCTCAGGAAATCAACACTGGGCGATGCCGCAGAGGGCGGGCATTTCAAAAAGTTCCAGTATCACGCGCGAAATCTTGACGTCTTCACAGTGCCATCCGTCATGAAACTCTACGACAAGATCATGCCAAAAACATAACTCATTGGTTTTACACCACAAAACTAGCCTCCTGGTTCCATGCATTTTATGTATGTAACTTGCTATTTTTTTTATTTTTCCTATCTAGGAAAAATCTGGAGATCTATATAGTTTCTCCATCCCAAAATGAAAGTCAAACCTCACATTAGGACCGTTATGCTTGAATTTAAACCTATCAAACCACTGCTAGATGAAACTTCTACCCTTCAACTGCTATTTCCAATGAATAGACGAAAAGGGGCCAGAACTTTAGACCTACTCATAGTACGTCATCAAAGCTCAAAATCACTTCCCACATTCGAGCACCATTTGCGGGAGTGCATTATAGGAGAGAAATCATGAATTTAGAGAGTAAATCTTCTTCTAGAAATAAAATCCATCTCTTGCCGCCCCGAAGTCGCTAGCCGCTACCATTCTTTCGGCATCTGTAAGCGTATTGACGTCGAAACAATCACACTATGGAGCCAAAACTATGGAAAGACCAGTCTATTACAATTGAAAAAATAGAGCCCATGGCGAAAAGACTCAGCCATAGGTCCGTAATATGGCGAGTCGATTCTAAAGGACTTCCTCCCCCTTTAAGGGCTTTGGGTAAGAGCTGAAGAATCAAAAAACTATTCAAAGATCTTTTGAAAAAATCCTGAATGCTTTGCAGAATCCCCAAATGTCGCAGAAAGCTTTTCCATAAGCTCCCTTTGTTCTTTGGAAAGCTTCTTAGGAACTTGAACATGAACCTCAACGACAAAGTCTCCACGCCCCATACCGCGAAGGAAGGGAACACCTTGGCTAGGAAGAGTAATGCGATGTCCATGCTGAGTTCCTGCAGGGACTGAAATAGCTTTCTTTCCTTCTAAAGTTTCCACTTCAAGATCAGTTCCGAGTGCAGCCTGACAAATATTAAGAGGCGCAGAAATGTAAATATCATTGCCATCACGAGTAAATACTTTTGAAGGCTTTACGTGCAAAATAACATAAAGATCGCCCGATGGGCCTCCGCCCTGCCCCGCTTCACCTTCGCTTTGCACACGAAGCCTCAGGCCAGTATCTACTCCTTGGGGCACTTTTACTGTTAGCTTTTTATGTTCCGTAGTATAGCGCTCACCTTTACAGGTTTTGCACTTCACTTTAATGGTCTTTCCTTCCCCACCACAAGCGGAACAGGCAACAGCAACTGCAAAGAACCCCTGATTCCTTCGAACTTGGCCAGATCCGCCACAGGTATTACAAGTTTTAATATCAGCGCTGGAAGCAGCTCCTGATCCACCACAAGGGTCACATGCCCGTGCCCTATCAAACTCAATCTCTGTTTCAAGGCCAAAAACAGCCTGCTCAAATTCAAGTTCTAAATCATAGCGAAGGTCCGCACCACGCCTAGCCCTGGAACGGCCACCACCCCCTTGAAATCCAAAAAATTCCTCAAAGATGGAACCAAACGAAGAGAATACATCGCCGACGTCTTGGAAGCCTGAAAAGCCTTGTCCAGAAAGGCCTTGATGTCCGTACTGATCATAGATTCGCTTTTTGCCTTCATCAGACAAAACCTCATACGCTTCAGATGACTCCTTAAACTTGTCTTCTGCTTCTTTATCCCCTTGATTACGGTCAGGATGATATTTTAGGGCAAGCTTCCGGTATGCGGATTTGATTTCGGCTTGAGTGCAGCCTTTCTGCAAACCTAAAACATCATAATAGTCTCGTTTACTCATTTTTTGTCACCAAAGCTATGTTCCTGATCAGGAAAGGTTTTACATTTTACTTCATCATTATATTGAGTCAGAGCCGTGCGTACTACCGCTCCTAAATCTGCATATTTTTTTAAGAATTTCGGTGAAAAATCTTCATCAAATCCTAGAAGATCTTGGAGAACAAGAACCTGACCATCCACAAATCGCCCTGCCCCGATACCAATGGTAGGTATCGAGATGGCTTCGCTCACTCGTTTAGCCAAGGATTCAGGCACCATTTCTAGAACCAACATAGATGCTCCTGCCGCCTCAAGTGCTAAAGCATCCTCGAGGAGATCCTGAGCTGCCTTCTCGCCGCGACCCACAACCCTATAGGAGCCAATAACATGAATCGACTGCGGTGTGAGTCCAAGATGACCGATCACTGGAATTCCAGCTTCAGAAATTTTTCTAACCGCACCCGCCACTGCTTTTCCGCCCTCTAGCTTCACAGCTTCAGCCCCTGCTTCTTTCACTAACCTTCCAGCATTTTCTAAAGCTTGCTCAGCGCTAATTTGATAGGACATAAAAGGCATATCTATGACTAAAAAAGCTTTTTTTAGAGCCCGCGCCACACTGCCGCCATAGACGATCATATGGTCAAGAGTCACCTGCAATGTTCCTGAATACCCCATCATGACATTTCCAAGACTATCACCTACTAGCACCATGTCGATTTCAGTCTGGTTAATCAGCTTAGCCATTGTGGCGTCATAACAAGTAACCATGGACAGTTTTTCACCTAAAGCTTTTTTTTGTAAAAGCTCGGGCAGTGATCGCCGTAATTTCATTTCTATTTTACTCACTCAATCCCCCAAGGATCAAAAAGTTTAAATCCAATTCCCACAATGTAAAGGGGCTAAAATATAACCCTATGATTTAAAAAGATATTTCTTGGTCTCTGACCTTTGCATTGACTTAAGATCAAGCGGGTGTCCTTCAAAAATTAGGTCACCGCCAGCCCCCGCGGCTCCTGGGCCAATCTCAATGAGCCAGTCTACAGATTTGAGAAGCCCAAGATGATGCTCCACCACGACGACGGTATGACCTACACTCGTTAACCGTCTTAGCTGCTCTATAAGGCGCGGCACATCACGTTCAGAAAGTCCTGTAGTAGGCTCATCAAAAACCAACAAGGAGGGAAGCTTTTTAAGATGGGTGTCTTTAAGCAAATCTACGAGTTTTAACCTCTGAGCTTCTCCCCCAGAAAAGGAACTTGTATTTTGTCCCAAGGAAACATAACCGAGGCCCATGGAGATGATATGATCTAAAACGCTTACTATGGCTTTATGATCAGAAAAGAACCCGCGAGCTTCATCTACAGTCAAAGCCAATACATCATTTAAATTCTTGCCATTTACCAACACTTCTAGAACACTATCTCCAAAACGTCTCCCTTCACAGGTCGGGCATTTTACTGCCATGTCCCCTAAGAACGATAAGTCCTCTATAACCGATCCTAGGCCTTTACAATTTTCGCATCTACCACCAGGTACATTAAAGGAGAAGGCTCCCGGCATGAGCTTTCTAGCCTTCGCTTCTGGCTGGGCTGCAAAAAGCTTCCTGATTCCCTCCATAACCCCCAGGTACGTTACAATAGTCGATCTTGAGGATCGCCCTAAGCCACCCTGGGAGACCAAATCAACAGCAGAAAGAATCGTCGAAATGTTTTCCGGATAGATCCCTTTCACATCAGGCTCACTGGTAGCGTACTCTTGCTCGAGTCCCAATGCCTTCACTAAGCTTGGGTAAAGGGAGTGCATAATGAGCGAAGTCTTACCGGAACCGCTAACCCCGGCAACGCCAATTAAAGCCCCCAAAGGAAACCGCACATTGATATTTTTTAAGTTATGGGTTTTCACTCCCTCCAATTTAATAAATTGGGACCATTTCACTTTTTCCCTGAAGGGAAAATCAACAGTACCTATTTTCACCTTGTTCGGAGAGCCAGAGAAAACTAAGTCTCCACCCCGAAAACCGGCCCCTGGACCGATTTCAATGAGATGATCAGACCCTTCAAAGATAAGCGGCTCATGCTCTACCACGACCACCGTATTTCCTAAGTCTCTTAACTCTTTCAAAACTAAAAGTAAGCGACTGGAATCCTTAGCATGAAGTCCTGCAGTGGGTTCATCGAGACAAAACAAAGTATCAGTGAGAGCAGACCCCAGACAGCGTGCCATACTGATGCGCTGAAGCTCCCCCCCGGAAAGAGTTTTTGATAAGCGAGCAGGAGACAAGTAAGAAAGCCCAATCTTTTCTAAGTAACCCAGCCTTGACTTCAGTTCCCAAAAGGCGTCATTTAACCCAATTCCAGACTGGTCAATTTCATCATGGGATCCCTGGTAAGCCGACTCGACCTTTGAAATCCATAGGGTAAGATCATCAATCGTTTTACGGTGAACTTGACCAATGCTTTCCCCGTCAATTAAGGCATATCTCCCTGCAACACCCAATCTATCCCCTAAACAGGCGCTACAAGTGATGTACTTTCTAAACCTTGCTGCGTGCATTCGATAATGGGGTTTATATTTCTTAGAATCCAGCCAGTCAAAATAGTCTTTCATCCCTAAAAAGCTACTTTTCTTTTTACCCGTCGAGGGGGTTCCAAATTTAATCCATTCCCAGTCATGATCCGTGTAACTCGAAAATGGTTTTTTGATATCAAAGCCAATTTGCGCAGCTGATTTTTTAATGTCTTTATAGTAGGAATTATGGCCGCCAAAATTTAGAGGAATAATTCCATCCTCATGAATGGAACTGTCAAGATCAGAAAATACTTTTTTCCAATCAATGACTGCTTCCATACCATAGCCTTGGCATTGTTGGCATGCACCTAAAGGATGATTAAAATTGAGAATAGAAGAATTAGGAAACGTTGCCGTTTCCCCACATTGTGTACATTCTAACGACTGACTATACTTTAAAACATCTTCTTCTATATGAATTTCAAGGGAGCCTCTTCCCACTTTAAAGGCAGTTCCCACGCTATCAAAAAATCTTGCTTTGTTGTCTTTTGAAATCACAAATCGATCTATGACAACAGCACAGTTTTCCGCCTTTACAGTCTTTAAATCTTCTAGTTTTACAACCTTTCCACCACTCCAAAGCCTTGTAAATCCCAGTTCTTCCAAACTGCTTTTGAGCTCCCCAGGCTTCATGCCGCGCCATTTTTGCAAGGATGCCAAAAGAAATAAAGATTTATCTGGAT
Source organism: Pseudomonadota bacterium (assembly GCA_037142195.1). Classification (GTDB taxonomy): domain Bacteria; phylum Bdellovibrionota_B; class Oligoflexia; order Oligoflexales; family CAIMVM01; genus CAIMVM01. The sequence continues at coordinate 9,541 of JBAXBA010000058.1, forward strand.
ACTTAGAACTTACATGGAGCCACATGAATTTTGGATTTGCTTTTTCCACGGGGCCATGCCCCTGGGAACAGTGGGGAACCGCGAGATGACTAAAAATAAGTCGAAGCACATCTGATATTTCCGTCAAACTCCCTACTGTTGAGCGACTGGAACTACCACTCTTGGATTGGCCAACGGCAATTGCAGGCGGGAGATTCTGGATGGAGCTGACAGCTGGCCGATCTAAAACCTTTAAATATTGGCGCGCAAAACTGGAAAGTGAGTCCACATATCTGCGGTAAGCCTCTCCATAAAGCGTATCAAACACCAAGGAACTCTTACCAGATCCAGACACCCCCGTGACGACACTTAACTTGCCAAGGGGAAATTTAACAGAAAAACCTTTTAGATTATTTGTCTTAACATCGTTAATTACGATGGAATCTGAATTCATATAGACTCCTATTACCAATTGCTAAAAAACCACGTCAACCAAGAACTGCTACTCACCAATAGACACCAGAAACAATTGATCTTTGATTCGCATTCTGACTGAGATTAAAACTTTCAAACCATTTTCCTGCAAGGTTTTGCAAGCGCATCGAGACAGACTACCTATTGGGGTCCTTACCGCAATAATTAATTTGAGATTTTCCCGCTGGACTCAAATAGGGCGAAGCTTAGTAAATCAACTCCATTTTTGCCATAGGCCACCTGACCGTCAGCATGATTTAATTTGCAGCATATGGCTTTATTTGCAGCAATTCCCTGCGATTTGAAACAGAAGAAAGGAGTGTTTGACTATTTTTAAGGCTTTGTTGGGAGATTTGTTAGGCATAGCCCCGCTGCTTTTAGCCTTAAGGCTAAGCCCCGCCGTAACGATAGAGGTCAGTCCTCTATGGAGCCCATGCTTTCTTATAGACCTTCTCTGGAACTAAACTCAAAAGGCTCTAGGTACCGAGGTGCGCTCTGGCTGGGTATTCGTATTTCTATGCCAAGGTGCTTGATGTAGCGGGTTACATCACTGCGGTTTGTTATGGCGGCCACAATAGCCATCTCTCACTTACAGTGCTGGCTCTGAGTCACATTGACTTGGAAGACTTTAGCCTGCATTTTACTCCAGCTAAAGTTTTTAAGGGGACTTTGGTCTTTACTGCCACTTTTTAAGTGGCTCGCCTTTCTTACCCTCCGGCTTAAGAACAATCCTACAGCGACAAAGTCGCATTAGAGGCAAAGATCGTACTCCAATTGACCAAATTGACCAAATTGACCAAATGGGATTTGGGGGTAAATAAGGTCGCAATTAACCAAAATAATTCGCAAAAAAAGAAAACTTGCAGGAACTGGGAACAATGACCGATCGTTAGAGCTCTCTAGGAGGTGGAAATGAAAACTGTATTTGTTTTAGCTATCGCTGCCACTTCAGTCGTTTTTTCCATAGGTTGTAGACCTGCGATACAGTCAGATTCCCAGCCCCAAACATTTGAAACTCCTAACACTGAAATTAAAAACCAAGGACGAATAGGTTTTTGTTGGGCATATGCGGCTATTGCAATGATTGAATCAGATTACAAGCGAAGAACCGGCAAAGATATAGATCTAAGTGAAGAATCTCTCGGCTTTTTCCTTCTCGCGGAATATATTAAACAAGGAGGTGATCAGTTTTTAAGGACTGCGTTGTCCCTTCCCACTACTCAACCTAAAATAGAAGAAGGTTCATCAATTCCTGAAGCCTTTTCTTTGATAGCTCGCTGGGGTTTGATTCCCGAATCCCAGTGGAGCGTTAAATTTGACACTGATTCAGAGGTAAATCAAGCCAAAGACTCCATCGCAGGCGAATGGCGCCAAAAAGTAGAAGCCCTTCGAATCAATGGTAGCAATGCAGTGCCTTTTGATGATGTAGTTTCTATACTCACTAAAAAGGCTTTCCGGACTCCCCCACCATTTCAAAGCTTTGATAACGGCAGTGGAGCGATGAGTGCTATACGTTACGCAAGAGAAGTCATCGGTTTCAATCCCAATAACTACGAATTTGTTACAATAGATGGCGCGGCTGGTTCCTCTGCCTTTTCTTCTAATATCCAACGCATAAAGGAAGTGCTTTCCCGTGGTGGGGTAGTTGGAATCGAATTATCAATGCCCGCTTCGGATCCCAGTAGTGCATCAAGAATACAGGGAAAGAGATTTATCGGAATGGGAATGCCATTTAAAATCGATGGAGCACACGCTATGGTGATCACTGACTTCAAGAACTCCAATGGTAACTTTGGCAAATCTCTTAACCCCATGGAAGAAGTAGCAAAGCCATTAGAACCTGGTATGCAGTTTCAATTGAAAAATAGCTGGGGTTCGCAATCTGGATTCAACGAATTTGGAGCTCAGGTGCAAACCGGGTATTATGAGATGGATGTGATGTACCTCTTAGATATCCTACAATCTGGGGGAATTTTTAGGCTAACTTTCCCCAGAATTTAGACTGCCATGCTCTCCAAAGGTCACAGGTGCTTTTCATGGTGAGCTTAAAGTTTTCTTAAAAGGCGAGAGGCCTTTCACTATACTAGCCCAAAAGTATTTAGATTATCTTGAAACAAATTTTAAGGAAGAATTATTCAGTTTGCTAAGTGTTGTGAAACATGCCCCTGTATGAATCGAGCCGTCATAGGAAAAGTTGACCCAAAACCCAGTCCTGTCAACGTTGGGCCAGCGGTATTTTGCCATTTCTGCCCTGATAGCCAAGTTTGGCACATGGATCGACTATGGAAGCTGCCAAAACTGCAAAACCAATTACCTACATCCGTCGACGTCCAGAGCTCACTCCGTGCTACAATGTCCTTCAAAATCACCTAAACACTTCTATCTCTGACAGAGATGGGGAAGGTCGACCATTACCAAACTATGTGATTGAAGAGTTTGATAATTTTCTAGAGTTTGGGATTCCAGCCTATGTATGGGGGGGGGGTAAGACTAGTTTGCCAGAGCCGTTAAAAAAGGGCAGGTAGTTGCCTAAAGTTGCAAAAAAGAGGCTCAGGCATCTTTTGGAGGGATTTGTTTCCAAAAGAGGAATAAACTGCCTACCATTCCCAAATAGCATTCAAGTTTTGTTGTTAAAATACACGTATTACTTTTTGGAGTTAAAATATGAAGTTTACAATTGGATTTTCGATAACACTCATCATTGCTGTATCGGCTTGTAAAAACGATGTCAATAAAGACTCAAGTATATCAAATAATCAACGGAATAATTTAGAAGCCGCCACAACTCAAGTAGAACCAAATCTGTTTCTGACATATAGCGACTTTAACTCCGCGACATTTACAAATCTATCTAAGGCAGATTTAGAAGGATCAGACGAAAACTCAGTAAACGAACAGCTCGACCTTCTAAATAGTAGCCCTGGTAAAGGATCTGCAGAAGAAGACCATTCTTTTGATTCCTGCTTGAATGCGACTTGGGCCTTGAAAGACCCAAAGGACCTGAGTACGCTGGTCATGTCCTATAAAAAGGACATCACGTCCTGCATAAACGACTCCTTCAATAAGTCAACCACAACTAACCCACAGAAGTTTCAATATAAAAATATAAGTTATGAATTTTTAGGTTGGATACAGTGCCCTGGCGAAAATCTTTCCACTATTGCCGGCAAAAAACTAGACGAAGTTGAGGACTTCCCATGCAAAGCAAAAATGAAGACTAAGTTTGCGGCAAAATTTTTAGGGCATGGGGTATTTGAAGGAAACCCAGATCTTATCTACGAATTTGAAACATCTAATGGTTTTTTTAATCAAGATGGATCTGCATGTGAGACAATTTATGATGGAGAAAAATCTACTTATCTTGATGGGTGCCTTGAATTAAGTCATACTAGAAGTTCCTCTTTAATCAATGGACAAAAATCAAACTCAGATATTCTTATCCGCAATAGATATATTGGAGTTTCTGCTACGAAAACTTCTACCCAGTTTAAAACAGGCTCTTTTGATATTTTCTATAACGGCTGGACGGGATCTGCTACCTTCAATGGCGCAAGTCCTATCTGGACCCTCCGCAATCAAGGGCAAATAGCCAGCGGCACATATACAGGGCCAAGCAAAACTAGTTCCTTAAAGCTCCAAGCTGACAGCAGTAGCGTTCAAAGCAGCCCTTTCACATTCCATTCAAATCTTGTTAAGTCTCTTGTATTGCCAAAGCCTGCTAAATAGCCCAGTAGAAATTTTTCAAGTCGGATAGTCTAATCCAATAGATCCTTAGAAATAGAGCTCCGCCCAAAGCTCTATTTTTTAACGGCCAGGCAAGACCCACGGTCAGTTGTGGGGGGTATGAAACACTAATCGCTAAGAAAGACGTATTTAGACCACGGGTAAAGTCGGGCGCATAGTCTAAAATATGCCTACGCAGAAATAATGGAATAGCGATGGCTTTCTAGGGACAACTTCGTAATCAGCAAAAATTGCCTTGTGATGCCGAAGACAAGCCTGGTCTAAAATAGGAGATAGACATAATGTTTCTAAGTTGAAAGAAGGTCAAAATGATAAAAAGAATCTTTAAATACTTTTTAGCGATAGCGCTCGTAATTATGAGCCTATCAGGAATATTGATAGCATCAAAACAGATCACCCTTGTTTCGGCGAAATCTACAAAGCCGATGTCTAAAAAAACAAGCTCATCAACCCTTCCTTATGACTCTATCGGAAATGCTTCCAAATCTATCGGTTCCGCTGAGGAGACTCCATCACCTTCAGACAAATTCACGGTTGACCTAGGCGCAACGAAGTCCCGAGAAAATGCCGAAAAAATATTAGAAAGTTTGGCTCAAAAAGGAATCCAAGGATTCTATACCCCCGTCCAAAGGGAAAATGGGTCACTTGCATTCAGAGTCCGAGTAGGACTCTATAGAACAGAAGAAGAAGCGGCTCAAAATGTAAAAAAGATCACTTCAGTAACGCCCTTTACCGCTAATGTTCTTAAAATATAAATCTTTGGCAGTGCTTCAGAGTTTTCTCTATAAAAGGCGTGGTCTTATTTCAAAGAGCCCAAATCTAAGGCAATCCATCCTTTAGAAATTGCTAATGCTGAAAGACTTAAAACGAAAACCCAAAGGACAACTCCCAGGATTGCAGGGCGAAAGCCCATTTCTTTAATGCTTTTAAGATTTATATTTAAACCAATAAAAAACAAAGTGATGACCAATCCTTTCTTTCCAATCCACTCCACTCCATCGCGAACGAATACCAAGTTAGGATAGTTTGATGTCAAAAAGCTAAAAAGGCAGGAGGACAGAATAAACCCTAATATAAACCAAGGGCGCTTGACCTTTTGCTCTGAGTCATTGTTCTTTCTAATATTTCGGAAGGCCCAACTTAGAAAAACAGTTAAGGGAATAATCCATACGGCACGAGCAAGCTTTATCGTTGTTCCTACTCGAAGGGCATTTACACCATATTGCATAGTCGCCCCAACTACAGAGCTAGTATCATGTATGGCTAGAGCAGCCCACAGGCCGAACTGGGTTTCGCTAAATCCGAAAAAATGTCCCAAAGGTGGAAAGATTATCAAGGCAATGGAATTTAGCAAAAAGACGATTCCAAGTGCCATAGAGGCATGATTGGATTTGGCACCAATAGCTGGCCACGCTGCGGCAATGGCACTTCCCCCACAGATAGCTGTCCCTACAGTGACTAGAGCTGAAGTTTCTAAATTGGACTTCAGCACTTTGGCTAAGCAGTAACCTACCCCTAAAGTTATACTAATGCTCACGAAAGTATAGGCTAAGCCGGAATACCCTGCTTTAAGCACTTCCATTAAATTCATACCAGCACCGAGAGCCACAATGGAGTAACTCAAGATCTTTGGTGCCATGAGCTTCGTACGATCAAGCCATGGATTTCCCAAAAGGAGAGAAATACAAATACCTGCCAAAAGCGCATAAGCAGACCCAAATCCCCAAAGGATGGCTAATACTGGCACAAGGAGAATCAATATTTTTGCAGTGGAGTCGTGACGCACTTTTAATCTCTGCCTCTAAAAACGAAAATCATGCCTGGAAGCGACAAAAAAAGCAAGATTCGACTGCTACTTTAACATCTCTACGGAAGAACCAGTTCCTTCCTCTAAAACTCTCTGATCGGAATCGATTTTGCCATCGAAATTAAAATCGAAGAGCCTCATGGTTACATGACCTGATGAATTAAGTGCTTCAACCATGTCCACTTCCCCATCATGATTGAAATCCCAAGCATGGTAGGCTACCTCCTCTTGGTCGGGCTGGCCCTCTCTTTTGACCAATATAGACACTGGACGATAGTTGGGCATGGGCCACTCACTCGTTTGCCAGTCGCCATTGATGTAATCAAGTCCCTCTTTGCGCGCTACTGATCGAATGTCCCATGGATCTAGAATCACCCCCGAAGCTTCAGGAGACTTCGGAGTTTGGCAGGCTATCAAGCAAACGGCCGGAATGAACTGTAGAGCTTTCGCGAGATACTTTGATTTCAACTGGGCCTCCCCCACGTTTTACAATGAATTCAGTAGCCTAATCGGGTAAGCTAGACCGCTTTTTAAAGTGTTTTATTCGGAAGGAACTGCCTGCGCTATGCAAGACCCTAAATTCATTAGAAATTTCTGCATCATTGCCCATATTGATCATGGAAAATCCACCCTCGCCGACCGGCTTATTGAAGAGACCGGCTCACTTGCTAATCGTGAGATGAAGGAACAGGTTTTAGATTCGATGGACATTGAGCGTGAGCGGGGAATTACCATTAAAGCTCAAACGGCATCGATGCATTACAAATCCCTAGATGGACAAACCTATCAACTAAACCTTATCGACACCCCTGGACACGTAGACTTTAGTTATGAAGTTTCAAGGTCCCTGTCTGCTTGTGAAGGGGCTATCGTCGTGGTTGACGCCTCTCAAGGCGTTGAAGCACAAACGGTAGCTAACGTAAATCTCGCGAACGAGTCTGGCTTGACGCTCATTCCTGTAATCAACAAAATCGATCTTCCTTCAGCTGATCCTGATCGAGTTAAGGGCGAAATCGAAGAAGAACTCGCCATTGAAGCTACGGAAGCCGTGCTGACCAGCGCTAAATCAGGCATAGGTATATCTGAACTTCTAGAAGCTATTGTTAAGCGCATTCCCCCTCCCAAAGATCTGAGGAAGGAGCCGCTCAAGGCGCTGATTTTTGACAGCTGGTTCGATAGCTATCTTGGAGCAGTTTCCCTGATTCGGGTGATGTCCGGAGAGCTTTCGCTTCGTGACAAAATGATCATGATGTCAACGGGTAAAAAATATGAAGTTTTAACTATGGGCAAGCTCACTCCAAAAGCGATCTCTGTCGGAACCCTTTCTGCAGGTGAAGTCGGATTTGTTTCAGGGTCCATAAAAGATATTGGCGACACCCGAGTAGGAGATACGATAACCCTTGCTTCAAACCCATGCACAGAAGCATTAGCAGGCTTTAAGCCTGCAAAACAAATGGTGTTTGGCGGAGTCTTTCCCATAGAAACCGATCAATTTCCCATCTTAAAGGAATCCCTAGAAAAGCTTAAGTTAAATGACGCCTCGCTTATCTTTGAACCAGAAAGTTCAAATGCTCTAGGTTTTGGGTTCCGAGTTGGATTTTTAGGTTTGCTTCATATGGATATCATTCAAGAGCGGCTGGAACGGGAGTACAACTTAGATCTTATATTCACCGCTCCCAGCGTAGTCTATAAAGTTATTCTAAACGACGGCACCGTTCTTTTAGTGGAAAATCCAGCTAAGTTGCCTGAACCCGGGAAATTCGACCATATTGATGAACCTTATGTAAAACTAACCGTTCACACTCCAGAAGAGTTTATTGGTACTATTATCAAGCTCCTACAAGACAAACGAGGAATCCAAAAAGCCATTGAGTATTCCAGCGCAAAGCGAGTAAGAATCATTTATGAATTACCTATGAATGAAATGATTTTTGACTTTCATGACAAGCTAAAGTCCATGTCAAGGGGATATGCTTCCATGGATTACGAAATCATTGATTATCGAGAAGGGGACCTTGTAAAGCTGGAAATCATGGTCAACCAAAATCCCGTCGATGCCCTCGCCTGTATTGTTCACCGAGATTCTTCCTTCTTTAAAGGACGTATTCTTTGTAAAAAGCTTAAGGATTCCTTAGATCGCCACCAGTTCCAAATTGCGATTCAGGCAGCTATTGGAGCTAAAGTAATTGCCAGAGAAACTATTTCTGCGCTTAGAAAAGATGTTACCGCCAAGTGTTATGGTGGCGATATTTCAAGAAAGCGCAAACTCCTGGAAAAGCAAAAAGAAGGTAAAAAGCGGATGAAGCAAATAGGCAATGTTGAAATCCCCCAAAAGGCTTTCATGTCGATTCTTTCTCTGGATGAAGAATAGAACTAAAGAAAAAAAGAGTTTCCTTCAAACAGAAACTCTTTTTTTATGCTCTTTAAAATCAAACAACTACTCCTAATCACAGAACGGTTATGCCCATTTGTCGCAAACAACCAGCATAAGTCCCAGCTTCATGCCTCATTCGCTGTCAAAACATTCTCATAGCTAAAAAAAGGCCTTTGGTCCCCGATGATTAAGTTCCTTTCAATCATGTTTGCGCGAGAGATCAAATTCCGAACTCATCTACTAAGAAAAGGCCAAATCATTGAGCTCTTTGGGGATGGTATGCCTCTAGCAGCAAGAAAGGGCAGGCGCTCCCTCATTTGATGCGTTTTGAGTGAATGGAGGATTCTTTCCGCAACCTTCAAATATCCCGTAATGAGTCTCAAAGTTTCCGATAAAATCAAAGTGTTCTTTGAACCGAGTTTGAAACAGCATATTCCAGGTGTTTCCACATACCGCTTTTATCTTGCCCTTTTCGAAATAGTGATGGGCATCTAAGAACATACCCTTTTCCGAATGTTGAATATTTCCCAAATATCTTACAGCTTGGCCAAAGTCCTCACAATCAGGTTCTAAGTCCTTTAGTTTGAAAAGACGATAGGTTATGGAATGAAATTTAATATCTCCGAGTTTTTCAATGGCATTCTCGTTCTGAACAGTAATAGGACTTGAAGACACAACCCTTGGATCGTAAAACCCAGCACGCTTTGCCATATGCTCAAAATCATTCCAGTAAAGTGCTCCTGAAAGGCATTCTCCATAGAGAACCTTATCTTGGGCAAGAACTTCAGGGATTCTTCGACTTGCATAAACATCACTAAAATAAAGCTCTCCACCTTCTTTGAGAAGGCCAAAGCATGCTTCTAGTACAGCTCGCTTATCCTTTACGAGATTTAATACACAATTAGACACAACTACGTCAAAGCTAGCAGCTTTCAAATTTAGCTTTGAAAGGTCTTCTAAGTATCCTTCATGGAACTCGACATTCTTTTTTGAATAGCCAAATCTATCCATATGAAAGTCGATATGCTTACGAGCGGTCAGCAGTTGCTCTTTGGTCATATCGACCCCAACAACCTGTCCCTCTTGCCCAACCAACTGAGAAGCAATGTAACAGTCACGGCCTGCCCCTGACCCTAAATCAAGTATACGCGCCGCTTCAAGACGCAAAGGCAATGTCAATCCGCAACCATAGTATTTAGCAATAACTTCTTCATGAACATTTGAAATGGCGGATTTTATATACCTAGGCATTGCAGAAGAGGTCGTACAAGCATTTGTCATTAAATCTTCGGTAGTCTGCAATACTTTTCCATAATAGTCCTGAACGTCTAAATGAACATCCGCCATAAATCCTCCTATTCATGTGGTCTAACATTAAATTAATTATAAGAAACAAAACAGTAAAAATCTCGCTAAGAGGCAAAACCCTAGCATTTACCAAATCTAACTTCCAAAACCCAGAGAATCCTAGGTGGAGGAGGCACATGAAATCATTGCAGATCAAGCAATGCAATTTAAGATCAATTAGTGTTCCATCAACTGCACTGCCCTACCACATAAAATTCCACCTTACATTCTGCTTTCAACCTCACTTGATAGCATGAAAATCCCTGTAATAGAGCATCTATGAAGAGCCCCTTGAGTTTTTTCTCATATCTGTAGCTCTTCCAACGGTAATTTTTAAAACCTTGGCGTCAGAATTTTGAAAATGAGATGAATTTCGTGGTCATGGGCGCCATACAAAAAAAATGCCCACTTTTCCGCAGGCGCCAAACACAAGCTACAAAAGGGATGTGAAAAAAGTTGACTAGCCAGTCAACTTTTCTCTTGCAACTTAACTCTTCCTTACCTTACTCTTGATTTAGTCACTCAATACATCTCTGGAGGTTCACTATGAAAGTTATTAACGGGCTCCTTGTTTCCGCTAGTATTGCTCTTTCACTAACAGCGCGGGCAAGTATCCTTCCCCCAAACAACCTTTACCTCCAAGATGGGTTTCTTGCAGGCGGACTAACCCAAGAACAATTTAATGACACCATCGATTTTGTAAGCGCTTATTACGCTCCAGTTGTCGCTTCTTACAAGGCAAAGCTTGTTGTTGTAAGAAATTGGGATGACTCTACAGTTAACGCTTATGCTAACAGATCAGGCAAAACCTGGAATGTTAACATGTTTGGCGGACTTGCTCGTCGCCCTGAAGTTACTGTTGATGGATTCACCCTAGTAATTTGCCACGAGATCGGTCACCACCTTGGTGGATTCCCTTTTGTACGCGACTGGGCTGCTGACGAAGGTCAAGCTGACTACTTTGCTACACAGGCTTGTGCGAGAAATCTTTGGAAAAATGATTTTAAAGTAAATGCTACATTTGCCTCCAAAGTAAATGCAGTTGCTAAAACCAAATGCGATGCGAGATGGGATTCCGAAGTAGAAAGAAATCTTTGCTATAGGGTTTCTGATGCAGGTTATTCACTTGCTACTCTTTTAGGAGCTCTCGGCGGTTCTGAATTGCCAGACTTTTCAAAACCAGATACCAGCAAAGTTTCAGCTACAAACCACGCTCACCCCAAAGCTCAGTGTCGCCTCGATACTTATTTGGCTGGTGGACTTTGTGATGCACAATTCCAAGATGACATGATTCCAGGATCAAGCACAAAAATTTCAGCTGCTGAAAAGGAAAAGCAAGCACTTTCCGTTTCTTGCTCTCAGTTTGATGCTACGAGAGAATTCGCCGGTCGCCCTACTTGCTGGTTCAAGCAAACCATTAAGTAATACTCCAAATTATTTCGAGAAGACTTAAAAAGAAGCGACTATCGCACGATAGTCGCTTCTTTACTTTTGAAACACGCTTCAACCAACACCAAAGCATAAAAACGTTAAACCAAATAAGAACCAGCCGCAGGTTAAAGAAAAGTAAGTCAGAATGTCAAAAAAGTTGACCAGCCAGTCAACTTTCTCCTTGCAACTTACAAGATACTTATCTTATTATCTGCTCAACTTCAAAAAACAAGACTGGGAGATGTGAAAATGAAAACGATAAACAGACTGCTTATAGCCGCTGGTATGTGTCTTTCCGCGATAGGTCCCGCCAACATTCTTCCTCCCAATAACCTCTATCTTCAAGATGGGTTTCTTGCGGGCGGTTTAACTGAAGCCCAATTTAATGACACCATTGACTATGTTTATGCTTACTATGCTCCTGTAGTCTCTAACTTTAAAGCAAAACTAGTCGTTATCAGAAAATGGGACGACGCCACTGTTAATGCCTACGCTACTAAGGTGGGAAATACTTGGAATGTGGCAATGTTTGGTGGTCTTGCTCGTCGCCCTGAGGTCACTGCCGATGGATTTGCGCTGGTAGTTTGCCATGAAATTGGTCACCATATAGGCGGCTTTCCATTCGTTCGAGGCTTCACTGCAGATGAAGGGCAGGCTGATTACTTTGCTACCCAAGCTTGCGCTAGAAATCTATGGAAGGACGACTTTAAAACAAACGCTAAATTTGCCGCTAAAGTAGATCCTACCGCCAAATCAAAATGCGATGCTAATTGGGACTCTGAAGTAGAGCGAAATCTCTGCTATAGAATTTCGGATGCAGGATTTTCTCTTGCTAAGCTTCTAGGAGCCCTAAATAGCAGCGAGCTTCCAGATTTTTCTAAACCAGATACAAATAAAGTAGAAAGCACTGATCATGCACATCCTGCTGCACAGTGTCGACTTGACACTTATCTTGCTGGTGGTCTATGCAATGCCCAGTTCAATGACGAATTGATTCCAGGAGCTCGTCGAAAACTTACTGCTTCTGAAAAAGAAAAAGAAGCCCTTTCCGTTTCTTGCTCTCAATTTGATAGCACTCGAGCTTTCGCTGGCCGACCTGCTTGTTGGTTCAAACAAACTGTCAAATAACATCAAATTTAGCTGAACCCATCGCGGTGACTTTTGGAAAAAAGTCACCGCTTTATTTTATCCAATTCCATTGAATCTTAAGGCGCATGGAGCAAGAAGGAAGATAAAGGAAGATAAAGGAAGATAAAGGAAGATAAAGAACGATTATACATCTAACTTGGATAGAACCAATATTGCTAGCGCTCTAGAATCACAATCAGCCGTACAAGAGATTTTGGAACTTCTGGAATATGAAGCATTTATTCGAGGAATAAAGTACGGAAAAGAGTAAATCCGAATTTTTGTGTGAAAGACTGATTTCACGCGTTTTTTATTTAAAAGGCATCGTTTGCTGCATATTCTTAAGTTTTTCTTGGGAGCTAAAATGGGGATCGCTCGCTAACTTTTTGGCAAGGGCCGATACGCGTTCGCGAAGTGCAGGCGAAAGTTGCTGACCTGCTGCTTGAGCACCGGAAAGCGCGGCAATGTTGCCATAGCGCGCGGCATTTTCTCCCTCTTGCTTCATAATTTCCATGATGATTGACAGAATTTCTTGTTGAGCCCAATCAGGAAAGCTTTCGAGATAGTTGTTCGCATCTTGGGCTTTAGGATTTTGGCTTGCGAAGGACCTTCTCTCTGTTGCATTAAACAAAAAGTTCTGCAGCGACTTAATAGCCTCATCGTGTCCTACATCAGAAAAACTGCGAGTAGGCGTTAGAGCTATTGAAAGCATAACGAGAAGCCAAAGTTTATTTACTGCAGTACCAAACATCATAGAAAAACCTCATCGGTTAGTTTGAGTTCTAAGTAGAAAATAGTTTTTCAACTCAGCCACCATATGCTTCGGATCTGAAGTAAAAAAGATAAGAGTTTACGAAAATCGACATAATATTGGCATGTTAACTATGCCTTTTAAGGCTAGCAAGAATGAGTCGATACTGAAGAAATTTTACACAAGAATGAGTCAATACGATTTAAACAATACCAAAGATGGTTTTAGACAATAGTGCTGCTTATCTTAGATCATCCGATTTATAATAGGCTGAAAAGAAATCCCCCCTAGTTTCCTAGAGGGGATTTTTCTATATAAAGGCTGCACT
>JBAXBA010000059.1:0-22457 GCA_037142195.1 Pseudomonadota bacterium
CTTTACCCTGCTCTTTACCCTGCTCTTTACCCTGCTCTTTACCCTGCTCTTTACCTTGCTCTTTACCCTGCTCTTTAAGACTACATCGCTTTGCAACATGTCCCATGCCATCCCTTGTGGCACAAATAAGGTCTATGGCGTCGTCATGAATATTTACAATTTTAAGAACCGATTCGCCATTAAAGCAAAGAGAGCTTTTGGCTTCGCCTTCGGCGCTATAGATAAATACGCTCGCAAATCCAGTTCTTTCACTCACTAAAACTAATTCGCCACTGGGAGTAAAACGGAGCTTATCTACCAAATTAAACCACGGCAAAGAGGTCTCACTTAAAATCTTCCTTAACACTCGGGACTTCAAATCATATCGAAAAATCTGAGCCTCGGTCTGAAGCCGATTTAAAATCATAAAAAAGAACGCACCTTGATTCCATGCGGCTCGGGCTAAATAAGAGTCCTCAGTGGAAATGGGAACCCAAATCGTTTCGCGGGAGTTTATATCCAAGACACCAAGCTTCCAGGAGACGTTTGTCTTACCTGCTGCAGGATACCTTTGTTCTACAATATCGACGCGATCCGCATAGATCTCGTGGCGTTTTTTGATTTCTACTTGGGACTCATCAAACTCTTCAAAGGCTATATAGGCTTCGTCGTCCGACCACCAATATCCCTCAAATCTTTGGAGCTCTTCTTCGGCTACAAACTCCGCGGCTCCTACACTGATCGTTCCACCGCCATGGTTTGTCAGCGGAGTGCTCACCCCTGAGCCCACATTCCATAAATGTAAGTTTCGCTCAGAAATCCAAGAAACATACTGGCCTTTTGGGGAAAACTTGGCATCCATGGCCCCAGACTCCACCACGGGCACGATGCCTCCATCTGCTTGGCGCAAAAAGATTGCCCCTGCAAGAAACAGTAGGACTTGCTGATTAACGGGCGACCACTCATAAGCAGAGATCCCTGAAACAAAAAGTCTCAGTCTTTCTCTACGCGCTTTTTCCTCGTCCGAAAGCTTTTCATCGTTGGATGTCAGCTGGTTTGTAGCCACGAGCACCCTAGCCGTCTTCGCCTCTAAATCGTAGGCCCACAAGTCCATTTTGCTTGGATCGCTCGATGAGCCTTTTAAAAACGAAAAAAATCGACAGTCGGGAGAAAAATCTCCGGCCATGATCATAGGGTCTAAGGCGCTGGGACTCATTATTTCATTTAAATTCATGTGGGTTCTCTCGCTGATTCTGAGTTTCCATTGTAGCTTATTCTTAAATCATCGTCATGCCTTCGTTTTAGGAGGCCTCTCTTTTGACTTCGGCTTGTTTTTTTGGCACTGTTTAGGTCGATTCCTGAAAAAATAGGCCTCAACAAAGCTAGAAAAAAAAGGTAGTCTGTGTCGTTCACCCTTCCACGATATTTTAAGGAACAAATATGTTTACGGGTTCTTTTGTTGCTTTAGTTACGCCTTTTCGCGACTCTAAAATAGACGAGAAAGCCTTTGCGGCTCTTATCGAAATGCATGTAGCTGCCGGAACAGACGGCATTATTCCGTGCGGGACTACAGGAGAATCTGCTACTCTTAGCTTTGATGAGCATCAACACCTGATAAGGCTTGCCGTTAAATATACGCGCAAAAGAATGAAGGTGATCGCCGGAACAGGCTCAAATAGCACTGCAGAGGCGATTTTTCTGTCCAAAGCCGCTGAAAAAGATGGGGCAGATGGCTGTCTTGTAGTCACTCCTTATTACAATAAACCTACCCAGAAAGGTCTTATCCAGTATTTCAAAGAGGTAGCAGAATCCGTTTCCATCCCCATCATTGCTTACAATGTTCCAGGCCGCACGGGCGTAAATATTATGCCCAAGACCCTTCTTGAAATTTCTCGAAACAAGAATATTTGTGCTGTCAAAGAAGCTTCTGGTGATTTGGTTCAGATGAGTGAAATCGCCGCCCTCATGGATAAAGATTTCTCGATTCTATCTGGTGACGATATGCTGCTCCTTCCTGGCCTTTCTATTGGAGCCCGTGGGGTCATCTCCGTCGTGGCTAATATTTTACCCAAAGAGACTAAAGAGTTGATTACGGCCTATCAAGCCCGTGATACCGAAGCTGCCCTTAAAATTCACAGAAACATGTTTCCCGTCATGAAGGCGATGTTTATGGAAACGAATCCCATTCCTGTAAAGGCCGCCATGGCGCTTCTAGGATGGATTCAACCCGAAATCAGGTCTCCACTCACAGAATTAGAGGCCGAAAACCTCGCTTCTTTAAAGAATATTCTTCGTGATTTTGGCCTTAAAGTGTAAGAGGGGATTTATGTCCTATTTTTTGACAGTTCTGATCTGTTTTTATGCTACCCTTTCCAAGGGGGGCGATTGGGTTTCTGTAAAACCAGGGCTTTCTTATGCCACTTGGTCCTATGCCAACCCGCCCCTCATTCTCCACGCCACTCGATTGGATTTAAGGCAGCCCCATTTTCGGGTGGAGTTGTCTAGAGAAGAAAATCGGGGCTCCCTACCGACTGTATTTGCAAAACAAATGAACGCCATCGCACTCGTCAATGCGAGTTACTTTAACTCCCAATATTCCTCGCTCGGAGTTACGGTTTCCCAGGGTAAAGAATGGAATGCTATTTACAGCAGAGAGGAAGTCACAGGCCTCCTTGCTTGCACAGCAAACAGCATCTGCAGCATTAAACATACCTATTCCAACGTGATTCAGCCTTCATGGCATACGGCTGTGAGCGGTATCCACTCCTTAGTTAGGAACGGTATCCCACGGGCATCAAATGAAGACCTGAAGTGCCCTAGCTTTTGCCAATCACAAAACCCGCGTACCGCCGTGGGGCTTTCGGCAGATAATCAAACCCTCTATTTTGTTGTGGTAGAGGGAAGAAGACAAGACTCATTAGGCATTTCGCTAGCGTCTTTAGGACAAGAAATGAAACTCTTGGGCGCTGCCAATGCTCTCAATTTAGACGGCGGAGGCAGCTCAGAACTCGTGATTGATGGCAAATTGATCAACCAGAGACCCTTGAATGAGCTGAATGAACGGCCTGTTTCTTCTGCACTCGGAATTGTGGAACTATGAGTCCTCCAGGAAAGTTACTTCCCTTTTACTACGTTGTCCCGGCCAAGGAGACCTGATTTAATATGAAAATAGCGATCCTCCGCCTAGCAGCACTTTTTTTCTTAGCGTCTTGTTCCAGTCTCTATTCGGAATCCTTCCGTGCCGCTTCTGCTGAGGATCTTCTGGCACCTGCCAATATTGCAGTTCTTCCTTGCATAAGTTGGCCCACCAAACACGCCTTCGCCAACTCAGGCTCAGGGGTGTACGACCGCACCCAAATGGAAAAAGCTTGTAAACTCTACGATACTTTTATTCTAAGTTCTTTCAGTGGCCAGCCCTTTATGAAAGGTAAAACGCCTCGGCTCATACAAAAAGCATTAGAAATAGCAGGCAAACCTGATCTCATGGTCCAGTTGCCACGCTTAATGGAAGAAAGCGCTCCTTGCGAGGATTGTCAGGGACCGCTTTCCTATTTTCGAACGACTTTGTTTCAAGACAAGGGATTTCAAAACTGGATGATCGAGTTCAAAAAGGCATCTCCCCACTCAGACGCCTTATTGCTTCCTATCATTTTTGATCATTTAGAGGTGAAAGATCAGGATCGGGGTTTAGATCGAGCTCTACGCTCTACCAAAATTGCACTCCTACTGATTCGTACTTATAACGACTCTATCCAGTGGTATTCCACAAGAGTGGGGCAAACCTCCTCTGTGTTTAGCAGTCCCGCTGAATTTCAGTGGCCAGACTGGTCTTTAGTGTATGAACAAGTTTTTATAGATTCGCTTTGGAAGGATTTTCCCGGATATCAAATATATAGAGATTGAGGTGAAAGATGTTAAATCCCGATGAAAAATTAACGCAACTTCGCAAAGAGTCCCTTCTTGGCGGGGGAGAAAAACGCGTTTCTGCCCAGCATAAAAGATCTAAAATGACTGCTCGCGAGCGTATTGATCTCCTGTTGGATCCTGGCTCTTTTGTCGAGCTCGATGCGTTTGTGGTTCATGACTGCCATGACTTCCAAATGGAAAAAGAGAAGTTTTTAGGTGACGGTGTAGTCACCGGCTGGGGAACCATTGACGGTCGACTCATTTACTTATTTAGTCAAGATTTCACAGTTCACGGCGGAAGTCTTTCTGCCTCGTATGCCAAAAAAATTGTTAAGGTTATGAAACTGGCACTGCAAAATGGGGCCCCTTTCCTTGGCCTCAATGACTCAGGTGGTGCGCGCATTCATGAAGGCGTCGCAAGCCTAGGTGGATACGCCGACATTTTTTATCAAAACGTCCAAGCCAGTGGCGTGATCCCGCAGCTGTCTTTGATTTTAGGTCCCTGTGCGGGAGGAGCCGTATACTCTCCTGCCATGACTGATTTTATTTTTATGGTAGACGACACGAGCCACATGTTCATTACAGGCCCAGATGTCATTAAAGCCGTAACGGGTGAAGAGGTCACCTTTGATGAACTTGGCGGCGCCCAGACCCACTGCAGTCAAAGTGGCGTTGTGGACAAAAGATTTCCTTCAGAGGCTGAAATTTTACAAGCAGCTAAAACCTTTTTGTCTTACATCCCTTCGAATAATCTTGATGCGCCCCCTTCGGCCCCAAATCCAGAGCTCGAACCGGGCCTTAAAAGCACCCTAGAGCAAGCGCAAAAGAAAATTGGGACCATTGTTCCAAGCAACTCCAATCAACCCTACAATATAAAAGAAGTGATTGAGTGTGTGGTGGATCCCGAGTCTTTTTGGGAAATGAAAGAGCATTTTGCCCCCAATATTGTGACCGGCTTTGCCCGCTTAGGTGGCTCCCCCATCGGGGTTGTTGCAAATAACCCCGATCATATGGCAGGGGTCTTAGATATCAAAGCTTCCCTCAAAGCCTCTCGATTTGTGCGATTCTGTGATTCTTTTAATATTCCCATCGTGACTTTTGTGGACGTTCCAGGCTTTTTACCTGGGACAGACCAAGAGAAAGGTGGAATCATTTTACACGGCGCTAAACTTCTTTATGCCTATTGTGAAGCTACAGTTCCTTTATTGACTGTGATTACCCGAAAGGCTTACGGCGGTGCCTATGACGTTATGGCGTCGAAGCATATCGGCGCTGACCTTAACTTGGCCTGGCCTCGAGCTGAAATCGCCGTCATGGGTGCCGAGGGAGCTTGTAACATCATTTTCAAAAAAGAGATCGCAGCTGCCAAAGACCCTTTAGTAGAAAGAAAGAGAATTGTCGACGAATACTCCGCAAAGTTTGCGACTCCTTATGCAGCAGCTGAACGAGGGTATATTGACGCGGTTATATTCCCTGAGGAAACCAGGTCCTACTTACTCAATGGTCTCAAATCCTGCAAAGGAAAGCGAGTGAACGCACCTAAACGTAAACACGGCAACATTCCACTATGAGGTTCTTCTTTTGAAAAAATTCAAAAAGGTCTTAATTGCGAATCGAGGGGAAATCGCTGTTCGCATTATCAGAGCGCTTCGAGAAATGGATATAGAATCGGTTGGTATCTATTCAGAACCAGATCGCTCCAGCTTACATGTAAAAATGGCCGATTATGCGATTGGTATTTCAGGTTCTACGGCAGCTGAAAGTTATTTAAATATAGACAAAATCATCGCTGCTATTAAGGCCACTGGCGCTGACGCGGTCCATCCTGGCTATGGGTTTCTATCTGAAAACTCCATGTTTGTAGATGCGGTTGGAGCCCTGGATGGAGTCACCTTTATTGGCCCCTCTTCTTCTGCTATGAAAAAACTAGGGGACAAGATAAAAGCTCGCGAGCTGATGACGAAAAATGGTGTTCCCATGGTACCAGGACTCGCGCGTCCCCTTGAGAGTGTCAGTGACTTGAAAAATGTCGCTCACGAATTAGGCTACCCCCTTATCTTAAAAGCAGCAGCCGGTGGTGGTGGCCGCGGCATGCGAATTGTCCGAAAAGATGAGGAATTAAAGGATGCCTTTGAAGCTTGCACGAGAGAGGCCATTGCCTACTTTGGGAATCCTGCCGTATTCTGCGAGCGCTATATTGAACATCCTCGTCACATTGAAATCCAGGTCATGTTTGATAACAACGGACATGGCATCGCCTTATTTGAACGAGATTGTACGATACAAAGAAGGCATCAAAAACTTATTGAGGAAGCACCTAGCGTCTATTTGTCTGACGCCCAACGAACCAGGTTATGTGAAATCGGCATTCAAGCGGGGTTAGCTGCAGGATATTCCGGAGCTGGGACCATTGAATTTATTTGTGAATCTCCAGATAAATGTTATTTCATGGAAATGAACACGAGAATTCAAGTCGAGCATCCAGTAACCGAATGGATTACGGGAATCGATCTGATCAAACTCATGATTAAAGTAGCTCAAGGAGAGAGTCTTCCAAAATCCCAGTCCGAATTAAGGATTCACGGACATGCCATCGAAGCTAGAATCAATGCTGAAGATCCTCAACACGGTTTTTTGCCAGCCCCCGGAATTGTGAAAAACATTCGATTCCCCTCTGGCCCCTTTGTCCGTGTAGACACGCATCTCTATCAAGGATATGAAATTCCGCCTTTTTACGATTCCATGGTGGCTAAGCTCATTGTTTGGGGGGAGACGCGAGAGGAAGCCCTGCAAAGGCTTCGCAGAGCACTTAATGATTTTGAAATTGAAGGCATACCCACCACAATTAAGTTCCATGAGGCCCTGCTTCAACATCCAAGATTTATAAAAAGTGACGTCACCACAAGATTTATTGAAGAAACAGAATCTTGGTTTGCTGAAGCCTATGAGAAAGGGGAAGGCAAAACTTCTGATGAAGACCTAGCTCTATTGACGGCTGTGCTGGCCGCATCTAAGTTTCAATCGGAAAGTCACCTCCTCGTCAAAGATGATACCCCTTGGGCTATTACATCACGCCTCGAGGGCGTAGGAAGGAAATCGTCATGAAGTGGCAGATTAAGGCAAAGACAAAGACACATATCGTCGATCTTCCATCTCAAATCGTAGCTGGCCGAGTTTTTGAAGCTCAAATTGACGGAAGCCCTAGAACATTAAGGTGGGATCGAGAGGGAAAGACCCTTTTTATCCTTGAAAACACCCCCCAAGGTTCTGTAGTGGAACGTCCTATTTCTCTACGAAGTATCAGGAGCACGAGTTTTCCAGGAGAACTCGATACGAAGTTTGAACTGGAGATAGCAGGCATACATGGTCACCTTGTTCAAACAAGTGCCCAACGTTATGCGCCAGGCCAAGAAAACCGAGAACTCTCAAAAGTGGGAAAAAGCGCGACGATTCGCTCGCCAATTACCGGCAAGGTTTTGAAGATCCTGGTAAAGGAAGGTGACCCTGCAGAAAAAGGTACGATTCTATTCATCGTAGAAGCCATGAAAATGGAAAATAAAATCTTTGCTCCGTCAGCCGGAATCATAAGTCAGATTAAAGTGACGGAAGGGCAAAGTGTGATGGCGGGCCACGAGTTGATGTCACTCAAATGATATATAGAGTCTACACATCTTGTTTTGGAATTGGGTTTATAAAAAAGGCTCCTGGAACGTTTGGGTCTCTTCCTGGACTTTTACTGGGCGTCGCTTTGAGTCGATTTTCGCTTTTGACCAGTGTCGCCATCCTTGCCATTATCGCGGCAGCTGCCTATATTGCCATTCAGAAAGTGGAACACCAACTAGACTCCCACGACCCCTCAGAAATTGTGATTGATGAAGTCATCGGTCAAGCCATCGCAGTTTTATGGATTGAGCCTAAACTTTATAGTCTAGTCCTCGCATTTTGTTTGTTCCGGTTCTTTGATATTTTAAAACCGGGCCCCATAGGCTGGGTGGACAAAAAAATCCATGGTCCTTTAGGAACGATAGGAGATGACATAATTGCAGGTGTTTTTGCAGGTGCGCTCGCCCTATTTCTACATGCCAAGCTATTTCTATGAAGGCAAAGACTTTCTTATATAGGGATTGGCGCGGTGCCCTAGTTCCCTAAACACCCGAAAACTTAACAGGCATCACGCGGACAGAGTTTAGAAATCCAATTCTGCTTTGGAGTAACTTCCAATGGAATGGAAAACACTTAGCACTTCAAGATTTTTCCATTACAACCGTGTTCACGATAGCCATAATAGGCAACAAGGGAATCTAGTGAACACAGAATGGCGTCGTTAGATTTTAATTCCTCTAAGCGAAAGTCCGTTTTCGAAGGACTCAGCAAGCTCCCATAAGGACTGGCAGGAAGCACTAAAAATGGTTTGCGCACAACCAAAAAAATTAGCTAGTTTTTAATGCAATAGCCTTCCAATTCTAACTTCTCATCAAATGAAAAAAAGCCAAGAGCTGTGTAATATTTAGTGGTAATACCAGATATCGAGCCACCTTTACACTTATCCATCAAATTGTTATAAGCTAGATCTACGAAGTCATTATCCGTTTTCAAGATTATATATTTTTTCTCACCCGTTGCCGAAATCTTTGTACCATTTTTCCCAGTCAAACCGGAAAAATCAATGGCTGCATATTGGTGAATGCTATAGGCACAACCCGTCACATTTAGTAAAAAAAGGAGAAAAAGAATCGACTTCATAGCTGAATCTCCTCTGAAGATTCTTCGCTAGCACGCGCAGCAGATTTGCTACCTTGACTCACACAAAAACCAGCGGCAGTAATTTCATGCTTTGAAACAAATAGATAACTGGTCGCTTGATAGGTGGTTAAAATGCCTGTGACTTTGCCACTGCAATCCGATCGCAATTTGGAAGTCAATCCCTCAACGTAATCGTTGTCAAAATTAATGCCCAAGAGCACCCATTTTGAAACGCTGGCCGTTACCTTATTTTTTCTTTCTTTAGGAATAGAGGTTAGCGATACACTTTTAAGTGATGCACAGCTGACTAATAATAAAAAACCAAAGGGAAGTAATCTCATTTCTATTCTCCTGTGCAATATCCTGTCACTCTCGCCATTTCAGTCGAAACAAAATTAAAATTTCTAAATTCTCTCGTTGAAATAAGACCGTTAACCTCACCATTCATGCACTGTGCTCGTAAATCCGGTGAAATGTTCGTCCAAATTTGGGGGCGATAGATTACATTTCCAGTTCGGGGGCCATATTGAAACAGTGCAATAATCGAGCTCAACTTCTGAGCACTCTCATTTTTGTTTGTCACCCTTCCGGCCAACTTTAAAGACTTGTCCATATCGATTCCCAAATCCGAAACTTCAACTTTCAGCTTCTTTCCGGAGCCAACAATATCTCCAACTTGAACACTGTGAAGCTCTATACATCCCACAGATGTGCAAAAAACGACAACTATCCACGGAAAGTATAATTTCATAATTCAATACATATCCTATTTGAATTTTAGTTATGATAAACAGCTATTGGATTTAATCAATCCCTATTTGCAGCGAGTGCCCCAAATTTCATATGCGCTAGTGAAGTGAAACTGAAACGCCAATAATTATTGTGGGCCAAAATCCATAAAACCAGCAATTAACGAAAGCAGATCCCCAAGCCAGAGCATACCCTGCGAATCAGGAGGATTACTTTGAGTTTAGCGCCTAGGAAGAACTGTACGAAAGCATGTCCACCATGGATGCCTCACAAGGGCAGTCCAGCGGAGCTTTTTATCAAATCTAAGCTTCGGTGACATCGATTTAGGAAAGCTCGAGACAAAGCCTGAAAAGCAGCCGAACGCAGTTTTATTCGGCTTCACATCGCTCTTAAACGAAGAGCTTTGGTAACGTCGATGCAAATCAATAAGACGGCGGGCGAATGGCAAAATTTAACAAAAAGGCTAAATTTGCCTCCCCAATTTTTAGCGAATTAACTCATATAAGGATAGCGGTATATAGCACAGTTGGGAGGGATTTAGCTTGAAATAGGGCTTGAATCCATCACTATTGCAAAATGTTTTTTAGTTTCTGGGATGAAAACCATAGAAAATCTCCAAAACAAATTAAAAAATAAGGCATTCCCATTTTATGAAAGTGAGTTTGGCATGAAAATATTTTGGTTTCATTGCCTGGGTGTTTTTTGAAGCGAAACTGCAAATTGAAATTTTAATTAAATAATTTTGAGGAACTACCCTTTTAAGACCTGGCTCAGTTTCTCAAAATGTCGCTATCAACCAATGCTCTATTCACCTCAAGAAGCCAGAAAAACGCTGCTAGGTGTCTCAGATAAAAAAGATTCTCCCACTGACAGAGGTGATTATTGGCATTCAACTTGCTTAAGGCTCATTAGTATTGTTTAAGTCACGTCGGCGAGAACATAAACTAGGTAGCCATGCAGTCGGTTAAAATTCATTAATTGATGGAGGAAGTATGTTGAAGACTTTAAAAACTGTTTTTGGGAAGACTAGCATTAGGATGATGATGGGGATTTTCTTTGGGGCTACAATGGGCTTTTCCCAGGCTTTGTCCCCTGTTTGTATGGAGCGTCAAAATGATTCTTATACGTTAAGATTTCAAGATGAGGAAATTCTCTCAAGGTCAGGTCCTGAAAGACTCGCTTTGAAAAGAATGCTGATGGATGCTTGTCAGGTAAGGGCTTCCGACTTGGACACTATTCAATCAGTCACTGTCGTCGGAAGTTCGCTTAACTTAAGACCTACCGCAGTTTGGTTAGAGGGCGATTCCTATCGCAGCTCCCCTCAATATCTGACAAGTCGGGGATATGACCGCCGAAATAGGAATGATCAAGTTCAGTTTCAACTTATGGCTCCAACCTTTGGTCGATTACAAGTCGTTCTGCAAGGGGAGGTTCGTTTGGCCGCTATTCGAGTTAAGCTAGGACGCACCATATATCCCAATCCAGGCAACCCAACGGAACCAACACAAGTTTATCGTGTGACCTGTGAGTCTCATAACTTCGCGCCAAATAGTTGTTATGTGCCGGGATTAAAGTCCGTAAGATTGGTGAGAACCTTATCCAGTTCCGCCTGTATTCAAGGGATGTCCTATTTTGTCAATCGCGATGAAATCAATGTCACGAGGGGATGTCGCGCTGAGTTTGAAGTTACCGCATCAAACTACAGACCTAGGTAACTGAATCTTTCAATTAAAATCTAAAACGGAGGTTAAAGGCCTCCGTTTGAATTTTTTCAGACTTCGAAAAAAAACTCCTATGAGCCTAGGGAATTACCTTTTTCCCAACGGCTTGGTTACTAAAGGGCAGGCACTCAAGTGTGCGTTCATTTGAAGAGATATGTTAAAACGGATTGGGCCAACTGTTATCTTGTTCCCCAGTCACTACCGCTCGTTGGGCAGAGTCTATATTTCCCAAAATTTCCCGATAAGTAGCTCTTTTGTCGATCAGGCTGCGAATAATTGTCAAGTTACCTGCGGCATTTGAGCTAAAGTAACTTGGCATAGAGTTTGTAATGACATCAAAAAACTTGTCAGCGCCAAAATCAGGATTAACTGCGGCGTGGGCTTCACGTAGCGAATTATCGACGTAGGCAAATGTATCGCAACCATTAATGAAAAAGAGCTGATACTGGTTTGCGGCAAATGTACCCAGGCGAGTCAGAGCGCGAATATTGGCGCCAAGTCCTGAGTGACCGCTATAGCTAACAAAGTCGGAGTTCCTTGTTCTTCGGCTATAGAAATCAACTTGCTCTGTCGTTAAAGCGCGAATGCCATCCACTAGCATCATGCCGACATTTAGGGTTCCGCTAGGAGTCTGAAACACAACTTCGAAGCGATCAAAATCGGGACCAGGTTTCTTTCCGTCCTCAAGTGCTGGCGTTGAAGAGATAGGTTTCCCGTACTGCTGAGCCAATCCGCTATAGAATGAATTGAAGGCATAGGTCGCAACATCGGATTCGTGGTCATTTTCGGGTTCGTTGAAAGCAAAAATCGCCGTGACAACTAGCTTGCCATCTTCCCAGATTTTCGCGTACTCAGGTGATTTGCCGGTTGTCTGCTCTAACGAAGGCTCGAAAGTCATGTTGAATTTGGTGACGACTGATTCACTGGCTACATGCCCAGGTTTCGCTAACAAGCAATTATAAGCGGCCGGTCGATAGTAGTACCAGAAATTGCCCGCTTCAGGTTCGTGGGAAAAATCGTCACGGCAATCTTCAGCATAGGTTTCCATAAAGGTGTCAATTCCTGCTTCCGTAGGCAAAATAGGTAGGATCAGCGTTAGACTTCCGGGGACAGGAGTCCCTTTGTCCCAACTCACAAACATAGTGGCCTGGTAACTAACAGCATAATTTCCATTTGCATCTGCAGCACCTGTGATGCTTTTGATTGATACTTGGTTCTTACTGAGATCGGCAACGCCATCAAATCCATTGAGTTGGCCAACGGTATAATAAAGCTGACTCTGAATCAGGCCCTTAACGACTGAGGATTCGCTGCTCGGCGACAGAATTTTGCCTTCGGCAATTTTGCCGTTGAGGGCAATCGAGTAGGCTGCATCATACTTGATGTTGGATGACTGTTGCGGCTGCATAGAACATGCTGCTATTGATAAGATTGAGATCGCCACTGCTACTAGTAGTTTCATACAACTGATCTCCTAGGATTTCTGAATTTGCGATTTCCTGAGCACTCTGCCTAGGCTCATCGGTTTGGTTGTACGCAACTATTGACGAGAAGTAAAGGTCTGGACAGCCAGTCAAATTTGTCGGCTGAGCAGAACAAAATAGCTAGCCGGGAGGCCCGAGGCACGGCATTCCATGCTCGGGCCTTGTTTTATCTGTAACTTTCAAATGGGATCGGCATCCATCTGAAATTGTGAGTAGAGAAATCAAGCTTAATTTAGCAATAATTCCATTTCTCACAACTTGTATAGATCTGTAGTGATTTTGCTAAATTGCCAGTTAGCGCCTATTTTAGCTCCATGAAGGCCGAAGCAAGTTGCTTTGTCGCAAGGAAGGGAACCCATTCTAATCGGACGCCCAAAACTAATCAGGGAAAGAAGCTCAAGCTTTCTAGAAGCTAATACTTGCACCTTGAGATCAGTGGCTTTCTCTGCCGTCCACTCACCAGAATTGATTTTTTGTTGGGTAGCTTACTAATTGACACCTGGAATAGGCGCCTATGCACCCTGATAGGTCAGAAACAATTTAGAAACCTCTTCTAAGTATAGCCCTGTACCTATTTTTCTAGTATGATGACAGGAAATCTAACCTAATCTTTGTAGTAATTAGATTTAGCGGTCATAACTCAGCCTTTTGAGGCGTTGGCGCTCACTGAGCAGACTCAGAAAATACTTCTTGTAGGAAAGAATGCACGATGTCGTTATATGGAATGCTTCGAGGAAAAGGTAAAACGGGTTTTGGTTATAGGTCAACAGCTGAAGATGTTACGGAAGGTCTCTCACTGAAGGGGAAGACTGTATTGGTTACTGGATGCAACTCGGGTTTGGGGCTGGAAACCATGAGAGTTCTTTGTAAGCGAGGAGCTCACGTAATTGGCACTTCGCGAACTTTAGAAAAAGCCAATACTGCCACTGGATCTGTAGAAGGAAAGACGACAGCACTTGCCTGCGAACTTTCAGAGCCCAGTTCAGTGCGAGACTGTATCGCTCAAATTAAAGGTAGCGGAATCAAAATTGACATTATTATTGCCAATGCCGGCATCATGGCGCTTCCAAATTTACAAAAAAAATATGGCTATGAACTTCAATTTTTCACGAATCACATAGGGCATTTTATACTAGTAACCGGCCTTTTGGATCAATTAACAGAGCACGGTCGAGTTGTGATTCTCAGCAGTCAAGCACATCAAGCCGCGCCTAAAGAGGGCATCGAGTTTGACAACTTAGATGGGAAGCTAGGTTACTCCCCCTGGAGGGCCTACGGGCAATCTAAACTAGCTAATCTTCTATTCGCGAAGGAATTGGCCCGGAGGTTCGCGGGAACAAATAAGACTGCAAATGCCGTCCACCCGGGAGTCATTCGAACCAACTTAGGCAGAAGCATGAATCCTTTTCTAATCAATGTGTTACTTAAAATGGTTGATCCCATATTCCTTAAGACCATACCTGAGGGGGCAGCTACCCAGTGCTTTGTAGCTACTCATCCGTCATGCTCAGAAATGAAGGGTCAATACTTCGCCGACAACAACTTAGCGACTCCGAGCAAGCTCGGAGAAAACTCAGAGCTAGCCAAGAGACTTTGGGAACGTTCAGAAGAAATTGCTAGTAGCCTTTTGAACGTTTGAGATTTTTCTCTGAATTCTATTTCAAAGCATTTGCTATGTATACTAGAGCCTGTCGCAGATAGGTAAATCAAGCTTATTTTTAGATTACTGCCATTTGTCCTCCTCCTGTACAGATATGTAGTGACTTTGATTACGTTTTTTGTTTCAAACGGATGGATTCCAAAGAAAGCTTTATTTGCCTTTAGCTTTGAATTTCTAGCGCTGAAGCAGTCAACCGAAAAACTACGCAAACTTGATGTGCGCCACGAGGTGCACATCAAGTTTGCGCAAGTTTTTGGTCAACTGGTTTAGCTTTTCAAATGGTAAGTCCTTAAATCAAGAAACTCTGATATTTTCAAGAATAGGTTCTGAAATTTGGCATCTTAATTGCTTGGAAGCGCATACCTCTAACTAAAGGAGTCGGCTATTCATAAACAAGCAAGAATGAAGAAAATAGCCGACATGAATAGGGGCCGCAGCTTAGTGTCGAGAAGTATGGGGAAATCTGACATTCTGATGCTGCGCCTATGGACCGCATTGATTGGCCTAATCGGTGTTTTATTATTGGTATATGCTGCGCCATATGAAGCGGTGCGCGCAAGTTTTGTTGCATTTGCATCTTGGACGACTTTCGAATTTTCTCGCCTCACTCTCGCTCGCATCAAGGGAAAGACCCACCTACTACTAATGATAGCCAATCCTCTTCTTACCGCTTTGATATTTGCCGCTGCCACAACTAGAAGTCCAGCGATTCGCCTACCCATCATTCTTGTCGGCCTCATCAGCTCTTCCCTGCTTGCCGTGTTTAGTGAAGGTTCTATCGAAGAGCGCGCCACGGCTTCCTCTGGAAGCTTTCTAGCCGTTGGTTATACTATTTGCACTTGGCTGGCAGTTTGGAATCTCTATGAATTGTCAAAGAATTTACTTATCTTAGTTTTGGGATGTGCCTGGGGAAGCGATACGGGTGCGTATTTTTTTGGCCGGATTTTCGGCAAAAGAAAACTGGCTCCCGTTCTTTCACCAAACAAGACTTGGGAAGGGTCCATTGGGGGACTCCTTTCCGGCGTTGCTGCGGTGGTTCTATTTCATATTTGGCTAAGACCACTTCCGGACTGGCGCATCACTTATTGGGTAGCCCTATTGGGATCCATAGCAGCCCAAGCGGGAGATCTCTTCAAGTCTCTTTTCAAACGAAACGCAGGAGTAAAGGATTCTGGCAAATTACTTCCAGGTCACGGTGGACTCCTCGACAGAATAGATAGCGTGCTACTGGCAAGCCTAGTTGTATGGATGCTAATCTCGCTATTTCCATCGCTATAATGCTTAAAACTAAGCTACTCGGAAAGAAAGCCAGAGATAGCTCACTCAAGGGGATGGAACGTAGCTCAATACTTGTTTCATAGATCTCATGGAAATCTATTATGGGCTACACTATCCAGCATTCGGTGATGCCTATAGTGAATTTCTAGAAGAGCCGTTCCCGATTCCTTGTCCCCAATACCGCATCCCCGAACAACTTTGGCGGACATTTTTCAAGAATCCTATCGCAGGTGTTTTCTCGGAAAAACTTGTCTGCTTGCCATGTGCAAAGCTACTTTGCTTGCCAGAGAATACCCTCGTCATTTGCCCTAAAATTGGTTGCGGTAGAGGTCTGTTTAGAGCTTATATCACCTAGGCAAATAGCCACTTCCTTTAAAATCTGGAAGTCTGCCAAATGCTATTTTTATTCGCTTCAAGACTGAGAAAAATGTTGAAATAAAAGCGTGCACTAAAAATCCAAACACCCTTGTCAAACATCTTTCCTCCCACTTTTGTTTGAAGTACACCAGCGAAAGAAATTTATTAAATTAATATCGCATATGAAATTGCCCAACCTATTGATAATAAGTCTATTTTTATGCTGAAATGCCTCTCTTACACCCCGAAAGCAAGATACCTGTTGTGACTCGACTCGGAATTCAGGGACACAGGTGACCTATTTCACTCATCTTTTTGGTCTTAATAACGTTTTGGGCGCCTGTGCCGAAAAGCATCTCAGGTCTGTGTGTGGTGAGGATACTTATGGATTATTAAGGAACTCGACCCTCCATCCTCAAAGTTTCCAGTGCGAAGGTCAGAAATCATTGGCACCTATTTCAAAGGATAAGTTATGCAAAACAGAAAGAAATCTTCCCAGAAACTAACCATTTTTTACACTGCCTTTTTTCTTTTGACAGCTTGCAGTTCCGGTGCCGATTTCAAGGGGAAACCTGCGGCATCTTCGACTCAAAGTACCACATCATCAATTGCTGCTCCGGGTAGCGACGCCGTTGCTGCCCCGCCGACCGCAGCTCCGACCGAAGCACCGACGGCAGTGCCGACCGCAGCAGCAGAAACAAAGGTTGCGCCTAAATTCCCTCCTACAGCAGCTGAACTTGTTGTTCACAATGGCCCACTTGAGGACACTGTGGAGGTTTACGTGAATGGTGTTCTCAATGGGAAGGCGCAGACAGGCCATAATGTCGTGAGAGTGATTGTGAAAGCCGAAGGCGAGGTACACTACTGGAGTTATAATATTCTCGTCAAGGGAGCAACCATTCTTTCAGAATCCAAAGCGAAGTGGGTTGATGGGACGATTCCATTCAACACAATTCTTTCTGATAAAACGGTCGAGTTTGAATACTAGAATTGAAAAATACGGTCTTGGATGTTTTTGATTTGTTAGGTCATTCGAATCAGGCCATTCATTTGGACTTATCATACAAGGACCCCGGACATGACAGTTACAGTGTAGATGAAACCCAAAATATCGCGAAAGATGTAATCCACTAGACTTGTTAAGCGGTCTCGTTGGAAGGCATTCCTAGCAATGAATTCATCGAATGATTGTCAGTCAAATATCTTGCCCATGCTCTGATATAAATATTCTTCGAAACTAACCCGAAAGTCTCTGAGTGATATCTCTGTGAAAGTAAGACTACCATATAGGATTGACATCGGTGGGTACGGCGAAACTTCAGTTTAATGCTAAGCGTCGATGACTTCTAAAAAAAGCCTACTGACAATTTTTGAAAGATCGACAACTGCAGTTTTCTGCTGCCTCAGTGAGCTGAGAAAAACACAACTTAAGGACAGTTGTTGCAAATCTATTCAGGCGACGAGCAAATAGTATTACTTGCAAAAGATGATTAATTTTTTTGCGGACCTGCAAATTCTCATTTGAGATGGGCGCTTTGAGAGACTGGCAAAAAGTTCTGATTTGAAACCTAGGAACCACTACCCACTAAGAAGTATATAGACTCCTTCTCAAAATCATTGGAAAAGTTCTGAAGCTTCTCAAAGAAAAGCTGCTACTTAAGGCTCGAAGGAGGGACGGTGGACCATCTCCTGAGTGAAAGTATCATTATAGTGACAGCCTCTTTAACGGAAGCCTCGGGGAAACTATTTGCAAGTTTACGGATTTGGCAGAAGCCTGCAAAGATTTTAGCTGACATGGTCCTGAACTTGGCTTAAATTAGTAGTGTAAGGTTAGGTCGACTTTTTTGTAAGGTTCGTCTGACAAATCCAAAGGCTTCTCACAACATGCAGATATCATTGCATTTTAAAGGCATCGTGGAGTCGCGGTTAGCGGAGGCCACCCCCCTAATTCAATTCATTATGGGGCCGCGGCAAGTCGGTAAAACAACGGCCATGCAACAAGTGACCGATGCCTTACCGAAGTCAACTCTATTTCACTTTGCATCAGCAGATGCGGTGTTCAACAGTGACTGGAGCTGGGTTGAGAGGCAGTGGCTAACTGCATAAACGATGGGTCCAGCAGCTATTCTGATATTGGACGAAATACAAAAAATAGAAAACTGGTCGGAAATCATTAAGAAACTTTGGGATGAAAGCATTCGCTCGCGCTCACCGATTAAGGTCCTACTTTTAGGTTCCAGTTCGCTTGCGCTGCAAACAGGATTGTCTGAAAGCTTAAGCGGTCGATTTGAACTCATTCGTGCCTATCACTGGAATTTTCTCGAGTCGCGAGAGGCATTCGGCTATAGCCTAGATGACTATTTGTGCTTTGGCGGATATCCAGGAGCCCATCCATTTAAAAATGATGTGAATAGATGGCTTGAGTTTCTACGATCATCTATTGTAGAGACAGTGCTCGAAAAAGATATTGCACGGCTTCGACGTATTGCCCGTCCCGCTCTATTTAGGCAAGTTTTTGAACTTTTGTGCACTTTTCCTGCAGCGGAACTTAGCTTGAGAAAGCTTGTAGGGCAACTTCAAGATCCAGGTAGCATGGAAACGATTAAGCACTATATTGAACTGATGGAAGGCGCATTTTTGGTGAAGACTCTCCAAAAGTATAGCACTAACCCCATTCAGAAAAAGTCATCGCCACTCAAAATACTCCCCCTCTGTCCAGCACTTTGTACATTTGCTCGCGGCGAAGTTTCTATAGGTCTAGAAGAGCGAGGTCGTTTATTTGAGTTAATCGTAGGATGCGACCTACTCCGCTTGCCCGGAGAATTATTCTACTGGCGCTCTGACCAATGGGAAGTCGACTACGTTTACAAAGTAGGAAGGAGTGTCACCGCCATTGAAGTTAAATCTGGACGCAGAAAATCTCCACATGGCCTTATAAAATTTAAAACACTATTTGAATCCGCCGCTGTAGTAATGATTACACCAGAAAACTACCTGGAATTTACCAGCAATCCAGGAGCTTATATAACGGCTCATCGCGCTTAAGATGCATGTCCTACCGCAAACTCATTGGCTAAAGAATAGAGCCCATTTTATTGGTCGCTTGCGGTCGTATATTCTTAATGGCCATGCAACTTACTAAACGCTCTGCTCCTTTTGCTCCTCGTCTGGCACGAGAGCTCAACCAAGGCAATAAAATGGACACAAAATTCGTGAAATGAAATCCCTTTTTTAATATTTACAACCTCTCTTGCGACCTTTGCGCGAAACTCCATGGCAGTTGAATCTTGACTTATGTCATCAACCATCCTGTTCGCAACGATTTCACCAACTAAAACATCATGAACTTTTGCCGCAAGACTTTCTTCAGAAAACTCTAAAAAAACACTAGAAGACGTCGATTCACGGGGAAAATCTCCTTCGAATCCATATAATTGTCTTAAAATCATATCTACTTTTAAAAGTTCGATTGGCGCAAATTTCGATGCAATATTGAGGATTCTTTTAGAAATAAGTCACTTTCCCACTGCATTTCACGATTGACTGGTGGACTTTCCTTGGTCGTCAACCTACTTTGAAGCCACTTTATAGGCGAAAAATTTTCAACCTGAATGAAATCAAACGTAACAATGAACTTCAAATTCTTCTCAGTTGTGGTTCCCAGTTCTTAAAAACTTGGGAGAATATATCGTTTCCAGGAACCGAAACAGCATGCTTAGCTTTTCTCTAGGCATATTTTCATCGGTAGTTTTGTTTGGCAAACAACATCTTTTGTAAGTATGATCTCTTTTTAAATTTTTCCAGCTTTTGTCCACTCTTTGTCAAGATCCAAGCAAGATCAATCAATTTTTAGGTTTATAGACATTTAGCCTTTTTCTCGGGATAGATTTCTTTAGAGTAAAAAATACCAACGTTGAAAGCACCTTGAGCACTTCTGAACAAGATCGAATTCTTAAACTATTTCCTTAGTAGCACTGAAGATAGCCATTGATCTTAACAATACGAGTGCCACCTGTTTTGAAGCAGCGATGCAATGCTTGCTTGTATTGGAGTGCCTCTACTTGATTTAGAGGCATCGTGCCCCCATCATTGTTCACACCCACATCTCCGCCTGCACATGAAATCATTGAGGCCAGAAAAAAGCCGAAAAATAGTACTATCTTAGTCATAGTGAAAACCTCTTCCGTTGTTTATCTAAAAGTGAATCGGAACCCCCAGGAAAATCTTTAATCAACACTGTAGGTAAAAGGCTCACCTTGCGTCCCAAGATGAGCAAGACGGGCTCTTATTTCAAATTCCTAACTCGATAACGACGCACTTAAGAATTGACATCTTTAACCCTTGAGGCTTTGACAAAAAAGCATTTTTCGAGTTAAAATTTGTGGATTCCAGGGGGTTACAGGCACCAGCTTTTTATCTTTCAATTTGTGGTTTCGTTTACGTTTCCAATACCTACCAAAAGTCTAAGGTCTAACAGGCAAGGAACAGCCGCTGTTATTAGACTCAAGAAAGCAAGGAATTTCAATGATCGGCTAGCTAAGCTTCACAATTTCTATACTGGCAGCGCCCAACGCTCTCATAAAGCCACTAGAGTTATCACACGAGATGGCGTTTTCACGCATTTTTTCATTCCTATTTCGTTTTTAGTCTTCTTCTAAACCCCATCTGAATCATGAAGAAAAGCCAGGGCTGTTGATGGCAGTACTTCTAAACTAGATGCTTAGCGAAGGGCGACCTTCATCTTAGTGACAGAGGGCTGTAAGAAGACAGGAAGAAGGAAGAATTCTGGCCTTCTTTTTGAAAGAAAAAGGCCTTTGATTCCGCAGCTGCGAAGTCAAAGGCTAAAGAGAGAACATCTTTTTGGTAATTTAAATTTGGTTACGAGAGATTACATCTCGCACTTATAATGTTCAAATTTAATTCCCCAAGAGTTTAGGATTCCTTGATCGCGCTTGGCGTTGTCAACTAAGACGAGCTTCCAATCACCTTTTACAGAACCTTCAACAGGCAACTTAACTTCAACACGAATATCCCTACCCGGCCTGCGATTGAACAATCGGACGGTTTTACCAGAGGGACTTACGAGGTCGATCGTCAAATCCGCACTGTAGCTATGAGTTACATCCAATTTCACCATAGCTGCAGAAGCTGGCACGTCAGAATCAAGTGAGATAGTAGACGTAATACCCGTTGGGTTTGCATCAGGAATAACTTCACCTGAAGTCATCATGCCGCCATCTATAGCCTCTACCTTGCCCACAAATAGGCTGTCGGAAATTGCGGTACTACCTTCTGGGCTTTCTACTGAGATTTGATAATCAATAGTGCTTCCACAAGTAGTGCCCTCTGCAATTTTAGCCGCAAATCCTTGAGTAGCCGTAGACGTGTTGCCTGGGTCCATGCCAGGAAGTGTGATGCTTTCAGTGTTCACGATCAATGCAGGATTTGTTGATTTTAATGTCGCCTTCATTGAAGAAACAGGTTTGTCTATCGTTTCATTTTTGAAAGTTGGTATTACGGAAATGCTTTCACCAGGCTCGATAATTCCATTCCCATTACCAGAAGCTTCTCTTGCTTTGTTGTTGGCTTTGGTAATCAAAAGAAAGCTAACGTTGGGCTTGAACCAGCAACGCGGACGGTTACCTTCGAGAAAACCTAATGCAGAATGGCAGTAGGATCCAATGGTTTCTTTTTCTGTAGCTGCGCTGTTTTGACCTTTAGTGCTAAATCTTCCAGGTATGATCATAGGATCGAAATTAACGGGACAGATACTACCTGCAAAATAGGTATCTAACCGACATTGAGCTTGAGGATGCGCTGCATTAGACTGGCTTACTTCAGTTCTATCGGGCGTATCAATACGTGGTGTTTTACCGCGACCGAGGGCGGCAAGTAAATTGGCCAAGGACTCTCCCGATGCAGCAACACGATAGCAAAGATTGCGATCAGCCTGGCCTTGCCAAGCTCTGTCGCACCCGGCAACTCCAAAAGCACTCAGCTTAGTTCTGTAGCCAGAATTTATAGAATCGGAATGTTTCCATACTTCTCTTAAACATGAGTGAGTCGCAAAATAGTCTGCTTGGCCTTCGGCTGATGCCCAATCATTGTCACCATAATAGAAAAATCCTCCTAAATGGTGGCCCAACTCATGACAAACAACTGCAGAGAATCCATCATCCGTAACCTCGGGTCTTCTGGCAAGACCACCGTACATATTTAGAATCCAAGTGGTTCCTTCTTGCTCGGCAGAAGCATTTACAGTCGTATCAGACCATAAATAATTGACTTTTAAGGTTGCTCCGTGTGACTCCACAATGGGTCGGTAGGCTGTAACCACTTCATCAATAATTTCTTTAAATCTTGCTTCTGAGATAGAACTCGCGCCGTGCGTTTGTTCTAAATGTAGGCTATTGGGAGGAAAAAAAGATGCCCTTGCTGAAGTCGCGACTACACTCATAAAAACTAGGCTACGAAACCTATCCCACATAGCTGCCCCCAAAATGGATTGTTCTTTTTATTTTAATCTAGGGCGTGTACTCACAAATTGCTCCAGATATAAGCACAACCAAGGTATAGGAT
>JBAXBA010000060.1:0-22385 GCA_037142195.1 Pseudomonadota bacterium
AGCTGCATTTGCGTTCGACCATTTGGCCCACATGCCAGGAGCAAACCCGCTTCTTGCTCCAGAACTCAAAAAGTTGATCTTACGTGGCGATTTAAACTCAGCAATTCAGCTCTCGCTAAATGCAAAAGACCCCATTCAGAGTCAAGGCTCTCTTTCTGTGAAGCTTAAAAATTCATCTTTTGCAATGGATGACGGCTACATCTCCGAGCAAACGTTTAAAACGGCACAGATTGATGCTGTGATGAATCGAGGTCGTCTTGACTTTGCTAAGGGCTCTGGATTTCAGGCTCAAGATATAGGGATTGGTTTTAGCGGCGATGTCGCCCTCAAGAATCCAATGTTACGTTCGCTTTTGAACTTGAAAATTCCCATTCGAATGGAAGGCGGCATCAAGGAAAAATTCGGAATACTTTTAGAAATGCAGTTTTTAGCTGGTGAAAGGCTCACAAGCGAGCTGACCCTTCAAGTAACTGGACCCTTAGATAGCCCTTCTGTAGTACCCGCTGGTTCTTGATAAAAATGCTAGGCTTTGCGAATTGCCCAATTCGCAGTTTTGACAGTTGTGAAGGCTCGCTTTAAAATGAAATCTAGGTTTATGTTCGAGCTTGTCGGGGGCTTCTTTGCAGAATATTCCTTATTTTGTGGATCTTCTTTCTGATCGTCTAGATCGCTTAGAGAAAGTCGTAGTCGGGGATGATGTCTCTTCCCTTCAAGAAATTATTTTCCTAGAAAGAGCCGCATTTGATTCTCTACAGCGATCGATGAGTGATGTAAGTCAGACCTATACACCTGCTGAAATAGAGCCACTCTACGAAAAAGTGATGTCATTAACTCGGTTAGCTGAAAAAAAAATTTCAGAACTAGAGACTAAATTAAAGCAAGTCCGCACCGTAAACGGAAAGATTAAGAAATTTGCTGCAGCAGAAAAGGTCGATGGTTTCGTTTCAAAAAGCGTGTAGAGGAGTAGGGAAATGAATAAAGAAAAACTGGCGGCTGTCTACGGTACCATTCCTTCTCCGGAGGAGATAGATCAACTGGTCGCATTTTGCGGGGATCAGTATGAGTTGACGATTATAACGGGTCTATCCATTGCGGAGTATTTAAGGACCAACTCTAGATCAATTGGTCTCAGGGTATTGGCCCTGCCTGATCACGACGAAAACCATACCTTTCTCCCGGGTCTGGAGCCAGCATTAGCAGGATTTCATACCATTATCATAAAAGAGCGCATAGGCCTATATGCTTATCAAGCGGTAAAAGCCAAATGGCTCCATCGCTCTCGTCTCATCGTACTGGTTGACAATTTAACCCCGTGGCCAGCCCAGGATATTCCTCGCCTAAGAACCATTAGAGATGAGGTTACAAAAGCGGCTGATGCCTTTATGGTTCAGTCAGAAGCTGCACGGGACATGCTGACTATGATTGAAGGAATTGATGCTAAAAGAATTTATTTTGTTCCACCTTTTGTGTCCCATACTCAGAATCAAGGCGGTAAAGCAAAAGCTGATGCATTAAAGGCATTAGGGTTCCACGATGGCGATTTTTTGGTTTCGGTAGTTGGTCAGGTAGAGTGGGAAGAAGGTCTATTTGATGCTCTGCATGGAATTGCTTTGGCCAGAAAAGAAAATGGTGGTGAATACTCCAAGATAAAGTTGGCAATATGCGGTGTGGGTTCTTTTGATCTTGTTCTTCAAGAGAGAATAGATGCCCTTGGTTTGTATTCGGCAGTAAAGATATTTGAGCCTAATCGAAATCATCATGCCTTGATCATCGATGCTTCTTCTGCAATCTTTTCTTCGATCATACAATCTAGAGATAGATTAGAAGGTGATCCCTTTAAAGTTGTGACTGCCATAGCCAATAAAATTCCTCTTCTTTCTGGTAGGACGCCGATGGCAGAAGAGTTTCTTGGAAAATATCGACTTGATTTTTGTCTTGGTAGCTCACTCAGTATTTCTCATGCCATTTCCCGAGCTTTTTCCAGCAAAGGACTATGTGCAGATATCGCAACAAAAGCGATTCAAAAAAATAGAAGAAGTCTAGATAACTCCAAAGAGATTTTCTATCAGGCGATCGAAGGCGCAAAACGAGTCGATTCGCGGCCGTCAGATACCGTTTTAGTTGTCCAAATCGAAGAAATTGAGTTGTTGGTATCAAAAGCCAACTATTTGGATGCGATTAAGCTCATTGATCGGGTGTTCTCAACTTATGATTTGGGAGTCCATCATAAGTCAAATCTCTATAGAATCATCGGCGATTGTTTTACAAAGTTAGGCGATATGACTTCAGGGAAAGAGGCTTATGAAACTGCTTTGTCTTTGGATCCCTATCTAGCACCAGCAGTCATTGGGCTTGGTGTGATTTCTATCAATCAAAATAAGCCGGATATGGCAATCATTCAATTTCAAAAAGCAGTTACCTATGCACCTCAGGACGATATGGCTTGTCTAGGGCTGGGGTTAGCTTTCCAAGGGTTAGGAGAAATCCCCGAAGCCAACAAATGGATGGAACGCTGTCTTGACTTAAACCCAACGAATGCTGCCGGATTGTATAGTTTGTTAAAAATCGCTCATCAGTCAAAGGATTTTACTTTTGCATTGCCGGCATTAGAGCATTATCTTAGTTTAAAACCCCAGGATCTCTCTGTAAAATATAGCTACGCAGGCGCCTTATATGCCGTTTCCAATTTTGAAAAGAGCTTGGCGGTCGTGGAGGAAATTCTCTCTATCAATCCTACACATTCTCAAGCTCTTGAGTTAAAGGTGACTATGCAACAAAAGCCTAATCAAGCTCCTCATAAGGTAGGCAAGCATGCTTAAGTTTATTTTTATCAAAAATAGAAGAATTCCGGTTCCCATACCCATATTTAATGTGAAGGAAGCACTTTTCTGGGTAACAGAAACCTTTGCAGTAGACGACAGAATGATCACTCGCGTCATTCTAAATGGGGAAGAGCTTCCTTTTGAAACTGTGGAGACAATGGATTGGTCCTTGGATGCCTTGTCCGAACTTGTCGTTCAAGTGGAATCACCCAGGGAAATATCAGCTCAATCTATTGAGGTGGTAAGAGATTTTTGTTTAGTACTTCTTAGTCGAATTAAACCCGCTGCTGTAGCACTCTATCAATTCGAGGGTTCTGAAATTCTACCTTCATTTAGTGAAATATTTGAAGATATGGAGTATTTGCATAGCTTGAGGATACATATCAACGGAATTTTAGACCAATTTCATTCTGACATTGCTCCCTTTGAAGCGATGTCTCTCGTATGCGACCGGGTTATGGGGGATCTCATACGTGAGAAAAACCAAAATAACTGGAAGAAATGTTCTGAAATACTTTTACACCGCTTGGATCCTTTTTTGAAGAAGCTTCATTTTGAAGTGGTAGAGCTCCAGAAGAGATTCTCCTCAGAAACCGACTCCGACCTTGTGCTCCCTCTTTATGGCAAGACTTAACTCTCTGATATAATTATAATAATATAGAAAACTAAATAGTTACGACTTGGAGACAGATATAACTTTATGGTTCCTTCGATAGGCTATGGGAGGTTTTATGGTTGCAACAACATTTAAATCTGCAATTGTTGCTACCAAAAGTAGTCATATAAAGAGTCTTTATCGCGAAGCTTTAAAGGATCATGGTGGTCCCCATATTGAGGTGATTCAAGATCCAGATGAAATAGACACCCATCTAAAGGGTGGAGACGCAACTCTATTGGTTATTGACTGGAATTTAGACGTGGATAATGTTGTTTGTCTCCTTAACAAAGTACAGGGCTCTCTCCGAGAGATAGCGGTTTTAATTCATACGGAAAAAATTTCAGGCAAGGCTATTGCGGTAGGTCTTGAGTATTCCGTTGACTATGTTGGGAATGCTTCGGAGATTCCTGCCGTGATTAAAGTAGGAGTAGCGAAGGCTATAGATTCCTATCTTAAGCTATCGCCTATCCGAAGCATTTTGAGTAAAATTGATATGTTTCGAAAGAAGGGCGACTTTAAATCCGCGATGCTAGTACTCGAGTCCACTCTGGAAAAAGCGCCAAATGTTGCTATAATTGAGCTGGAGCTGGCAGCTGTTTATGTAGATAGTGGACTATGGCGAGATGCGGAGCCAATAGTTAAAAGACTCTCAGAAGTGCAGCCGCCGAATTTGCGAGCACAGCACCTTTACGCGCGCGTTCTTATGAAGAAAAGCCAATTCAAAGAAGCTGAAGCCCTGCTCAATAACTGCAAACTTCTCAATCCCTACAATGCACCCAGGTTGGTTGATTTAGGGCGCTGTATTTTAGAGCAACCGGGGAGATCAAGTGAAGCTTTAACAATATTTGATGAAGCCATAAAACTAGATCCAAATTTGCCTGAAGCCAAGTTGGGTAAGTCCGAGTGTCTTTTAGCTCAGGGTGATATTGAGGATGCTTTGGAGTTGATGAAAGGTTTCGCCTCCCCAAGAGAGTTGGCATCTGTCTTCAACTTAGCTGCCATTGTAAATATTAGAGATCGAAAGTTCAATGATGGAATAGGTCTCTATCAAGTCGCTTTGAAATCGATAAAAGACGACAATTTTGCGAGCTCAAGACTCTACTTTAATGCTGCTCTAGGTTTTAATAGATGGGAGAGGCCTGAAGACGCCCTAAAATGTTTGAAGAAAAGTCTCGAACTGGATCCCACTTTTAATCGATCCAAGAGCCTTCTGAAGCGCATTTCTGACAAAGTTCCTGGCAGTTTGGCAATGTCCAAGGGTGCTGAAGGCGATCATTTTGAGTCGGTTATTCAAAAAAAGGAAATAAAGTCGCCAAGTGCTGAGACTACTAACTTAGAACCCCCTTCCTCGCAATCCCCTAAAAAAGACCCGTTGGCCTATACCGGTTTCGATGATTTTGATATTTCTGATGACGATGCTTGAGATTCGGTCAAATTATGAGATAATACTTATCTAGAACTGCCTGATATCAAACGCATAATAGCATCTCTTTGGGTATTTCAATGTTATCTAAAGGTTTCGTTGACTTTTCCGATAGGTTGATTGGTGTTTGTTGGCGAAAATAGGGGAAACTCATGCTTCCACGATGGATTTTGTTGGTTTTTTTTCTAGAGTCCTCTGCTTTTGCGGAGTCGGCTGAAATTAAAGGTGGACGACTATCCGTTGACCCCACTCTTGAGGCGTGGATTTCTAGACACTCTATTGCATACTTGCAAGATAAAAAAGACCTAAAAATAGATCGTTTCGAAAATCTCGACGAGCTATCACGTGATTATATATCTTTGAAAAACCGGGATCTTCTGCCGGTTTCAGACGAGACACAATTGGATCCAGGGGTGATCTTGGGTAAATTGCAGTCTTATATGGACGCTAACAATAAACCACACCCTTTGCATAATTATATTTTGGCCGAATTAAAAATATCTGCGCAGTTGAGGCCTCAATATGCTGCGTTAACCGCTGTGCCATCGTTCAATTCTTGTTTGAAGCGTGGAAACTTTAGTCGTGTTTCTGAAGCCAAAGGATTTTTTTCGCGCAGCCCCAGTGAACTTGGTGCTTGGATGAACGAAGTAGATCTTTACCGAGCCTTGTGGTTTAAGAAAGGTCAATTTAAGAGGCTAGTGCAGGGAATTAAGCCGTCCGATCAAGGAAAGTTTGTTTCTACATTGCAGCCTTTTGCGGAAAAGTACTCTTGGTTCGCCGAAATGGTGCCTTGGGTAAAAATAGAGAATGGGCGAGAGGATATTGCGGTAAGTAGACTTCTTTCAAAAAATGAGTGTGAGGCTGCAAAACAAAAATATGCCGGTTGGTTAAATAGCGCCACGGTGAAGCCTGATGGTATGGCGGCGATTATGGAAAGCGTTGCAGATGTGGGAAGATGCTTTCGGAAGAATGGCGTGGAATCGAGAGTTGCTGGCCTGCGAGATTTCTCGACAGTATTGGAAGCAAAATTTGGATTTGAAGGGAAGTCTGCACTTGCTGTTGAGATAGCCAAGGCATATTGGTCGGCCGATAAATTTACTGAAGCTCGCAGCATCTTAGCGGAGATTTTTACAGAAGCACTTGCTCAAAATAAGCTTGACAATGTCGGCGCAGCTCAACATCTTTTAGCGCAAATTTACGAAAATGAGCATCGCATTGAAGACGCCATAATTAATTTTGAATTCTATATAGGACGTTATAAGGACACATCTTTGACGTTTGAGGCTCTTCGCAGCTTGGTGCTGCTCTATGCGGAAAAACAAGAATGGGTGAAAGCTGCAGAGGCCGCTCAGCGGATGGTCGCAATTCAAGATTCTCAACCAGATGAAAAACGAGAAGTAAATAAGGCCGGGTTTGGATTGTTTTGGTCAGGTAGGGCTTGGCTGGCTTTGGGAGAAAAGGAATTAGCTAGTGCGGCATGGAAGCGCTTAAAAACAGAATATTACTCGACCTACTACGGGGCTTTAGGGCACTTCCTGCTTGAAGCAAGTTTAGGTCAGGTATTTGATGTGGAAATTGCAAACGATAAAGCATTTTCGGAAAAAGAGTTTCTATTTTCGCCCTTTGATGAATCAGATCAGCTTCGAGTTAAGGCGATTCTGGTTTTTTTGAGAGCAGGATTGTCGAAAGAAGCTGATTGTGAAATTGACGAGTTAGCTGATCAAAAAAATCCAGCCAAAGATTTTGCTAGGGCACTTCTCTATTCTGCTTCTGGGGCATGGTTAAAATCTGTGAAGGTCTTTGATGAACTGCCTCGCTCCTATCGCAACAATCTCCCCAGAGGGTCAGAGCGCATTCTGTTTCCTATTCGATATAAAGAAACTATAGAAAATTTTGCATTGAGACTCAATATGGATCCTGATTTTGTAATAGGTCTTATTCGGCAGGAAAGCCTATTTGATAACCAAGCAATGTCTCCTGTAGGAGCAAAGGGTTTGATGCAGTTAATGGAAGCAACTGCTCAAATGGAAGTAAAGAGGATGGATAGCAACTATTTCGAACAAAAGAATACCAAATCAGATCTTCTGCAAGCAGCATCCAGCAATGTGCGGTTGTTCGAAACGGAAGCTAATTTGATGATTGGCATTCATCATGTTAATACTTTAATGAAAAAGTATGGATCTCCCGTGTTTACCCTTTCTGCATATAATGCAGGGCCAGGGGCTATGTTGAAGTGGAAAGATAAATTTGATTCGACAGATTTGCTCCTTTTTGTCGAAAAAATCCCATATAAAGAAACCAATAGCTATGTAAAACTTATACTTAGAAACTATTTCTATTATAAAAAATGGTACCGAGACTCTACTTTATCAATGCCGCATCTAGAAGCTGTGGCAAGCCCTCTCGTCAAGATGCCACTTTCTGTGCCTAAAGATGAAGTTAAAGAAAAAAATGCGGTTAGCTTATAAGTCTGTCTTTAGTAAAGACGCCTGTTTCAAGTAACTCAATGAGCGACTCTGAACAGGTGTCAGGCATTTTGCGCTTCGGGTTGACGATCCGGAGAGGCTTCGTAACAGGATTTTGTTTTTAAACAAAAATCATAGATCTCTGAAAGTCTTGGAAATTCAGCGCTTAGGTTGATTCCAAATCTTTTTGCATTGTAACATTGAGGCACGATGCAGATGTCTGCAAGCGTTAAATTACTTCCAAATGAGTAAGGGCCTTTTTTATCGTTTTGAAAAATCAGCTGTTCGAAGACTTTTAGCCCTTTGCGATTGAAATCCTGTGCCCACTCGCGCCTTTTTTCGTCTAAATCGGAATGTCTTCTAAGAACACTTAGGTTTTGAATCGGCTGCGTGTCCATGGCAATGACGTAGGCCATTTCTCTTACCAAGGCTTTTTCCCAAGAGTCTGTTGGCAAGAGGCATGGAACTGGCCATGTCTCATCGAGCCATTCCACAATTGCAAGGGAGCCGGAAATAGGTTTACCATCTACGAGTAAAGTAGGAACTCTGCCATGGGGGTTGAGTTTCAGATATTCAGGCGAATTCTGCTCATTCTCTAATAGATTCACGTCTACGGATTTGTAGGGGAGGCCTTTTAAATTTAAAGCCCATTTTACGCGCCACGTGCAACTCGAGCGCCAATATCCATGTAATACGAAATTCATATGCTACCTCACAATTCTATGGGGATCTCATTTGATAACTCAATGCTTTGGGAGCTTGACTTAACCCTAAATGCTAAAATTTCGACTCCACATTTATGGCTTTCGCGGAGAAGGCCCCCATAATCGGGATCAATGTCATC
This sequence comes from Pseudomonadota bacterium, assembly GCA_037142195.1. Lineage (GTDB taxonomy): Bacteria > Bdellovibrionota_B > Oligoflexia > Oligoflexales > CAIMVM01 > CAIMVM01. Next base: position 8,213 of record JBAXBA010000060.1, read on the forward strand.
TGCTACAGATAAGAACTTACCTTCGACTCTATTCACGAGGAAAAAGAGCACGGCCCTATGCCCCATCTTTACTTGAGCCATGAGCTCTTCCAGGTGCTTTTGTCCCCTTGTAGTGACAGCATCCGGAAAAAGTATGCAGTCACGGGTAGGGTCATAGAGCGTTGCATTTTTAATTTCTATAAAACACATTCCGGGAGATTCAAGTAGCAAATCTATCCTTGAACCTTGACTACCATATTTTACTTCTGTTCGAAGCAATTCATATTTTTCGAAGGTCCGAATCTTTTTATCTCGAAGGGCTTCCGACACAATTTTGTTGGGGAGAGATGTATTTACGCCGACTAGACCTCCCCCCATTTCAGAAAACTCCAAGGTCCACTTCAATTTTCGATTCAGATTCTTGGATTCAGAAACGAAAACTTTTCCACCTGGCTCTATGCATGTTTTCATGCTGCCTGTATTAGGGCAATGTGCTGTCTCCTTCGAGCCGTCTTCAAACTCAATATCAGCCAGAAAGCGCTTATAGCGTTTGATAAGTCTGGCTTCCCTACATGGCGGATCAAATATCAAGGGGGGTCCTCTCCAATTCTTTCAATTGCTCTATTGAGGATAGAATGAAACCGTGTTTTGCAAGTTTCGACGAATAAACTTCATGTCGCTCAATGAGTCGTCTTAATGTGGAGCGATAAGCCAATTCGATGATCTCACACCGAATTCTATATCTCATAGGTGATCCAGACATGATCCTGGTAATATTCTCATCAGGTTGGAGGACAATAAAATCGACATCAGGATACCGCTCAGTAAGGTGGGCTAGTGTAGACTGAAACCTTGTATAAACTAGAGCTTTAACAGTTTGTATGAGTGCAAAAATTCCGCCTTCTTTTTCTACCGTTCCTGGAACTTGGCTTGCAAAAGGCTTAAGTGGATCTATAACAAAGATAAGCTGACATCCGGCAGAGACCAGCAGCTCAAGGTTTGACGTGCGAGTCACTTGGCCGTCGATAAATCTACGATTGCCAATAGTAACTGGTGTGTAGAAAGGGGGAAGTGCGCACGAAGCGCGAACTGCTTCTGAGATTGTCGGATTATCTTTTAATCCCAATCCAAAAACTTCATGAGTCAATTGATCTTGGTCGGTGGCACCAATGTAAAGAGTCGATTTTAGGGATTGAAATTCATTGCTAGTCCCGGAATATGCCGCTAAGACCTGCTCAAAAAAAGCTTTGAGACCTTCGCCTTTGAAAAATCCAGTAGGTATACCCTTAATCAAATTGTTAACCCATTTTGAGGGATCTAATTTGTCTCTCAGAGAGCTAGACTCTAAGATGCGCGTGGCAATGTCTCTAGCAGCTAAGTCATAGATGCTGGAACTTTTTAAAGGGGGCAACACTTTCGAGGTCCCATATACGGAACGAATGAGCTCAAGCGGGTCTATGCCATTAGCAAAGAAGCTGGAAAGAATAGAACCAGAACTTACCCCTGAATAGACATCAAGCATGAGAAGGTTCTTCTGCGGTAACGCAAGATTAAACGCGTGTGAAGCTCCCAGCTGATAGAGGAATCCTTCCAGGGCACCTCCGCTCATGGCCATGCCTGCTTTGGGATTGATACTCTTTCGAACCTCAACAGCAAGGATTTTGGCTATCCAACTCAATATTTTTCCTGCACTGTGGGGATCTACGAGCACGTCCTGAACGTGCTTACGTCCGAGATTGAAGGCCCTGTGAGTGGCGTCTGGAGTGTCTTCTAGAATTGCCAAAGCACGTTTTAGGGGGAATTGAAAGTCTGGCCCCCAAGAGGAAGCCAGCTCAAGGACCACTTGCGCATAGAGTTCGAAGGCGACTAAGGCGCTCTTGGAGTTTTTTCTCTCATCATAGACGAGGATGTCTAAATCCGTCTTCTTTAAGATACTTTCTATGGGGTCGTTGCTTTCTAGCAAATAGATCGTCAAATCTAATGGTGCTACTGCTGGGTGGGCGATCTTAAGTATCGCATCATGATGGGAGCTCAAATAGGGTGCAGCTCCAATGCGCAAGAGACTTTTTTTTGTTTCTTGAAGTTGTTCAGCTGAAGCTACATAGAGTAAGTTTCGCTTCATGGGGACGTTCTTTCTTTGGAAATTTCTTGAAACAATGTTTCCACATCTTGGTACCCTACTAGCGTACGTTTATTTTCAAATTGGCTAAGGCCGCCGCGTGGAATAATAGTAACTGTGGGTAAACTTTTAATATCGTATTTTTCTTGGATCGCATCAGTCAAATCGTTCGCTTCAGTTAAATCAAGCTTTAAAAGTACCCAATGATGATCTGCAAGTTCTTTGCGAATCTTTGGATTCATGAAAGTTTCAATTTCCATTTTTTTACATGCGATGCACCATTCTGCCCAGGTGTCGACTAATATCGGCCTATTTTCGTCTTTTCCTAGTTGATAGGCCTGGTCTTCTGAGGCTATCCACGGAATCTTATCTGAATTTGTAGTACTAAATCTAGATTCAAAAAGGCAAAAAACAGCTACTCCAGAAATGACCGCTGGAAGGATGTGAAGGCTCTTCTTTTCAAATAGACTTCTGGAAATCAGAATCAATCCAAACATGGTTAGGGAAATGAGGCCCAAAATTCTTCCCAGCTGGATCGTATAGGGCTCCACAAATCCCCAAAGGCCAGCAAATGGGATTTTAAGATATATCAAGGATACGGAAAAAATTACGCCTGCAAAAAGTGTTTTGACAGTCACTTGAACGCGTGGGCTGAACCGTTTTTTAGGAATACTCGCGCTAAACGCTCCGAGAAAAACATAAGGCAACGCAAACCCAAAACTGTAGACACCTAGTAACAAGACAGCTTCTGCAGGGTTCTGACGACTGGAAGTCACAGCTAAAAGCGATGCTAAAATAGGACCCGTGCATGGTGATGCTACAAGACCAGCTCCTATCCCCATCAAAAAAGCATTGGACTTGGTGTGACTTGCACCCCCTACTTTGCTTCCCATGTTTTGTAGCCAAGAGAGATTTCCATATCCGAGCATGGTAAATGCCATAATAATCATGATAATCGCAAGGACGATATTGAAAGTTGGAGATGCCATGAAAGATCCAAAAACACTGCCGGACCAAGCTGCGATAAGGCCGAGTAACGTATAAGTTACCAATATACCAAGACCATAAAGGAGAGAGGCCGTCTTAGCAGACGCTCCCTGATGAGCTAAAACCCTCAGAGTAATAGGAATCATCGGGTAAACGCAGGGAGTGAGATTGGTAAGGAGTCCTCCGATAAAAACCAGACTTACCAAAAGCCAAAAGGAAACTTTCCCTTTCAGTCTTTCAGCAATTTTTGATTCCCAAGACTTGGTCTCACCAGAGGAGATGGAAGGAGTCGCCGGCTCAAGGCTGTCTTTTCCAGGGGCTGGAGCCAGCGTCAAATCCGGGTGGTTTTTTTCTAAGTCTCCGTTTATCGAAGCGCCGCCCTGAGATCCAGCCGGAGTCTTTGAGGTTAAGGGCATGGAATTTTCAGATGGAGTCTCTTCCAGTACGCGAAGCCTAACCTGGGCTGTGTAGGGAAATAGACAAATGCGCGTCGTACAGCCCAATGACCTCACCCCGAAAAGAATTTCAGGGGTTTTAATCTTATCAAAGGCGACAAGTTCCAATTCAAATGTGCCGTCATCGTAAACTTCCACATCCTTGCCTGTAAGGGGATCCTTTTTAACAACGTGGGGTGGGGCATTTACTTTTAATAAATTGATACCCGGTGGTGGGAGAAACTCGAGCTTGTCTTTGTAAATAGAAAAGTCTCGCCTCGTTTCTAGTTTTAATTGTATCTTTATTGCGCCGTCTTTAGTGACGGTCGCACGATCCCCTGACCAAAGGATCACTTCAGACGGCAGGATATCAACTAGAGGTGCCTCATTGGGAGTGCCTAATAATACGTTTTTAGAGACTTCGTCATTGGCCCAACTTTGTTCGGATCGGCCTAGAGAAAGCAATAATAGAAATAGTAACAATCCACTGACTTTACAAACCATCTAGATAAGGCTCCCTATTGGAATAGATCCAACATACCACGAACGAAATAGGAATCCAAAGGCTCAACAGCGGGTCTTTGCCATATCCTCCCCTGCGTCCGCCTGCTTAGTACTATTAACAAAAAGGGTCACAGGCCCTTGAAAGGGTCCCGTTTGGCCCCATTTTCTGATTTAAGAGGGTTCACGGTCTTAAGCGAATTTGCCGCAATTAGCCGATATTATGGGAAAAAAAGCTACAACGGAAGCCTCTTGACTTTCTGACTCACTAAAAAATGATCAAATGCTTGACGAAACCTCCGTCATTGCTTAAAAGGTTTGGTTCCTGGCACGATGCTCCACGGCATAAGTTGGGGCGATTTTTAGGGTCTGAGTTAAATGAGATTTTGGGACATAAAGTGATCGAATGAGCACTTTATGTTTCTGCAAATAGCTGCTTTCTGCAAAGAGCAGCTAAACAAATAACCAATTAGGTTAAGGATTTATAGAATGTCTAAATACGAAGTTAAATGTAAGTTAAAAAAAGGCGACGAAGTTATTGTACTTAAAGGTCGCGCCAAAGGTGTTGTTGGAAAAATCGATGCTGTAATTCGTAAGGATTTGAACGTCCTTTTAGCGGGTGCAAACATTTCAAAAAAACACGTTAAACCAGACCTCAAGAATCCAGATGGTGGAATTGTTGACAAAGCGATGCCCATTGCTATCAGCAATGTAGCTTTGGTTGACCCAAAGACTAGAAAAGCAACTCGCATTGGTTACAAGATCGAAGCGGGACAAAAAGTTCGTTTTGCAAAGAAATCTGGCGTTGTTTTGTCTTAATTTAGTTTGGATCTAAAATAGAAATGAGTGGCCTTCAGGGGCCACTTTTTAATTTTTCTTGCCAAGAGATTAGGCCATCCTTAATGAGACTGCCCAGTAGTGGCATATCGCTAAAGATAGACAGCTCGACTTGCTGGGGTATTTTCCATTCAAAAATTTCGAGGGTTTCAATCTACATTCCTGTTGGTAAGTAGTGTTTTTCCAAGAATCTTTCGATATAGAGTTCAAATCTTGTACCAGTAATAGAAAGTCTTTCGTTCTCCTATCCTTCAGAGCCTACTTGCCGAAATTGCTAAATGGGATGCGGTTCAAGGCAGGCCAAGGTCACAAGGTAAGATCAATTTATTCCTGGAAAGTTTGCTAGGAGTCGCTCCTGGATATTTGAAAAGAGAGAACTTTAGATATCCTACTTTTAATCGCATGGTATCATCGCTATTCCTTTGGGAATATGTGCGAGGAGTCCGCTGAAAAGGACGTCCTCATAATATGTCCCCACCGTAATTAGCTATCTCTCCATCCCTCTCTTTTTTTCCCGCGTAGCGAATGGCTTCCTGTTGCCAGGACATAACTTTAATGGAGGCAATTCCGCAAAAGAAAAATTGGGTGTCTAATAACTGAAGTAGGTGGCTATGAGCGGGCCAAAAGTTCTTATGGCGCAGATAAAAAAATTTCTACTTTGAGGGATGGAAAGCAATGATAAGATATTTCTTTTTGAACCTATGCATTCTGTCAATAAGCATGGGTTGCCGCTCTCAAGGGCAACCTGATCTTATATCTAACGAATTGCAAGGTGCTACAGGAAAGAAATACTGTGGCGTTCCTAATGAGTCAGATTTTTCGGCTACCGAGGTGGAATCTCAAAGCGAATCAGCAATCTTAGATGTTCAAAGTAGCCCAAAGTTTACTGAAGCGAAAACGATACTAAAAATTCAGTCTCCTAGCGAGAAAAATTGGATTTTAAATGCTTTAACTCCCCTCAATATGGGATGTGACAGTTTTCATAAGAAAGGCATACTTGCATATGGAAAAGAGTCTTATGTTAGCTTTGCCAATCTATTGCTATCTTTGTACCTTCCGCCGAAAGAAAACGGACTTGCACCTTTGAGTACAAAATTTAAATCTTCCCGTAGTAATGATTTAACGTCTCAATATCCGATAGTCGACATGTTGCGCACGATAAATGTCAAAGTTACTGATAATCCTTTAGGAAAGACTCGCGTAGCAGGTGAGAAAGTTCTCGATTCCAATCCTCTCAGTGATCAGCAATTGACGACTTTAAAAGAAAATATGAAGGAAGGGATTCTAACTAGCTATCACTATGATAAACCTTGGAAAAATGCCTATGGGGATATGGTAACAGGTGATTTTCTTGGCTACGCGAAAGGGTCCAACGTAGAACGGCACTTGAAAGAAATGAATGACGTCTTTATAAATGAAACTAGGTCAAGTAACGAACAAAAGTATATAGAAGCAACTGCTCGCATGGTCCGCCGTTGCGTGGGGATACATCCTTTTCACGATGGTAACGGTAGAAGTTGTACGCTTTTAGGCGTATGGGCCCTCGGTCAGAAAAACATTCCTCACTCAGTGATTTGGGCGGGAGATGATGTCTTGTTGAGTCCGACAGAGTGGGCCCAAAGATTTCAAAAGGGCGTAGACTATCATCGAGCTCTTATTGCTAGTGGTATTTAAAGAGTCTGATAATAGTGGAAACTTCAAGAAAATTGACCTTACTCTTCAAAAAAGAAATTACTGGATTGATTCATTCCGAAACTTCGTAGTAGTTGGTGGATTTCTATCCTTTACTGAGATCGAGCACCGCATTCCTAAAGAAAGTCTTTACATTTTTGTTCGCATTAAAGTATCTCAAAAACATAGCCCGAATTTTCGACCTTGCTTAGGAACGGACATGGGTATAGACGCCGCCTACTTAGCGAGCTTTGGAAATGAAACCTGCGTGATGCCATGCAATTAACATTGTGGTCTTTAAGGTTTATGCCCTTTAAATGGAAACCAGGAAAATTTACTCACTATATTACCAAAAAAATCTAGAAGTCTTCAGCTCCTGTAGCTAGGGGCGAATCTCTCATATTAGATATAGTTTTAGACCTTTTTTTTGGGATTCTATCATTCAGGTCCATTGTTAGAGAGATTCTATTCTTGAGTCTAAAGACAGTAGAAACTTTATAAGCTGGTTCTTTTCCTTTTTTGTCAGATTCAATTCCTTTAAGGATTCTTCTCGATGACCTATGGCGGGCTTATCAGGCAATGAAGAGTAATGATTGATGACTTGTTCTAAGCTTTCAAATCGACCATCATGCATATAAGGAGCCGTTAACTTTAAGTTTCTTAAAGTAGGTGTCTTAAAAGCATTCATAGACTCTAATCCATCCATCTTCAAATATTCGACTTCAGCACATTGTTCCAAATCAAAAAGTCTATTCGCAGCTCGAGCTTTTGCTACGTGCGGTGTTTTGCATCCAAATGGATGATTCTTGATTCCTTGCAATCCTTGAGCGCGGGCCGTGGGTAGTTTTTTTTCATCGATATTGGAATTCCAGGGAAGTCCTATATTGTGAAATTGAGAATCGCTAAAGTTGGGACCAGAATGACAAAGATCGCAGTTACCTTTCCCCATGAAGAGATTCAGCCCGTCAAACTCATCCTGAGAAAAATCAGCGTCAAAAGCTTCTTGCATAGTTTTCGTGTTTGCTAATCTCTCGGCAAAACGATCAAAAGGGCTTTGTGTGGAAAGAATCGTTCTTTCGTAAGCTTCGATGGCTCCGGCGCTGTTAGTCGCGATTTCTGTTATCGCGCGCCTTAACTCCTCATCATTAGCGCCGGGAGTCTGCATGACCTGGGTTTCAGCGGGCTGCTTAGAACCATTGGACAAGTCTACACCAGCAGAGAGCATTGCAAATTGATCTTGCGGTGACCTTGCGCCTTGGCCAGCAAGTTTTAAGATATGATCGAGGGCTGAAAAAGACCCCATAGTCGCAATTCCATAGATACGAAGCGAAGGTGGCAGAAGATTTGCGGAGGGAGCAGGGGGAGCTAGGGAATGGATGGCCTCTCTTTGGATGGATTTTACGACTCTATCTTCTAGAGGGCCATAAAGCTTGGTATAAGTATCCAAGTGCAATGTCAAAACTTTTGCAGCAAGCTGCGCCATTGTAAGCCCTTGCTCCCTGGAGTCTAGCAATGGTCCTAATGCCTGAGCCGTGAGGGAGTCGGCCCGACCATCAGAAAAAAACCAAGAATTCATCGCGATATTTACTAGCGTAGGAGTGTTTCGTTCGGTAAGAGCAATTCCTACAGCAGTGGGTCTTCCATCTGTGAAAGATTTCCCCGGGTCGTGACAAGTGGCGCAGGAAACTCTTACATTAATGGATAACCTAGAATCCACAAACAGGATTTTTCCGAACTCAGCAAACCTACGCTCATAAGGGAGAGAGAATGACGGTGGAAATACGTGCGATTTAATTTTTTCTTTGAGCAGTTCTTCGCTCATGAGGCTTGGCAATTTAGGCTTCCACAAATCGGGAAACCATAACCATGCTAAGACAGCAACTACAGCAGCAAACAACCATTTTTTCAATTTGCTAAAAAAAGAATTAGAGTCTAATAACACAGAAATATTTCCTTCAAAGGGAGTCAAGTCTTGCTTTCATGCTCATCTTCCAAATTTAAACGAGTTATATTCTTATTCCTTATCCTTTTAGCGTCCGAAAAAGGCCGAGCGGGAGTTATTGCTGAATTATCAGACACCGGTCTTTCTGCCAAGGCTTATATTCTGGGAAGCAGCATTCCCTTTAATTCTCTTTTCTCGATGAATGTTGTTCTAAATAACGACAGTACGCCCCAAGAATTGATTGATTTTGAGGCTGTCATGCCCGCCCATAATCACGGAATGGTGCTAAAGTCTAAGATTACCCGCATGGGACCCAGAGAATGGCGTATAGATGGTTTGAAAATGCACATGAAGGGAAAATGGACACTCATATTTGAATGGGAGGCAAAAGGGAAGAAAAGTAAAACAACTTATGATATCGTAATATAAGCTATTGACTAGATTCATAGTTCTCATTAATAATTGCGTGTTGAGTTTTAACCACAACTTCTGAAATTGGGTGAAGCATTGAAGAGCAGAACACTTCAGAAGACACTAGCAGATTTTGGAGTTGTTTTGAAAAAGCCAGCGATATTTAGCTTTCTTCTTTCTCTTTCAGGTTTAGCTTTAGCTTCGAAAAGTTTCGACGAAAAACCTTATACGTTGTCGGCAAGTTTAAGCGATGCCCCCATGTACACGCTCGTAGGAATTACGGACTGGGGCGCAGATATCTTGAGAGTCTACGGAATCACGACTGTAGTTATAGTATTTGTGTTTTTGACTGTCGCGCTGCCTACTTTATACGCATTATGGCGTTTTAGAGCTAAGGGCGATGAAACAGAACTTCCTAAGCAGTTTACCGGCAACCATGTATTGGAACTGATTTGGACCATCTTGCCCGTTATGCTGCTTTTTATAATTGCGATCCCTACTTGGGAAGTCATTTTTAAACAATCCAATCGAGCAGGCGATCCCAAAAATTTTCATGTTAACGTTATTGGGCATCAATGGTGGTGGGAATTCCAGTATCCCGATTACGGGGTTACCACGGCAAATGAGCTCCATCTCCCCGAAAATACCCCCATTGATTTTACTATTACTTCAGCTGACGTGATTCACTCATTCTATGTGCCACGATTTGGCGGAAAAATAGATGCAATACCAGGCGTCTTCAATCACATTTATGTAACGACTCCGAAAGTGATGGTTCCCAATAAATTAGGAGGCGATTTCTACCAAGGTCATTGCTTGGAGCTTTGTGGGCAATCCCATGCACTTATGAGATTTGAAGCCTTTGTCCATACCAAGCAGGAGTTTGATGTTTGGGCGAAAAATGCAATGAATCCTCCTCAGGTGCTCTCAGCCCAAGAAAAAAGAGGCGAAGCTGTTTTTGCTCAATGCCAGGCTTGCCACACAATTGCAGGAACGGATTCAGCAAAGATTCCAGGGAAAAAACTGGGTCCAGATTTGACGAATTTTGGAAATCGCCGCTATCTTGGTGCGACTACCCGTGAAAATACATTAGAAAACATACGCTTATGGATCAAGAATTCATCTCAAATCAAACCGGGTTCTAGAATGACCTCTTTTGAAGGTATTCTCTCTGATCAGCAAATCGACGATGTTGCGTCTTATGTAAGAATATCTACTGCTAAAAAGCTTAAATAGTTAGGAGAGCCTGCTTCTATGGCAAAGAATCTACCGAAAACGGGTTTGATAAGTTGGTTGACGACAGTCGACCATAAAAGAATTGGCATCATGTATGCTATGTCCGCAATGTTTTTTCTTCTTTGCGGTGGCATTGAAGCGCTGCTCATAAGAACACAGCTCATGTTGCCCAATAATGACTTGGTGACCGCCAATTTTTATAATGGGCTGGTCACTATGCATGGAACCACCATGATCTTCCTATTTGTGATGCCCATGTCATCAGCTTTCTTTAACTTCCTCACCCCGCTTCAGATTGGTGCCCCCGACGTGGCCTACCCAAGGCTTAACGCCCTTTCTTTCTGGGTGTTTCTCTTTGGCGGTATTTTGCTAAACTTTGGATTCGTAGTGGGACAAGTCCCCAACGCGGGCTGGTTTAACTATGCGAACCTATCTGGAAAGATCTTTTCTACTGATCACTCTGTAGACTTTTGGGTGCTTGGTGTTCAAGTTGTAGGTTTAGCATCTCTCATTGCTTCCATCAATTTCTTCGTGACCATTTTGAATATGCGTTGTAAGGGTATGACCTTATTAAAAATGCCTATTTTTATTTGGGCGACTTTAGTCACCCAGGTTCTACTGATTCTCGCATTGCCAGTGATCACCATCGCTCTTGTTATGATGTCGCTTGATCGAAGTTTTGGTACAGGCTTTTTTGAACCAACTCTCGGCGGTTCGGTTGTTATGTGGCAGCATTTGTTTTGGATTTTCGGCCACCCAGAAGTTTATATTTTGATAGTGCCGGCTATGGGTATCGTTTCTGAGATTCTACCTACGTTTTCGCGCAAGCCGCTATTTGGGTATTCCGTCATGGTTTATTCGATATCAGCCATTGGATTTTTAGGGTTTGCAGTATGGGCTCACCACATGTTTACAACAGGCATGGGGCCTTGGGCGACAGCTCTGTTCTCCGCTGCTACGATGTTGATAGCCGTGCCGACAGGTGTCAAGATTTTCAATTGGATATCGACTCTTTGGGGTGGACAAATCCGGTTTACGACTGCCAATCTGTTTGCCATTAGTTTCATATGCATGTTTACGCTTGGTGGGCTTTCAGGGATTATGCATGCCTCTCCACCCATCGACTACCACCACCAAGATACCTATTTTGTAGTCGCCCACTTTCACTACGTGCTTTATGGTGGAGCTGTGATGGCGCTTTTTGGTGGGATGTTCTACTGGTTTCCAAAGTTTTTTGGTCGCCATCTTTCAGAGCCGCTAGGAAAAGTTCAGTTTTGGCTCTATATGATTGGATTTAATCTTACTTTTTTCCCGATGCACTTTTTAGGGCTGCAGGGAATGCCGCGAAGAAACTTTACTTATGCTGCGGATCAGGGCTGGAACCTATGGAATTTGATGTGCACCATGGGGGCTTATATTACAGCTCTTGGAGCCATAGTGTTTGCTGTTAATGTTGTTTGGAGTCTTCTCAAAGGGAAGCGTGCAAAAAATGACCCGTGGGATGCAAGGACTCTAGAGTGGACTTTAGCATCTCCTCCACCAGAGTATAATTTCTCAGTGAATCCTGTGGTAACTCAGCTCGATGATTTTTGGCATAAAAAGTATCCCAATGGCAAACGTCTTGCGGAAGATCTCATTCCTTATCAGAAGGAAGTAGACCCTTCTACAATGCACGTTCCTAATCAAAGCTTTTGGCCTATGTTTTTAGCTTTGGGCATTGTAACTATAGCGTCTTCATTTTTCTTTGGTGGACATGGCTTAGCTGTGGCGCTTGCGGGAGCCACTGTACTGCTAGTTTCAGCATATGGTTGGGCCTACGAAGAGCCGTGAGTTTTTAGTTTTTCGAGGAAGAGTTTAGATTGGTATTATAATTAGGAGGGATTTCGTGGGAAATCACGATCATCATGATGTTCATACGCGCCAACCGGGAAACCACCATGCTGCAAATTCAGGGCATCATGATCATCATGCAGCTGCGCATTCCCACCACCAAGTAACCGAAATTGACAACCGAAAATACGGGATGTGGGTTCTTATTGGATCAGAATGTTTTCTCTTTGGAACCATGATCGCCAATTTTATTATCAATCGACACAATACTGGCACAGCACCTAAGCCGACTGATGTTTTTAATATTGAGCTGACCACTTGGTCGACCTTTATTCTACTACTGTCATCAGTAGCTATGGTGCTTAGCTTAGACGCATGCAAGCGTAAAGAGCTTAAAAAATTCCAATTGTGGACCTTTGTGGTCGTGGCTTGTGGATTGTTTTTCTTAGGCTGCCAAGTTTATGAATTTACTCACTTTATCCATGAAGGATTTGGCTTAACATCAAGTCTTGCTGCTTCAAGCTTCTTCCTTTTGACGGGTTGTCATGGCGCCCACGTTGCAGTAGGCGTTCTGATCATGAGCTCCATTTTAGTGACTTCTCTCGTCAAAAAAGAGACTTGGTTTAACTATAATGTTGTTGAGACTCTAGGGCTTTATTGGCACTTCGTCGACGTGGTATGGATTTTAATCTTCACGATCGTTTACTTGTTCGTTTATTTATAAGGAGACATACATGTCGGGCGATCACTCCTCAGTTAGGACATATTGGAAGATTTGCGTCATTCTTTCCCTAATGACATTGGCGGAATACCTTATTTTTAAGGTTCCATCCTTACGAGGCAATCCGTTGTTCATGGTTCCTGTTTTGAGCGTTCTTTCTATAGTCAAATTCGTATTGGTTTTGGGCTGGTATATGCATTTAAAATATGACAATAAAATTTTGACTAAAATATTTGCGGGCTCACTCGCCATGGCAGTTATGGTCTTTGTGATACTTAAGTTAGCATTGCATCCCTAGAGTGACTTGATTATAAGGGTTCTGTAGCTGAATAGTTCAGGCACTTATAAGGGACCTCTATGAATCAGGCGTTAGCTCATAGTTTTTATGACCCGCTTCCGACCGGGATCTTTCAGTTCAAATTGGACTGGGATCCGACGGTCCTTTTTTTTCTGCTGATGGCTTATCTCTACTTCAAAGGTCTCAAAGCATTTAGAACTAAGACGCCCGTCAAAAGATGGCAAATATTTTGTTTTTATGCGGGTATTACGAGCAATGTCCTAGCGCTTCTGCCACCTGTCGATCCGTTATCTGATAGGTTGTTTTTTGCTCACATGATTCAGCACATGATGATTATGATGATTGGAGCACCGTTGATCATTCTAGGCGCTCCATTTTATGTGATCTCCCGAGGGTTAGGGCGCATTCCCCGAACTTATGTACTTCTGCCTCTTTTGAAAAATAGAGGTTTGCGGGCTCTCCTAGTGTTTCTAGGGGCTCCCCTTGTGTCCTTGATTTTTTACAATTTGAATCTTTGGTTTTGGCATATTCCAAGGTTCTATAATTGGGCGTTGCTCAATGACATGTTTCATATAGTGGAGCATGCCCTCTTTGCTTTGTCGGCGATACTCTTGTGGCGCAATATTATTGATCCCTATCCCCTACGCTCCAAACTTCATATGGGATTTAGGATTTTGTATTTGGCAGGCACCATGGCGATATCTGTCGGTCTGGCAGCGTTTCTTTCCTATCACGAGACGGTGCTTTATGCTTATGAAGGGATTCCCATGCCTGAATGGTGGGCATACAGGTGGACCCACCTAGACGATCAACGTTTAGGTGGTCTCATTATGTGGGTTCCAGGGGGATTCCTTATGTTCCTGTATATGACGATTACTTTCTTTGTGTGGGCAAAGCGTGAACAAGAAAAAGATCGCAAGGAATTAGCTACCGCAAAAGAGCAAGTTAGCTATTAAAAGTTATTGACAAGAGTTGCCATTATTTCTATAAACGGGTTTCTCGAAGACCATCTATGCGGGGTGGTAGTTAAGTTGGTTATAACGCCGCCCTGTCACGGCGGAGGCCGCCGGTTCAAGTCCGGTCCATCCCGCCACTTTTTTTAAAAAGTGGTAGAGAGAGTCTAGAGAATAGTTTAAAGTGTGAAGTTTGTTGCCATCTATGCGGGGTGGTAGTTAAGTTGGTTATAACGCCGCCCTGTCACGGCGGA
>JBAXBA010000061.1:0-22317 GCA_037142195.1 Pseudomonadota bacterium
CTTTCTAGGCCAAGATCACTTGTTCATGATTAGTTACTGTTCATACCGGACGCACCAAGATAGGTGTGCTTACAGCTATCTTGGATCAAAAATTTGCAAAATCATCTAGAAAAAAATGTCTATCAAACTGACCTAGTACTCTTGCCAAATCCCCCTAAAGACTCATTCTCATCAATTCTTCTTGGGCAAGGCATGTGCTTTTTCTAAGCGTTTTTTCTGAACTCTCGCCATAGATTCGAAATCTAAGTGCACCGCTGAGCTCAATTTGGCTTCCGCATTTTCTTGTCTAATTTTGCGAATAAATAACTCGCAGCAAAGGTAACACCCTAACTGGGGCTGATTCAAAGCGACATCTTGGCTATGAATCAAACATCTCATCGTCTATCCTGCCTTCGATTGATGGGTAAGACGGGAAAGAAGCTTGGTAAGATAATATTTGTAAATCTTTGTGGAAACATTTCCATTCGAATAAAGAGCTTGTTCGAATTTGGAAGAGCTGCAGTACCAGACCTTACATTGCGAAGTAGCCGTAAGCTGCATAGGTGTCTGATACTCTGCTAAAACTGACAATTCTCCAAAACTATCCGAAGCTGAAATAGATCCGGAAGGCTTGGAATCGCTTCTATTCTTATTAGTGCAGCTGAGCGTTCCCTCCAAAACCACGTACATGCCTTCTAAATCTGACAATCCATCATACAACACCACATCAGATTCCAATTCGATAACTTCCCCTGCATTCCAAATCAATTCGCACTCGTCCCTATTTAAATCCACGAAAATAGAACAGCTAAAAAAACTCTTATGGGTAGCGACCACATATCGAGATTCGTCTTTTGAAAACCTGGAGCTCAAACTAGCGCCTGAATCAAAATGCTCCGTCTTCTCTAACGATGTCGACAAAAATGCATTCGCGGATACATTTCTGTTACGGGTCTCATTTCCAGGGGCAGTCCCTGAGACCTCAGGTGCAGAGGGTTCATCAACTTCATCAATATAAAATTTGAAATCACTCAGTTCACTAGGAGATTCCGTCGTATAAGCTGGGACCTGCGGCCTTCCCTCTGGAGGATTATGATTCCCTGTCTTTTCTTCTTTATGACTCACATGGAAAGGGGCCTCAAAAGGTCTTACTTTTTCGGCCTGTGCAGGACTATCTCCCGGTTGCAAATCGAGATTTTGATGGAACTCAGAAAGTTGAGAGTCCTCTCCTAAAACGAATCGAGTCGGAGCTGAGGATCCTTGAGACCTAACGATAGACTTCTTAGACCGCAAGCGAGACGAATTTTCCGTGTCACCTGCTCGTTCAAAGCAATAATAGGCCCTCTCAAGATCTCCAAATTGCTCAAACGCATAGCCTGCTCGATCAAATTTGCCACCAGCTTCAAAAATCATCCCAGATCTATCATGCATACCTGCCTCAGCAAAGGCTAGAGCCAGATCAACATAAGAAATATCTTCATAGTTAATATCGATCATGATTCGATTTATATCTTCCATCTTGGTCTTTGAAATAAGTGGAACTGATTTCTTATAGTTGCCTGCTTTATAGAACTCGATAATGGGCTTATGAAGTTGGCCATAAGACTGAACAATGCTTACTATATCATCATCATAATTTCCCGCAGAGAGCCATTTCACCATGGCATCCTTGTCTGATGAAGTAAAATGAGTCCTGTCAAACGCATGATCTTCGGTAAGTTTCCTAATAAAAGATGTTACTGCTGCCTGATTATTTCCACACTTTAGGTAAGCACGTCCCGCCTCTAAATAGAGCTTATTCTTTGAAAAGATTTTCGCTGCATCTTCAAACTTGTTGGCCTTTTCAAAAAGCAAAGCTGCATTTGCATGGTCCCCAGATGCCATAGATGCTTTGCCAGCCTCATAAAACATGCCCGCTAAGATAAAACACTCGGCGGCATTGGTCCAATATCCGTTTCTAGCATAGATAATGCCAGCTCGATTGGGCCGACGCATCCGCATGAGGATTTGCGCAGCTTCGTGAATATGTTTGTTTGATTCCAGTACAGCAATGGCGTCGCGCTCTAAACCAATCGACTCTAAAAGCCTCGATGCCTGCAAAACACGGTTCTGTCCTATGAGAGACTTCGCCTGGTCCAATATTTTTGTCTCGTGACGAGTCAGAAGCCTCTGGTCGCTAAGGCGCTTAGGATTCTTCCCAGAATGTGACGATTTTGCCATGGGTCGATTCTTTGATTTCGTGAATTGGGAGTATACTCCAAAGACAACGAGTAGAAGAACGATAACGATGGCGTAGCCAATTGACATCCGCTGATCTCCACAGACAAAGATACATTTCTTGTCCTGCTTGTAAGATCGGAAGATAATTCCATAAGTTAACAAAACGGCCGATGAAAACTGCCAGGAACACAAAAATTCCTTTTAGTTACGGCGTACTAAATTGCGACTTATATCTTGTAAACGACCCCCACCGCCGTCGTAGAGTCGAGTACCGCCGTGACCTTTTGCGGCTCAGAGGGGCTTTGGATTTTAACCCCTGGCGATACTGTATAGGAAAGCTTCAAATTAAATTCCTTCGACAAAACAATATGAAGCCCAGCCCCTGCACTTGGCTCAGGACCAGATTGCTCCGGATTGATCACATAGGTGACGCCACCACTTTTTTCAATCATATAGTAATCTTTGACAACAGCTCCCGCTTGAATATAGGGTATGAAAAGATCCCCATAATAAAGGATAAGAGACAGATTTAATGAGTTTGAAGCGACATCGGTGCGACTCTCTTCATAGTAGTAAAGCTTACTTGCAGAATCTTGCTTATACCCAGAAGCCGTCATAGTGTCTACTCGGTGAGTAAATCCTAATCGAAAATAGTTGCCAAGACCTACATCAACAGAACCACTGATCATCGATCGCTTATTATTTTGAAGGCCCATGTCGTAGTTAGAGGCAGAACCATCAAGACCGATGTCCACCCCGGCATAGGACACGCTTGCTAGGACAACAGATACAATGCTTGGCACAAAAGACCTAAAGACATAAAAAAGTATCGAATTCATGTAGCCTCCTCTGGGCAGTATAGGTAGAATTATAGGAAGAAATGAGGGAAAGCATGATAGGAAAACCTTACCGTGTTGGTGTTGTCGGCGTTTTCGTTAACAAAAATGGACTTGTTTTAGTTGCTGAGCGCTCAGATGTCGCAAATTCTTGGCAGCTTCCACAGGGCGGCGTCGAAGAAAATGAGGATTTCGAAACGGCACTTAGACGAGAGATGAGGGAAGAGCTTGGCGTTCATCGGTTAAAAGTTATAAAACAATCCAGTCAGCCTATTCACTATGACTTTCCAGAAAGTTTAACTGTCCCCCTCTCAAAAAAATATCGCGGCCAAGCCATGACTTGGTTCTTGGTCGAGTTAGTCGATTCCGACATGCCTGACCTTAGTTTGGCCACCGACGATGAATTTGTGAATTTTCAATGGGTAGAACCAAGATCCGCCATCGAATGGATTACCCCGTGGAAGACTGAGTCATATAAAGCAGGGTTTAAGGCCCTAGGATTAAGTTTCTGAACTCTCCCCCATTCTAGAGGTAAACGACGCGTGTCAAAGATTGCTCGTTGGAACATGATTATCGGTTTTACAGTGTTAGTTTTTGCTGCTTCAGGCGGCTTCTTTCTAGCAACTGAGCAAGTTCAATCTTTTGCTGCGGGCTCTGCAGCTAAAAGTGCCTGGTGGTTTACAGTTGCGACCTCGGCCCATGGTCACACGAACTTGTTTGCCATGATTCACATTTTATTTGGACTCACTTTGCCCTACTCAAAGGCTGCTCCCAGAGTCAAATTTATGCAAAGCATCGGTATAGGACTCGGTACCTTTACCATGAGTATTCTCATGCTTGCTCGTTCTTTGAAGCCGCCGGAGCCAGGACGTGACTTTTTAGGCCTTATCATTGGGATCATGTTATCGTGCTCATTAGCAGCCCTAATATCTCATGTAATGGGCTTGCTTCCGACAAAACGGGGACTGTAGATTGGATTTTTGATCGTTTCCAAGGTGACGAATCTGAATCTATACATCCTTCTCTTTAAGACGCCAGATTAATCTTGGTGGAAAGTTCGTTCAGAATGTCTTTGGCTTTTTGGGGATCTTTCAAGCTTTTAATATTATCAACTTTGATCTTTCCGGAAAGAAGATCCGTTACTTTTTTCTTATCGGCTACCATTTCCGAGAGCTCATTGAGCTTAAGCCTTCTGGACATTCCAGCCACGATAGTTTCGTTAAATGTATCGACTTGAAAAGGTTTTCTCAAGTAGCCGTCGGCTTCTTCACGGCACACTTTCTCTTGTTCCAAATCCATTAAGTATCCACTCACCAAGATAAAGGGAATCTTTGGGTCGATCTTCTTAACTTTTCTCAGAAGTTGAATGCCATCCATCTTTGGCATTTTAAAATCTGAAACCACCAAATCTATACTCTTTTCTTTAATCGTTTCCAGTGCTTCTTTCGCATTCTTTACAACAATTACCTTCGAAAAAAACTTATTTAAGTGAATTTTAAAGAACTTGAGAAGTGTCTCGTCATCTTCCACAACCAAAATGAAGCTCGTTCTGTCATATATAGTTTTTGGATCAGACATCATAGACTCCCTAAGGCTTAATACTTAAAAATATATCGGCACAATCCTTGCTAAACTGAGCGATGACGAAATAACACACTGAAAATAAAGACTAAAATCCATCAGAAGGGGCGCATTTCGGAAAGACGTTGGTCCGCCTTGCTGTAGACAGAGCTAGAAGGTGGCGCCAGCTGGAGAATTTCCTGATAGAGACGCTTAAGCTCAGTACTTTCACCTACCGAGGCCTCCAAGGTCAGCGCCAAATTAAATCTTGCGTCGACATTGTTAGGATCGATTTCAATCACTCGTGAGAGCACATTTCTTGCGCGTTCATAATTCTTTTTCTGAATCAAAAGAACACCCTGCA
The DNA here is from genome assembly GCA_037142195.1 of Pseudomonadota bacterium. GTDB lineage: Bacteria > Bdellovibrionota_B > Oligoflexia > Oligoflexales > CAIMVM01 > CAIMVM01. The sequence goes on from JBAXBA010000061.1 coordinate 4,960, forward strand.
GATTCAAAGCATCTACCTGCTCCGCATCCAGCTGAAGAGCTAACTGCAGATCTTTTTCAGCAGATTCGGCATCACCTTTCTCAATCCCTATGGCAGCCCGATTGACGAGAGCTGGAATAAACTTAGGATTGATGTTGATAGCTTTCGCATACCATTCCAAGGCCTCATCAAGCCTGCCATTTGTTCTGGCAATAGTGCCAATGAGGTTAAGTAGCGCTAAATTTTCTCCCGATCGCTCAAGGCCCCGTTTAGCTACGAAATCCGCTGTCGAAATCTTCCCAGAGTTCAGGTAGGAAAGTGCTAAAGCTACATATGCTGGCGCAAAAGTGGAATCAATTCCAACAAGCTGGCTCATAATATCCTGCCCTTTAGCTACATCTCTTTTATCAAGGTAGGCAAGTCCCAGACAATAGCGATACTTAAAGAGAAAGACTTTGTCAGGATAAGTGATCTCATCAAGCAACACACGAATTTCCGTGAGCAGAGCCAAAGAGGACTCTACATTCCCTTTTCTGCTATAGACCAGCGCCAGTTCCAGCTTCAAATCTAAATTAGTGGGGTAAGTCCTGACGGCACTTTTCAAGGTGTCTTCAGAGGCGCTATAGCTCCCAATCGCGGATTCCAGCCTAGCCTTTTGCATGGCCTCCTCAGGCGAAGTGACCTTACCCCATTTCTCTAACTTGCTTTTAATTTTATCGCTATGGGCTCGATCAGGCGAGGGTGTGAACATCAACTTCCAATCAGCCACAGGGTCGAGAACCATCGACTTGGATAGCTTGTTTGGATCCTTAGAAATACCTTCATCTAACCCTAAGCTATCTTTTTTGGGTCCTGAGCACGCTAGGACCAAACTTAACAAGAATAATGCTTTCATTAGAGACTCCATTCATTGGGCAGCTCAACTCGAGCTGCCGCAGGTATACTTGGCGCCAAGTTAGAACTTTTCCCGCCATTAACTACCAGCCAAGACTTCCTCAGCCAACTATTTTGACCAAGCGCAACTGGGTCCCTGGTCGCCGCTAAGGCGTTATCTGAATGCAAACTTTTACTTAGTCTTTCTAAGCGCTCGCTTTGTCCCTTGAGGCGTTCTTGATCTCGATACGGCAGCTTTTTTTCCTCGTCATAAAGAACCTTTTTTATATCTCTTGCAAGCTCACCAGAGGCCTCAGCAAGACGAAATCTTGCTTCAGGTGCGAACTCTTTAGACCCAGTGCCAATGACCTGACTGAAGTTTTCCGCTGCATTTTCGAAAATCTCTGACTTGATAGCAAGCGATCTCACTAAAGAATGATCTTCCTTATCAATGCGAGCAGATTTAAATTTCTTCATTTCTTCTTCTGCCTTAGCCAATTCCACCTTAGAGACCACCTCTCCCCAATCCTCTCTTCCAAGATTAGGTTTAGCAATGTCAGCTCTGCGCCTGATATCACTAAGGCGATCTAATCCAGCATTGATCTGCTGATTATCCAAAAGAATTCTTGCTTCGAGTATCTCTGCATGGAACTTGTCGATGGGTATATTAGCCACCGACTTGGCGTCAGCCGCGAGCTTCCACGCTTTTTCAAATTCTCCCATCTTCAACATTAAGTCAGCATTCGCCAAAAGAAGCCTATATTTTTGTTCGGGACGCTTCTCCCGTTTTGTTGCAAGAGTTAAAGCTTCCGATTGCAAAGAAAGATTGTTATTCGCTTCCGCAAGGCCGATTGCCTTTGTGACCGAAGAATTCGCCTTAGCATGAATCGGGTACAAAGCAGCGAGCTTCATGTAGCTGCCGGCTGCTTCAGAAAACTTAAGTTGGTATTCCTGAGCGCGGGCTTCCAAATAGAGCATATCGCCTTGATACTTACCTGCAGGCCTAGCCAAGTACTCTTTGGCCGACTGTTCGGCCGCCAGCCATCGACCCGCCATAGCTTGACTATAGGCTCCATCGCGATAAAACTTGTCTGAGCCTGGAACAGCATTGTGATTTTTGGAAATAGATAGAAGCAAATCTGAGGACTCATCAAACCTTGCATCTTTTGACAAATCTTCATAACGCTTTGACACTACGTAGGAAAGAGTTTTTTCAAACTCTTGTTTTATAGGCATACCCACCGACTTCCAATCTTCTAACTTAAGAAACTTAGTAATTGTTGAAATGGCTAGCTCATTATTGTTTTCCGATATGGGAGCAAAAATAAGACCACGCAATGCGGCTACTCTTTGGCTGTTTTGTGGGTTCGACAAGAGAACTTTACGCCACTTATCGGTACTGTTTTTCGTATTGCCGTGATCCCTCCATGCGCCAGCTACAGATAATAGCAAGTCGTTAGACTCAGATTTTGAAGGATATTTGGCGACAAAGCTTTCTGCTGCATTGTCAAATGCCTCTAATTTACTAAAAGTTTCTTTGTCTAGGGCAGGATTTACTCCGGAATCTAAACTTTTGGCATAGGATTTACGCCAGATCTTTTCAGCGACGATCACTTGCTGATAGGCGACTATCTGCAAATCACTCTCGCTCAAGGTGAGATTTCCTCTCAGTTTTGCTAAACTCAAGGATGCCTCGTCCCATTTATCCATTTGAAGTTGGGCAAGGGCTCGATTCATTTTCCAACGATTGATCTCAGGATCAGATATAAATGTAGTTTCCAAAGCAGAAAACAGCTGATCAGCAGCCAAAAAATCGTCTTTAGTCCCAGTCTCCATACCCCGTTGCAGGTGCCAGGTGGCGGCTGTTAAAGCTCCTTCCCTAGCAAGCACTTCCATATGGGCAATAGCTGACAGCTGCTGAGAATTTCTGGAACGCCAAAGACTTGACTTAGGCAAAATCAAGGAAAGATCTTCTAAAACTTCCATTTTTTGATCGATCTGATTGATTTGACCTAAAGAAAAGCTCCAAAGCTTCAAAATGTCTGGATAGAAGGGCGATAGAGCTAAACCTTTTCTTAGTTGAGACACAATGAGATTTACACTGCTATGATCATCTACGCCCTGAAGCTTCTCCACAAGCTTTATTAAGATTTCTGCGGAAGCTGTCGTCACATCAGGCTTCACTAATTGAGATCTGATCTTAGCTGGATCTTTGATCTCATAGAGGGCATTTGCCATAAGATTAATCGCATCTTTCCTCATACCTTCACGAGTTTCTGGGGATAGATCACTGCTATTTGCCTTAATGATTTCAATAGAACTTGATATGCAATCCTCAAGGGAGCCGGATCTATAGTAGGCCCACGCCATGCGGTATCTGATTTCATAATAAAGGGGATCAAAACGCTTGGTCGCAAGCTCTTGTTGCTTGCTAAGCCCTACTTTAAGATAGGAAAGAGACCGAGCATAATTGTCTTTTTCAAAATAGGAATCTGCTATGATCAAATTAGCATGTATGGAATAAATGTTAATATTTCTACTTTTGGATAGCTCCTCCCAAATAGAAAGAGAGGGTCCATTTTGTCCAGACATTTCCAATGCACTGGCCAGGAAATATAGTGCCTTATCGTGATCACGATTTTCAGGAAAGGATTTTACATGGTCTTCCAATTGCGCAATAGATTCGCTTCGCACGGCAACCGAATCCAGACCTAAAGCATCAAGAATATTAGATTGACTGTTTAGCGCAACGCTTAAATTGAGAAGATTATCTGCTTTCAAATCGCCATTAGGGAGGATTTTCAATTGCTCTTTGTAGTTTTCAACTGCGGATTTCAGCAAAGAAAGCTCGCTTTCCCATTGAATCCGATTTTTTTTGCCTTCTTCTTCTTGAAACTTCCGCAAAGATTCTGAATACTCAGTCATCTTTTGCGCACTTCGTTTCTTGGCAAAAGCCTGATAGGCCTCCCAATACTCTTTAAGCGCTCTGGGGTTTGGGACCGACGAACCAGAGAAAGCCGTCTGAAAAAAAACAAGAACAACGAGAAGAATGCGAACAATAAGTAGTGAAAGAGGAGACTTTTTCATTTGGTCACTCCACTCTGAGTTGTGTCGAGGTAGTCCTCTGCAATTTTTTGACGTTCTAGTTCCGATTCTTCTCGAGCCTTGTTGTGATCTTTTTGCATTTGTTCGAGCTTCTTCATTTGGGACTCAGCCATCCATTCATGTGTCTCAGAAAGACGTGATGTGATTTCACCTAAAAACTGATTCGCATGCAGACTTCCTGACGTTCCCATGGCTATCTCGAGATCGCTACGCAACCTAGTCGCTCGAGCGACAGCCTCGGCCGCCATTTTTGAATGTTCCTCCAAATCGCTCAATTGCTGATTGAGTTTGGCTTGAAGAGCATTCTGATTGGCGATTACGTCACGGTAAAGTTCTTCCGAGACTTGAAACCAAGTTATCCAAAGGCCGAGAAGACTTTTTTTCAGCTCCCTTGTGGTATAGTCACCCGTTTGGGTGAGATAGGAATTAAACTTAGAAAGCTCATAGGCCATAGCGAGCGAGTACTGAAGAACAAATTTTTCATGCGCAAGGTAAGGAGACAGAGACGATAGAGAGGTTGTGGTGTTTTTTTGAACTTCCAAAGACAGTTCCGCGACTCGCTTCTCAATGTTTTTTTGAAGACTGAGTATTTCTATCTGATTAGACTCTTTAGGGCGGGAGTTTTGTATCGCTAGCTGCTGAATGGAAAGAACTCCGATATTACGAAGTTTGTCGAGCTGCGCTTGACCAAGTATCCATCCACCGATGTTTTCAAAGTTTCTTTGAAATTTGGAGGACTCGCTTGATATAAATTCTCTGCGGGAAGAACTGCGAGTGACTGCTTCACGATCTGCAAGGGATAGATCGTTCTCGAAAATAAAGAGACTTAAAGTGGAAATTCGGTTTGCGAGATCTGCAACCTTTTCGCACTTGCTATTGAGTTCGCGGCCTCGAATCGTATCGTCAGGGAAGATGGTAGAAAACGGTTTTGAAGCAAGCCAATTGTATTGTTCGATGACACTTGAACTGACAAAGTTAGCTCGATCTTCTAACTGATTGATTTTAGAAAATAAATCTTGCCCATTTTCAGCAAGAGAACCCGGATTGCCAATGGATTTGACTTTTGAAACCATGGAAGTAAGCTGTGCTTCTGTAATTCTTTCTCTACCTAGGGCAGACTCTTTCAGCTCAGATGCGACAGATTCCAGTTTTTTAATCCTATTTTTATAGAAATCTGCATCATTTTCACTAGAAGTCGTCTGAAGTACAAGAAAAGATCTGTAGAGATCTACCTCGTGCAAATACTGACTCTGTGGAAATGCTGAGAGGAACAAGTCTGAAAGTTTGAGCGCCTTTTGATAGTCCACAGCCGAAGTTGCTGCGTGAATAGATTCTCTTAGCGCCGCATGATAGTCGATACTTTTGGCATCCACCTTTTCAAGCCACGAAAGGGATTCCTTATAGTGTTTTCTATAGAATTCCACCCGCCCCAATGCTAACAGAACCTGATTATGATATGTGGATATTTCGTTTGAGTGAGACAGAGATTCTGCTTTTAAAAGAATTTCATAGGCACCGTCGGAATCATCACGGGAAATGGCCAATAGCGCTTGGTAGAATAGCCCGCGAGTGGTTGTGGCTTTGGAAGTGGATTTAGTCGCTTGATTGAGCCAGTCCATGGCAAGATCCGGACTACGGTCTATTACTGCAAGACGTCCCGCCAAAAAGTGTGCTTCAAAAGCGGATTCCGTTCCCTCTTCTGCAATAAGAATGGCGGAAATATTTTGTTTGAGTTCCAGACCCTTACTAGGCGACTTCTCTTTTAATAAACAGTCGATGACACTGGCGAGTACATCGTTGGTTTTTTCGGGATCTAATTGAGACAGTTTTGAGGAATCCGCAAGAAACGCTTTAAAGTGGACAATGGCGGCCGCGTAGTTGCCAAGAGAAGCTTCTGACTTCCCATAGAGATAGTGATATTGAAGAAGATTTTGAGTTAAGTGAGTGTTGGTACCTCGCTCGTAGCGCTTTAACTCTCTTATGGTTGCTAGCCAATTGCCTTTTGAAAACCAGTAGACACTATCCTCCAAAGACTTAAAGCTTTGTGATTTGCCAGTTCCCTGGCCAGGAATGTTTTTTACAGCATTCTCTGATTTCAGAGATAAACTAACCTCCTTGAGTTGACTCGCTATCTTAGAAATTTCTTTTTCCGGAACGTCAAGAGTATCAGACACAGCGGGTGTGCTTGCGGCTATTAAGAACCAAAGAAAACCTCGACTTATCATCGGCCATCTCCAGTTTTTAGACTTATATCGATTTTTTTGCTGGCTAAAACGGCCCCGGCTACAAGGCTATATTCCTTTGCTACAGCTTGACCATCAGACTGGATCTCGTATTTTTTGTCGAGGCTCCAACTTATATCTTCATCCGCAAGGAGCCTGCTTGAGCTCCATCCCCAGACGCCTTCAACTTTGAGAGTATGTTTACCTTGGGGCAGAGCACCTTCGTATATTTTGAAATTTTGCGGCAGACTGCTGCTTGACTGGGAAAGTTTATATTCAAAAAGAGGAACATCATTTAGCAGAAATCTCAGATACTTTGTCCGAACTTTCTGATCTTCTAAGCCTTTAAAGAAAATTGTGACCCTAGGCATGATCTTAGAGTCTTCTGTCAGACTTGCGGCTTGAACATTGACCTTTTCCGTCAGAGTCTTTAAATCTGAATCGAGTCTTGAGATTTCATTTGAGAGATCACTTATTTTCTTAAGCTCGTCTAGGTTTGCTGGCACACTTTCAGAAGTAAATGCCTGACCCATTTTTTTTCCATTTTTTTTAACAACTTTGTATGGCTCAAGAACTTCGGACCTTTGATCATCTAGTTTTTTTTCTAGTCTATCCAATACGGAGTCGATTCCACCAACTTCGGCCTCACCAGCAAGTGCTAATTTGCCAGCGAATAAAACACTCATTAAGAACAAATTTGTTTTAACGAAAATCTTTAGAATTTGGTTCATTGCTCACCCCTTCTAACATTAGTTCTCTGGTCATATGCTATCTTTTTTTGTGGCAGGTAGGCATTGATCGTTAAAAATGCTTGGGACTTGCTCTGGCTTAAATCTACGGGCAATAGCAATTCAAAACCCCGAGGAAGTTTCATCTGGGGATATCTGCTCGCCACTTTCTTGTTGATACAGGGATTGAACTTTAAAATTTCATTCGTGTCTAGCTCGACAATTTCTGCCAGGTCTTTAAGAGAAACTGACTGCTTCAATTTTCCCGATGCTAATTTGAGTTTACTAGGACGCAGGGATACGGAGCCATCAAGAATTGCTTTATTATAGGAGTTTCTTGCGGCGATGAATTCGGCATAGAAATTTTGCGAGGCAAAGCCGAATGAAGGCCCATCCCATTTTTCAATGAGGTAAGGAAGATAATCTGACCTTAGTGATTTTACTGCCCGAGCAATGCCAGCCGGCCCATGATTATATGCAGTTACCGCAAGTGGCCAACTCCTGAGGTCTTGATAGTTGGATTTGAAGAGCTGAGCCGCAGCTCTTGCTGCTTTTATTGGCGAATTGCGTTCATCGATAAGTTGATTCACAATCATGTAATTTTGTGCCGTTCCCGGCATGAATTGAAACATTCCAGAAGCGCCGACTTTAGAGATAGCGCTCTCATTGAACATGGATTCCACAAAAGCAATCCTGGTGAGATCGGTGGGGACGCCTACCGCTTTAAACTCCATTTCTAAGTAGGGCAGAAAGTCTTGAGCTTTTTCTGCTGCTGATTTGAAGATATCAGCCATGCCTCGCTGCTGCCTAATAGAAGCCGTACCGCTCATGAGTCTTCCATAGGCCTTTTTATTTTTACTATAGACTTGGTAGACGCGGTCTTCCATTAGACCAAGATTTCTAGCTTCAGAACCTAGTTTAGAAAATTGGCGAAGCGCCGCTTCATAACGCCGCTGATATTTTTCGGCGACATTCTTTTGACCGCTTGCTGTCAACAAGAGCTTGTCGCTTTTTAGAGCAGCCATTCTTGAGAAAGGTAAGATATCTAAAATGAGCTGAGGATCCTTACTGTCATGAATGATGATGGTTTTAGAGTCATACTCTTGAAAGATTCTTTCCCAGTAGCTCACGCGCTCCCCTAATTCGGGCGGTGGTTCTAGACTCGCATCATTTGTAATAGCGCCAGCCGAAGTCGCGACTATTGCCATTAGGAATAGAGTCCAAGTGGCAGTACCCGCCTGCATAAGGATATTTCTTGCTTGATTACGAAGAAGTGCCATGCTATCAAAACGCTCCATGACGAATTTTGTATGATGTCGGGGTGTAGCGCAGCTTGGTAGCGCGTACGTCTGGGGGGCGTGAGGTCGCTGGTTCGAATCCAGTCACCCCGACCATTAATATAGAGTTCATGTCTCTCCCCTTTCCTGTCCCCATCCATCTTAGAAATCATCGACTTTTTAGAATTTGCTAATCGCGAGTCTGAGTCCATAGAACTCACATCCTATTGTAGCTCTGACTTAGAGAGCTACAACTCGGCAATATGTATCTAGGCCTACTCCGAAAGTTCACTGACAGGCAGATGAGGAAGATAAAGAGGTTTGAATAGGTAAAAGGATGTGTCGACGTGCCATGCCCACCTTCACAATGCTCATGTACTTTCTATTGTTGCTGCTAAGGCAAGTCCCGGCCAGGCAAGGCTACCAATCAGTGGTAAGTTCAATTTCTGAGTCCGCAAAGATCCGGACCTGGCAAGCCAGTCGCTCGTGGGGTTTGGCAGCCAGTGCCAAAAGATATTCTTGTTCTTTGGGAGACTTGGGGCTTAAACCATCTTTGTGGCAAGTAAACGAACAAATGCCGCAGTCGGCCTTGCGGCAGTCAAACTCTAAAGGAAGTTTCTGTTTCAAAGAAATAGCCTCTAAGCCAAGGCCTGGCCGAACCTCGAAAGTTCTAGACATGCCGTCAATAAGGACGGTCAGTTTAACTCGTTTTTGCGCTGGATCAATTTTTGTTTCCAAACGTCCCTCTTAAAGAACTTCCCGCGATATTTAGAATGACGGGGGTTTTCCACCAAAAATCCGGTTCCACGCTCATCTTGAACCCAGTCTATTTTTGACCCTTTTACAAATTCAAGCGTGTCCTGGTCTGTAATCAGTTGCAATCGGCTGCCTGCGATGGGCCCAAGGTCCACATCACCTTCGGTTTTGGAATCAAAACTTACGCCGTAAAAAAAGCCGTCACAACCCTTACCTTCCAGGTACAAACGCAAAGAATCTGATTTTCTATAGTCATTCCAGAGGTTTATGGCCTGATTCGCCGCTGCCTCACTGATAGCAATCAAAGGTTCTTGCGCCTTTGGAGGTATATTGCTAGATGTCTCATCCCTCATGGAAAGCCTTTCTATGAGTTGCCATGGTCCCAACTCCTGAGCTCGGAAAGATATATCTAGCAAAATCTTGACTAAATTGCTAAACATATTTCCAGAGGGGCTATCTTCTTGAAGGACCCTGTCTATATACGAGAATCCTTTAAATTGGCAAGAAAATAGGAGAACGCGGCATGTCTGAAGCACCTCTGACTAACCGTGAATATAAATACGGCTTCTATACAGATATTGAAACCGAAGAGTTCCCCAAGGGACTTTCTGAATCCATCATTCGAAAGATCTCGGCGATTAAAGAAGAGCCCGACTTTATTCTAGACTTTAGACTCAAGGCCTTTCGGCATTGGATCACCTTGGAAGAACCAAAGTGGGCCAATGTAAGATATCCCAAAATAGATTTTCAGGACTTGAAATACTATTCAGCACCCAAGAAAAAGCCACAGCTAAGCAGTTTAGAAGAAGTAGATCCTGACATATTGGAAACCTTTGAAAGGCTAGGAATTCCTTTATCTGAGCAAAAACGCCTGTCCGGTGTTGCAGTAGACGCCGTATTTGACTCAGTCTCCATCATGACGACCCATAAAGCGGATTTGGCGAAATTTGGCATCTATTTTGGCTCTCTTTCTGAAGGCGTCAAAGAGTACCCAGACGTTGTGAAAAAGTATCTGGGTAGCGTGGTGCCCTATAAAGACAATTTCTATGCCGCTCTCAATTCAGCCGTTTTTAGTGATGGCTCACTGGTTTATATTCCTAAAGGTGTACGCTGCCCTATGGATTTGTCTACCTACTTTAGAATTAATGCCAGAGAGACTGGTCAATTTGAAAGAACTTTAATCATCGCGGAAGAAGGTAGCTATGTGAGCTATCTGGAAGGGTGCACGGCACCGATGCGCGATGAAAATCAATTGCATGCCGCCGTCGTTGAGCTTGTGGCCTTAAAAGATGCCGAAATAAAATACTCCACGGTCCAAAACTGGTACGCGGGAGACAAAGAAGGAAAAGGCGGCGTCTACAACTTTGTTACCAAGCGCGGGCTGTGCAAAGGAGACAACTCCAAAATTTCTTGGACCCAGGTAGAGACAGGCTCTTCGGTTACTTGGAAGTATCCCAGTGTAATTCTTCAAGGGGACCATTCTATCGGAGAGTTCTATTCCGTAGCCCTCACTAATTTCAAAATGCAGGCAGATACGGGCACGAAAATGATTCACCTTGGCAAAAATACAACGAGTAAAATTGTATCTAAAGGCATTACTTGCGACGAGTCCATTGGCACTTACCGTGGTCAAGTGCGTATTGCGGCTTCAGCTGAAAATGCCAGGAACTATACTTGCTGCGATTCCATGCTGGTGGGCGATACAAGCATCGCCTGCACAGTTCCCTATATTGAAGTAAAGAACAAATCCGCTGTCGTCGAACATGAGGCATCCACCTCAAAAATAAGCAGCGATCAAATTTTCTATTTTAAGTCCCGGGGCATTGGTGAAGAAGAAGCCATAAGTCTCTTGCTAAATGGCTTTTGCAGAGATGTCTTTAACACCCTCCCAGCTGAGTTTGCTGTAGAAGCGGTCAAACTACTAGAATTGAAGTTAGAAAACAGTGTTGGTTAAATAGGAGTTTAGATGTTTGAGATAAAAAATCTACATGCAGGCATAGCTAGTAAGGAAGTCATCAAAGGCCTCAATCTTACCGTTAATCCTGGTGAAGTACACGCGATCATGGGCCCGAATGGCTCTGGAAAAAGCACATTTTCTAAGGTAGTTGCAGGCCATTCTGATTATGAAGTGTCAGAAGGCGAAGTTCTATTAGACATTCATTTTAAAATGAAAAACATACTACTTCTCACTCCTGATGAAAGAGCAAGAAATGGTATTTTCTTAGCATTTCAGTATCCCACCGAAGTACCAGGAGTGAATAATCTCGAGTTTTTACGGGCTTCTTTCAATGCTACCATGCGAGAACAGGGCATTCAGGAAATGGACGCCTCAAGTTTTGAAGCTTTTGTGCTCAAGAAAATTGAATTTTTAGGCATGAAACCCGACTTCTTAGCTCGCCAAGTCAATGTGGATTTTTCTGGCGGTGAAAAAAAGAGAAACGAAGTCTTACAAATGGCGGTTCTATCTCCGAGGCTTTGTATCTTAGATGAAATCGATTCTGGATTGGACGTAGATTCCCTAAAAGCAGTTGCCGATGGAGTCAACCGTTTAAGATCAAAGGAAAATGCTTTTATACTTATAACCCATTACCAAAGACTACTCGATTATATCGTCCCTGATAAAGTCCATATCTTTAACGATGGACGGATCATAAAGTCTGGCGGCAAAGAACTGGCCAAAGAGGTAGAAACTCTAGGCTATGACCATTTAATTCATTGAGGTTTTTATGGGTCAAATCGTAGAAAGCTTTGAAAAGGTTTGGGCGGAAGCTGATCAATCGCATCCACCTAAAAATTTTGTGCGCCGGATTCGAAAAGAATTAGAATCCTCACCTTGGCCAGACCGGGGGCATGAAGATTTCAAATACACAAATATTTCCAAATATTTGAGTTCGCCTTTTATAAGTTCCAAAAAAGAACTGTTTCTAATTGAAAACGACAACGCCTATCATACCATCACTTTTATCAATGGTTATTTGACTTCTAAAAATGTGGATACGCAGTCGATTCAAATTTCTGAACTGGAACCGGAATCCCACTTTTTAGAAAAGCCATCAACTCAGATACTTTCACTTCTCAACTGGGCCCAAGGTGGTAAAACCGTTCATATTCAAGTGCTTTCCACCTGTACTAAGCCCCTTTTCATTCAATATATCAATGTGGGCTCTGATAGCCAAAGCCTCATACAGCCAAGAATAGCAGTAGCTTTATCACCTCATGCCAAAATCACGATACTTGAGGATACTCTCGATATGGGTGGCAGCGGGGGATTTGTAAATAAACTATTTATGGCAACCCTTGCCGAAGGCTCAGAGCTAAATCACTACCGCATTCAAAATGAGGGGCACAAAGCCACTTCAAATGGTTCCAATCAAGTGGAAGTTCATAAAGATGCGAGCTATAAAACATGGCATTTTAACTTAGGCAGCCTTTTGGGGCGTGAGGCAAGTCAAATCCGTCTGCTTGAAGAAGGGGCTAGGACTCAACTCAAAGGACTTTATCTTTCCACCGAAAATCGGCAGCTCGATCAACATATTGAAGTCTTCCATGACTCCCCAAATACCTATAGTAAACAGCATTTCAAAGGCATTTTGCGTGGGAAATCTAAGGCCGTCTTTAATGGACGCATTTATGTTGCGAAAGGCGCCTCTGGAGTAGACGCCAGGCAGCTAAATAATAACCTCCTCCTCTCGTCAGAAGCTGAGATTGATACAAAACCTGAACTGATTATCGAAAACTCCGACGTCAAGTGCTCCCATGGCGCCACAGTCGGACAGCTCAACCCAGATCAAATCTTCTATTTAATGGCTCGGGGCATCCCAGCACCTCAGGCTGAAGAAATCATTTGTCGGGCTTTTGCCGAAGAAATCCTATTTAGCATAGAAAACGTAGATATTAGAAAAAAGGTGACGCGAGCTTGTGCTCACGTCTTGAACCAAGGAGGACTATATGCTCCAGTTTAGAATCCAGAGCACCCCAAATCCTAACGCACGTAAATATGTTTTAAGTGCGACCGTTAAAGCTGAAGGAAAGGTTTCTTATTCCAATGCCTCGGAGTGTTCCCACATCCCCTTGGCTTCTGCGCTATTGGGTCTGCCTGGTGTCAAGCAAGTCCACCTTTTTGAAAACGTCGTAACAATTACACAAAACGGCGAAGTCAATTGGGCTGAATTAGATAAAAGCGTACAGGATGCTGTCCTTTCAGAAATTGATACCCATGATATCAACTTTATCGATGTTCTAGATCGAGAGCCAGAACGTCGGGCCCTCTTGTCTGAAGAAGGTAAAAGAATCGAAGATATTTTAGATATGACCATTCGCCCCGGACTACAAGCAGATGGTGGCGATGTGGAAGTAATAGAAATTCATGAAAACATTGTCACGTTACGTTACATGGGTGCCTGCGGAGGGTGTCCTAGCTCCATGGAAGGCACACTTGAAGCTATTAAAGCTATTTTACGTGATGAGTATGATCCAAATGTTGAAGTTGTAGCCATTTAATCTCCATTGGAAACTTGAACCATGGGCCTTGAAAAACCAAATTTTAAAAACATAGATCAAACTAAGACTTGGATGAAAAGCAAGTTGTCTCGCGTCGTACCCGAGTTTGAAATAGAAACCCAAGCAGAACTCGTCGTCGAAATTGAAGCTCTTAAAAAAGAGAAGAAGGCTATCATTCTCGGCCACAACTACATGGAACCCGCTCTTTATCATACGGTCCCAGACTTCGTAGGAGACAGCCTTCAACTTGCTAGGGCCGGAGCGACCACCGAAGCTCAAGTGATCGTTTTTGCGGGAGTAGAATTTATGGCTGAAACAGCCAAAATTCTAAGTCCTGAAAAAACAGTGCTGATTCCCTCACAAAGAGCGGGATGCTCGCTTGCCAAGTCCATCACCGGCGATGATGTACGAAAGATGAAACAGCTTTACCCGGGAGTGCCCGTGGTGAGCTATGTAAATACCTATGCTGATGTAAAAGCAGAAACCGACATTTGTTGCACCTCAAGCAATGCTGTTCAAGTCGTTAAATCCTTGAATACGAATCAAGTCATTTTTATACCTGACGAGTATTTAGCTCAGAATGTAGCTCGTGAATTAGGAATTGACCTCATCGTTCCCTCCAGCGGCCCCTCAAAAGCGGCTCAATTGAAGTCCATGGGACTGAAGCCCCATCTTATCGGCTGGCCTGGAAAATGTGAAGTCCACGACCAATTTCATGTGAGTGATGTGTCAGATATCAGAAAGCAGTTCCCTGAGGCGGTGATTTTAGCCCACCCTGAATGTCGGAGCGAAGTTGTAGAGGCTTGTGATTTTTCTGGATCAACTGCAGCCATGATTAAATATGTGCAGACGGTTCCAGCCGAAAAGTATGTTTTGCTAACGGAATGTAGTATGGGCGATAATATTCAGGCAGATAACCCTGAAAAAGAACTTCTACGTTTGTGTTCCACTCGTTGCCCCCATATGGCTCAAATTACCCTGAAAATGGTACGCGATGCACTCCTTTTCAATCAATTCCAAGTGAGCATTCCTGAAGATGTCAGAATTAAGGCGGAGCGCAGCCTTCAAAGAATGCTAGAGATAGGCTAAGGACCCTTAGAAGAGGTTTGAAATGAATTTCACTGCAAAAAGTCGTTATGCATTAAAAATAATGATGGCACTCTCAAAACAAGATGAAACCGGTCTTCAAACGCGCATTGAGGTGTCCAAACGCCATGGCATACCTCTAGATTTTATGGATCAAATCTTAGCACGACTCAAATCTGCAGACTTGATTCAGACTACTCGAGGCCGCTCGGGAGGCCTATGTTTGACGAAACCATCTTCGTCCGTCTCCCTTTGGGAGATATTTAAAGCGGTAGAAGACAATCTCTATCCGGTTCAGTGCCTAGAAAACGAAGGCTGTGTCTACGAAAACGAATGCATTTCAAGAAACATATGGACGGACATTTTTTCAGGCATTGAAGACCACCTTCGTCAAATTACACTCCAAAAAGCCTTGGACAGCGCTGCACCTAATATAGGTTTAAATCGCATCGAACATACTCAAGAATGTAAGGCTCCCAAAAAACAAATTGGCGACAGTTTACCGATATGAATTCAAGCTTACTTTTAGATCAATTCCAAAAAATCTCTTCTTCTTGGAGGGAAGCTCTAGCAGAAGAGTTAAGAAAGCCCTACTTTCAAGAACTCGATCAACATATTTCCAAATTGAGCCATGTGGAAAATGCTTTTTATCCTCCTTTAGATGACATTTTTTCTGCTTTTAAATGGACTGATTTTTCTGCCGCAAAAGTCGTAATCCTAGGCCAAGATCCTTATCATGGTCCAGGTCAAGCCCATGGTCTTTCTTTTTCGGTGAAGGAATCCGTTCCTATTCCACCATCTCTTAAGAATATCTATAAAGAACTCAAGTCTGATTTGGGCATTGAGCCTCCTAGCCACGGGAATCTTTCCTCTTGGGCTAAACAAGGTGTCTTTTTGCTAAACTCCATCCTCACGGTGGAACCTGGATGTCCAGGATCCCACGAGTCGCTGGGCTGGGAACTGTTTACCGATGCGGTATTTAAGGCGTTAAATCGAAGAGAGAAACCGCTAGTATTTATTTTGTGGGGCGCCTATGCCCAACGACGCCAAAAACTGCTGGACACAGCAAAACATTTAGTGATCGCCAGCCCCCATCCGTCACCACTTTCTTGTTATCGTGGATTTTTTGGTTCCAAGCCTTTTTCAAAGACAAATGAGTTTTTGAAACTGCACCGAGAATCCCCCATTCATTGGGAACTGGTGAATTCCTAGTTTTCAAATTTTTCTGACATCTAAAGAATTCATTTTTACTGCATTTTTGCAGGCCTAAGGAATAAGTCTCTTAGTTAGAAACTGAATATCTAATACTAGGCAATAGGATCTGAAATTTTGTAGACACAACGCTCGAGCTTTGTGCCATTAGGAGCAGACTTTTCCGTATGTCTGTCGTAGACAGCCCCAATTTTCTCCGCGGCACGGCGGGATCGCAAATTATTCGGTGAAATTTCAAACTCCACTGTCTTTACGAATCTCAGAGCAAAATTGACGAGGCAGCGTTTGATTTCTAAATTAGGGGAGCCACCCCAGTACTTCGTCTCGAGAAAAGAATACCCTAATAAAACTTTAGCTTCCTTAGGGCTATATTCATAAAACGTGGATGATCCCATGATCTGAGAGTTCGCTTTATCGACAATGACCAAAGGAGCCTCTAGCGACATGATCTTATCGAAGTAAACTCTAAAACCTTCTTTCTGATAGCGCAGAACTTCAGAATGCATGGCCCAAATTGCCGGATCTGACGCAGCCCTAAAAAGGGCGTCATAGTCAGACTCTAAAAGACTTCGAATAAGATACCGATCAGTTTCTAGCTTGTCTATTTTTGCAAACATGGAGACTTCTTTCCCATTAAATTAAGAATTCCAGCGCGATTTAACTATAAGCTAAATGAGAGGATAGCCATTTTTCGACTTCCTCAAGGGGCATATTCTTTCTCTTGGCATAGTCTTCCATCTGATCCCGTTGAATCCGACCCACCCTAAAATACTTCGCCTCAGGGTGAAAGAAGTAAAATCCTGAAATACTTGAAGCAGGATGCATAGCTAGGTTTTCAGTCAATGTGATCCCGGTATTCTGTTCCACGTCCATAAGTTTCCATAGCTTTTTCTTTTCGGTGTGATCTGGACAGGCCGGATATCCAGGTGCTGGCCGAATCCCACGATATTTTTCCGCGATAAGATCATCTGGGCTCCATTGGCCTCTTTCTTCGATGCCCAATTCGACGCGAACCGTCATATGCAAAAATTCCGCATGGGCCTCGGCAAGGCGATCGCCCAACACTTTTAAGATTATGGAATTATAGTCATCACCCTTCATTTCATATTGCTTGGCGAGTTCTTCGACTTCTTTCCCAGTAGTCAAAGCAAACGCACCCATGTAATCCTGAAATCCGGAAGATTTTGGCGCCACAAAATCAGCAAGAGAATAATAGATCCTATCTTCAGTCTTTTCTTTTTGCTGTCTTAAAAAATGAAACTTCTCTAAGGAATCGCTACTTCCCTTTTTATAAATCTCAATGTCATCACCCACCGAGTTGCAGGCCCAAATCTGAGTCACGGATTTCGGCTTCCAAAGCCCATTCTTAGAAATATGATCCAAATGCGCGAGCGCATCTTGATAGAGTTTCTTAGCTTCGCTTCCCCAGCGCGGCGAACTCAATATACTGGGAAAAATACCCTTCATCTCCCAAGCCCAGAAGAAAGGACTCCAGTCTATGTAGGGAATAAGATCTGAAACTGTGATATCTCTCACCTGGCGATTCAAGTTTATAGGCTTAGCACCTAAATTTGATTTCCATTCAGGTTTAAATCCCGATGACTTAGCTTCTTCATAGGC
>JBAXBA010000062.1:0-22201 GCA_037142195.1 Pseudomonadota bacterium
CAATATGCGCAAAATCCCTAGGATGCGGTTGGGGTTTCGCGCCAGCGACTAATTAAACGAACCCAATTAAAAAGGAGGATGAAAAAAACGGATCTATAACATTTCAGTTGATAGCCCCATGATTTTAAAAAGACCCTCCCTTGAGGATTCCGAGGGAATGGGATGGAATTCTCCGTTTTCTTTGGCGTCAATAGCGAGTCAACTTTCCGCGATAGATCTTGAAATTCATCTAGGAGCTTTTCAATAGCGCTTTAAACTCAAATGTTTTTCAGCCCATCGATCTGTAGCAATCGTCTAATCTTGGGAAGTCGCTAATCTTTGATCGATCAGAACAGCTAAATTTCTTTAAAAAGAAACTGCTCCAATGCTGTCGAATTGTTGAAGTCGCTCTTAAAAAGAACCCTCCAAACACGACAGTATTTATCCCAACACCCATATACACGTCGGTCGAACAGAACTTCTGGCACAACTTGCAAGGTAGGTCTCGGTTGAGCTAAACGCTCGACAAAACGAGCATGTCCACCTTTACCAGAAAAATAAAGCAAACCTCGCTCATGGAGCGTAGTGGGTAGTTCGGCTATGTCTTTGATCGCATTTTTTTCAACCCCTTTGGACAAGAAAATCTGAAATTGCTGAAGTGTAAAATGCTGAGGTAGGTTGGGGCGCTGGCGATTGAAGGCTGAATTTTGGGCAGTTTCCAATTGGCGGGCATTCCAATGCTTTCCTGGGGATTGTGCCGCTGGCTTTGTGTTGTTTGGAAAGGACTCTGCAGGAGCGACCTTATATCCAACCTGGAAAGGAGCTGCGGTCAATTGAGCAGCCCTCTGATCCATTTCACCTTCTCGCAGATGGAGGTGTTAGTATATCTTCTTAAAAATCTCGCAAAACTAATTCATCGTAAGACTCCGGTGTCACGAAAACGGCTTCCTGAGCAAAAGGAAATTCGGTGTAGAAACTCGTAAGGGACTCTTCGTGCCTAGGTTTTGGCTCTTTCCATGTTACCTGAATGGGGGTAATGCCACTTTTTGACTGCACCACGAAATCGACTTCTCCTTTTCCTCGCCAATAGAAAACGCTTAAATCTTTTTTCTTGAGAGCAAGAAAAACCAGGTTTTCGAAATCCTTGCCAAAATCCGCGCTCATTCTCGAGCAGACTGCTCGCCTCAATCCTGTATCAATGCTGTAATACTTGCGATTATGTCGCAGTCGCTTTGACTCAGAAAATGCAAAGAACGGACAACTCAAAATCAGGTAGGCGTTCTCACAGGCGTTGATGTATTGACTGGCAGTTTCAGGACTGATACCAACGGCGCCTGCAATTCGGCGCAAACTAGTTTCAGAACCGGTGGATTCAAGGACCATTTGCGCAAGTGATCGAAGGGGCTGACTTGATTTGGCTCCCAGACGTTCGCGGATGTCCTTCTCTACTATGTCTTGGAAATATTGCTGCAAGAGCCGCTCGGGACGAGAGGCTTGGAGTGCACCTGGAAATCCGCCGGATTGCAAATATTGCTGAAGGCTCGCTTTTGGTTTCATGAGCAGAAACTCTTTGAACGAAAATGGAAACACCTCGTACGTGAGATGTCGTCCCGTCAAACTCGTCGCCAGTTCTCCGCCAAGAAGCTGGCTGTTGGAGCCCGTGATTATAAATGTATGTCCTTTGGGACGTTCAAGACGCGCATTAAGCCACTTTTCCCAGCCAAAGACACTTTGGATTTCGTCAAGGAAGAAGATGAGTGGCCCTTCGATGTGGTTGGTTGCGACGGCTAAAATTTCGTCCAGAATTGTGAAATGAAGACTTTGGGACAGGCGAGGATCTTCAAAATTTACGAAGACGCATTTTTCGCGTGAGAGTCCAAATTGGCTTGTGAGTTGGGCGAGTAGAGTGGATTTCCCGGATCGGCGTACGCCCTGAATGACGGTAACAACCCCTGGATCCACCGTGGTCCACTGGGACAGGGAACGGACCACGGAACGGGGTGGGGGCTCATCCCAAAAGCTCCATTCTCGCAGAATGTCAAGAAGTTCATTTCGATCAATGGACACAGATCCCTCATTATTACAGCATGTTATGGTGTGCTTAGCTTACTGGACACGCTCCCGTATGTCTATTGTACTGGACATTAGGGCTCGTGTCCACTGCGCTGGACAAAAATAGCCGTCAGTTGTGGGACGCTAGTCGGGATTTAGCGGGATCTATAACATTTCAGTGGATAACCCAAAGATTTTAATTAGGCCGCCCTTGAAGGGCCGAGGGAATGGGATCAAATTCTCCGTTTTTTTTTGGCGGCAATAGCGAGTCAACTTTCCGCGATAGATCTTGAAATTCATCTAGGAGCTTCTCAACAGCGCTTTAATCTCAAATGTTTTTCAGCCCATCGATCTGCAGCAATCGTCTAATCTTGGGAAGTCGCTAATCTTTGATCGATGGGAACAGCTAAATTTCTTTAAAAGAGAAACTGGTCCATTGCAGTCGAATGGTTAAAGTCACTCTTAAATAGAACCCTCCATACACGACAGTATTTATCCCAACTCCCATATATACGCCGGTCGACCAGAACTTCTGGCACAACTTGCAAGGTAGGTCTCGGTTGAGCTAAACGCTCGACAAAAAGAGCATGTCCCTCGTCACCAGCAAAAAAAAGCAAACGTCGCTCATGGAGAGCAGTGGGAAATTCGGCTATGTCTTTGATCGCATTTTTTTCAACCCATTTGGACAAGACGTGTATATTCCGGAATAATTCCACAGACGCCCTTCTGTGAGCAGCAGCTATGTCAGACCCACCAGCAAAACCGTAGGCACAGCCAACATGAGGAATTTTTTTGGTAAGAATCACGACAGCAGCATCCGACATTGGCGAAAGTAAGCGTATTGCCCCGTCTCGGTTTGGGAGGAGTTCATGCCCGATTTGTCCGTTCCACCATGCTAGCAACGACCAGCGTTCAACCGCCTCTAAATAAGCTCTTTGCCTCGCGAAATTTGAGAACGGACCAGGGTAAGCTGCCCAGCCATTCGTCGATGGATCTAAGTCAAGACCTGCAGCACTACTCAGTGAAGGATCTCGAGATGATGCGGCCCATGCCCACCTTTCCAGCGCTTCACTCACAGCTATATGGCAGGCGGTTGCTCTGGATGCGGAGGTTCCCCCTCCGTCGCAAAGACCATAGATTTTAAACTGAAGGTTGCTTCCTCGTTGAATGAGGCCTTTCTTTAAATAAGCCATAGCCTCCCATTTTTGATGGGGGTCGATCCCATCTAACTGACGGACACTGATTTTGGCGATCGGTCCATCGTCGGCGCAGACATCTCTGTAATACCAGCTACCTAACACAGGCTCTAGTTACTCATGCCTATGAGGCTTAAATCAGTTGGGGGCAAACTAAGGTTTAGCAAGCTCATATCAAATAGCCCCTTTCGTGCCCATAATCCTGACCTAAAATGAGCGACTGGCCAGACCACGGCGTCGTCCCAAATAATTTGATTCACGGCTGCCAGATCCAATTTTGGTTTTGCAGCTTCAAGGGCTAGGCGACCGCTAGGGTCCGGCAAGCGAATTCCTTCTTTCGAGAGGATCATGAATCGCACGTCTGCGTCGGGATCTTCTACCAAGATGCCTGTGATTGTAGGATAAACATCGACGAGGTAAGAATCTTGGTCGGGATTATGGTGATAGCCACGCTGTTTAGTTGTTAGCTCCGGGACATCTATATATTTTCCATCCACGCTTTGCACCGCATCGGTGATCGCATCGACAATCTTTGTCTTAAATTCGCCTTGTTCTAGTCGGGCAAGGCCTCTCACTTCACTTCCGTGAAGCGAGGAGAGATGTGGCGACTCCACAATCTCAAATTCCCGAATGCCTGGAATGGTTATCGGTAAAAAAGATAGCGTTGGCTTTATTCCTTTGCTAGCTAGCGAACGGTAAAACGCGGCTCTCATGTCTTGTCTAACTTTAGAGTTATTCACTGGACTTGATTTATGCTTCCAGGAATAATTAGTCACATAGAAAATCGACGCACTCGTAGCCCCGGGAGCATACAGATCGTAGTTATTTGTGAGCTCGCTATCCAGAGTAGATCCCATAGCTAAATCGGCAGCATTTCGATTCTTGGCGCCCCAGGTAAGAAAGATTTTTTCTGAAGCTTTTTTGTGGCGCAATTCCGTGGGATACTCTCGCCTGAGTGCTAAAGTGATTCCGTCAGGAGTCCAACTGGATATTGAGTAACTACCAGATGCGATCAATTGGTGTGGATCCCGCCATTGCCCCGTCACGGAGTCATAATCTTTAGGATGAACAATTCCATAAATACCAAAACTGATCGTTTCCAGTAATTTAGGCTGTGGGCTGTCGAATTGGAGAACGATCGAGTCGCTGGTGGTTTGGAGGCCTTCAAAAATTCCACTTGCAGAATCCAGCTTATCAAGTCCTTTAAGATGCTCTGTAAAACCAGATTTTGAGCCTCTTTGATGCTGTAGGAAAGCGATTCGCGTTAACGACTTCCGCACCATGTCGGGAGTGATCACATCACCATTGTCAAAGTGGAGACCTGCTCGGATGCGAAATCGCCAAGTCATGAAGTCGGAGCTGGCAGACCAAGACTCGGCGACAACCGGGAGAAATGTTCCCGTCTTGTATTGGCTAACGATAGGGGCATAGCAGCTACGCCCCGATACATGGTGAACAAATGCATCGTAATCCAGTGGGTCCATGGAATAGGGAGCACCGCCAAGCCAAACCTTCATAGGATCTCCGTCGTTTGATTGTCTATGCGCATGCCAATTCATAAAGAAAATAGCCACGGTAATGCCCAACAAGCCGACCTTGGCTAGGATCCATTTTTTGTTCTTGGCTTTAATCACCAAATGGACCTGCAATTATAGACCGTTTGAATTCATGGATTCATCATCCTCGGCCGTATCAGCTCTAGCTGTTGAGAAGTCTAGCTTCTCGGCAATCGCCTGTAGTCCTATCATGGCAAACACAACTGCGAAGATGGCTTTCGTGATAGATTTCATTATAACCCCATGAAATTATTAGATTATCAAAGTCCAACCTTTGACTTTATATTAAGTATGTATTAGTAAATCAAGCTCATTCTATTTCTAAGGGATATCGAATGGCTGTTTTTAGCAAAAGTAAGCGTCAAAATAGACCCATTTTCGATACATGGGTCGGATTTGTGCCGCTCGCTATAGTTATGTTATCGATAATTATTACCTTAGCTTGGACAAGATGGCAATTGGCTCGGAGTGCCACTGCTTTTCAAAATGAGTTCCTTCAGCAAAATCTCACGGAGCTTGCATCCGGGGATACGATGACGCTCAGCCGTCGTCTCGAAGCATTGTCTAACAGTATACATTGGTCCTGTATCGAGGGACGGCGTCAGAATCACACATTCTTTGTGCGACATAGAGGTGCGTGCGGCAGTGGCTTTTTTCATCAAGAGGTAGACCTTGCTGCTCCGGGGAACCAAGATATAGAGCTTAAAGCAACTTTATCGCTGCCATCAGATTTGCTTGGCATTGCTGTGATACTCATGGTTGGTCAGCTGGGATTGTTCCCTCTGCTTTGGCGATCGACTCAAGTTCATGAGCGAATCAGATTAAATTCACTTCTGGAAAAAGAACGCGCAGAATCTGCAGTCAATAGGGCAGTGGCCGGAATGACCTCAATGTTAGCCCACGACATTCGCGGTCCATTCTCCATCCTCCGCACAGGGATTGCGATGCTTAACAACGCCAAGGATCTTAACGGTGTAAAAAAGATTCTGGGACTATTGGTCCCGGAGATTGATAAAGCAGTGAGCAGCGTCGACGGCCTGATCTCTGATGTGATGGAAGTGGGTTCGACCGCCACGGAACTTATCCAAGAGCCGGTGAGTGCTGAGTCGTTAATTGAGGCCGCCCTGGGTGATATCTTCCGCGTCTATCCCAAGGCCGATGTGACTATTGCCTATGACCTTAAGCATTCGCACATGGTGAACGTGCACGCCTTGAAGATTGCCCGGGTTTTTTCTAACATTCTCGGCAATGCTATTCAGGCGATGAATTATAAAGGTTCCCTTTGGTTCAAGACTAGGGAGCAGGATGGCTGCGTAGAGTTCTGCTTGGGCAATGCCGGTTCCATAATCCCGCCTGAAAGCCTGACCAAGCTATTCGATTCCTTCTTTACCTCAGGTAAGAAAGGTGGCACAGGCCTTGGTCTCGCCATTGCTGAAAAAGTTGTGAAAGCCCATGGCGGTCGCATCTGGTGTGAATCCTCTAAAACAACCTTACATCCCGAGGGTAAAGTTGAGTTCTTCTTCACGCTGCCGATCGTGGCTGGGTACTCGAGTAAAACGACAGCAACCCTTCCTAAACACAGCTCGGAGATCATCCAAGCCTTAGCTCCGTTTACGGCGCCAGAGGTAGAAATTTTGGGCAACATCGATCGAGCTGAAATCACTCTAGAAACTGATATTGTTTAAGCCAAAGAAACGCTTGGGCGTTCGCTACGAGTTTTGGTTGTCGATGACGAAACCATCTATCGAAGCGCGGTAGTATCTTACCTTGGCCGCACTCCAGAACTCTTGGCATTAATCTCACTCACTCAGGCCGCGAATGCGGCAGAGGCGTTAGGGTTGATTGGGCAATATGGCTTTGATCTAGTCATTACCGATGTTGACATGGGCCTTCAATCGCTTGATGGCTTCGAGTTAGTTCGAGGATTGCGAGCTAAAGGCATTGGTTCCTTTATCTGTGTTCATTCTAATCGGATCATCGCTGCCGATCATAAGACTGCTATAGATGCGGGCGCTGATGCTTTTTTACCTAAACCCATGGCTCGGGCTCAACTTCTGCGCATGGTGCTTCAGGCAGTTCAAAAACAAGCAACGCATAGTAGTGAGAAGGCCGTGCCGTCAGTGGCTACGGTACCGTCAGCGAAACTTTGATCCTTGTGTGGACGACGATTCCTGTATTCTTGATGCCTGGGCGGACTAGTGGACTGTGCTGCTAGAAATAATGCAAGTCTTTGGTTCTTTGAGTTGCATAAACTTAGATCTTTCTGGCACCTGGGAGCCGGCTGGCTTTGAGCTCATGGACCAACAGGTGGATTGATGAGACTTTCAACCAATATGTTAAAGATCCTATATCGACAAAAAGTTTAGAAAAAAAATAACAAAAGAAAAGATTGGGGAGCTGTCTATCAATTAAGATTTTGGCTAATAGACAGATCTATTTGAATAATATATCAGACAGGAATCTCATCACTAAAATCAAGATGCATGCGGGACAATGGAATTATGATATAAATCCATGATTGGAAAAATAAGATCAAAATCTCCCCACATCAATTCCCCATCTATGAGACTATAACTCTTAAAATATTTAGGCTTTAAATATTTTTGAATATCTGGATGATGAGCTTGTTTAAGGAATATCTCAAAATCAATGATTTGTACAAAGTCATCAGAAAATAAAAGTTTGAGTTTGTATAAATCAAGGTACTCAACTTTTTTTACTTTTAGGTTTTTTGAAGTTTTTTTCATAGACTTCCCGCAATTTTCTTCGGGACTATCTTCTTATGATAAATAAAATAGTTAACCCAACTTTGTACGATTTCGTCGGCTAGTACAGTCGCCAAATTTTTAAAGTGTTTAGCCTGTGTTGTGGGTAAAGCCTTCTTGCCGCCAACTTTCTGCAGTTTAATTCGAGCAACCGCGCCATTTTTTAAGACGATCTCAATTTTGCTTTCAAACTCGCCATAACGTCCATGAACATGTATGGGTTCATGCTCATTTGAGTAAAAAAATATAGTGATTCCTAAATATTCATATCATTTTGGCATGTAAAATACCCTTGGAGCAAACATATGTTGACTATTATAAAAGAAAAGCAAGATCACGGCAAGAATTGATTTATCTATGGCTGAGGTTCCTGTAATTGAAGCCGCCCTAAGGCAATTCATGAAATTTTTTATGATTATTGTCTGAAATTGCGCCCCGTGGGCAATTTGTGCTTGAGTAGTTTCCGTAGGTTGCAAGGACATTTTAAGATTCTTTAAGGAATGTATTCCTCCCCTGGTTCAAGGGAGCTTAAAGTAGCCAGCGTGTGCAGTGAAGCGCTTTGTTGGTTTCAATTTGTATTATTCTGGCTGCTATTTTACCTTATCGGGCTTGTTGGCAAGCACTCACGGCTTACCGGAAATGAACTGCGGTTTTTGCGGAAGCAACTCAAGAGAACACAGGTTGAGTTTGCGAAATGGTTGAATGTGGCGAATCATTCCGTGATATCGTAATGGGAAAACCGAGAGAATAATTTGAGTGGAATGGATTACAACACACAAGTGCTTTTGCGACTTCAAGCCATGGAATTGATTTCAAATCGGAAGAGTATCTCGGTAGAGGTGGTTGATCAGATGAGAGGATGGAACACCAAGAAGGAAAGGTTAGAACTGTCTGCTGCATAGGACAGGCAGGCCAAAGCAGCATGACATTTACTGAAAACTTCTGTTAGAGGTTTTTTTTATCACAGATGTCTTGAGGAACTCGCCTCCTAGAATCGAATGACCTTGCGGGATTCAATTCCGTCTATTGCGGATCTAAACTTAAGTGTTGGTTTTTTGAAAATCTCTGCGATGTTGTCAATCAGGTGATGACGTGACCGGATGGAGGTTTCGTCGGGATTGAGATCAATTTCAAAAGAAGGTTTCGTCGTGTCCTTCGGTATAAAAGTTAGAGCAAGATCGGTTTTAGAAAGATTGGAAACGTGACATAGAAAAACATCTTCGAAATCATCCCAATTGTAACTAAAAGTTTTGATTCGCGTGGAAACAGAAATACCAGATCTGTCTAATTTAAGACAATGCATTGTGGTTAAATAGGCTTTGGCAACCCAAATCATCGGCAGGAGAACGACTGCTAAAAATCCGGTGATTAAAAACTCTGGTTTAGCGAGTGCTTGAACTTGAGAAATTGCTATGTTGGTAAAAAACGTAAAGGAAAGACTTCCTATAAGGCCAAAGATCATGGGCTTTAGAAGGCCTCTCTGGTAAGTGAGGTATTTAAAGCCGCCTCCAGGTAGCTGGTCCGTAAAATACCGGTGTTCTTGTTCTTCAAGATGGCGAGTTTGAAGCCAAGAGGTGGCATCTTGATCTTCCGTATCTACTTTTAGGATTCGAAGCCAAGTTTCTAGCTCTTCTTCGAATCGTCCTTGAGAGGATAGAATGTAAGCTTTAAGCTTGAGAGCATCTGTGTTCTTCGGCCCTAAAGCTAAAAGCTGCTCTAAAGCATCCTCAGCTTCGTAGGTTTTGCCGGTTTCTATTAATTCATTGATTTGTTTTACATGCATCATGGAGATAGGATTCGGCATTCTCTCTGAAGTATTTAGATTTTCTGTTTGGAGACAGGACATAATCCCCAGGATTTATCTTGGATTCTGAGGGCTTGTCCTGGTCTGCTGAGTCGAACAATAAATGATGATTTCTCTAGGAAAGGTCCTGATTCTCTGGCAGGCTTTTAGCAACTTAAAAAATACCTGGAGGTTCCATGATCAGAAGTGACTCAGGGAAGAGAGTCTTTAGTTTACTTGGCTTGTTTTCCATTTCGATAGTGGGGTTTGTCTTAGCGACCCAGGCTTCATCGGAGGTTCTTTATAAAGTCCACTTCAAAGCTTCTAATTCAGACGAACGATCAGAAGTGGCTCGCTATGTCCATCCTGATTATATGGATGAGACGACTGCCTACAGCATTGTGAGAGAAGTCGATTTAAGAGCCACTTTACGCGGCATCCCTCAAAGAATATTAAAAATTGAGCCCATGAGTGTTTGGACACCAGACTTAGGTGCTATTTCGGGAGATGTGAGATTCCCTAAAAAGGATGCTGCCTATCACACGCCTCTGCAAGTAGCAAAAGAGCTTACTCGTCTAGCCGCGCTCCTGCCTGGGGAAAGCGAACTGCTGTCTTTAGGGAAGACTGCTGAAGGAAATGAAATTTTGGGAATTCGTCTTGCAGGCGATCTCTCGAGGTCAGACACCAACAGTCTCATGATTTTGGGCACCCATCATGCCAGGGAACATATTTCCACGGAAGTTCCCTTGCTTTTTGTGAAGTATGTCATCGAGAAACTAAATCCCCAAGAAAGAACGGCATTTTTAAAAGGTAAAGACATCTACATTTTTCCAACCTTGAATGTGGATGGAGTCAATTATGATTTAGAGGGCGGAAAATACAAGTATTGGCGTAAAAATCGCCGGGATTTAGGCGGTGAGTTTGGCGTGGACCTTAACCGTAACTATTCTGTCTATTGGGAAACTGGCGGAAATTCCACCTCCCCGGGCAGTGATGTCTATCGTGGGCCATCTCCCTTCAGTGAACCTGAGACTCAAGCTGTAAAAGCTTTTGTGGAAGAACACACCAATATTAAATCCATGATTTCGTTTCATTCCTTTTCCGAGGTCATTTTGTATCCTTGGGGAGGACTGAAGCAAGATCCGCCCGAGCAAGATCGAGGGACGTTCGAGTCCCTGGCAAAAGACATGTCCAAGTTTAACGGATATCGCTATGGACCCGCAGCCAAGGTGATGTATGTGGCGAGTGGCGAGACCTGCGATTGGGCCTATAAAGAACACCAGATTTTTTGCTTTACGATTGAACTTTCCCCTAAAGGTGCCGCGGGGGGAGGGTTTTATCCAGGCCCTGATATCATCAAGCCGACCTTTGAAAAAAACCTTGGTGCCATTCAAGTATTAGCAGAGAGAACCATGGGGCTTTAATGCATTTTGCAATTCTCACCGATGTGCATGCTAATTTAGGAGCCCTGCGGGCAGTGCTCCAAGATATGGATCGAGTGGCCCCTCAGGTGGAAATCTTCGACTTAGGGGACCTTCTAGATGGAGGCCCCTCTCCTGTCGAGGTTTTAGACTTGGCAAAGTCGCGGATTCATACTTTCATTCAAGGGAACCATGAGCTGTATCAAAGGGATTGCGCCAGCAATCCCCATTGGGAGCATCGAAAACACAAACTTTGGCAATTGGTTCCTTTTGGTGTCGAAGCTCTTGGGGAAAATCTTCTCCCATTTTTAGCCCAGCAAAAGTTTAGTTATTCTCCCTCTCCTGGAATCACCCTGCTTCACGCATCCCTGAGTACCTCAAGTCGAGTGCCTGATTTTTTTCCAGAGCAAGGGGGCTCGGGATTTGTACTTCCCAGTTGCCATGTCTTGAGGGCCAAGCAGTTTTATTTTATGGGGCATTCCCATCACCCTGGGGTGGGAAGAGATCCGGAGGGTCATGTTTGGATCAATTGCGGGAGTGTAGGGTATCCGTTTCTGAGCTCTTCTCGGCCTGCGCCGATGAGCAACTGGGTGGAAGTCAAATCTTTGAATCCCATCGGGGACACCCTTCAACTCGAAGTGACCTTTCATTTGGTGCCCTATGACCCCGAAACTCTCCTGTTAGAGTGGATAGAGTCAGGCGCTCTAGAAAAAGGCATCCCTTTTTCCTGGGCCATTTTAGGGCAAAGTCTATTTAATGAAGACATCACCTATCCGCTGTTTCGGCGTGGCAAAGGTCTCACCTCAAAAAAAATGGAACTCTTTTTTGAGCAAGAGCTAGAGCGATTGGCGGTCAAACAAAGGATTTTGTCCGCTATAAAATCGCCGGATTTGGCCTCTAAAGTGTCGCGTTTGGTCTAATTCTACTTTAACTTTATGCGCCCTACAGGCCAGAAAAGCCTTGTTTTTAAGCTCATAATACGTGGGTGATTGCGGGTACTTATTATCATTCTTTAGGAAAATTTAGCTGGAACCCCTCATTTTCCGATCTCTTTCCTAGAGGTAAGAAAATGAATGCCACGTCTAAAATAGGTCTGGTGGGCGGCGTCCTAGGGGTAGGTTTCTGTGTTTGGAGCCTTACTCCCTCCAGGCCTATGGAGGCGATGTCAGAGTACCGTCGATTTTATGCAGAAGAAGCTCAAGCGGTTTTCACGGGGGCCGGTCGTCCTTCAAATCGAACAAAGAACAGGGAAGGCTTAGATGCCTTTGACATCATTCAAGCCCTGGAAAGTCGCGAAAAGGAATGGATTCTTCTTTCACCTCTGTGTTCCGGTTATCCTTCCAAAGGTAAATGTGACGATGGCGATAGTGTTCTTTTTAATGGCTTGCTTTGTCACGCGGGATTGGAACTAGGCTGTGAAACCGTTCGGAAGTCCTTAAATACCAGAACCGGCGAGTGGGTCAGAAGTCCAAGACGAGTCGATTATAGCCCTCTGGCCGATGAGGATGCCAAGTCCTTTAGCCGTGATCATATGCTTGGAATTTTACTCTACACTGCCAAGACCGGTGATTTTGAGTCCTATGATACATGGCGCCGGTGGATGAAAGAATCTCCCAAATGTCTCGTCCAGGTTTTGGGACGCTGTCTTATGGAGTCTCAAGTGAGCCATCTTTGCAGAACGTTTGATTTTGGCTGTTTGTATCTTCCTGGGATAAACCGCTTATCGGACACTGTTTTGAGCTTAGCGGGAGGGCGCAATAAACAGTGGCGCATTGCCGAGGGCGGAAATCTTTCCACAGAATGGATTTTAAGGTTCGAACTTAAGATGACCTCTCCTGGTTATCCCCTTCACCTCAAGGCGGTGAGTCTTCTTCTACTTGGAAGCCTGGCTTATGACAAAGATTTTGTCTCGGAGCTCTCTCAAGACCTGGTGAAGCGTGATCCTCGCAACCTTTTTTTCCAATTTTTAGCCGACGACTCCACCTCGGGCGCAATCCGCCAAAGTCAATCCTTGCTAGACCAGTGTTCGGTATCTTTTCATAATTTGCGAAAACGTGACTCCACTCGCAATCAGTGGTCCTTTGAACGGGATTCCAGCGAGAAAGCCTGGCGCTCTTCTATGGGGTGGGACTGCGTCTTTTTGAATCGCATGCTGGTGGACCGATTGTCCTCAATGCTTTTCCATCCCGACCTCTCTGAGGATGAGGGCTCTAGTGAAACCCCAGAAGCGGAGCTCTCCCACTAGTGGGGGAGTGGGTAGAGGGCATTGCGTTTAATTTCCTTGGCGAGTAAAAGAGGGAAGGGCGCTTTTTTTATAATATCTCACTGCAAGTTTCAAAAAAAACTCCTTTTGTTTTTGTGAATGCAAAGATCTGAGGTAAAATTATGGACAAATAAAAGGGGTGTATGATGAATTTCCAGGCGGCTATTCTTACTTATGGAGCTAAAGAGTCTGGGCAGGCTTTATCTTTAGTAGGCGGATACATCACAGGCTGCGGATTTCAAGTTTCTGAGCAAGTCGATGTCCCTTATGGAGACCTCGAAAATACGTTAAGGTCCCTGAGTCATGTTGCGCTCATAGTGGTTGTCGGTGGAACTTTCTTGGGCCCCCAAGATGATGCGCCAGAGAGACTGCAAAACTGGTGCGATCATGCGATTCCAGGCTTTGGGGAGCTTATGAGGTTTGAGACCGTTCAGGATGGATTTGGGACTTATCTGCAACGCGGCGGCGGCTGGCTTAAAGGAAACACCATAGCCGTAGCAGTGCCCGCCACGACAAAAGCAGCTCTCGATAACTTAAAAGTTTTAGGTCCCTTGTTGATGATGGCTGTGAAGGGCCTAAACTCCCGCGCTGTCCAAGGAAACGCAGAAGTGAGTTCTGAAGTGAGTTCTGAAGTGAGCACCGGTGGATAGTTGGGCTTGCCTGATGTTTTTTTTCTACTTGGAAGGCTCTTCTTCTAAATTCTTTTTGGGATCATCTTCTTCTCGTCCTGGAAATCCCACATAGACAAGCCTGATAAGATGGGCCGTAAATCCTCCCAGCTTAATGTGAAGGCGATCGGTCTCTTGGAAGCCTTTGATGGTATGTAGAGCATCATCAAACGAATACCGCTTCACAACCACAAGCGTGAGCGAACCTCCGACTTTCAAAAGCCGCCGCGCTTGCGCCAGAAAAGTCAGGTAAAACTCAAAGTACTTTTTTTGCTTGGAAGTGCGGATTCCGTAAGGGGGATCGGTGACGATGGCATCGATGCTGTGCCAAGGAAAGTGCTTAGACATTTCCAGAGAGTTGAGGCATCTCATGTCTGCGCCTTCGATTCCTTCTGCAGCCACATTTAACTGAGCCCCATGGGCTGCCGCATCGTCGTAGTCAAAACCTATGAGTTTAAATGTTGGAGATAGCTTAGCGGCTTGTATCAGAGTGGTTCCTGATCCTAAAAAAGGATCCATTAGGGTTCCGCCTAAAGGAATGTCAGCTAGAAGTAGCATGCTGTGGGCAAGATTCGACTTCATGGCGGTTACAGGGTGGTAGGGTTTGGGAGTGTTTTTTGAGAGGGAAAGAGGTGTGAGTTGAAGGCTTATGACTAAATGCTTCTTATGGACATCCACTCTTACCATATACTTGGGATCTTTAAGTTTCACAGGATAGGGAAATCTCTCTAAAATGACTTCAGCTACTTCCAGTTGTATGGTCTCGGAAGTAAAAGGAAGACTTTTATCTATACGCTTACACGTAACTCGCATCGATCCTTCTAAATCAGATACTAACTCTGGAAACTCACAGACTTTCGCTGCCTCCCTAATCACTTCAAGAGTCCAAGGTGTTTCCGTCGTGACATCGTTTCTCACACTTAAAATGTGATGGATCGTTTTCAATGTAAGCAGGGGAGAGAGTGTGGAAGACTCTACCTCTACATAACCAGGCGCAAGATCCCGAGTTCGCCGGCCCTCTAAATGGAGATTTTTAAGTTCTCTGATGACAAGCGGTTCCAAGCCTGAGTGGGTCGTAAGATGGTAAAGAGAGCTCATAGAATCTCGATTTCTAAAGGTAAGCCCAGAAGTCCCTTAGGAAGCCTAGACCATTTTGGAAGCATTAAAGAAGGAAGGAACCTAAACGATTTGAGGGGGCGATTCCATGGTAATTTCACCTTTTACCTTGGAAACGGCCTTTGCGCGTTTGAAAAACATCCCTTTGTGGAAGCGTAATATGCCGATACTAGGAGTGAAATAGCTCGCTTAAATCTCAGTTGGCAATCTTTCATGGGGGTGGTAGGGTCGCGCCGGTTATACTTGGCGGTTATACTTGGGGTCGAACCATGAGTTTCCATAAAGTTCCAGAAATACTTGCACCTGCGGGAGGTCCCGCACAGTTCTTAGCAGCACTCAATAGTGGGGCTGATGCGGTATTCCTTGGTCTTAAGACTTTTAATGCAAGAGCTAGGGCACAAAACTTCGACATCGAAGACCTTGAGGTCTATGTTCCTCTCGCGCATCGCTATGGCATGAAGGTTTTAGTCACTCTTAATATTTTAATCAAAGAAAACGAGCTAAAGTCGCTTTTAAGTACTTTAGCCGATTTAGCTCGCGTGGAAGTTGATGGCGTCATTGTTCAAGACCTGGGCCTAATAAGACTTCTGCGGGAGTATTTTCCGAGTCTTCCCATACATGCCTCCACCCAGCTTGCCGTCCATAATCTCAGTGGCGTCAAAATGGCGAAAAAGCTTGGCGCCAAGCGCGTGGTTTTAGCTCGAGAGTTGACGGCCCAAGAAATAAAAAAAATACGCCAGGATCTTTCCGAGCATCCGGTAGAGCTTGAAGCCTTTTGTCATGGAAGTCTCTGTTACAGTTATTCCGGTTTGTGTTTTTTTTCAGGTCAAGATGATGCCCGCTCCGGAAACCGCGGAGAGTGTGCCTATACGTGCCGCAAGCCCTATAAAATTTTAAACGAGCCGGGTGCGGGATTTCTTTTTTCCATGAAAGATCTCGAGACCGTAGATGATCTTAAAAGCTTCGTCGATGCCGGAATCGACACCCTTAAGATAGAAGGGCGTAAAAAAGACGCCCAATATGTCGCAACCGTGGTGAAAACCTATCGGGAAAAGCTTAATGAGTTAGCGTCTGAGTCCACCCTTCGTCCCTCTGCCCCAGAGCGCGCCAAAGCAGAATGGTCGGATCCAAGATCTCTCATGGCTTATTCCTTTCAAAGAGATAAAACGTCCCTATTTCTCAATGGCCGCTATCATGAAAATGTCATAGATCTTGATAACCCTACCCACAAAGGCCAGCTTGTCGGCGCTATTGAGGCGGTAAAAGGGAGACGCATTTTTCTAAAGACGGTGGTAGACCTGGAAAAATATGATGGGATTCGCATCGATCCCAAAGAAAGCATTTACCATGCGGAGCCCCAACACGGCTCTACGTTCCAGGATCCTTCCTCACAACTCAAAAACAAGTATTCCAATCAAACCCTACAATTTTCTCTTCGCGACCTGGCGATAGAGGGACAGTCCTGCTTTCAGGCTCCCGCTCAAAGCCTCGTCGAATTGTGGGTGCCTGAAGGTGGTCGTCTTGAAAAAGGGGATTTAGTTTATAAAACAAGATCTGCGAGCTTAAAAAACAAAGTCGAAGAACTGAGCCACGTTCCTGATCGACTCAGAAAGTTGGTGCCGATTCAGGCAAGTCTGCACATGGCTTTGCTCGGTGAAAACTTGGAAGTAAAATTTACGGCTTTCAAAGGTGGCAGAACTGGCGAAGCTGGCAAAGAGATTTTTAGGGATCAGTTTATTGTTCCTGCGGTTCCCTCAAATAAAGGTGAGGGTGCCAGCACTCAGCTCCAAGAAGAATGGAAACAGGAGCTCCACATATTTGGGGATCAAGGTCTTGAGATTACAGAGTTCGATTTTTCAGGAGACTTCTCTTGGTTTGTCCCAAGACGCCGGATCAAAGAGTTCAAATCAAAAATAGGGCCCCATATTGTGACTGCCCTTGCGGATTGGGGAAGTTCCTTAATTCATGGGGTCGAGTGGAATCCAAACATTTGCTTGGCTGATGTTGCCCTCAAAGACAATCAGCAGCGTCTTACGGTTAAAATTGACAGGATGAGCTACCTTGAGCCCATTCAGCTGGCATTTGAAAATCTTAAAGCTAAAAATCTTCTGATACCCCATGAAATTTCCTTCGAGCCAAAGAGAGCTTTTTTAGGAAAAATCTCTCCTGAAGAACTTTTTGCCGACCTCACCCGGTGGACGGAAACGATGGGGGTGCGTCTTCGAGTCGCTCTTCCCACGGTCATTCGAGCTTGGGACGAGCCGCTTCTTAAGAGATGGCTCAAGGTGGCCTATGATTTAGGTGTGAGACGTTTTGAAGTAGGGAATATCGGGGCCATGCTTTTCTTAACGGATTTAGGTTTTCAAGACATCGATCTCGCAAGCGATTTTACCCTCTATGCTTTAAATCAATTTGCGACGAAGGAGCTTAAAAGTCTTTCCGTAAGCCGGTATGCCCTGAGTCTTGAAAATGATAAAGCAAGCCTAGAAACTCAGCTGAAGAGTTCTCAGATTTCTGGCATCGAACCCGAACTGATTTTATATAAAGACACCCCTCTTTTTATAGCAGAAAGTTGCAGCTTAACCGCTCTTCACGGTGGATGTCCTACGGCAAAAGTTTGTGGATACAGAACACTCGATATCGTCAATGACGAAGGAGAGGAATTTCAGGTCATCCATGAAAGCTGCAAGTCAGTAGTCATCGGAAAAAACGCATTTTCTATCTCTGAAGAGAGACCTTGGGCGGCAGTGTCTGGGATTAAGTATGTGAGAGCCGATTTTTTATCTAGGTCCTACAGCCCTGAAGAGATCGACTCTGTTCTAAAATCCATTGGGGATTCGGCAATCATCCCATCAACCCACCCAGGCAACCATTTTAGAACTCTCTTGTAAGTCGCTTATAAATCTCACTTCCGATCTTAGGTTCTCTTGCATAGTCTAGTCCGTAGAAACCTCTGCGCTTAAAAACTTTTGAATAGGAATTTTGATAGCTTCAATTCCCTGATACTTCGTTGCCCAACAAAATCCTCATTAAGGATACGGCCAACAAAGAATCGGCAAGGGAATCCTTTTGTGCAGCTTAAAAGATCTTTTTAGATTTGGTTCTTCTCCTTTCGTAGAGGGTCCTGAGACTTTTATTCAGCAGGAATGGTGGTATGGCGCAGCGGCATCGAATAGGGCTTGTTTTACAAATTTTGTTGTTGCCAGATTTCTAGATCGGTGGATGGCCATTCATGGCGCCAATTTTTAAATCGTTCTGGATCGAGCATAGGCAAGCGGGGTGTAATTTTCTGGATGAGTTCTCTACGAATGTATGTCCAACATAGATGCCTGACAATGGCGGTCATTGGGGAGCTTTGCTTAACACACTGCGTCGGCTCAGAACAAGTTAGGAATTTGCCGCTGAATTTTCACTAAGATAACTTTGAAATGTCTTGAATACTGGTCGGGCGATATTTCACGACCTATAGGGGATAAATTCATTAGAGTCGCCTTTGAGCAATTCCATAAGCTTTGGGTGAATAAACAATACTTCTTTACCAATCTTCATTTCTTTCAAGACGCCGATGTCCCGCAAGGTCCGCAAATAGGTCGCCGCTGTTTGCCTTTTAGCAATCCCTGCATCATCAAGTTTTGAAATTCTGCAGTAAGGCTGATTAAAAATGATGTCGACTAATTCACGCGAATATATTTTTGGGGCTTCTTCCCTAACATAGTCGGCGGTATGGTCGATCAGTTGCTTAATTGTTTTTATTTTTTCGCTTGTCCAAATCGCAGTTTCAGTAACACCGGTGAGCATATAGAGAATCCAAGGTTCCCATTGTCCCTTGACTGTCACATCCAGTAGCAGAGAGTAGTAAGATGACTTGTTTTTAATGATATATCGACTTAGGTAAAGTATAGGTTGATGTAATAGTCCTTCACTTATCAGATATAAGGAATTCAAAATTCTTCCGGTCCGACCGTTCCCGTCCGTAAAAGGATGAATGGCTTCGAACTGATAGTGACCAGCAGCCATGCGAATGAGTGGATCCAAATCTTGGTGATTGTGCATAAAATCCTCCCAATTCTTTAGCTTCTCCCTAATGATGTTTTCTCCGAATGGGGGTGTGTAAATAATCTGACCAGTTCGGTCATTAGCCAGCGCTGTCCCTGCTATCTTTCTTATATCCATGGGCGTATCGAGAATATGACTACATATATCGACAGCTGTTGCTGTGCTCAGAGGTTTGGTTGTTAACGACTTGTAACCATTAAATAGCGCGGTGCGATACCTAAGAGCTTCTTTTGTTGGAGAGTCTGTTGACGTAGTTTCGGCATCTGCATATTGGAAAAGACGGTCCGTAGTGGTCACAATATTTTCAATCTCAGAACTATCTTTCGCTTCAAGGAGCGGGATAATGTTGATCAGTACGGTTTGGTTTGGGATCAAATCTCCAGCGACTTTTAGCCCTTCAAGAGCGGCTCTCGCTTCGATACATTTTTTTAAAATCTCTTTACATTCCAGGTCTACGTCCTTAGGGGGTAACTCGGGAATCTCATTATATGGCTTTTTTGGATCATAGTTCATTGGACTGCCAATTCTAATTATTTAGGAGCTGTGTTAGCGCACTGTCATTTAACATGTCCACAAAATGTGATTTTATCGACATGAGATTAGTATATGTCGATGACGTCGACATGTCTATCCTGATATGTCGATATTATTCCATTCTATCGACACGTTCTTGACCTGTCTAGCTTAACGGCATAATGGATTAGGGGAGACAATCAAGCGGCTAAGTTCCCTTCTGTGGTGAAAATGTGAGTCAAACTGATGGAAAATGGTCAAAATTGAGCAAATTTGGTCACACTCGAAAAGTCTCTAAGCCAAGAAAAGTACTGATAAATAGTTGATGTTGCAGACCAAGTTAAATGGCTATCTCGAGATTTGGGAGCATGAGGTCGTAGGTTCGAGTCCTATCACCCCGACCATGCCGAAGAACACAGAATTATCATGTTTACGTTCGATTAAAAAGCCTCTTCCCTGCGTCGTATCAGAACAAGTTAGGAATTTGCCGCTGAATATTCACTAAGATAGCTTTGAAATGTCTTGAATACACGCCAGGCTGCAACGACGAGTCTTCCGTTAAATCAATTTTTCAAGAAACTAGGCGCTCTAGTTATAGTCGACGGAAGCTATAATTGCCGTTATCAATTTAGAGCTTTTGCTTGACTCCCTCATTATAGTTTGATTCAACTCCCTTGGTTCAAATTCTTTGCATGCGGAGACGACCATGCGTCAAACCCAAAAAGCACTTTTATCATTTATGCCTGCTTCTCTAGCTCTAGGCATCTACCGATGCCATCGCCTTTGAGCGTCTGGATCAGCCCATGAAAAAAGCATGGTCTTGGCTAGCAAAATTTTTTGCGGTAGCGGTCTGCTATTTTTCTTTCAATGCTCAGGCTTCGGAAAAAATTGCCAAGGAAATCTATGAACAAATTTTGAAAAATGGAACAGAAATTCATCGACTAGCAGCTGATGTCTTCAAAGAGGGACTATATTTTCCGCTCAGAAGATGGAACAACTGCCATGAGCATTCGAGTTGGTTCTTTTTTTAATATACTCATACAAGGAGGTTTCGCCAGGGAGCCAGAACTCACTCCAGACGCTCTTGCCCTGGATCTGTGCCATGAATTTGGTCACGGTTATGGAGGAGAACCTTTAGATAAATCGAATATTGAACCTTTTTCTCTAGAGGGGCAAGACGATTACTATGGAGCGAAGATTTGCATGCCGCAAATTTTAAAAACTTTTTCCAATCCTCTTGAGGATTCTGAAGTAACTCCATTTATGCAAAAAAAGTGTGCCGAATTTGCCCATAGTGATTCCGAAAAAGCTTTAATCTGCGTTAGACAACTTGCAGCAGCTTTAAGTTTAACCCAGTTCTTTGAAGCATATCGAAGGAAACAAGGAGTAATAGAAACTCCAGCTAGCTTCGAAACCCCAAGTACCGTCGTTGTTAACTCTACGCTTCAGAATTATCCTCCACCTAAATGCCGCTTGGACACCTACTTGGCAGGCACATTGCAATTGCCTCGTCCAAGTTGCTGGTACTGGGAATAGAACTTTGTTGACGGCAGGTAAGTCGAGAGAATTCCAGGCGCGCACCCAATCCAAACAACTCAAAGCAATAATTGCGAATTTTCGTCCGCTTTACCTTGAAATCTCCTGAAATGACGCCGAGGGACGACTTCTTGGGCCCCGCAGACAAACTGCTTACTAATTAGCCCGCGATTTTCTGTTTGTTGCCAAGAAAAATGGGATTTGTGATGGTGCCATTGGAAAAGAGGTCATAAAAGAAAACGCGGAAAGCTTGCCATGCGGCCTTAGAAATTCCTTTGTGGCGACGCCATTGAGAAATCGTGGCGGGTTCGATGCCGATGTATGAGGCAACCTCGGAGTTGGTCATGCCAGAGATATCAACAAGGAAGTTGAAGAGTTCACAACTCACATTTTCGGAGTCGTTGCTTTCTTCTACAAATGATTTTCCAAGTCGCCATTGTTCGCGTAACAAGTCGTCGGCACTAAAAACCGTAGTGCCATCGTCCCTGGCTTGTGCATCGAGTTGAACGGAATAAACCTTTTTTCCAATTCGGAAACTGTATTCAATCTTGCTCATTCCATCCTCCTACAACGGTCATTTTTCGTTTTTCGACGTACTCTTTAGCTGCTTTTAAGGAGTCGAACCATACATAAGCAAAGAGTGTTACGCGTGAATGGTTAACAACTGAGCCCGCAAGGTACTCAAAGCGAGCGGTGGGAGGCATGTCCGGCGATCGTGTGTCATCTGTGATGGGCGCTAAAAAAGCGTATAGTTATTCGCCAAATTCACGTGCGCGCTCTGGCGGACCCCATGCGAATGGTTCGGCTATGCGGCGAAGAAGCCTCCGAATCCCGATTTCGTATCGCGCAAGTTTTTCAGAATCGTCATTGGAGTTGTGCTCAATGAAGATAGGGAAATGTGCGAGGAAAAACGAAAACCGTTCCAGCATAAAACGCCTCCTCTAATTACTATATGTAACTAGGTTACAAGTGTAAACTAAAAATGTGTTTAGCTTTTAGGATTTGCATTCTACCGAGGTAACCGACCAATACTAATACAGAAAATAGGATCACTGCGCATTGTGTCGTGTCAAAGAAATTTATCAGTTTTCCGCTGAATATACGCCCTGCGCCTTTTCATGAGGTTTGTATGACTTGCGTACAAACTTTCGGTTCGGCAGGAGTTGCAAATTTAGCTGCAAGCAACAATTCGATCGGTTAAATTCAGCACATTCAACTTCAAGTGCAGAAAAAGTGCGGAACACTAGGGCGTGTACTCACATCTAATTTAAGTAGTTGAAATAAAGACAGTTTCTCA
>JBAXBA010000063.1:0-22170 GCA_037142195.1 Pseudomonadota bacterium
GGAAATGAACTGCAAGCTTGCATGCGCAAGATTGCGTAAGTTTCATGTAGCGGAAAAGGAAGTAGGTTCTGATCCCGGCGTACGATATTCTCGTCGAGATGCATGCGGCAAGAGCCAACCCTATTGATTTTAAGATCGGCAATAGCGACTTACGTCTTCTCATTAAGCGTGATTTCCCCCTTGTACTCGGTAGTGATGGGGCGGGGGTAGTAAAGGATTTAGGAAGGCAAGCAACAAAATTCAAACCGGGCTGCCAAGTTTACTTTCGGATTCCTAAAAACCACAATGGTACTTTTGCTCCTGGGGAGTTTATAGAAAAACTAAGGGACTTCATTCCTCCCCCCAAAATCCCATTTAGTCAAATGGAGTGGGGTCTTTGCCCCTAACTCACCTTGTCGCAGTAAGATCGTTCTAAAACCAGAGGAAAAGAAAGGCAGGCCCGTCAAAAGTGGCTGTCCAGACGAGAGCCCTATCAAAAACTCTAGTTGGGGTAAAATGCTGGCTAAAGTCTTTGAAATCGATGTGACTCAATGTCAGCATTGTAAGGGAGAGATATCTATTGTAGCTGCCATCATCAAACCCAGTGAAGTAGCCCGTTACCTCAAGCATTTAGGCATTGAGCATGAACCCCCGGCCAGAGCTCCTCCTAAATACCAACAGGAGTTTTTTGAGTTTGGCTCCGCAGAAGATCTATTGGGAAGCATGTCCACCATTGATAGCTGACATCTATGGTTAAGGCGAAGCTTTGTTTAAAAACAATACTCACGTGTATAGTCTAGGCGAACGGCTCCTTGCGGGAATGGCTAATGCTTACAAAATAAATTGAGTCATTCATTCTGGACCTAAAATCGCTGCGAAAGCTCACAGTTAAGCAGAGTCGCTGTTAATCTATAAAGCCTGCGGCAAAAGGGTTATACTTTTAAAAGTTGCTTGATTTTTCTACCTACTCACCTTCGCTTTGCACTCGAAGCCTCAGGCCAGTATCGACTCCTTGGGGAATTTTTACTGTTAGCTTTTTATGTTCCGTAGTATAGCGCTTACTTTTACAGTTTTTGCACTTCTTAGCTTCCGATGGGAAGGAATTCCTTTTGTCTCGTTTTCATGAGATGGAGCGTGCAGGATGAACGGATCAAATTCGGATCTTAGTGTTTAGAATTCCATATTCCAGCAATGAGTTGGTTTTCGCCTGCTTGGTCCGTATTAATAAAACGAGCAACTTTTAGTTGCATCACCTAGTTAAAAACTTGTAGCGATAGGCATGAGAGATTTTAATGACTTCAATCGAGATAGGGAAGTCTTCTGTGTAATTTTAAATGACTCTATTTAGTGCGCAACATTGGACTCTTGGGCTGGAGTAGGTGATTCTGTGGGTTTTAAATCATTGGTATTTGGCTTTAAATTGTTCTCCATGCCTTTTTTAAGGCGAGCTAAGGCGACTTGCAATGTTTTATCATTGGGGGTAAGTTCGAGAGCCCTTGTCCAACTTTTGTCAGCCAAGTTTTTATGCCCTAGTTTCATAAGAATAGAACCTTTCATCTTGTACAGAAGCGGGCTTCCCGGATAGAAAGCCAGCAAATTGTTGATCTCAATGAGGGCAAATTCATAGTCCTTCGACCGATAGAATGATCTGACTTTGGCGAGGCCAAGAGTATAGCTTGGTCCTTGGCTTTTATCAGTCTTTCCAACTCCCATGCTACGATCCAACATAGCTGCCGTCGAACCTTGTCTGATTTCTATATCTGGCAGTTCAGAGAGTAGTTCTTTGTCCGAGGAAACGGGCGAGGATTCTTTTGATAGTTTTTTATCGACGTTTGTCTTTCCGGAAGCTTCGAGGGCTACTGGAATCTCTACTTCATAATTACGTCCTCCGCCCGGAAGCTGAACTTCATATTCTGCAGAGCCAGTATTTGATCGGATGAGGAAAGGTTCCTTCTTTTCAGAATCCCCTAGCGCTGATGTTGGAGCAAAGGGAAAGGAAATAGGTCCATTCATCTTGTCTAGAATCCGCTCATCTGAAGAGGGACTGTTAGAAGTGCAAGATGCCATTGCATAGAGCAATGACCCGAATAAATATCTAGAAGTTGTACGAGAAGACGATATCACCCGACATACCTCCGCTAGTTTTTACAAATTCTTTGCCAATGAGAACGTTAGAAGGAACAAGATACGTAGTACCAACTGTCATAATGAACCGTTTTCCAAAAAAAACATCCCAGCCCAAACTTGCAGCTGGAGCGAGATAACCAGTCGCATAGAACCCGCCAAGACCAATATGATAGCCATTGCGAATTTCATCATAGGATTCTAGACTTCCCATGAAGTTTTGCGCATAGGTTGCTTGCAAGGCAAAGGCCGTCTTAAAGGGTTTGGCTTTGAGAGTTGTATCTTCTTCCGTCGTTCCGTCGGAGCTCGAACTAGTTGCTGCTTTTCCAGTAGTCGGATAGCTTTTAGAAATGCTGGCCATAGTCATAAAGACTCTTAGGGATAGCCCAAATTCTGAATTTCGGTTATTGAATTTTTCGCTAGCCCTTAGATTTAAGGAAATAGCTGAATTGTCTGGAGAATTGCCAGACACGTTAGAGATACCTCCTGCCCCGACGCCCAGCGTATATCGAAATTCAGGACTATACTCATCTCCAGCTTTTGATTTAGCGATTTGGCTATAGTCGACAGCGACTTTCTGAAAGCGAGTTCTTAGGGTTTCGCTATTATAGGTCTTTGTCCATAAGGTTTCGCCAGAATCAATATTGAAAACTTCTATGGCGAGAATCATGTGGCTGGTGTGGTAGACAAGGAGAACGTCGATGAAGTTTTCAATCCCCATCATTTTTGCGGCATCGCGGAGTTGAACGATGTTGGTGTCAGGAGAGGTAAGTTTTAATTTTCCTTCGATTAAGGTCGAAGTGCGGGCTTGGCAAGTAATGCAGTTAATGAGCTTTACATCTGAGTTTAGACGTATCCGTTCTGAAACAAGCAACTCTAGGTATTTTTCATAAGACTGAGGCAGAGATTCATTTACAGAGGTTTTTCTAATGGCAACATTCTTTAGCCCTGATACCTGACCATTTTTAACATCGTAGCCAAATTCGGTAAGCAAGTCCTCAAGCACCATATGAAACTGTCTCACATTGCCTTGCTGCATCGGAACCGTTTTATCTGCTTTTGCTTGAGGTTGCGCTTCGCCTGGATCTACGGAGTCTTCAGCGACTGCGTGTGCCGAAAAAAGTAACATCCAAGTAATAATGAAAACAGCTCGCACGATTCACCTCTTAGAGATTCTTAGAGAGGATTCGGCTTTTAGCTAAATTACTTTAGGAGGCATCAATTCCATTTGATTTCTTCAGGAGCTCTATAGGAAAGTAAGTGCGACTATTTACTGGGATCATCTATGGGGGTGATTTTGCGACCAAAATAGTCTCTCGAATGGCTGATATAGCGATCCCGGGTATAGCGAGCGTAGCGATTGCTTCCCGTGGCGATATCCAAACTTTTTGACAAAGCTACAAAAATTGTCATTTTAGCTTGAAAGTGAGAGATCTTTTGGTCGATGGTTTTTAGGTTACCTGACATCTCTTGATTGAGTGCATGGTGCCCCGCAAGAAAGCACCAATGATACTGAGGTATTTTGTCCTTAATCATCGTGGAAATGGTAACACTAGCCGCCTTGAGGGAATCGCTATTCTTGGCGGTTTTGGTAACTTCAGCAAGTTCATCTAGGCAATTTTTAAGGGAGACTTGATTCCATTGATCATTGTCTAAAAGAAGATTACTTAGTTCCTCTGGGTCTTCCGATTTAGGAAACTTTTGCAAGTCTCCCTCAGGCTGGGGCTGGCTGGAACTAGGTGTGACTGCACCTGAAGCTGGAGTCGAGCTTGTAAGGGGTGAGTTTCCTTTTAAGGAAGCTTCTATAGCTGCTCGACCCTCATCATCGGAAGCCTCTGGATCAACCGCCGAAGAGGCCACACTTTGGCCTGATAAGGAAATACTCGACGGGGCAGTGGGGTTAGCGGAGGCAGATTCTGATTTTTCGGTCGTGTTACAGCCTAAGCTCAATGCCAAGCAGAAGTATAGAGCCCGACCCAATAGTATATTTTCTTTCGACCCCATTGCATCCCCGTTGTAAGTCCTGTGCTTAAGGCACCACCTATGATTTTTCCGTAGCGCAATTCCCACCAAAGTCCCGGTGGATCAGTTTTCAGTCCTGGACGTGAGCTAAGCTCGGGCTCTCCAGGACCCAGCAGGTTGCGTCCATTTATCTTAACAAAGCTTGCGCCAAAGTCTATGGAAGTCTGATGACGATCTTGAATCTTAGTGTAGCTCACGCTTGGCCCAAAGTAAGCAAAACCAACTTGACCCATGGTATCCCCAATCGACCCTTCCCCAGATACCGAGAATATGCGTAGTCCTAGCATATATGGTGTCTCGTCTAT
Organism: Pseudomonadota bacterium; assembly: GCA_037142195.1. GTDB lineage: Bacteria > Bdellovibrionota_B > Oligoflexia > Oligoflexales > CAIMVM01 > CAIMVM01. The sequence goes on from JBAXBA010000063.1 coordinate 4,431, forward strand.
TTTATGGGAGAACATGATTTGGGTAGTGGGATCCACTTGCCAGTTCTTATAGGCACCAGAAGTCTTAATTTTTGTGTAGTTGAGTCCGAGAGTGAGTTCCCATGAATAAGAGCATGGAGTCTTCTCATCCTCTTCAAGGGTGGGTTTGACTTTGATAGGGCGCAGTTTTTGATCTGAAGGTCCCGTTAAACTCTCTTTAAAACTTACATTTGGAACTCGCATGGGTGGACTATAGAGTTTCGGATCTATAGGAATGGGCTCGGCTGGCGCCGGATCTAAACTTGGAGGCAAAGGCGCATCGAGGATGGTTTCCCCGAGGGCAAACCAACTTTTTAAAAAAAGAAGGCATATCACGGATTTTATTGTGATCATGATCGGTCCTTTCTGGTTTATCAATTTCGCCGAGGCTAAAATTTTAGGTCCCATCTCGGCCAAATTACACATTTAAACATCAGTTCCAGTTACAATATATAGGAATATCGATCCAGCGCGATAGATTAGAAATTTCTATTTTATTTCTTTACTCCACACGAGGTACATATGTCAGTATTTAGAATCAAAAATAAGAACAGAGAGGCGAAGCCATCAGAAACTCAAAAGAAGGTGCCGATGGATATAGGTCTACCGAGTCTAGGGAAGCCTAAGAAATCAAATAAGCTTGCAACCATCATTGCATTCCTTGGCTTTATTCTCTCGATAGGGGGATTGGGGCTCTACATAAGTGAGTCGCGTATGGGGCAAAAAGAGGAAGGCAAGCAGTACTTTCTTACGCTTTCTATACTTGATAGTGCCAAACAGCCCCTACCTGGAGCTACCTTAAAAAGTCAACAAAGGGTTATCGGCACAACCAATGCTGCGGGACAATGGCTGAAGACTTTTGCCATAGTTGCGGGATCGGAATACCCAATCACCGTTGAGGGAACGGATAATCAAGGCCGAGCAGAGACAAAACATGTCAAACTTGTCTTTCCGCATTGGACAAAAACATCTTCAGTTATGAACCGAGTGATTCGCTTAGATACGTTAAAAAATTCAGTCCCAGATTCTTCAGCGTTGTCCACCCCTTCTGCGGGCATCTCTTCGCCTAATGAAGAAGGAAAAACGGCGAGTACCGAGGGCATCGTAAACGCACCCCAAGAAAATAAGCCTGCTGAGATTGCAAAAAACGATGTGGTTCAGCCTAAAGTAGCTCTGCCTGCAGCACCCAATGCGGGTACCGAGGCTCCTCAAATAGCGATTTCTTCAAGCAATGCAAATCAAGGGACACCAGCCTCACAGGTTACCCCAGAAAAGGCTATTTCAAATAAATTAACCCCGGATAACCAGGGCAAAATTCCGGCCGTAAACTCCCAAGAAAAATCAGAACAAAAGGAAACACAGGCAATAACTTCTAAGGAGCCTCCTTTGTTACCTAAGAATTTGGCAAGCATTTGGTTTCGGACCGAAGGCAGCTCTTCTGCAAGCCCCCTAACACGTGGGCAATCATTAGAGTCCATAAAAGAGAAGCTCCAGATGCGCGCAAAGTCTTTAGGTTTTACCCTCGATGAAAAAGCGAATTTAACACTTTCCCTAAAAAACCTAGATGGAAAATTGGGCAGTGAGGCTCAAGATGTCATTCAAGTAGAGGTGCGACTAGGGAATAAGCCGATGGAAACCTACCTTAGGAACTATCAAGAAGATGCTCTCACGACTGCGAGACTGATTCTTTGGCGTGCAAGACTCTCCCTGCCCGTTGCTTATCAAATCAAAAAGATGGGAGATCGATTTACGGCCCTTCAGCCCCTTGAGGGTCCATCCCTTTGGCACCTCAGTGAAGGCACAAATCTAACAGACGAATCAGGTGCGCGGGGTGTTGTGGGTGAAGAGAAGCCGAAGGCTTTAACGGTTTCCGTTAGCGGAGCGCCGCGCTTTTGTTTGTCGGCAGCCGTTTGTCGAGCCCAAATCATACCGGGTGAAGTGAACCAAAAGGGATGGAGCAAGAGAACCCTGACGGTCTTAGGTGCGAGTGGTCGCAAGCTTATGATTTTTGCAGCTGGCAATCCAGCCGTGGAATCCAAAGGAGAATTTTCGTATGAAGGCCAAGACAATGGATTTACGGTATTTACAGTTTTGGAAGAGGGGAAAATTATCTATCGGAATGCTCTGCATAATAATCTCTATCAGCAGACGATTTTGACGCTGCCAGTCGCTTCCATCTCCCGCCGCTGAAAAAATAGACAGACCCCGATCCCCATAGGCCTAGCTTTTGAAACGCCAGCTCTTTTTAAAAGGAGCCGGCTGTGATACATTTTTTCACTAACGCGCCTTTTGGGGGAAGTGGTGGGAAAGACAACGATATTAATCACCGGTGCACTGCATGAATCGGCTATGGCCTCATTTAACGGGACGGACGCTTTTGAAATTATCTATAGGCCTGATTGTAGCCGCGAGGAGCTGCTATCATTAGTTCCTAGGTGTCAGGTTTTAGTCTCTAGATCAGAAACAGATGTTGATAAGACCGTGATGGATGCTGCACACCAATTGAAAGTTATAGCTCGAGCTGCTGTAGGCGTGGGAAATATTGATATTCCTTATGCGACAGAAAAAGGGATCTTGGTTATCAACACCCCAGGAAAAAACACAAATAGTGCTGCCGAGATGACCTTGGCGCTTCTTTTAGCGATGATGAGACATATCCCCGAGGCCTACCATAAAGTCAGAGAAGGCGGTTGGGATCGACACTCCTACACAGGACGTGAACTCAAAGGCAAGACCATAGGAATCGTCGGAGTCGGAAATGTCGGCCACCGAGTGGCCAAGTTTTGTAAGTCGTTTGATATGGAGGTCATTGCGTATGATCCCTATATCTCCACATCAGTCTTTCAAAGACTAAACATAACTCGCATGGAAAGCTTAGAAGATTTAGCAAGCCGCTGCGACATTCTTTCTGTACATGTCCCGCTTAATAAAGAAACCAAAGGTATGGTTCACAGGGATATCTTAAATTTAATGAAAAAAGGTTCATGGATTGTAAATGCAGCCCGTGGCGGCATCATTTTGGAAAAAGATATTCTCCAAGCCTTAGAGTCTGGTCAACTTGCAGGCGCTGCTATTGATACCTGGGAAACAGAACCCAAGCCATCTCTAGCCTTAGTCTCCCATCCAAAGGTCTATGGTGCCCCTCATATTGGCGCTTCCACTGAAGAAGCCCAGCTTGCTATCGGGGAAACCATTTATGAGCAGGTAGTCAAAGCCATCGAAGGAGGCGTGGTGGATTATCCTGTAAATTTACCACAAGTAGGGATCATTGAAAGTCCCCTCTTACGCCCGTATGCCATTCTTGCTGAAAAGCTTGGTGCGATGGCAGCTCAAATTCTCGATTTCAATCCATCCAGAGTTATGATGGCCTATCGGGGGGATTTAGCGGGGCTGGACCACTCCCTCGTGAGACTATCGTTTATGAAAGGGTATGCATCACGGGTTGTGGATGGATTTGTGTCTTTTGTAAATGCTGGTCAGCATTTTGAAAAGTTAGGACTCACATTAGAAGAGGATGCTGACCCTGGATTTGATTCCTATAGATCGGCTCTTAAGATAAAAATCTTTGGCTCTGGCGGTAAAAATTTAGCAATTGGTGGGATTGTCTTTGACTCTAAGTATCCTAGGATATCTCTTGTCAACGACTACTACTTTGAAATTGAACCTCAAGGAACCTTTCTTTTAGTTGAAAATGACGACAAGCCAGGAGTGATCGGAGCCCTAGGTACGTTTTTGGCGAGCAAGGCCATTAACATTGACTCCTTTGACTTAGCGCGGAATCGAAAAGGCGGTCAAGCGATGGCAATGATTCGAGTGGATACACCGCCCGTGGACTCTGATATGAATCTGATGACGAAACTTCCCAATGTGCTAGGGGTTAAGTTGTTACAACTGTAAGAGTGTCTCTTTAACTGAGGCCATAGGGCTTGCTGCCCTATGGTAGCTTATGGAATGAGTTATTGCAAAATTCGGGTGAACCTTTTCAAGAAAAGTTCACCCTTTCAATTTCAATTTCAATTTCAATTTCAATTTCTCGCAAATTCAGAGTCAGTCGCAAGCTTTTCAAAAAGACGTTTGTTTTTAAAAATAGAGGAGAGATAGACTTTAACTTCGGTTTTTCCGCAGCTACCAACTGAGGTTTTCACCTCATTATTGAGGGAACTAAGAGCTTCTGTAAGGCCGCACCGGTGAAGAAGTGCCGCAAATATTTCAGTCTTCTCTGTATCCAGTTCAAGGCCCGCACTGTGAATCTTCTTATTGACGTTTGCTTGAATGAAGGCAGCAGTATGTTCGATGCTATTCGCCGGGCTTAAACGAGTGGATAAGCCATTAAACCAGCACCCATCGATCTGATACCAAGGCCTTGTCACTTCTGAATTGCCGCCTTCGACACAAAACGATTTCATTTTTGAAAAATTGCTAGCAGTGATTCCCATAAGTCCAAATGCTGTCGATTCTGGCTTAAGAAGATCAAGAGGGCCACGCTTTAAATTAAAAGACCACTTAGGTGCGGAAACAAAGGATCCATGGCTTTCAGTCTGGGCAAGGGCGGCCAAAAAAACCGGAGAAAGATCTTTTGTGGAATAATTGCGGAAATAGGTTTTGTACTCATCCCAGGTGTCTTGTGGGGTGTGGGTTCTCGTCGGAATAAGCAAACCTAATAGACTCAGTGAGTCATGAAAAAGTTGTGTCGTTAAAGAAATGCTGAGGCAAATTAAGAATCCGATCCCTATCCCAGTAGCCCACTTTACAGCAGTGCCATAGCGATTTTTTTTCTTATTAAAAATTCTTCTTTTTTTGCGACCTGACATGGTATGTCTCCTAACTCTTCTAATTGTGAAAGAAATCACGGGATTAGGAGGTTGAACTTTTTTGCCGGGTCCTAGGGGTGAGCCTTAAATTGATTGAAACTATCCGATTTTATTGATGGAAATCTCTTTAAGGGTTTCTTACTTGATCGGAGGATGGACGCATACCAGTAAGCAATAAATGCCTTATCTTACCCAAATCCTAGGAATATAAGCATTCCGTGAGAACCGCATGAGGCCTGTCGACCAGAAATAGGGAGTCATGATTTTAAATTAAACTCTCTTTCATTACCTAAGGCTAGGGTATTAAATCGTATCAACCCACGAAGCTGATGATCATCATAAGGATTGATGAGCTCGGCAATTTTTTCGGCTCTTTCCGCGATGCGACGTTCTGTCAAATCCTCATCATTCAGGGAGTCAGAAACCATTTGCATCAATTCTTCAAAAAGGTTTACGCGTGTCGCCTCTTCCATAAAAACTAGATTTTCCTCAAGGTAATCATCGAGGTCACTATCAGGTAAGGAAAATAACATTTTTAAAAAATGTTCCACTTTAAGCCTCAATGCAAAATATAAGGGGAATGGCTAAACTTAGGTGGAGTTGTCTCCATGAGGAGCAAAAAACATAGCTCCGCCCCTTGCTTTAGCAAAAGTAGTAATCTAAGGCTAGAAAAAATTGCCAGAGACCAAATTCCTAACCTGATTGTGTCAAGGCCTACTCCAGGTTAAGTACAAGTATTAAATAGGAATTTAGAAAGAGATTGGGCTATGGCACCTAAAATCAGGGGGAGGTTTCCATTAAGAGAATCCTCTATCGTGATGGCGTTCCCAGGTCAGATCTTAAAGCGAGGAATTTTAGGGAGCTTTTACGGCCTACCATACCGTTGCCATAGCTGTCATGGCCATTTGCCTTAAAAGAGCAGCAGCTCTGGTTTAATTCTATCGATGTCGACATGATAGATGCTGTGATGATCAATTTGAGTCCTTAGCAATTCCAAATTGCCAGACTCCAAGGCTAGGAATATTTTGATGATCCCCCCGTGACAGACAATCAAGTCATTGTTTTTAGGAGTCCAGTGGCAAAGAGCTTTCTTAATTCGTATTTCCACTTGGGCGAGTGTCTCACCACCTGGTGGTGCTGATTTCAGCCAGGTCTCTAACCAAAGAGCAGATTCTATAGGAAAGCGCTCTGCAATTTCGGACCAAGTAAGTCCCTCCCATGCGCCAAAATTCATTTCAGCAAATAAGGGCTCTAGGGTGACTTCTCGTTTGAGCTTAGACTCTGTCAAAACGTGGGAAGCTGTTTGCTGAGCACGTCTCAAAGAAGAAGAAAACACACGACTTGGCGGATCCGATTGCAACGAACTCAGGGTAGCCTTCATGGCCTCGTCTTTTGGAAAGGGAGGCTGGCGCCAAGCTTCATGAATATCCACATCGCGGCTACCATTAAATTCCCCTGGTCTGCCAGCGGTGGGAAGATGTCTTAAAAGTCTCAATGATTCTCCCAGTTGATAAGGTCTCAAGTGCCGGTCTTTATGCGGAGGATGACCCATGCTGTAAGAAGCTCTATAGCTATATTTACAGAACCAAGGAGATCACCCGTATAACCGCCAACTTGACGGATGAAGTACTTTCGCAATCCCATTAAACAGGATCCATTTACGAGACATAGTATCAGTAGTGTTTTTAGGTCCGTCACAAAAAAAGTAAATCCTAGAACAACAGCAAAAGAAAATATCATATCCCGGGCCGTCACTTGATTTAGGATGGGTTTATTGGCAGATCCACTAGAAACGTATTCCGTAGTCAGAGCAATCGGAAGACTTGAGCTTCTTGCCCACATCCAACTCAAGGGTATCATCGTGAGTAGCATTTCAGGGGATTCGGTCCAAAGAACAACTCTAAAAAGTAGGATTAATACCAAACCGGTCGCGCCATAGGTACCAATTCGTGAGTCTTTCATGATTTCTAGTTTTCTCTCACGATGGAAGGCCCCGCCAAGTCCGTCTAGGGAGTCCGCTACTCCATCCTCATGAAAGGCGCCTGTTAGGGCGATTCCAAATGCCACTAGAATGATGGCCACTTGGTTTAAGGGGATATGAAATAGCGAAAATGCATGGGATACAAGGGCAATCATGAGTCCTAAAATAAGACCGACAACCGGAAAATATTTGATGGCATGAGCAAGCTCATCACTTGTAGGATTCAGGTCTTTAGCAATAGGAAGCCGGGTTAAAAACTGTGTGGCTGTAGCAAGGAGTCTTATTTCTGATCTCAACATCTAAGATAAACTTTCTAAAACTTCAGAGATAGTTGCCATCTCGTTGGCTAGAGCAATGGCTGCTTTTAAAATGGGAAGTGCGGTTGCTGCGGCAGATCCTTCGCCTAAGCGAAGTCCTAAGCTTAAGATGGGTTGACCCATATCCAGAGCTGAAAGAGCTTTATGGTGGTGAGGCTCCCCTGACAATGTTGCTGGAATGATAACTCGTTTTACGTCGGGATTTATACCATGGGCGATTTGACATGCAGCTCCGCAAATAAATCCATCAAGAAGAACCGGAATATTTTTTGCTTCGGCCTCTAAGTAGAAACCTACTAAAGCAGCGATTTCAAATCCACCCAAACTTGCCAATACATCTAGAGGCTCCTTAGCAGACGAGCGTTTCAATGCCTTCGCAATGATGGTGGATTTATGCAGGATTCCACTTTGGTCTAATCCAGCCCCAGGGCCGGTCAGCTGCTCTGGAGGCAAATTGAGAAGTCGGCAGTAGATGGACGTGGCTGCGGTCGTATTTCCAATTCCCATTTCGCCAGCAATCGCAATGGTTGACCCTTCGTTTTGTAGGCGCCTCAGCGCGAGTCTGCCGGCTTCTAATGCCTTTTCGCACTCTTCTTTTGACATGGCATTTTGAATAGCGATATTTTGAGTGGGATTCTTTGAAACGCCAGCATCGACATATTGGATAGGGTCCGACTTGAATCGGGGTCCGTCATAATTCCTGACTCCGCAATTTACGATTTCGAGGGAGGCCTGATGTAAACGTGCTAATACAGAAATGGCAGCGCGCCCACTCAAGAAAGTGTCCACCATGGCTTTGGTAATAGAGGAATCAAAAAGGGAAACTTTTTCCTGAATCGCAACACCATGATCAGCCGCAAAAATAACTATTTTGGGTTTATGGTACTGAGGCGGAAAGATTTGTTGTGCTTCGCTAACTTTAGCTGCCAAATGTTCTAACTCACCAAGACTTCCTAATGGCTTGGCAAGAAGGTTCATATGATTTCTAGTTTTTTGATAGAAATTCATTCGTGTCTCCTAAAGGACCTCGACTCTACTTAAAAAGTAGAGGATAGCAATACTTAAAGTTCTAGGCCGCCATTCCTGGTGAAGGCCGAAAAAACTCCTTAAAAATAGAGACATAAGTCTGATATGCAAATGTACACAGTCCTTAGGAAACATTAAAAATCTTTCTCATTCCTAACCCGCCCATTTGTGCCGCGTCTCATACCAAGTATGGATTGCCTTTTGGCCTGCTTTTTCAACCTCTACATATCTTAATCTTGAGGGAGTCACTTTAGTTTTTATAACGGATAGTAGGCAACGAATCTCTAAATGTAAGCTTATACATGAAAACCTTGCTGACACTGAAAAGTGTTAGCAAGGTTTCCAAGTTTCTTTTCCATTCCGACTCGTTCGAAACAAAAAATCTAGAGTTTTGAAGCTGTCGATATTCCGGAAATGACGTGAGAGGACACTTTATTAACGATCTCTGTGTTTGCAATAATTGCCGTTTTAAGCTCTAGTGCGCTTGGTTCTCGGCCTAGAGAGTTTCGTAATGACTGAAGGATTAATGCAGCAACGCCTGAAACATGGGGAGATGCCATGGAAGTGCCAGAAGCTTGCGTATAGCCACCTTTATAATTAATGGATAAGATATTTGAACCGGGAGCTGCCACATGAGTTGTCTTTTTGCCGTAATTGCTAAAATAGCTGAGGGAGTCATCCGAACTTGTCGCAGCAACTGCAATCAAATTGTCTGTTTGATAGCTCGCAGGATAGCTTGGTTTTACATCAATATTTTTTGAATCATTTCCAGCAGAGGCGATTACAACCGCTCCTTTGCTACTAGCATAAACTATGGCGTCGTAGAGAACCTTACTTTCATTTTCAGCTTCTGGGGCTCCGCCCCAAGAACAGTTAATGATCTTTGCTCCCATATCGGCGGCATACAAAATGCCCTTGACTACGGACTCTTCCGTTCCTTCGCCAGCGCTTGAGTGAGTTTTAACTGCCATAATGCGGGCGTTCGGGGCAACCCCATAAAAGAAATCTTTTGCATTGAGACCGGCAATGGTTCCAGCTACATGGCTGCCATGCATCATGTCGTCTTTGGGATCAGCCTTGTTTCCAATAAAATCGTATCCATAAATATCATCCACCAACCCATTGCCGTCGTCATCTACCCCAGGCTTTCCATTCTTTTCAGCTTCATTTACCCACATATTTTGTGAAATGGCCGGATGATTATAGTTCACTCCTGTATCCACAACAGCAACGACAACGCCCTCACCATCAATTCCTTTGGCCCAAGCTTGAGGCGCTGCCACTCTTTTGATTCCCCAAAGTGCTCTCTGAGGCTGGTCGTAAGCATCCAAAATCATCGGACCTACTTGATAGGTCCGATCTTTCTCTACCTCGACGACTGCAGGTGAAAGATTTAGCTCGAGGGACGATGTTTTAACCCACATCAAATTTTTGTGGACTCGCTCTGCAGTAGGATTTTGTTCTAGATAACTTTGAATGCTACTTTCGGATTGGAACTTAAGAAAGCGGGCTTCGGCTGCAAAACTTGTGTGCGCAAACATAATTACAGAAAGCAAAATACTTTTTTTCATTGTATGTCTCCGTAGATTTTTTTTTAGCTTAAACGGTATAGAGAAAAAGTTCCAATGAATAAAGTCAATCTAAGTAGATAAAAGGTTAGCGACGTCAGAAATGCCGTGGCCAAAGCCACCGGGGAATTCGATGTAGGGACCACTGATGTTGACCGCGCCAACAAATGGATCTATTTATTGCATAGGATAAGCAACAAGGTCTAAGTAGTTTATGGAAGGTCGGGCACATGCTAGGGCCGCCGCGCAGGTGATTCCAAGTTTAGACTCGAGCATGCTTGAAATCATGCACTCCTTTCCATACTCGGTCGCTAAGTCTATAATCCTCAAGGCCTCATCTATACCACCCGTCTTCATCAGTTTGACGTTAAAAAGGTCACAGGCGTCCATTTGGGCAAGGGTCAAGGCGTCGCGGTAGCTAAAACAAGACTCATCAGCGAGGATGCGAAGCGGCGAAGATTTACTCACTTTCTTAAGCCCTTCAAAATCTCTACTCTTCACAGGCTGTTCGACGAAGGGAATATGAAAACCCAAGTCAGCAAGTTTGGCGCAGATCTTTATGCTGTCATCTACGGACCACGCTTGATTGGCATCCACGCGGTATTCAAATCTGTTATCAGTTCCAAGGACAACCCTTGAGATCCGCTCAAGATCCTCTTCGAGGACTCCTCCTACCTTTAACTTAAAGGACTCAAAGCCTTTAGATACGGCATCCAATGTGTCGGCCAGCATGGTTTCAGGTGTGTCAAGGCAAATGGTAATATCAGTGGTTAACTTTCGAAAATCTCCCCCCAAGGCGACGGGTAGGGAAATCCTATGCAGCTTGCACCAGGCGTCATATATAGCCATGTCGATTGCCGCCTTCGCCGAGGAATTTCCTGGAAGCGAAGATTTGTTTAGGTCTTGGATGAGAACTCTATGGGAAAGGTCTAGACCTATCAAGGTTGGAGCAATAAAATCTTTGATTGCGCGTATAATACTTTCCTGACTTTCCCCTGTGATTGCCGGAGTCGGTGCTGCGCTACCAAATCCGAAAAGGCCATTGTCGCATTGCACTTTGACGACAATATCGTGGCAGGCATCGACGGTTCTTAAGGCAGTCCGAAATGGTTTGTGGAGAGGAACTTCAATTCGGTAAACTTCAATGTTTTGAATCAACATAGGGTTCCTTTATTTAGTCAAGGATAGATTTAAGCTAAAAGTTTTTTAGCATGTAGGTCTATTTTTTGGTAAAAGTCATTCAAGGTAATTTTAACCTTGATTAGCTGTCCTTTTTCGTTCACTAAAGGCAGTTCTAGCATTTGAGCACCTTCAACTTTTTTGTCACGTATGACGTACTTCCAGAACTCTTTGAATTCAGAAAGATCAACTTTAGGTGCTAGAGATAGGCCTAAAATTCCAGCCAAATCCAAAACCTTCGAAGCCACTAAATTTTGGTCCATGATAGAGTGTTCCCAATACAATCCCCATAAGACAGCTGTTCCGTGTCGAAGATGAAAGTAAGCTTCAAAGGCATGTCCCAAGGTATGGCCTAAATTGAGAAATCGCCTTTCCTTAGAATCTAGGAAGTCTTTCTTGACGATCTCGATTTTGTATTGAGCGGCTGCATAAATGATGTCAGAAATGGTTTTTCTTGCTTGTATTTGTTCTTCAATCTCTTTGGAAAGCAGTGCATATTTGATGAGTTCTCCGCACCCAGACTCCATTTCCAAGGGATCTAAAGTAGATAAAAATTCCGCGCAAATTATAGTATTTATAGGCATATGAAAGGAACCAATAAGGTTCTTGCCGTATTTTGTATCAAGCCCAGTCTTTCCTCCGAGGGAAGCGTCGATCATGGCTAGAAAAGTCGTAGGAATAGAAATCCAAGAAACTCCCCTCAAAAGAACACTGGCAGTAAAGCCTACAAGATCGGTTAAACTGCCTCCGCCCATGCCAACGATTATCGAGTCTTTTCTTAGTCCTTTGGAAAGTATAGTTTCGGCCAAATCCTCAAAGGAAGCCACGGACTTTAGTTGCCAATGATTTGAAATTTTAACCAAAGAAATACCGGATTCTTCTAACTTAGCTAGGAGATCTGGAAATAGATCAGCTAGAACCTGTTCGATTACAACCACCAAATGGGAGGAACTAAGTTCTTTTTTATCCAGATGGTGATGCGATAGCTTTCTCAAAATAGCAGGGATTTCGAGAAGATGTTCTGTTTTAGTCATCATGGATGAAGCCCCAAGACAGGAATTCCTAATGAGTCTAGCACCGAGAAAAAATCAGGGTAGGTTTTTTCCGTACAAGCCGGATTTAGGATTTTCAGGGACTCTGTTCGAGATGCCAGGACTGCGAAGCTCATGGCACATCTATGATCGCCGCGTGGATCGATGACTCCTGACTTAATGGTGCCTGGGTGTACGATTATGCCACTTGCAGTAATCTCAGTGGTAATTCCAATGGCCGCGAGATTGTCATGCAAGCTTTGCAATCGGTTGGATTCGTGATAACGGATATGACCGATGCCAGTAAGTTCGACGGGTGCATCACATTGGGCCGCTAAGACTCCTAAGGTTAAGGCTTGGTCCGAGTATTCGGTTAAATCAAAAACGAAGCCGCCTTTAAGATGAATGGGGCCTGTCACCTGAGTTGATTCCATGCTGTCGATGATCGTGCATCCCATTTGTGTCAGGGCGTCTAGTATTTTTTTGTCGGGTTGGTGGGTTTCAAAAGGCAAATTGGTTACGGTTACCGTGGTGCCATGGAGCGCAGCTAATGCAAACATATAACTTGCAGACGAGAAATCCGCTTCAATGGCAATATCGGCACCTTTGTACGGCTTAGGTTCAACGTGCCAGGAGGAGCCATTTCTTGTTACTTCGGCTCCAAAATTTTTCATCAAACTTTGCGTCATAGCTATGTATTCGGGCTGTACAAGAGTGTTTATGACCTGAACTTCTGTGGCGACTCGTGCTAAAGGAGCTGCCATCAGGAGACCGCTCACGAATTGGCTTGAAATAGACCCATCTATAGAAATTTTACCACCGAGGAGTTTATTGCCAGTGACGCTTAAAGGCAAACAGCCGGATTGATCTAGGAATGCTATGTTAGCGCCTAAGGCATTAAGGCAATCAACAAGTGGGTTTTGCGGTCTTCGCGTTAAAGTAGCATCTCCAGTGAGGAGCCATTTTCCGTCAGTGGTAGAAGCGCTCAGGAGGCCTGGCAAAAATCTTGCGATCGTGCCAGCGGCCCCCAAGTATAATTGGGCCTCTGAAAATGGGACTTGTCCTGATTGCCCCTCAACTTCAATAACGTCTTTGGAAACATGGTCTATATTAAAGCCTAGAGCTTTCATACAAAATATCGCATGTCTCGTATCGTCTGCGTCAAGAAAGCCCGTCAATCGCGAGCGGCCTTCTGCAAAGGCCGCCATTAAGAGGGCCCGATTAGAAATACTTTTGCTCCCCGGCACGGTGAGACTCACATGTGAAGGTAGGTGACTAGGTCTTACTTCAAGAGACGACAGGTGCTGCAAAGAAGATGGCTGAGGTATCACAAAGATCCTTTTTGTTTTAGCGCGAGTTCCATAAGTTGTTTCCACGCCGGCAAATAGCCATCTACTCCTTGCCCAGAAACAAAACCCTGGCAAACTGGCGTTAAAATAGACGTCTTCCTGAAGTCTTCACGTTTGGAAAGATCAGAAATATGAAATTCCAAAACGGGATAAGGGTAATCTTCAATGGCATCCCTCAAGGAGTATCCGTACATCATCAGTGCGCCAGGATTTATTAAAATTCCACGATTTTCAGGGGGAAGTGACTGAATAAAGTCAATTAAGTTCCCCTCATGGTTAGAGCTATAGCAAATAAAGTCGAAACCATTTCTTTCGGCTTCTGTTTTAAGTTGGTTCTCAATTTCGGATAGTGTGGTAGTGCCATAGATGGCCGTATTGCGCTGTCCCAATCGATTGAGATTCGGGCCATGGACTAAAGCAAGACTGATTTTGTTTAAATACATAGAAGTCCTCACGCTTTAAGTTTAATGCTATCATAGCGCTACAAGCAATCATTTCTTCCTTTTTTTGTATTTTGCTATACAATTTTTAAAAAATAATATGATTGTTGAGTAGTGTGAGCGAAACTAGGCTTAATCGAAGAACCACCAAAGGAGCCAGCGCAAGGCCAGGGCGTTCTTGTGGTAGCTGTACTTTATGCTGCACTCATTTAGACATCGAGTCTGAACCTGGCTTCTCCACTCTGCTATCTGACGGTGTGGATATCGCAAAGCCAAAAGGGCAGAAATGTCGTTTTCTTGGACCCGGTGGCTGTACGGTATACGAAGTTAGACCTTTAGTCTGTCGAGAGTTCGCCTGTGACTGGCTTCTAGGGGACAAGAATTTTAAAGAGTCAGATCATCCTTTAAAGTCACGAATTATCGGTGTTCGAGGGGTCAATTGGCACTTTGAGGTTAAAGTCTAGGTCAGGTCTAGGAAATAGTCCAATTGAGCTAAATGTTTCTCCCTCTGCCATTTCCATCTATCGTAATGTTTGGTCTTGCAATGAGCCGCACCGTTTATAGGGTCAATTCGTGCAATTTTACATGGCAAGGAACTTGAAAATATTCGATGACAATGATGGAAGTGGTTAACTATTTTTATAATGCATCATTGCCTAAACTTTATTCTAAGTTCTGCGAGGCACAGATGTATCTAGAAAATAGCAGGTTCCTTCATTCGTTATTCGAAACACTCCATAGAGCGCCTTTTTTATTTGCGCTTAAAGCATGATCGCAAATTTCCATTCTTCAGGTTTCTTATAAGTTGGGATACACTTTTCCTTCAATCGTCCAATTAATCGGCTGCTTTTTGATGACTTCATTTTGCAAATCGCTGATGTTTTGAAGCACGTTGCTTGTAGACGCATAGTTTCTTTTAATCATCATGGCAGCGGCAGTTCCGGCTGCGGAGCCAGAATTCCACTCAATCGGTTGCAATCTTGTTGCAGCATTAGCGTGGAAGGTCTGCGCCATGGTTTTTCCGGCTACGAGCAGATTTGGTATTTTTTGATTGGTGAGTGCTCTAAATGGAATAAAAAACGGGAGGGTTTCATGGCTGTTTAGGTATTCTCTCCTGGGACATCTTTGTATATTGTGAAAGTCAGCCACATAGGCTCCGATAGCAACGCGGTCGTCAAAAGGAGTGCCGATAGGGGATGATCCCGTTGCTGAACCGTCTAAATCCTTAAATTTAAGCAAAAAATTATCTAAGCCAAGACTTCTTCGAGTGTCTCGAACATAGGGCATTTTTGCGAGACCATGCTCGGTTCCTAAAAGAGTTTTATCAAGTTTGATATTTACGGATGGATTTGCAGGAGTTTTGTCCGCATAGAATGTGGCCCAAGCAAAAGCATGATTTTCAGCTCTTCTAAGCACATCTAGATCAATGCCTCCTGACCACCTAGAGGTTTCTGCTTTGGCAGCCGCTTTAGATTTGAGAAAGTATCCACCGGGGTAGTCGTTTCCAGGAAACCAGTTTTGAAGACTCATATCGCCAGCAGGCGAGCCAAGGCTTCTAATTCTTCTGTAACTCCAGATTTGGAACCAATTAAATTTTCCCATGGAAAAAAATCCCGGGATGTCAGTTTGAACTTTTGGGATGCCAGATTCAAATTTTTCATTGCCCAAAGCCGTAAGGGGAATCACAATGGGTTCCTTGAGGCTATCTGCTGTCCCTACCAAGCCTGGCATATCTCTTCCATTGTCAGGGAGGACCTGAGTATCTATGGGATTTGTCATATCTGGTGTCTTGGGGGATTCTAAGGGTTTGTTTGGCGTCTGGTTATTTTTCTTCGCAACTGCTTCCAAAACAAAGGGGTAGACGATTGCCTGTCCGCATTGCTCGTCAGCGGTAAGGGAATCTTCTGAAACTTCGGTTCCTTGCAAATAGGGAGCATCTGCTAAAACTAAAATGTCCCCAAATTCACTGGCATCAATGATGACGGGGATTGTACCCTTGGAGCCGGAAAAAGTTATTACTTTTTTGCTAAAGAACTGAGAATCTTTGGAGCTATACCAGTCCGCCAGATCCTGACTCAAGGGATTTTTGTAGCCGCCGCCTTTTTTGGCAGTCCGCTTCACCCCAACCAAGGAGACGATGGCCTCATTCTTTTTGACAACTGAAGTGACCGTTGTTTCGTAAAAGACCTTTAAGGTTGGCGATCTTTTTTGGATCATCGGAAGAATCGTTTTTTGAAGAGCTAATTTAGGTTCATAACATATGTTGGACACCCAACATTTGCCAGGATTGCTTCGAAAAGGATTTAGTGCTTCAGCGAAGTCTTTATTCCAGTTTCTATTGTCGAGAGAAGCCTCAGGGAGTTTCATGTCATTAGGACGATGATGCGCAAAGTCAATTGCTGATACGCCACTTGCAGTCATTTGCCCAGCGGGCCAATTGGTCGGCTCAAGAAGGCAAGTCTTCACGTTGCTGTCGGCGGAACTTAGTGCGGCTGCAAGCGCTGCTGTGCTTCCTCCGACGATGACCACATCACAGGTTTCCGATTCTGACGCGACCAATTCAGAGCTGGTGTTTTTTTGTGGCACACAAAAGCTTATCAGAGTTAGAAAGATGACCCCAAATCCCAATTTCGTCACGATTCGCATCAGATTGAGCATAAGTTTCTGAATTTCTTGTCTACTTTGCATTATTTTCTTCATGTCGCCAAAATCCTTTGGTGATTCTTTTTTCTACTCAAAATGGAATACACCTTCTATTGTAGCCATTGGCTGGATGTTTCGTATGGGCGAAAAATGACTAGTCATCCGTCTTATCTGCAATTTTTATGAATTTACGTTACCAGTCTTTTGTGGAGGCTGGAGTTTTGAATTGAGGGACATTTTGGAGCAAGCTAGGAATAGGATTTCTCCATAGGAAAAACCTCAAGACTTGAAACCAAGGCCCTATTAGTCGTTTGCTCGATCTTATGGGCAGTCGACTGAAGACTGCGCTGTTTTAGCAGGGATACTATTGGCTCCAGAGCCTGTGAGGTCCATCAAAGAACCGTCGTCAATCCACTTCTTAAATTTATCTATAGATGCTTGTTGCATTTTGCCGGAAGTAGGCATGGTGCCTGCTTGCATCTCTGTTAAGGCACTGCGAGCTGCAGCTTTCACGTCTTGATAGGTAGCAAGTTCAGGCATATTCATACCCGCGCTATGACAGGTCGTACAATTGTCTTTAAGGAGCTTATCTATCTCACCAAGATAGACTACTTTTGGCGTGGCTGGCGCAGAAGGAGCAGCAGGAGCTGAGGTAAGGGGGAAGCTCGCGGCTACCCAGCTTTTAAAGAGACTCAAATCACCCGCCGCTAGTCTAGGGCTTGAGGTAGGCGGCATAGGATTAGATGCAGCTTCCATCCGCATGACTGCACTACTAGAACTCGCTTTGACTTTATCGTAAGTATCTAAAAACGGCGTTTTTTTAAGACCAGAAACAGGGTTATGGCAGCTCAAGCATTTAGCGTCAATAATGGCCTTAATTTCTGTTTGATAGGATGGCGTTGCCGCAAGAAAAAGAGTTTTTTTTGTGGGTGTAGCGCATTTTGCCTGCGCATTTCCCTCTGAAATTTTAGAATTGGGTTTGATTATTTGGTTGTCAGAATTGCTGCACGAACTTGCCAACATCAGAAAGGACAAAATAGGTAGCTTCATCAGTTTCACAGATAACCTCCACATGTAGAGAAACACATCGGCATTGGGAGAGTAATCCCAAACAAAGATATTTTTACCTAATATTTTTATATAGTTAGAGTCGTATTTTCGCAGCAATGGCCAAGAGGCTCTGAAAGTTTTATATTTTTAGGTTTTCCTGGGCCAAAGGAAAAGGGACATGTCGAGATTTGGCAACATTATCAGTAGCCTGGAACTCCCAGGGGTAGCTCATGATACTGTTTTTATGAGTTTTCTAGGAGGACCTTTTAGAGTGGAGCGGGTAAGGGGATTTGAACCCCTGACCTTCGCGATGGCAACGCGACGCTC
>JBAXBA010000064.1:0-22115 GCA_037142195.1 Pseudomonadota bacterium
AAACGAGATAGCGCCCTGGAATGGTAACAACTTGGGTTAGGCGCGGTCCTTTAGCACCTAAGGCCTCTTTAGCGACTTGGACGAGAATGTGCTGACCTTCGGATAGAATTTTTTCAATGGGAGTCGAGTTTTTGGGCTTGGCATCTGTGTGATCCAAGTTGGATTCGTCAAATAATTGAATCGCACCCACATCAAGGACATCGCCCCCAAACAAAAATCCAGTTTTTGAAAGCCCTATATTAATGAACGCAGAGTTCATTCCAGGAAGAATTCGAGAGACCACTCCTTTATAGACATTTGAGACAATCCCCATTTTTTCACATTCCTCAATATAAAGCTCACTCAGTCGTGAGTCCTCCACAAGGGCTATGCGTGTTTCATAGGAGTTAGAGTTGATGATTATTTTCTTTAAAGTCATGTCTTCTTTCATTTCTTGTCTCATGTCTTATCTAGCGCAATTTTTGGAGGTAATTATGGTTCATTTTTCGGATTTTTACGTCATATAGGATTTCATGGATGCGTTCTGAGGCGCCCATTTTATTTTGCATCGTCTTCACTAAGTTTTCATCCCATTTTGGCGGGGTGGAATGTATCCAATGGGCCAGTTGATTTGCATCGTTTGTAGCAAAAGCAACTCCCTCCGCGATAAGGTCTCGTGCCTCTTGGCTGTTCGTGAATCTCAAGCCAAAGGCAGTAGGGGTACCACGGATGGCTGGTTCGAGGACATTATGAACTTGATGATGCAGCGCACCTCCCACCCAGGCCCAAGAGGCTAAGTCATACATTTCAAAAAGAAGTCCCAGTTGGTCGACGATAATGACCTCCCTACCCTCTTTCCCAGGAAGTGGTTCTCTATGTCTCTTGGAATAAAGTAGAGACCTATAGCCAAAGCTTTCCACGATTCTGGCTAGTTCTAGACACATTTCAGGAGACGTGTCGTGGGGAACTAGGGCGACCGATATCTCTTGCTTTAAGAGCTTTAGGGCACTCATGACTAGAAGGACGTCTTCTGGCCAAGCGGATCCCACAACGAAAGTATGATGGTCGCCAAAACATCTTTTCCAGTCTTCACAGATAGATTCTCGTTTTTCTTTGGAACTTTGAAGTCTTTCATGAGCGCGGTCGAATTTCGTATCTCCCGTAATCTCTAATTTTTTAGGAGACAAGCCGAACTGTATAAACCAGTCGTAATCCTTTTGAGAAACGCAAAATACACCGTGAAATAGGCTATACATGGAAATATATTTGCTAAATGGAAATAGGGATCTTCTTTTTAGCATTCTCTCGCTTACCGAAGCATCGACTAAAAAAAGACTTGATCTTTCCGAGGCAGCCCAGAGAAAACAAGGCCAAAGTTCTTGCTTGGAAACCAAGACAATATCTGGCTTTAAAGCGTCGAAAAAGGAATTTACATGCCAAACCGTATCTAAAGGAGAAGCAACATAGGGAATTTCATCCCTTCTTGCCTTTGCAAATTTGATCCCAGATGGGCTAAAGAAACAAACTAAAGCCGACCAGCCTTCAGAGATAAGTTGATGTATTACAGGAAGAATTTGTTCATACTCTCCGGCAGAGCTAGCAAAAGCAAGAACAATGGGGCGTCCGACGGATTTGACTTCCCTGAGCACTCGTTTTGTCGACTCTTGATCCTGTCTAGGTGAAAGCCAGTTTTGGGCTTTTTGAGAACCCATTTTTGACATCATCCACAGCAAGGCCCAACCTATTGAGACCAGGCAGCTTGATCCATACCTTATCCACTTCCAGAGCCTTGGTTTCAATGTGCCTAGCCTTCCCTTATTTGTGTTGCGTCTTGGTTACGAGGCGCCTTGAGTAGTTGCGACATCCAATCTACTATGAGGTTTTTCGGTATACTTGTAAAGCAAGCCTTGTCACTATAGCGGCAAGCTGCGCGGCCGTGTTTCGAGCAGGGGCGACAACCCAACGGAGATGAAAACGCCCGACTCTCATGGGAAAAAGGCATAAAGCCAAAAGCCTCTGTGGTAGGTCCAAAGATCACGCCTGCTGGAGTTCTGACGGCCTCGGCAATATGGGCAAGGGAAGTATCGCTACATAAAATAAGGCGGACCTGTTTTAAGATTTGCGTGGTTTCAGGAAGAGTTGTTTTACCGCATAGATTTGCGGTTTTTTGGGGCCAATCTAAAGACGATAGGATTTCCTCTGCGGCTTTTTGATCGTTCATATCCCCTAAAAAAACGAGGTTGGGAATAAGATCCGTTGAAAGACAGTCTGCTAGCATTTTTAAAACGTCTCGAAATTCTTGCTCGGGATATTTCTTTGTGGCGAATGAGGCACCAGGGCCCAAGGCGATCCAGCTGCCGGGCTCTAATAAAGGTTGCGTTAAAAGCTCGGCATTTGTTTTTAGTGAGGGACGGGCTTTTTCCAAGGCTTCAACTGCCGCTTTCGAATCAAGGTTTAGTCCTGCCGACTCCAATGCTTTGCAGATCGTTTGAACGACAGTGCGATACTGGAACTCCAAGGGCTTGAGGTCGAGATCCGAAAGCTTTCTGGATCTTCCATACCAACGAGCTTTTAAAACTAAAAACGCCCGGTGCCACCGAAACTTCTTGGACTTGATAACCGATCTTCCGGTCACTTTACCATAATAGCGCCCGAGCATTTTAGATCTTGGATTGTCTTGCAAATCAATCAAAATATGCAAACCTTTCAGGAAATTAGCATCCTTGATGCGGAGTTCATCCGCCTCCATATCGAGGACTTCTACTTGGGAAATGCCAGATTTTAAAAGGTCTAGACATGGTTTTTTCGAAATAAAGTAAACTTTAAACTGCAAATGGGGAGATGAGGCTTCAAGTTGCTTCAAATAGTCTATGGCAGACGTCGAAAGAACCACATCCCCGATACTCGAGGTTCTTAGGATTCCTAGGGTAATAGTTTGTTGGGTCAAATCATACCTCGAGTGAGCTAACTGTGCTAAAATTACAGGCAGGATTATATCAGACATATGGGAAATGTGACATGACTAACAAGCCGTTTCGAAGATCTGTGCCCCTGAAAGAGCGAAAACTTAATATCGTCTATTTTTTGGATTCTGCAAAAAGCAGATCTTTTCAATTGTCTTTAAGGTCAGCCGCCCTTGTTAGCGCTTTATTTGCAGCTTTTACAGTGCTGGCAGTCATTGGTATTACGGGGGCATCTCAAAGAGCTTTAAAAATCCAAGTGCTTTCAGCAGAGAATAAAGAACTTAGGAAATCTCTTTTCGACTATCAGACTCGTTATGAAGGCGCCTATGCAAAGGCTTATCCTGAAAGTGAAGGTACATCGAACAGTTCAGCTGTCAATACTGCCATTGCACCCGAGAACTTGCCGACGGAGAAATTCAAGCTGGCCCAAAAAATGGCGGCTAAGACGCCTGATAGTGTAAGTGGATCTAAAAGTGAGAATGGTGCGGAATCCACTAGCAATTTTCAAGCGTCGCACGAATCTAAAACTATGGAATCTGACTTGTCGCGAGCTAAGAAAATTCCTGACTCATCACAGAACTTAGCAGACAAAAAAGCGAACTCTGGCGAGAAGACCTACTCTCAAGGCGGGATCTCCCAACACCCCTCTCTGAGGAAAGAAAAAGTTGCTTTACAAGATGGGGAAAAGTCGGGTTCTGCTTCAGACACAGATTCTCAATCTTTGGCAATCAATAATGCACAGAATGCAACAAACAAAAAACAAGGTAATTTTCCGCAAATCAGCAATGCAAAGATAGAGCAGAAAGACGGTAGTTACCTTGTGAGGTTCGAGCTTAGAAGTATTCCGGCTAACACTCAGCTTTCAGGTCATCTCTGGGTTGTAGGGGAATTTGATAACGAGGGCAAAAAAGTTTTTTTTACGTCTCCTAAAAGTGTTGAGGTCGACGACTCAGGTGTGATTAAGGAAACTCAAGCAGGTGAGCGGTATCGCGTTAGAAATTTCACTGCCAAGTTTCTAACACTAAAAGTGGGAACGACCAAAAAAAGTGAATTGAGAAAAATAACTATTGGAATCTCAGATGAATCGGGTAACAGGTCGAGTTATCCGATTGATCTAACAACGGTAAGCGGTGAGATGGGACAACTATCTAAAGGCGGCTAAAGATGAAATATTTAGCTTTTATGGTCGTTGGGCTAGTCGGTTGTAGCCGGGCTAAAGTGACTCAGAGTGTTGAGATTTTAGTGAAGTCTCAGGGAGTAGGCGTCGTTTCTTCGGCACAGATTTTCATAGACCAGCGTCCCTCAGGACTGAGCAATGCGCAGGGGATTTGGCGTGGCCGGATGGAGTTTGAGGCCCAATCAAAACACAAAATCTCCATTATTGTTGAAAAAAATGGCATCTACTTCTCTCCTTGGGAATCAGATTTCGTGGCAAATGGTGACTCTATAAAGAAAGTTGCGGATTTATTTTCTGTACCTAAACTGTCGGCAAGTGCAAATAGAACTAGCAGTTCCAAGTTAGAAAATCCTCCCGAGGGTCTTTCAGAAGCGACTCCAGAAGCGACTCCAGAAGCGACTCCAGAAGCGACTCAAAAGGCGAAGGAAGATCCTTTCGAAATCTGGCGTAAGAACTATACGAAATACACATCATCTCTACCTCCCATAATGCCTTGGTCGGCTCAATTCGGAAGTATGAGATTTGCTAAAAATGACAAGGTGGCGGAAGCCCCCCCCATCGCCTCTGAGAAAAACGTGCAGATTTCCACATTCTACCTTCATTCTCAAAACCTTCCTCAAGAAGGCGGGAAGTTTTGGCTAGGCCTCAAGGAACCTAAAGAAATTTGTTCCACAAATATCCGAGGGCGTTGCTCCGTAGAGACTCCCCCTCAGCCAAATCAACTTTTAGTCACTCGAGAGGGATTTAAGTCGCAGATCGTCAGACCAAGGGGCCAAGGCACTCATTATTTAAAAATGGAGCGAGGTTTTAGTCGAGATCTATTTGTGGCCGCGCATGCTGAGTCTTGGAAAATCACAGCCAAGGGAATCGAAGTGGTGAGGGGCGTGGGAGCAGGCTTTGTCGTATTAGATCAAGATACGGACGAGCTCTATTTGGAATGTGCTGAGCATTGTGCCTCGAAACCTCAAAAAATTGTCTATTCTGTAAATGGTATCACTACTATCACCACTCATTTTACTCAAGATCTATTACCCCTTAAGGTAGAAAAGATACGCTTAGCAGGAGACTTTGAAGGTTCTTTGGATCTCGCCTATTCCGAAGTGACAAATAGTATCCCTTTGGTTTTTAAAAAGCATGGATTTAGGCAACCAAATATTGACGAAACCGACTCGCCAAGTGTCGTTCTGACGTTTGTTAAAAATGCCACATCTGCTGAGAATTTTTCTCCTAAAGATCTTTCTCTAGAGGTGATTTTTTTAAATGCGAAGGCCGATGTTATCGGGGCCAGTCTTAGAGCGTGTGAAGACCGCATGAATGCATGCTTTACTCAAGCCTTTGAACGAGCCTATTTGAACAGTCGTAACATAAAGGCTGATGACATTAAAAATGATTCTAAGTCCTCAACAGATACTGAAATTAAGTTGGTAAACCTCGAAGGGAAGCCTTTAACTGGCGCCCGCCTTTACCGAGATGGAATCTTTCTTGGAAAAAGTAGAGAAAATGGAAAAATGTTAGTCCCCTCGTTGAAAAGTAAGACTTTAGAGATCGTCAACGAGGGCTACAAATTCTATAGAAACTATATATCCTCCTCTTTGGCTTCTCTTCCTCTTACTCTGGCCCGCGGATCTGCCCTCGTTATGAGTCAGAATCCGGATCTTTCAGCATCTATTTATCAAGATGGATTAAGAGTGGGAAAACTTCCTGGTGTCATCGCGTTAAAATCTACGAAAATGGAACTTGATCCAGGCGAACATCTTAAAAAAGTTGAATTGAGCTTAGATTCACGTGAATCCTTGGATTTGAGCATGTTGAAATTTTATCCCGACCTATTGGCTACATGGAAGAATCAGGTCCTGTCACGGGATTATGCAGGGGCTGAAAAGACAGCAGATTCAGTATCTAAAGATCATCCAGACTGGGCTCCTTTGGCTTATATTCGTGCTGAAAAGCTCTTTGTGGAAAAAGGCCTGATATCTCCCGATTTGGAAAATTTAGGAAATTATCCAACAGCCCGTTGGTTTAGCGCCAAAATTTCTGCGCTGAAGACCATTGAATCAGCTAAGAATGTCGATGATTTTAAGTCATTAAATGCATCGCTGGCAGATATGCTGCTCGTTTCTGGAAAGGGGCCTTCCTACGAGTTTTTTTCTGAGCTCCACTACTTAAGATCGCTAAGTGATCTTAAGCGCTCTATGATTCTAAAGGACCCGATCGAGTCTGACCTGGCGCTTCGTAAGGTCAATGAGTGGTTTGAATGGGGCTATGGAAATCAATATCAAAGTTTTGGTCGCAGAATGTGGACTTTAGCGCGAGAACAGTCCATGACCAATAGAAAGGGAATGTAATGTCGGCAACAAACATTGAGAATTCCATAGAAGAGGTCATCAAAAATGCTGATAAGAAAAGCATGTTGGAGCATTTACAGGCACCAAGGCGAAAAAGGAGAAACTACGTATTTGTCGCTTTTGGTAGTGACGTTGACAAAGGTATAAATATTAAGATTGAACAGTTTGTTAACTTAAATTATCCCATCATGACGGTCTATCCTGTACCCACCATTGAAGATTTGGAAAAACTGGTTTCTAAGCAAGTAAACCTTCTCATTGTAAGTGACGGGTTTGCTCCCCTCGACAAAATTATGCCTCTCCTTAAGCTTTTCAAAGAAACAAATACCCAGACTGGGGCGCCCATTCTATTTTTAACTAGGGATGAAGCCACTTTGATCTCTAGGTATCATGAGGATTTGGCTCTCTATCAAGAGAGTGATGATTATTTGAACTTGTCCCATATGAATGAAAAGCATCTCTTAACTAAAGTCCATGAGAGACTCAATCCTAAGTTGCCTGCTAGACGCGCGAGGCGATTTCCGGTTAATTTGAAGGTGAGATACTCGGATTTACGCACTGGAAAAATGTATTCGGGAGTCATCGAGGACTTGAGTGCCTATGGTTGCCTTTTATCTAAAGAACCTTCTTCGCCTCAGTTTACAAAATTTGATCAGATTCGTATCTATATTCCCAATGATGGATATCTTCCAAAGAATTTAGGTGACTCCATTGCCTTCTATGCTAGGACGTCGAGAGTTCTTTTGGGTGGTGACCGTACCGGGTTAGCCTGGGCTCAGCTGAATGAAGATAAGCATGCGATTCTATTTAAAATCCTCTCAGAAATGGTAGACCGACGTCTTGCCGATTCCTCTACTAGGGAACGAAATGCAGAAGCCATTCGCAAGAAAAATCTGAAGTAATTCTAGGAGGAGTAACTCTCGGGAGCAAATCACCAGTTCCTGCACGTTTTCTGCTTCGGTCTCACTTAAAAGAAGACTGTAGTTTCCCAGTTGGAATCTTATAACTAGCTTTTATTCTTCAGGTTCTTTTTCTTGTACTTGGTTCACTTCTGGCTTTGTCTTAGAAAGATTCCTTGTGGCTCGAGCTGCTGGGAGACAGTAGTGAGATTCGCCACCATTTTTGAGCATATCCAGACTAATCTTTAAGACTTTTGCATGAAAATCTGCGACTTGCTTTTCAAACACCTCGGGGTTTGAGGACATTTTGGGCGGCTTTATAGGAGCACTTAGAAAATGCACCAGGCGCACCGGCCTTGGCAGAGGCGTACCGCCCATACCGGTAGCAAAGAAGAAGGGAATTTTCAAATGCTTGTACATCCATTTGGTCAGGGTACTAGGATAGACTCTATAGAGATCGTCGGCTCGTGGGCAAATCGCTAAAATAACGGGCGTTCCTGTTTCCATGGCGAGCCTGGCAAATCCCTTCCTTTTGTCCCAAAGGGTTTTATATTTTTCAGAAGAAGGCCGAAGCGCTTCCCGCATGCCTCCGGGGGCGACAAGAACTAAATTTCTTTCTTCCAAAAGTTTTCGGGCATTTTCTTTCGTTCCCGCCTGGCATCCGACTGAATCCATAAGTCTTCCCATAAAAGGGAATTTATAGAAGAGATTGTCGACTAAAGGCCGCACAAATCGGCCGGTCTCAAAGTAAATCGCATGGATCAAAAGTGCCATATCATAGGTCGCAAGGGAGTGATTGGCAACCAAGAGAGACTTCCCTCTCTTCGGCAAATTATCGATGCCAACAACGCGATGACGGTGGTAAAGCCTAAGCGCCTTAACCATTGGCTCGATAGAAGTCCAAATTTCTTGATTTATAGCAGCAACCATAGCCAGTCTCCGAGTTTCCATTATGATTGATCCGGGCGGGTGTTCCGAGAGGAAATTTTGCCTACTTTTAAGAGTTTGCTCTGGTTTTTGTAATAGTCTGCAACCTCAACAACCAAAGGGCGGTCGCTTGGGACTTTGTCTTTGATTTCAAAGATTTTTCTAGCGATGTCATTGTAGGGCACTTCTAAATGACTTTGCTTCAATATCATAGTTATGTAGCGAATGGTTCGGTCAATCAGTTTGTAGTTTGAGGATCTTACCCATGTCATGACGTTGCCATCATATCGAGACATTCGTCCCATAATGGAAGTGGAAAGACAGTTGAGCATGATTTTTAAGAATAGATGTTGCTCTAGAAAATCAAGATCTGAAATGTCTAACTGATGGGATTGATCATCAAGCTTAAATTCGATTCTATTTTCGTTAGGACGTATAGTAAAGAAGTGAGACTTCTTTTGATGCCATATCCCCCTTTCTTCCACTATTTTGCTACTAAAGTCAAAGCCCATGAGTCTGTCTTGATTTGTCCTGTCGGTGACTTCTGACCAATGAAAAGTCCTGGGTGCTCTTTGTAGGAGGTCGAACCAAGCATTTTCTGCGTTGTCTGCTCTATTGAAAAGCAGATAACAGAGGCTGGGATTTTTTTTGATATCATGCTTATTCTCGAAAGGGTGAAGGCTAAATGTTGGCGAACGTTCTGTTGTATCCGTGAGGATAGTGATTCCAAAATCAGAAGTTGTGTCATAGAAAACGAGTTCGCCTTTCTGGTAGATTTCGGCTTCTTTTATGACAAATGCCTCTAGAAAATTAAGGGGCGTGGTCTCTAGCTTTTTTATAAATTTTAGCGCTCTTTTTTCAATGTTCGAGAAACTCTTTCCGTGCTCGTCGAGGCAAAGTCCAATGGCATACATAAGGGCGGTCGATGCCTGCATGCGGGTGCTTCCGGTAATCGCCATGGGACCCACCGTCAGATTTATTTTTTCGATTTCAGGATTCTGAATAATCTGACGTGAACGAATGATGCTTTCTGTCAAAAGTTCGTCTGGGTTGCAGTACATGAAAAAAGGCTTTCGCTTGGATATCTTTGACGCTTCTTCTGCAGCCCCAATTACAAACGGGGTTTCTCCCCCTTCGCTTGACCCAATGAACAGGTCATTCTCCCCGAATCCTAACTCTCTGAGCTGTCTAGCGCCGTACTCGGGAAAGTCTTCAAACTTTTCGATGGAGGCGATGAGTGCGACGTCTCCTCCTGCCATAAAACCAATAACTCGGTCTTTAAGTGGAGAGGACTTGTGATTCCACCGCCAAATAAACTCACATACCAAAGAAAGTCGCCCTGTTGCGCCGCAACCGCCAAGATAGATATTTCCGCCATGGGATAGAGTGTCGTGGACGGCCCGGTGAAGTTTTTGTAGTTGCGGAATGCTTTCCTTAAACATCCCTAAAGCCAGGAGGTCCACTTTTTTGAGAGTCTGGATGGCTTTTGGAACATCATTTTGAGTTAGAGAAGAAAGGTCTACAGTTGCCGGATGAGGGGATTCTGTAAGAAGATTTCCTAACTGAAACTGGTTTTTTACTTTTAAAAATTCTTCCACGTTGTTTTCATAGCTCATTAGAATGGTCTTTCTGAAGGGTTGTTTTTTCTATGTTCCAGATACTTGCGAAGCCATTCGTAATTTTTTGTGACGGGGAGTTTGAAGTCTGGTTCAGTGAGAAAATTGTAGATCGCGTTTACTTCTTTCTGGTCGGCTTTGATAAATCCATCTTCATGACGAGCGGGAAGCATGTTGATGAATCTCATAGTTTCCGAACCATAAACGTCGGCAAGAATCTTGGTTCTTAGCTCAAATTGCGCCGCTGTGAGTGGAAAGATTCTTTCAGGAAATGTATTATAGGCTGCTAAGTAAACCGGGACTTTTTGGTGATAGAAATTGGAAACTATAAAGCAAACATCTTGATGATGGGGATGCATATATTCCCCAATAGGGCCATGAGTGTAGACTTCTGAGGGGAGATCACACTCAGAGAGTTTCGCCTGCAAGATTGTGGGATCTAGTCTTTTTTCGTAGATATCAGGAAGGCCAAGCCAATGGCTTTTTTCGACTCCTAACATGTCACAGGCGTTTTCAAATTGCTTTTGACGTCGAATTCCATCTCCATCGGCATTTCCGTCTGTTACACAAGCGACGTGCCAGGGTCCAAGGGTTCGGTCCATAAGGGCGCCCATAAAGAAAAGGCTTTCATCATCGGGATGGGCAACGACCAATAGTCTTTTTTTCGAAATGGACATGGTGTATTATACCTTGGATGTAAGTTAATCTTCAGATGGTAATATTGAAACATGGAAACGATTCTCTGTAAAGATTCCAGTCATGCTGCTCGGACCTTACATGATTGGCTAGAAAAGGCCGTTGCGTCAACGAACGCAAAGAGTGTATTTCTCCCAGCAGGAAATACTCCTATTCCCTTGTATCGGTATTGGGAGAAGGTACGGCCCAAGTTTTTGGAGGGCCTAAAGTTCATCCAAGTCGATGATATTCTAGCCGGAGAGCGTCGGGGCTATTTTAAGAATTTTTTTATGGAGCATCTTCCGTCATACAAAGATCAATTTGTATGGATTGATGCCGAAGTGGGAGCTAGCGACTTCGAAGGGAATCGTCAGGTAGCGGACCTTGCCATACTAGGACTAGGTATCAATGGCCATGTGGCTT
The DNA here is from genome assembly GCA_037142195.1 of Pseudomonadota bacterium. GTDB lineage: Bacteria > Bdellovibrionota_B > Oligoflexia > Oligoflexales > CAIMVM01 > CAIMVM01. The sequence goes on from JBAXBA010000064.1 coordinate 11,005, forward strand.
TTCATGAGCCTTTCGTGCCAGCGGAGTTTACTTTCGGATGCGTCGCCTTAGCTAAAGGGACTTGTGAAAGTTTAGGGATACCAGAGGGTACATGGGGGATTACCTACGGTTTAGGACATTTTTTAGAAGCTAAAAAGATTGCTATAATAGCTACAGGACGTAGTAAGGCCCAAATGGTAGCTAAGATTTTGGCAAGGGACCGATCGATTCCTGCAGGATGGATGATGGACCATGACGATTTTACTTTGGTTGCCGATGAGGAGGCGTTCCCAGGGGGATCTCAAGATTTCAGGGTGTCTCGAGCTGCTGATTTCCATCTTTTCTAGAATCCTTCCTGGCTCTTGCAGATCCTTTTTGTATTCCACAGATTGAGGTTAAAATGCGTGTTAAAAAAGCCATTATCCCCGTAGCAGGCAAAGGCACCAGGTTTCTTCCAGCTACCAAGCAAACCCCGAAAGAAATGCTGCCGATCATTAATCGGCCCATGATTGACTATGCGGTCGATGAGGCGATTCGTTCAGGGATTGAGCAGATTGTTTTTATTACAGCAAGTGGTAAAGAAATGATCGAAAATTACTTTGATCGCAATTTTGAATTAGAGGCTTACTTAGAGAAAAAGGGTCAGCTCGACTATCTAAATTTAGTGAGAAATATTGGCTCTAAGGTAGATATCTATACGGTGCGCCAGAAGGAGCAGTTAGGTTTAGGTCACGCCATTTCTTGCGCTAGGCCCTTTATTGGGGAAGGTGAGAGCTTTGCGATTATTTTGGCAGATGATTTGGTGCTGCATCCTAAACCCGTAACTGCTCAGCTTTTGGATGTTCTAGATAGCCATCCAGGGGCTTCGGTGATCGGCGTCATGGAGGTAGACCAGAAAGACACCTACAAATATGGTATTGTGGCTGGTGACTATTTGGACTCTTCTAAACGTCTTCTTAAAATGAGTGGCATGGTGGAAAAGCCCAAGCCTCAGGAAGCGCCGACCAATCTCGCCACTCCAGGCAGATATATTTTGAACAGTAACATTTTCGGTTGTTTGGAGCGCATTTCTAAAGGTGCCGGCGGGGAATATCAGCTCACAGATGCGATCGGGCTCTATCTCGCGGATCATCCGACTTTGGCCTATAAGTTTGATGGAGTTCGCTATGACACGGGTAATGTACCTGGATATCTAGCAGCAACCATTGATTTTGCTTTAGCGGATCCGGCAACGAGAGATGTTATGATTCAAATCATTAAGGCCAAGAGTAAGGAGTTAGTTTGAAACTCGTCGTCATTGATGATGAAGAATTTTTTAGAAATGCTTGGCATGAGCTCTTGGGAAGTGACGTGGAGGTATTATCTTACGAAGATCCTTCTGTGCTGGCTTCCGATGTGCTTTCCGGAGTTCTTGACGTAGGCCAGATTGATGTGATTATCTCAGACTTCTATTTTAAGCGAAATGATTTAACTAGCATGAAGCTTCCCAGTTTTCTAAAAAGTCATGGTTATTTAGGCAAAATTTGGTTGGCAACGAATGCTCAAGATATTGAAATTCCCGAAGGAGTCAGCGGCAAAATAGCCAAAGTACCTTGCGATTTTAGAGCGTTAAAAAATTTAATTTAATGGGTTCTATGATACATATAAAAACTCAGGCAGATCACGACAAGTACACAAAAATGGCGAAAAGCGATAGGGATGGCTTTTGGCGAGAAGCTTCTTCTTCGTTCTTTTGGCGCAAAGCCCCCAAGCTAGTCTCTCAAGGTAAACTTGGTGAAAAAGTGACTTGGTTTGAAGATTCCGTATTAAATCTTTCTGAAAACTGCCTCGATCGCCATATGGCGTCCAAGGCCGATCAAGTAGCTCTGATTTGGGAACCCAACAGCCCTGATGACCCCAGCCGAAGTTTTACTTTCCGCGAACTCAAACGTGAAGTTGAGGTATTTGCCAATACCCTTAAAAAATTGGGAGTTAAGAAGGGTGATCGCGTTGTCATTTATATGGCGATGATTCCCGAGCTCATGTTTAGTGTTTTAGCCTGTGCGCGTTTAGGTGCTGTGCACTGCGTAGTGTTTGCTGGTTTTTCAGCTAAATCTCTATCGGCGAGAATTGAGGATTCTGGATCTGATTTTATAATTATAAGTAGTGGCGCTGCAAGGGGAGCTAAGTGCATTCCCCTTAAAGGGATTGTGGATGAAGCTTTGATGATGTCTCCGAGAGTCCAAACATGTCTCGTTATAAAACATACAGAAGAACCTCTATCGATGAACGTACCTCGTGATGTTTGGTATCATGAGGCATCTCACGGCGTATCTGATTCTTGTGAAGCGGTTTCTGTTGGCGGTGAAGATCCGCTTTTTATTCTATATACCTCCGGATCGACCGGGAAGCCTAAAGGGCTCCTTCATACCACGGCTGGTTATATGGTTTATGCGGAATACACCTTTAGAAATGTATTCCAAATGCAACAAGGAGATCTTTTTTGGTGCACAGCCGATCTAGGCTGGATCACGGGACACACTTATCTCACCTATGGCCCGCTTTTGAGCGGGGCCACCACATTGATGTTTGAAGGAATTCCAACTTGGCCCGATGCTTCGAGATTTTGGCGCGTCATAGATCGTCACCAGGTCACTCACTTCTATACAGCTCCCACGGCTATCCGGACTCTAGAAGCTTTTGGGCTCAGCCCTTTTACGGGTAGGTCTTTGGATTCCCTTAAAGTTTTGGGGAGTGTCGGCGAGCCCATTAATGAAGAGGCTTGGCAGTGGTATTTTGAAAATGTCGGGCGATCAAGGGTGCCGATTGTGGATACTTGGTGGCAAACCGAGACAGGGGGGATCATGATTTCCACTCTTGCTGGTGTAACTCCAGCTATTCCTACTTTTGCGACACTTCCTCTTCCAGGAGTGGAGCCAGTGCTTTTGAACAGCGATGGGAAAGAAGTGACGACGAAAGCAGGCGAAGGGGCTTTGTGTATTAAAGAGCCATGGCCAGGAATGGCAAGGACTGTTTTTGGTGACTGGCAAAGATATCAAGACACGTATTTAAAGGCCTATCCTGGCTACTACTTTACCGGTGATGGCTCTAAGCGCGACGATCAGGGCAATTACAGAATTACAGGCAGGATTGATGACATCATCATCGTGTCAGGGCACAATATAGGCACCGCTGAGGTAGAGGATGCTTTGGACCTTCACCCCAGTGTGGTGGAATCCGCAGTCGTTGGGTATTCTCATCCGGTGAAGGGGCAGGGAATTCATGGCTTTTTAATTTGTTCCGACCCCAACGTAGATCGCGATAAGCTTAAGAGTGAGCTTCTCACATTGGTGACTCGTGAGCTTGGCCCTATTGCAAAACCCGAGCGTTTTCAGGTGGTCGCAGGATTGCCAAAGACTCGATCAGGAAAAATCATGCGCCGCATATTGCGCAAAATAGCAGAAGCCGAAACCAAAGACTTTGGAGATATCTCCACTTTGCTGAATCCTGAGATCGTCGACCAAATTTTAAAGGCTGAGATTTTTTAGCTTCCGTTTTCGGAAATCTCTTTTCTTCTTTAAACAAAATCGCAAAGGCTCTTGATCGAGCCTTAGTTTTTTATGGGAATGGAAAGTTGTAAATCGTAGCAGCCTGAAGTTATCCACAGGACTACATTATTATACCCACTGATGGGTGCTGTCTTCTTTCAATGCGTCTCTTAAATCGGAATCTTTCAAGGAAGTGGGGCTCCAATTTGAAGCTTTGAAACTCCATTTTTCCTCAGTTTGAGATTACAGGAAAGATTTATCGCAGTAGTTTAGGTAACTTATGGGTTTCCCCAAAAGGTCTCTGAAAAAGTGTAATAATAGAGAAGGGTGGAGTTGTATCTCGAAACAGGCTGTGGATAACATCGTTTCCTGTGCGCAGCCCTGTGGATAATGATGTGGATACTTTTATTCCATCTCATCCGAGCGAAGCAAAACAAAAATTACAAATCAATTTATCGTTCGTTTTCTTCCAACTTTTATTCACAAATCATTTAACGAATATCGTCTGAATGGGATACAGGAATCGAATTTTTTCTGCAAGTAAAAAGTTACGGCATACCAAACTTTATTTCGGAAGGTGAATTGGTTGAAATTTTAAGCACCGATTGTCTTTCTTCACCTTTAGAGTTTTCGACTTTCAATATATGAGTCCCAAAAGGCAACATCAGTTTTACTTTTTGGGCGTGGGCTTTCACATCTCCATTTACATAAACCAGCGACTGATCCGCAAACGATAGATTGACACTTGCTGCGCCAGAGGAAAGCTCAGAAGGTAGTTTTGGTAGTTCATCTAGAAAACAACAATGAAGAGTTTCAAATCCGTCTTTGAGTTTAGTTTGTCTTACAGCCGCAAAACATCGAATCTGAATTCTATTTTTTCCCCAGCGCAAGGTCGTTTGGAGGTAAATCAGAATGGGTGGTGGTTCATTGGTATGAATCCGCTTGATACCTAGGCCACCCTTGGACAGAGTTACGATTTCACCATTGGTTTGCGTTTTAATATCAAAAAAGGGAGCAGATTTATCAGTCCCACGGTAGACCAATCTATCATTCCATATGGTGGTGACTCCTTTTTCAGCGGAATAGAAACTATTGCGTTCTAGGACAAGTTCACCTGTCAGTATTTTAGCTGTAACGGCCTGGGGTACTTTATATACTGTGCATGGACTCTCTAATTGACGCCTTTCATGAAAGCGAGTCGGCGCACTCTGGAGTATCAGAGTATTGCCAAAAGCTTCCTTTACTACGACCTGTGTGGTGATAAAAGGTTTCGTTAAAAATGCGATTACAAGGCTTTGTTTGTACTCAAAGCCTCTAGGCATGGCCCTGACATGGACTTGGAGGTCTCCGTTTACAAGTTTCGCAAAACCATCGAGGTTGGTTCCTGATCGGGACAGAACCTTAACATTTAAGCCGATGGTGAGCAGGAGTTTAAAGGCTGGATCATCAAGCATAATATCTAAGGAAAGCTGTCTCGCCTTGGGTCTGACCAAATTTCCTAAATCTTGCGGGGGAAATGTTTTTTTCATAACCGTCCTCTAACTAAAGACATCCTTAGCCCATAGTTTGAGGATCGGCAGCTCCACTCATAAATCTAAATATAAATATAAATGTCATTATTTATAGACAGTTATATCTGGATCTTGCCTTCAAATACAAATCTTCCGGGCCCCGCCAGTGTGAAAGAATGTTTGTCTTTTTTACAATAGAGGCGACCACCTGGCATATCGATGGCGATCCAATGGGACTCGCCTAAAAATCCTTGGGACCAAGCTGTCGCTGCCACAGAGCAGGCTCCGCTGCCACAGGCGGGAGTGGCTCCGACCCCACGCTCATAACAAAAGACTACGTGGAGTTCATCTATGGTTTCCCCAATATCTTGCATGGCACGAGCGAGGTCGTCCTTTTTAATGGGGACTTCCTCATCCAGATGAACATTGATGCCGTCCCAACTTTTAAATTTCTGAAGAGGAGGCCCCACCAAATCGAGGTTTTCGCTCGTCGCGGGTAAATTCTTTAAAACAAGATGTTTATTGCCTATGTCAACCGCGTGAGTATGAAGTGACCCTAAATTTGCGGTCCTTAACCACTGATTAAGTTCCGACCTTCCCTCCTCAAACCAAGGAAGCTCCTGGTTCTGTTTTACCTGTCCCATATTTACAGCTACAAAAGGTTGAGCACCTTTGTAAAACTGGCAAATAAAAGATCTTTGCATGACTCGGATTTCGACCACATCAGGTGTAGGAATCCCTAAATCCAAATGCTTCTTTCGAATGGCAAGGGCCGCCACTCGCAGCCCATTGCCACAGTTTGCCGCCATGCTGCCATCAGCATTAATGATGGACATAAGCGAGGGCAGGGGGTCTGAAGAGTTTCGATGGTGAAGAACGAGTATGCCATCAGCACCAATGCCTGTGCCATCTTTATTGCAGAGAGCTTTCGCCTGACGTCTCAGGGAATCTAAAACAATCTCGCCTTCGTGATCAGGAAGCCACACAATTATAAAATCATTTTTGCATCCATGCCATTTTTCAAAAGTCTTAATCATTTAGGTTCTCCTGGGTCCGTCAGCTTATAACCGCGCCCACGTACACTTATTAAATATTTAGGGTTAGAAGGATCTACTTCCAGAATTTTTCTGAGCCTCAATATAAAGTTGTCTACGGTGCGCGATTCAATGTCTCCATTAAGTCCCCAAACCTCTCTCAAGAGATGCTCGCGACTTAGAACTTTATCTTTATGGGAAAGGAATTCTTTTAAAAGGTCTGCTTCTAATGCTGTAAGGGGTATCCCTTCTTGACCAGAAACTCTAAGCACTAGCGAATCATGATCAAGTGTCCAACGTGTAAAATCACCTTTTTTAGTTTCAATTTTCTGCTCTTTAAACAATTTAGATCGCTCAATCATTCGGGAAACTCGAGCCATGAGTTCTAAAAGGTTAAATGGTTTGGTAAGGTAATCGTCTGCACCACCAGTGAGTCCTTCTAGCCGATCTTGATCAGATGCTCTGGCTGTTAACATGAGGATGCCCGTTCTCGTGTCTTCAAGCCGAATCTTTTCAAGGATTTGAAACCCATCAACTTCCGGCAGGTTGACGTCTAGAATGATGGCATCAAAAGGCTTTTCAGATTGGTAGAGATTGAGAGCAGTCTTTCCATTCATAGCGGCTATAATCTCATAGCCTTCAGCTTGCAAATTGTACTGTAGCATAAATGATATATGTTGTTCGTCTTCGACAAGCAATATTTTTGGTCGACTATTCATGAAGAGATCCTTTCCAAGGAATTTCTACTAAAAAAGAAGATCCGAACCCCTCTCCCAAGCTCGAAACTTCGACTTTGCCGCCTAAAATCTTGGTGACCGATTTTACTAAAAAAAGTCCTACTCCCGTTCCAGGTAAAGCTTTGGATATGGCTACATTTCCACGTTGAAAGAGTCTAAAGATTCGTTTCATATCTTGACTTCTAATTCCAAATCCTTGATCGGTAATTGTGGTTTTTATGGATGTATGATTTTTTTCAACGGAAATCTTAATAGGCGAGCCGGCAGGAGAGTACTTCACCGCATTTTCAATGATATTACCAAAAATTAAAATTAAAGCATTGATTGAGGCGCGTACGATAATATCATCATCGCACTTCATCTCGACTCGTTCTTGGATAGTAGGATCAAGCCATGCTGCCCGTTCCGTCGATTGAATCAAAATAGTTTTGAGGTTTAAAATTTCCGCAGTTTTAGAAAAATCTTCTACACCTCGGTCTAACCTTGAGGAGAGTAAAACTTGATTGACTAACCGAAGTAGTCTTTCAATGTCGATTTTTGCCATAGAAAGCATTTGTGATTGTAAGTCGTGACTGAGCCGACGGGTTTCAGCAGTTTCAATCATGAGCTTTAGACTTGCAAGTGGCGAACGTAACTCATGAGTGACACTTGAAACAAAAGCCTGTTGTTGTCGGAGGGAGACGGTTTGTCTTTGGCTGACGACAAAGATCCAAATAGAGCCGACTAGAAGCATGCCCAATAGAATGCAGCCAACGACCAGGGCTGTGATGGTGATATGAGATTCTATAGCCAGAGGCAGGGAAGATCGCATGACTTCAATGACTTCTCTGGCATTGACAAACCAATGCACCCATAAAATAGCAATTGAGATCCACACAATTTGCGAAGTGACAAATATAAATATGGGATGAAATAACACTTTGAATGTAGAACGTAATAGGGACATAACAACCGCCAAACGATTCAAGCACACGGACCGATGACCGTTAAAGTATCATGGCGTCCGGCCTATGTCATTATTAGTGATAGAAGGTAACAGGAAGACCGTTCTTCCTCATGAAGTTTTGAATTTTCCACGATATATTTAGCGATGTATGTGCCGTAAGACCCGACAGGGAAATAAAGGACTTTTCAATTTTCTGATTGAAATACGATTTTTGAAGGATTTCTCCAATAAAAAGGAGAGTCTTTAGGGGATCAAGAAAGTTCTCAGGTAGATGGATTCCTACATTTTTTTGGCCAATGCCTTCCATGTGCTGGCGAGCAGCTGCACAATATTCTGCTAAATCTTGGTGGCTGAGTGACTTGGGAGCGTGAAGCAACAAAAGTAGAAAGGGCTCGGCGCAGGTTTGCTGAGACAATAGAATCGGCTCGTTTCCGGCAGAAAGCCCTTTCGCAGCCAAATTTTGCATCAATTCAGATAACGACTCGAATTTGGAAAGGTCTGAGGTTTTTAGAGAGCCTTCTTTAAAGAAAGTGACCCAGAAAAATGCACTTTGACTGCTTACTTTTCGCAGAAGTTGTAAGGATAGTTCAGGCAAAATAACTTGGCTGGGGTGTAAGCTTGTAGCTACGTTCTCCATATCTATCCTTTCACCGGTTCGAATGAGGTCAGTCAGAAGGCTTACTTTCGAATGGACTTCGCAGCGGAATCTAGCAGTCCATTAACAAAACGTGCGGAATCTTCAGTACCAAATTTCTTAGCCAATTCAATCGCTTCATTTAAGATGACTTTCGTGGGTGTTTCCGAATCTAGGAGTTCCCATATGGCCATTCGTAAAAGACAGCGATCGGTAGCTGGGAGTCGGCCTACAGACCATTGTTTCGCATTTTCGCCAATGATGACATCAATGGGATCTAACCTTCCTAAGGTGCCTTCACAAAGCATTCGACAACGCTCCATGGTATCGGAAGGGGCTTCAAAATGCTGAGTAAATGACTGAAAGTGGGGTTCAGAAAAATAATTTAAGGTCTCAGAATCACATTGGTAGAGAAATTTGAAGGCATTTTCTCTGGCTAGTCTTAATTGGTCTGCTGACATTAGTTGAGCTCCCTAAGAACTTTAACCATAGCTAGTGCCGCATGAGCTGATTCCACGCCTTTGTTGCCAAGTTTTAAGCCCGATCGATTCATCGCTTGATCGACAGTATCTGTCGCTAAAACTCCAAAAATAACCGGTATGCCAGAATCCAGGGAGACTTTCATAATCCCTGAAGCCACCTGCGAGGAGACCAAGTCAAAATGAGGAGTTTCACCGCGGATCACACAGCCCAAACAAACAATGGCATCCCAATTTCCGGTTTTAGCGGCCTTTTGCGCCGCTACAGGAAGCTCAAAAGCGCCAGGCACCCAAAGTGATTTCACTTTTGCCTGAGCTTCTTCCAGGGTCTGACGCGCACCAAGTTCCAGGGATCTTGTAACGGTATCATTAAATTTCGCAGTTAAAATCAAAACGCGGCTCGTCATAGGTACCTCTTCATATATAATATCAGCTAATAGGAAATCGATATAGATCTGTACCCAAGCTTTACTTGGGATCCAGGAGTTCTTTGGAGGCCACTATTTCAAGCCCAAAGGCACCCAGCCCCCAAATCTGCTTCTTACCTGAAATATGTAAGCACATTTTTTTAACACCTAAGGTTCGAAGGATTTGAGCACCAATTCCATACATTCTAGGATCCGACACGGATTTTGAATTTGAATTCATAGTCTCGTTGAGCTCTTCCAGCATAAGGGAATTTCCACTAGAGCCGCAAAGATAAACTAAAACCCCGCTTTCGGACTCTTTGAGCATGCGTAGCCCCGCATCAATCTTGCCAAAAGCTCCCTGCTCCATAAAAACATCGGCTATGGGATGCTTTCTATGAACACGGACTTGAGTGACCTGCTCAGAAAAGTTGCTACCTTTGAGGAGAGCAAAATGCAGTTGTTGATCTTGCTTATTTTGAAACCACACTCCCTGGAAGACTCCGTGAATGGTTTTCACTTCCTGACGAGCCACTTCTTCGACGAGGCTGTCATGCATAAGCCTAAAGGTAATGAGGTCCTCTATGGATACGATTTCCAAGGCATGCTTTTTAGCAAACTGCTCTAGATCTTTTCGACGGGCCATCGTCCCGTCGTCATTGATGATTTCGCAGATTACTGCAGCCTCTTTTTTACCAGCCAATCGGGCTAGATCCACACTGCCCTCAGTATGTCCCGCCCGCTCCAAGACACCGCCTACTCTGGCCTTTAAGGGAAAGATATGTCCAGGTACGAGGATATCTTCCGGCGTGGTCTGATCTGCAATTGCCGTAAGGATCGTATGGGAGCGATCCGAAGCGGAAATGCCTGTAGTAACGCCTGTTTTAGCCTCAATACTTACGGTAAAGGCAGTCGCTAATTGGGAATGAAATTTAGAATGGTCCCCCATTTGCGGCAGTTTTAATCTTTCGATAAATTCTGATGCCAGGGGAAGACAGATAAGGCCTCGGGCTTCTTTAGCCATGAAGTTGACTTTAGCAGGGGTGCAGTCTTGGGCTGCAAAAACTAAATCGCCTTCGTTTTCGCGATCTTCGTCGTCAACCATAATAACCATGCCGCCTGCTTTAATGACTTCGATTGCACGAAGCACTCTTTCAACAGCTTTTTTTTGTGAAGCTTCAGGATGATTCATCCAAGAGGTCCTTTCATGTCAAAGATCATCCGGACACCCTTGGTGGGACCCGGTTTGGGCCAACATACAAGAAAGGCCCGCCGTTTGGCAAGCGAAGCCTTCTGCGCATTGTTTTTTTTTGAGGTTTTGGAAGCTTGCCCTGAACGAGGAGGAATTCACCACCTTGGTTATTTAAATATTCAGCAATCTTCCGCGGTGGTTAATAAAGTAATAGTTAAGTGATCTTAAATATTGACCCTAGGCCGTTGCGGCGTAGTATTCACCATGATCTTTAGCGGATCGTGTTTTGGGGTTCGAATCAGGGCTGGTTTTTCGCTTATATAGCCCATCCGTCTCTTCGGAGACAACCGTCCTTAAAAAGGACAACACTCTAGTCTTCCTGTCTTGCAAAGCTTCCAATTAGCGCACACCACTTTGAAAAGCCCTCCTGATTCCCCCAAAAAACTAAAATCCGGCACTAAACAGCCGGATTTTTGTTTTTAAACAGACATGGAAACATGCGCCTTTTCTGGGGGCGCGACACTCAGAGAGTTGCCAGCAACCTCCTGGGCAACCTCCAAAACGCCTCTTGTTCTTGTCGGCTCACGGGCAAAAATAGCCCCGCTATCAGCCGCTACATGAAACTTACGCAAACTTGTGCATAACAAGTTGACTGTTCATTTCCC